>JALUYA010000040.1 GCA_027018875.1 Gammaproteobacteria bacterium
TCAATAATGAAGTGTCTCATAACTCACTCTATGGGTGACTTATTTGGAATCGCTATTTTAGCTAAAAAACACCATAAGTTACTGCTGATAATGCGTTTTCATGGTAGTTTAAATCACGGATTCAGGTGATAATAAAGTCATACATGTCCTCCTCCGGCTTATGAATTCGCGGGCACGGCAGAAATTGAAAGGGGAGATAGGTGGCTCGGTGTTGATCCTGTCGATGGCGGAGATGATTCGCCGGACGCTGGAGGATGTTTTCGATAAAAAATTGCGGGAAGAAGATGAGCTGGGATTTGGCCAGTGGATGAAGGGCGCCAGGAAGATGCTCTATGGTTCAGAACGAGTCCTGGATGCGCCGAGAAACGTCGCGAATGAGCTTATTCGGCAATATGGGCTGGATTATGGCGTGCGCGTGCGTTGTTACGTTGAAGGGGACACGGAATATGGAGCGTTTGCCAGCGCTATAGCCAAGTCAAACGGGATAGAACTTGTCAATTTGAGCGGCAACGTGGTCGAGAAGCGGGGAAAGGGAGTTGCTTTTCGTGAGTCACTCCGGAATGACAAGCAGTCTCGAATCTTCAGTATCGTCATCCTGGACGGTGACAGAGATGATTTTGTGCGTGCCGTAAGAACTGCGGCAGCCCAGGATGATATGTGTGGATTGTTTTTCATATCGGAGCCTGACTTCGAGCTGTACAATTTCACCTTCGATGAACTGGGTATGGTGTTGTGGGATATCGCTGCTGAATATGGTGCTCAAGAGTCGGCGAAACCGAAGTTGTTAAAAGCAATCAAAGGCGTCAATTCTGGTGAAGATTTAATGAAGTCGGCGCGTAGCGCCTTGCCAGAACTTGCTCGGCTATCAAAAAATGCTGATTGGGGGAAGCGCCTGATGACGTTTGCCCTTAAACACCCGACTTGGAGGCCCAGCGGCTCCGATGAAGAACAAGATCGCCCTATTATCGAGATCACCAATATGCTGCTTAGAGGGATTTCGGCAAACTACGCAGCGAGCTGTGAGAAAAGGAAAGTTGATCCGGATACCGGGACACTGGTTCCCAGGTCTCACTGATAGACGATGGAGGGTGGTTTCCTCCAAAAGACTTGACATATATGTTGTTTAAAGGGGAATATATCCCCTGTGCCCGCAAATAGTCACAAGTTATTGGCCGACCCATGGACACCAGCACATTTCTCCAAACGCATCGCGTTTTCAACCTCGATGAGGCTGTTCAGGCCCTGGCGCCATCCGGGGGGCGCAAGGCGACGCTGGAGCGTCTGAAATATGCGGCGGGCCGGGGCAAACTGAAAAAGCTGGCGCGGGGGGTCTATGCCTCGGTACCACCCGGGGTGGATGCCGCGAAATTTCAGCCGGATCGCTTTCTTGTGGCGGCGGCGCTGCGGCCCGATGCGGTCTTTTCCCATCACTCGGCGTTGGAGCTGCTGGGTGCGGCGCATTCCGAATGGCGGCTATGCACCGCGTACAGCGCCCGGCGATCACAGCCGTTCAATGTGGATGGTCTTGAACTGCGCTTTTTGTCCCACCCGCAATCGCTGGTGCGTCATCAGGCGGTTGACCGGGGTATACGCTCCGTCCACCGGCTTGATCGCGAGCTGCGTGTGACCGGACCTGAACGTACGTTGATCGACGGTTTCCGTCGCCCGGATCTGGTGGGTGGGCTCGCGGAGTTTGTCGAGTCGGCGGCGGGGTTCTCTGTGCTGGAATTGCCGTTGTTGTTTGAACTTCTGGACGCGTTTGGGCAGAAAGGTTTGTGGGCTGCGGTTGGCTGGTTTCTCGAAACCTACCGTGCAACCTTTTATGTCAGTGATGATGACCTCACAGTAATCGACAAACAGGTTCCAAAGGCACCGCTTTATCTTGCCAGGGATCAGCGTGGTGGTGTGCTGGTACGGCGTTGGAACCTGATCGTCCCTGATGAACTTGTAACGGGCAGGGAGCCGGATGAATCTCAGCGCTGAACACATTGAAAGGCTGGCGGCAGAGACCGGCTTCCGTCCGGAGACGCTGGAGAAGGTAATCCGCCTGGGCGAATTTGCGGCAGACGTCGGGCGTCATCCGCTGCTGTCGCGTGTGCTGGCCCTGAAGGGTGGTACCGCGTTGAACCTGATGTTTGGTTCTCCGGCCCGGCTCTCGGTTGATCTGGATTTCAATTACATCGGACAGGCAGACCGGGCGGTTATGCAAGCCGAGCGCCCGGAGGTGGAACGGGCCATTGCGATCATCGGAGAAGGGCAGGGATACCGGGTGCAGCAGTCACGCGATGCCCATGCCGGCCGGAAGATCTATCTTTCCTACACCAGCTCGGCCGGTACGCCTGACCGTATCGAGGTGGATCTGAATTTTCTGTTTCGCATACCCCTCGGGGAAATCACAACCCGGCCACTCTGGCAACCACCGGGAATCGCGCGCCCGGAGATTCGGGTCGTGCCGCTGGAAGAGCTGTTTACCGGAAAACTGCGGGCCACCCTGGATCGGGCGATGCCCCGAGATTTGTTCGATACCATTCGACTGCCCGAATACGGGGCGGATATCTGGGGAAGTCGGCGATTGCGCCGGATTCACGTGGCGCTGGGTGTTGCACTGGTGCTTCCGCTCTACCAATACGGACGAGATCGCTTTGAGCGTGTGACCGACAGAAGTATCGAGGAGCAGCTCTTGCCCATGCTTCAGGCTAACGAGCAGCCAGTTACAAGCGAGTTAAAGGAACAGGCGTGGGCCGTGTTGGAACCGCTGGTCATGCTCGATGAGGCCGAGCGGGAATATGTTGATCGTGTGCATGCCGGTGAACTGTCGCCGGAATTGCTGTTTCCCGATGACGAGGCACTGGCTGATCGGCTGGTACGGCATCCGGTATTGTTGTGGAAGATCGAAAACGTGAGACGGCATCTTTCCAGATCACGCCGGTAAGATGCGCGGTTTTTTTGTGTAGGACTTATGCTGGATTGAGTTCTGTATCG
This sequence comes from Gammaproteobacteria bacterium, assembly GCA_027018875.1. GTDB lineage: Bacteria > Pseudomonadota > Gammaproteobacteria > JAKDMP01 > JAKDMP01 > JALUYA01. The sequence goes on from JALUYA010000040.1 coordinate 2,983, forward strand.
TCCTGAGTTGCCAGGAAAAAACGCGTGTGATCTAGTGAGGCGAAGTTAAGGATTGTATACTCAGGTTGCATGAGCCGGCCCTGTGGCGGAACTCAAATTGCTGAGCAATTACGCCAGTTTTACGCCTACGCCAAACCTACGCCACGCATAGATAACTGTTTGTTTATAAATGGTGTTCGATTCCGGCCCCGGGCACCATTAACCTGTTCCGGCGGCAAGGTAGTACCGCTGCACGGCAAGCGTGCGTGAGTCCTGACAGGTTGTCCGTAGCCTTCCTATGCGTTGCACTGTAATCTGTAGGTATACATGATCCGATCTTTCCGGCATCGCGGGCTTGAGCGGTTCTTCACCCGTGATGATTGGCGCGGTATTCCGGCGCGTCATGGTGCATGCCTTGAGCGGATGCTGGACCGGCTGGACGCGGCCAAGGCCCGGCGATATGAACCTGCTGGGTTACCGTTTCCGCCGGCTGAAGGGCAAACGCAAAGGCACCTATGCCGTGACCTTGCCGAGCGCTTGGTCGGCCTGTTGGAAACCTACAAACGCAATAAGGCACAGCCGCCGATGAAGGAAAGGCTGGATGAGCACGAGCGGCGCCTAATGGCGCAGGTGCACTGCAACCTGCTGTTTCGCTGGTTCATCGGGCTGGGCATGGACGATGCGGTGTAGGATCACTCCACGTTCAGCAAGAACCGGGGTCGGCTGCTCGACCACGAGGTGATCCCGGCGCTGTTCACCGAGGGGGTGGCGCTGGCGCGCAAGCGGGGGTCTGGTCAGCGACGAGCACTTCAGTGTCGGCGGGACACTGATTCAGGTCTGGGCCTCTCGCAGAAGAGCTTTCGTCCCAAGCACGATCAGGGTGGCGCCCCACCAGGGCAGGGATGCGACGCGGAGCGCGACTTTCACGGCGAGAAGCGCGGCAACGAAACCCACGCCTCTACCACCGATCCCGAGGCGCACAAGCTGCTCGCGTGCCTGCCCGGAAGACGACGCAAGACGGTGGGCACGAACAAGGGCTACGACACGAAAGGCTTTGTCGGGGCGTGTCGAGACCGGCGCATCACCCCCCACATCGCCCGCAACACCCAGCGCCCCGGCGGCTCGGCCCTGGATGGACGAACCACTCGGCACGCCGGCTACGACAGTCGCTTGAAAGTACGCAAACGCATCGAGGAAGGCTTTGGCTGGGCGAAGACCATCGGACAGATAGCTCTCACAGGTCAAAGTCCGTGGCAAGGCCCGCGTGAACGACGTATTTCTGCTCACCTTGGTGGGCTGGAACTTGACCCGAATGCGAAATCTACAGGGGAGGTGCCTCCGATGGCCGGCCAAGGCCGGGGGAAACCCTCTTTCCCGGATCGGATCGGGCCGAAATACGCAAAATTCGATCTATTTTCGATCAACCCGCTCTCAAAATAACCCATTCGATGAAATCAAGTCGATCAGCTCGGCACATTTCAACAGCCTGTTAAGGTGGTTCCCTGGCGGGGGTGTGGCTCTTGGGGCTAGATTCGGCGTGGGCTGTCCGGGGCACCGTATTCGCGTTCATGGCGAGATTGGCAGGGGAGGCAGCGGGCTGCGGCGGGTTGCGCCCGAAGCCGGGCGAGGGCGATCGGTTCGCCGCAGTCGATGCACCACCCATAGGAGCCTTCCTCCATTCGCCTGAGCGCCTTGCGAATATCCTTCAATTCCTCAACGTCGCGCTGAATATCGAATATGCGCGCATCGATCAGTACATCCGCCGTGGCCGCGTCACCCAGGTCGCGTACCTGCTCGGAGACCTCGGTGTACTCCTGGTTTTTCCCAGTTTCAAGGTTACTGCGAATTTCTTTGATCATCACCGCCAGGCGATCCTGAAGCGCGGCACGCCGGGAAGCGAGTTCCGGCCGGGATAGTTGCTCGTTCATGGAGAGATTTCCTGTCTTGGTGAATCAAGGTGAATATGGGTGGCGCAATACCAAAGATCAACCGTGAATTAGCAGGGAAATCCAGCCCGCAATCACCGCGACCGCGGCAATGATTGAAAGCTGTGCCCGAAGTGCCCGGTACCAGCCGGGTAACCCAGTGGCAAACCAGCGTCTTTCCGCATACCATTCACCCGCCAGCCCCAGCGCCAGCAGGGGCAGGCCGATCATGACGGGAAGCGAGGCGAGGATCCAGGCAATCAGCACCGGAAGCAGTGCCCACAGGTAGATCCGGGAGCCGGTCTGGCCCGCGATACCGCGACCCCAATGCACGGCGGCGGCGAAGCCGATGATGAGGGCGGCGTAGATCGCCAGAACCCGTGCGGCTGGTTCGGCGGTGCGCAGCCACATCCAGGCCGCAAGGCCTACGAAGGGTAGCAGGCCCGCATAGGTTGCCGCGGTTGCCGTGACCGAAAGCCTGGGGGTGCCGCCCGGCGGGATTGCCGTTTCCGGGGTGAAGTGTTCAAGGCTGGTTTCGATTCCGCCGATAAAGTGGCCGTCGGCAAATACCTGGGGCAGGGTCGTGGCGCCGGTGTGATGGCACAGTTCTGTAAACCGTTCCCGCATGGGCGCATCGATTGGGTCGAGCATGACGGCGCGCCAGCGTATGCCAAGGCGGTCCAAAAGATGATTCAGTCCGCCAAGATCGGTGCTCGGCGAGCGGAACACCACTACCGGCGCCGAGCGGCTCAAAGCGGTGATACCGTTTTTCGGATCCATATTGCCATTCCGTAGCAGAATGAAGTCCCATCCTACCCGCAATGGCCCCGGGGAGTCACGCAGCCTGCCGGGCGAGCGCCTATGTTTGCATCGACTATGCGGAGCCGCGCACCGGGTTGTTGGTGCCGGACAGGGTGGGCGCATTTTTTCGCCGGCGTTATCCGGGGGCGTGCCGGGTCGTATTCGGCGATGCCGTTCGTGCCATCCTTCCGGCGGCGCCGGCGGGGGTCTATATCGTGGCCACCGGGTCGGCCGATCCCGGGCGTTGGTACGGGACGAAGGTCACCGCGCCGGATCCGGCCTCGTCCCGGCCGGCCGGTCCGGGCGCCGGCCCGGATGGGGTCATCTTTGCGGCCCGGGTTCGCAGCCATTGGTGTATGCCTTCTATAAAAACGCCGCGGCTGATCCGGGGCAAAACGATGCCGGGAGTGCATTGCCCCGGATTATCACTCCCGGCGCGGGTGCTCCATAAGGGACAACGCCTCCCGTGCCCGAACGATCACTTTATGCCCACGCCTTCTTCCCTTACCTTGACCGCCAACCAGTCGAGCAGGAGATCGGAACAAATTTCCCCTTTCTCGCCGCCGGTGTGGATGCAACGATGCCACTGGGCGACTTCGGAATCCCCTAAGCCGCGGCTTGCAAAAAAGGCGGTGAGCGGGCAATCGGCATACCCGGTGAGGGACGTGGCATGGGTATGCTGCCACGCCCAATGTCGGCTCAGGGCACCGGCGAAGGTAGTGATCCGCCCGGGAAGAACCGGTAGCGTGAACGTCTCGGCCCAGCCCGGAAGTTCGTCTGCCGGCATCGGTCGGGCAATGTCGTAACCCTGCCCCAGCGGCACCCCAAGTTGCTGCGCTGCTTCGATTAGTGCCGGAGTCTCCAGTCCTTCGGTAACCAGCCCACGTCCGATATTCCGTGCCAGGTTAATCAGCGTCCATAGCAGCACCAGGGTGGACAGCGGTTCTTTAGGCAATTCGCGTATCAGATTTTGATCAATCTTTAATACATCCAGTGGATCGCGAACGACACGCAACAGGCTGGCGTAACCGGATCCCAGGTCATCCAGCGCCAGCCCGACGCCGGTGGTCTTGAGCGCACGGAGGGCGGCCTCTTGTTGTGGCTGGGTAATGTTTTCCGACTCCAACACCTCCAGGGTCAGTAGCTCGGCCGGGCAGTTGTTTGCTTTTAACCGTTCTTCGATATGCGCGGCTAAATTCGGCTCCAGCAGGCTCGAGGGTGCCAGGTTGATACTGATGGACCAGTCCAACCCCCGCTTTCTCCAATCGCCGAGATAATCGATGGCCTGGGCAAGCGTTAGCCAGAATAGCTGGTAGAGTTCATTGGCTCCCAGCAGCGGCAAAAATTGCCCGGGAAGGATCAGCGTGCCATCCTCGCATAGCAAACGGGCCAGCCCCTCGGCCTTGATCACCCGGCCACTTTCCAGATCGACGATGGGTTGCAGGTACAGGCGCAGACCGCCAGTGAAAAGACGCTCTCGCCACATCGCAGCCTGGTCGGCGGGAATCACCAGCGTGCTGCTTTCCCGTTGCCCCCACAGAACTTCGTACCGGTGTTGCAGGCTTTCCCCCCAGCGCCGGAAATCGTTGCCACTGAACTGATAGGGGTAGATGCCGAAAAGCTCCAGTACGACCGCGGCATGGCCCTGCTTGTCGCGGATAGGAATGGCCAGGGCGGAACGTGCGCCATGTTTTTGGGCAACCTTGCGCCAGGGGCCGAGGCCTTCTCCCACCAAGTAGTCGGCCACGTCATGGATGGTCAGATCCCGCCAGGCGCGTGCGACTATTCCCTGGCCACGTGGATGCTGCGGATCGGTCAGGATTTGATAATCGGGGCGGCTGACGACTTTCGCCGCGATCTTGCCGCTGACGCCCGCCATGGCCTCGATGATAAAGCGCCCCAGCGCATCGGGGCGCATCAACAAAACGGCCAGGACTCCGGGTAGATTCCCCAGGCGATCCAGCTCGGACTGGAGTAGATCGTGCCAGTTATGCATGGCCTCCTCGGGTAAGGGCTCCGTCAGGACACTGTAGTAGGCATCATGCACCATCGTTATAGAACGGATTTGGCCTTGCAGGTTAATATCGTGGCGGGCGACGATGACCCTAAGCAGCCGGTAGCGATCCTGGGAGTGCAAGGTGGAGCGATCCAGGGCTTCCACCAGTTGTTGCTGGTAGAATTCAAAATTACTCACCATCAGAGCACTGTCTACACCCATCAGTGCCAGGACCCGGCCACGCTGGCGCGAGCGCTCGCACAGGGCTTCACGCGTGGTCTGCGGCGAAGTGATAAAGCGCAGGTGTTCAGCCTGGTCACGCCGCCAGCGTGCAAGGTCGTTCTCGTCTAGGCTGGAGAGGATTTTCGCGGCTTTGGGAACGGACTGGAAATGCCCGTAGAAGGCATCCATAAAGCTCTCGATCAAGCGATTGATGAAGTACTCATGGTTGGTCAACAGCGCCTGGGCGATGGGGCCGAAGGGGTCGATCTCGGCCTGCGGGGCTTCCTGGATCGCGGTGGTTCCGGTCAGCCACCACCAGCAAGTGCGTTCGGCCTTGTGCTGCTTGGCCTGATACATGGCGGCATCGGTCTGGCGCAGCAGGGCATCAATGGTATCTCCCTTGTCAGCGATGGCCAGCCCCATAGTCATATCAATCAAAGTCTGGTGTTCATCACCCAAATCGAAGGGCGTCTCCACCACCCGATGCAAACGCTCAAGCAGGGTACGTAATTCGGCCAGATGGTTTTGGGGGTCAAGATTTTCGAAGACCACTACGAACTCGTCGCCGCCCAGACGGGCGACAAAGTCCGTTTCACGCAAGATTTCGCGTAAACGCCCGGCCAGCTGCTTGAGTAGCTTATCCCCGGCCTGATGCCCCCAACGGTCATTGATCGGCTTGAAGTTATCCAGATCAATGAAACCAACGGCGTAGCGTTTGTGATAACGCTGAGCACGAGCGGCGGCTTTGGGCAGATATTGTTCCAGGGTGTGCCGATTGGGCAACCCGGTAAGGGAATCGTAAAAGGCAAGCTGCTGGATATGCGCCTCGGCCTGCTTGCGTTCGGTGATGTCGAGCTGTGCCACGACGGCACCTAGCAGGCGCCCATCGCCGGTGCGCAACTGCGTGGCGTTGCACAAGATGGAACGAGGCGGGTGCCCCTTGGGGATAATCGTTATTTCTTCGTCGCGGACCGTTTCGCCGTGCAGCGCCCGATACAGCGGGATGCGCTCGGTGGCCAGCGGCGTGGTACCGTCCGCCTCGTACAGATTGTAGTACCTGGCCCATTGCTGTGGCGGCAGATTCTGAAAATTGACGATATGCCAGCGCTTGGCGGTTTCGTTGAACAGGAAAAGCCGCCCTTCCCCATCACAGGCCACCACCCCTACCGGCAAGGTTTCCAACAGGCGCCGGGTCATTTCGCGCTCGGCCTGCAGGGCCTGTTCCTGGCGCTTGCGCTCGGTGATATCCTCGATCATCGAAACCGCGTAGGCCAGGCTGCCGTCCTCGTTGCGTACCGCGCGTGGTGCGATGCGAACGTAAACCAGGCTACCGTCCTTGCGGATCAGCCGTTTTTCCAGGCTGTATTCTTCGTCTTTCCCGTTCACCAGGCGATTGAACGCAACTTCGCTTTCGGCGAGGTCATCGGGATGATGCAGATCCACCCAGGAGCAGGCATACATCTCCTCCTGGGTATAGCCGAGCATCCTGCAAAACGATTCGTTGACTTCCAGCCAGGTGCGGTCCGGGCGCAATGCCGCCATGCCCACCATGGAACGATCGAAATAGGCGCGAAAGTGGCGTTGACTGGCTTGCAGCGTCTCAAGCGCCTTCCGGCGTTGCTGTTCCCGGTCGAAGTTATCGAGCGCGAAGCTGATATCCCGCGTCATTTCTTCAAACAGGGCGACGATCTCGGTGTCGAAAAATCCCTCGTCACTGTGGTACAAGGACAATTGTGCATAAGGTTGCGAGCCGCGCTGGATCGGGAAAGCCCCGCTGCTACCCCAGCCAAACCGCCGGCCCTGCTCGTGCCAGGGAGCGGTTCTTGGGTCTTGTGTGAAGTGATTGATGACAACCGAGCGGCCCTCCCGGAAGGCTGTGGCCGATGGCCCGTGCCCCTGCGGGGACGATGCGTTCGTGGAGGTTACGATGTGCTCGGCATATTCCGTCCCGATGCCATAGGCCTGCACCGCGACAAGGCACTCGGTTTTGGGCTCACGCATGCCGATCCAGGCCATGCGTGCACCACCGAGATCCACCGCGACACGGCAAACGAGGGGGAACAACTCGGCCTCGTCGTGCATCCGCATGATGGCCTGGTTGATCTCGCTGAGTGCCTTGTAAAGCCGGGTAAGACGCAAGTATTGCATAGGAGAGCATGCCTCGGCGGGATGGTTGGGTGTTTTTCTATTCATCCCGAAAACCTTTTATGCAATGGATCTTTCCCCTTGCATCGCCGGATTGAGCATCCGGGATCATATCCACCCGGTACTTATAGCTTATAGCCGGAAAATCATCCCCCTTTGCCCGCTTTCCGAATTGGCAGGCAAATTCACCCGCTTCGGGGGGCAATGTCTCTCTGATGCCATCCATGCTATTTTTCCATTCGATCTTCCGGCTCCTCGTACTGGATTCCAGGCTAGGCTTCAACTCACCCTACCACTTTTCCTTTTGCTTGTCAGCGACTTTTGAGTTTTTCGTAATCGAGCATCCATGCGCCGGGTGGCCCGGATGAGCCCGGATGATGCCCGGGCTCATTCACCCTTTGCCGCGCCGGTGTGATCCGCGCTCTCGGGTCACGTTATTGCCCGTACCGAATTCCTCTCCCACTGTCCGGACTTAAATATCCTATGCCAGGTTTCCTCGCGGGGAAAACAGCCGCTCGGAGGCCCGTCCCGGTAGCGGACCATGCAGGGATTTATTCCGTCGAATCGCCGCCGCGGACGCGTTATCGGCGCGGTGCCGAAAAGTCCTGAAAAGATGCTCCGTAAAGGATGATGCCCCTTTATCCCCGGTGGCGTGACCCACTGCGGGAAATGTCAGGAGCCGGTGCGTATGCCATCGACGATCCGAAAGGCCGTTCCCACGACCTTGGACAGGTCGCCCATATCGGCTGGGACGATCATCACGTTCGCCTCCTTGGCAATGCCCCCCCATTTCTCGATGAAGGCTTCGGCAACCTGCATCTGCATGGCTTTCTGTGCCCCCTCGTCCTGATTGATGGTTGCGCCGATGGTCGACAAGGCCTTGGCGGTGGCCTCGGCAACCGTGAGTATGGCCTTGGCTTGCCCCTCGGCGCGCAGCACCTGGGATTGACGCTCGCCCTCGGCGCGATTGATCTGCTGCTGGCGCTCGCCCTCGGACACATTGATGGCCTGTTGTTTTTCTCCCTCGGATTTGGCGATCGTGGCGCGCTTCTGGCGCTCGGCGGTGATCTGTAACTCCATGGCCCGGATCACATCCTCGGGTGGGGTGATATCGCGGATCTCGTAGCGTAGAACCTTCACCCCCCAGTTCGTCGCCGCGGCGTCGAGTTCCGAGACGATCGAGGCGTTCAGCGCGGTGCGCGAGGACAATACCTCGTCCAGTTGCCGCTTGCCGACGTCCGAACGCATGATGGTCTGCGCCAATTGCTCGATCGAGGCGAAGGGGTTGGAGGTACCGTAGGCGGCCGCCCTGGCGTCGGTAATCTGCAAGTAGAGCACGCCGTCTATCGAGATCTGGGTGTTGTCCCGGGTAATGCAGACCTGCTTGTTGACGTCCATCGGCGTCTCGCGCAGATCGAACTTATAGGCGACGTTGTCGATCAGGGGAATAATAAGGTTCAGCCCCGGTCCGAGTTGTTTTTGAAACCGCCCGAGGCGCTCCACCACCCAGGCGTGCTGCTGGGGCACGACCCGCAGGCCCCGGCTGATGATGGCGATGGCAATGACCACGACGATAATGGCGATAATGACGCTGACGGGCATGGGCGATTCTCCTGGGTAAGTGCGTTCAGGCTGTGGATGGGGCCGGGGTCGGTGGAGGTGGCTCCAGAATGAGGGTGTTCCCTTGTCTGTCGGCGATGACGAGGGTGTCCCCGGGGCGCGGGTCGGCGGTGACACTCGGGGCCAGGCGGGCATCCCAGGTGGTGCCGCGGTAGGCAACGCGGATCGAACCCCGCTCGAGACCGACTACCGAGACGAAATTACCGACATCATCCCGAGTGGTTTTATCCGCCGCGGAATTTTTCAGTTTTTTACGCAACCCGTACGCCAGCGGCAGGCCGAGCAAGGTCACCGCCGCCAGTACTGCGAGCGTTGGGGCGAGGCCCACTCCGGCCACGGAGACGGCACCGGCGGCGAAACACGCAATCGAAACGGCCAGCAGGTAGAGGGTCAGGGTATGAATCTCTGCCAGCATCAGGATACCGCCGAGTATCAACAAGGCGATACCCAGGGTCATGAGCTTGCCTCCATTCAACGATCCATGCAGACTTTCATCAATTTATTATAGCCATGGTTCGGCAGATGACACTTGTGGAGGAGGGCGGAAATTTTCGATTCCTGTAGGATGACGGTGAAACCTCCCCGCGATAGCCAGCGCGCGCGCCTGTATGCCGCCGAGCGGGTGGCCTTCGAGGCCGAGTACCGGGTTCTACGGCTGGAAACCTTGCCGGCGGTACGGGCGTTTCTCGATGGGGTGCTCGCCGATTCCCGATTCCGGGCCGTGTATGGGCATTTCTCTTCGGTGCGGCTCAAGGATGGGCGGGGTACCCGCCATGCCTATGCCGCCTATGATCAGGAAACCCGGGCCGTGCTGTTTTCCTTGCCGCGCTGGTCGCGTACCCGCCCGATTGTTCTGCACGAGTTGGCTCATGTGGCAAGCCTGCATCGCCATGGACGGATTGCGCCCCACGGACCCGAGTTTGCCGCCGTCTATATCGAGTTGGTCGAGCGGCACCTGGGGCGTATTGCCGCCTTACGGTTAAAACGGTTGTTTCGGGTGCATCGGGTGCGCTTCGGAAGTACCGACCCGGGATGACCTCGGGGTTTGCTGGGCCTTGTAAATTATATTATTCTAATATTAGAATATACATTGTGCGGTGCTCGAATGAGCACTGCGAGGCAGACAATTTTTATCTATCAGCGCCTTTAGGTGCAGGAGGTATGGCAGTGAATACGGATCGATGGGTACTTTTCTTCGCCGGGATCATGGTGCTGGCGAGCGTGGTGCTCGGCGTATGGGTGAGTGAATGGTGGCTGATTCTGGCCGGGTTCGTCGGTTTGAATATGTTTCAGGCCTCGATGACCGGCTTTTGCCCGCTGGCCAAGCTGATGTTCAGGCTGGGGGTGAAATCCGGCTCGGCCTTCACCTGTAGTGTGAATACGGCAAAGCAGGCGCAAGACGGTTGAAGCAATGGGAAACATGAGCCGTTTCGGAGAGCGGGAGCTGCGCCTCATGGAGACTCGCCTGGATGAGGCGAGCGCGCTGTTGAAGGCGATGGCAAGCCCGCACCGGCTGATGGTGTTGTGCAATTTGGTGGGTACTGAATGTACGGTGAGCGAGTTGCAGATGCACTTACCGTTGAGTCAATCCGCGTTGTCCCAACATCTTGCCGTACTCCGCCATGAACGGTTGGTGCAGACCCGCCGGGAGGCCCAGTCGGTGTATTACCGGCTGGTGCCCGGTCCCGCGTTGAAGCTGATCGAACAACTGCATGATGCCTATTGTGTGCGTGAGTGAGAACCGCAGAGGATTGGTAGAGGTATGCAAATGAGAATACGACGAATGGGGGTCGCGCTGGGCGGCGGCTACCTGGTATTGGCGGTTGCCGGTATCCCGGCGGCCTGGGCCGTGACGCCTGTTCCGGCGCCGGTTTTCCCGGCTGCCGCGGCGAGGACGGGCCGGGTACAGCGGCTGAGTTTTGTCGCCGGCGTTATCCGGGCCCTGAAGGGGAGTCCCGCCGCGGCCCGGGCGGCGGCGCGGGTACGCGAGGCGCAATCGGCCATCACGCAGATCCGCGGGTATCGCCTGCCGCGACTGGTTGCCGGCGTGACCGGCATGCGCACCAATAACGCCTTGAACGTATTCGGCTCCAAGCTGCAGCAGCGGCGGGCGAGCTTTAATGATTTTGGATTTGCCGAGTTCAACCCGAACAACCCGGCGATTGAGCCGCGGGCGTTGAATTATCCGGGGGTTTACGATAATTTCAATACCCGGCTCACCTTGCAGATTCCGCTTTGGGAGGGCGGTCGGCTCACGGCCATGGCCGCCGCGGCCCGGGACGGCCTGGCGGCCGCTCGGGCCGGGGATCGGGCCGCGAGACAGCAACTGATCTTCCGTTTATTGCAGGCCTACGAGGGGGTGCGCGCCGCGCGGGCGTTTGTGCGGGTTGCGATCCAGGGTGAGAAGGCCGCCGCGGCCTACGCCGGGATAAGTCGGCAAATGTATGCCCGCGGTATCGTCGTAAAGAGTAACCTGTTGACCGCGCAGGTCCACCTGGGGGATGCTCGCTTGCGGGTCGCCGCGGCCCGCAACGCCGCGGCCAGGGCACTGGAAGTTTTTCATATCGTCATGGGGGAACCGGCCGACGCTCGCCTGGATGTCGGAGCGGAATTTCTGCCGCCGATGCCCCGGATATCCTTGACGGAACTCCACCGCGAGGCCCTGGCGGCCAATCCGGCATTCCGGGCAATCCAGGCCCGGCGGGCGATGCGCGCGGCCGGGGTCTCCCAGGCCGGAGCGGCCTATTGGCCGCGGATCAATCTGGCGTTGATGGCGAACTGGAACCGGGAAACTCCGGGGCTCGGTGCGCGCTCCTATACGGCAGTGGCCAACCTGTCTTGGCAGCTGTTCGATCTGGGGGCCCGCCGCGGTGCCGTGGGCCGCGCCCTGGCGGTTGAGGATCAGGCCCGGGCCGAGCAGCGGGCGTTTCGGGAAAGATTGATCCACCGGCTCGATAACGCCTACCGCAATGCCTTCCTGGCGCAGCAACAGATCACGGTGCGCACCCTGGCGGTGCGCCAGGCGGGAGAGGCCGAGCGAATCCTCGCCGCACGCTATGGCCGGGGGATTACCACGCTCGCGACACTGCTCGCCGGGCAGGCGCGCCTGGACAAGGTACGGGCGGACCTGGTTCAGGCCCACTATCGGCTGGCGGTGGCCCGGGCGGCGATTTGGCTGTCGATTGGGCGATTGAATTTGGCTCAGGTTCAACACTGGGCCGGTATTTCTTCGAAGGGAGAGCAATGAGATGAAATTCCATGTAAAAGGGATGGTTTACGGGTCGGCAATAGGGCTCGTGGCGTTGAGCTTGGCAGGCTGCGGCGGCGCTCGCCCGGTGGGGCAAGCCGGCGGCAAGGCCGTCGGGGTTCAGGTTCGGACGGTGCGCCCCGTGCCGGTCCAAGCCTATGCCACGATGCCCGGAACCGTCGTATCGGCCAATCGGGTGGCGGTTGCTTCGCGCCTGATGGGCTATATCCGCACAATGGCGGTGCATGTGGGCGAGAAGGTTCATGCCGGCCAGCTCTTGTTCCGCGTTGATTCGACCTCGGTACGGGCCAGGATCCGCCAGGCGGGCGCCGGTCTGGCGCGGGCGCAGGCTAATTGGTCCGCGGCGGAATCAACCTATCGGCGTTTCGCTCCATTGGTAAAGACCGGTGCGGTATCCCCCCAGGAATTCGACCGGATCCGCGCCGCTCACCGGGCGGCCCGGGCCGGTGTCGCCGCGGCCCGGGCGGGGCTTAGCGCGGCCCGATCACAATTGAGTTATGCCCAGGTGCGGGCGCCGGTCGATGGGATCGTTGCGGTCAAGTTGGCGAATGTGGGCGATATTGCGGCGCCGGGACGGCCGATCCTGATGCTTGAAAACCCGGCGCATCGCCAGGTTCGGTTTACGGTAACCGGAGCAACGTTTGCCCGGATGCGCCTGGGTGAGACGGTCGAGGTACAGGGAGAGTCCGCCGCGCCGATCGAGGCGGTGCTCGAGCGCTTGGTCGCGGCGGCCGATCCGGTGACGCATACGCATCTTGCCAAGGCCGGATTGATGCCCGGGGCGCCCTTCGACGTGGGTTCCTATGTCACCGTCCGGGTGCCGGTGGGGCGGACGGAGGCGATCGTGGTGCCCGCGGCGGCGGTGGTGCTACGGGCCGGGTTACGCGGCGTATTTGTCGTCACCGGTAAGAGTCGGGCCCAATTCCGCATGGTAAGAACCGGCCCGGCGGTTCCCGCGGGGGTTATCGTGCTTGCGGGGCTTGCCGCGGGGGATCGGGTGGTGGTTCATAGTACCCGGCCACTGGCCAACGGGGACCGGATCCAGGTGGAGGCCGGCCGATGAACCACTCGGAGCAGTCGCCTCGACGGTCGGAAAAGGATACGGGTATGCCCGGGGAGCTTAATTCGGCGGGGCGGCTGGCGAAGCTGTTCCTGCACACCAAGATCACGCCGTTGATCATGCTTGCGATTACCCTCTTCGGTCTGCTTGCGGTGGCGGCCACACCTCGGTTGTATAACCCGGAAATCGTGGTTCCGGCGGCGCAGATTATCGTCGCCCGCCCGGGCAATTCGCCGGAGCAGATCCTGAACCAGGTGGTGCGCCCACTCGAGCAGCTGATGGCCTCGATCAAGGGGGTCAAGCATACCTATGGCTATGCGACCAACGATGTCGGCGTGGTGACGGTACAGTTCAAGGTGGGGGCCAACGAAACCTCGAGCCTGGTGTATCTCTATAACGAGCTGCAGCGAAATCTCGATCGCTTGCCGCCCGGCACGCGCATGCCGCTGGTCAAGAGTATCGGCATCAATGATGTGCCGATCATGGCGATTACCCTCAGTTCCAAAACCGTACCGCCTACCCGGCTGCGGCGGGTCGCCGAGCGGTTTCTGGCCCAGTTGCATACGGTGCCGAATGTGGGCCTGAGCCAGGTTATCGGCTGGCAACCCGAGGCGGTGCGGATCGAGGTGAATCCCCAGCGGCTGGCGAGTGCCGGGATCGCGCTGAACCGCTTGCTCGATGTGCTGCGCGGCTCGAACGTGGTATTGCCGGGGGGACGGTTGGTAACCGGCGGGAAAGTGATTCCGCTGCGGGTCAACGCAACCTTCGGTTCGATCCGCAATCTGGGTGATATCGTAATCGGCGCCCATAACGGGCGGCCGGTCTTTCTCAAAAGCGTGGCCCGGATCGTCAAGGGACCGCGAAATCTCGATGAGACCTCTTGGTTTGCTTATGGTGCGGCCGCGGATGGCCATGTCGCGAACGCGGCCCGGGCCGCCATAACGATTACTCTCGGCAAGCGCGCCGGGACCAACGCGGTGACGGTGGCCCGGGCGGTGAAGAGCAAGCTGGCGCTGCTCGAGCGCGAAGCGCTGCCGGCCGGGGTTACGGTACACATCACCCGTGACTACGGCCGCCGGGCCAATGAGGCGGTCAACGCCTTGCTCGAACACCTGCTGGTTGCGATCGGGGTGGTGCTGATTATCCTGTTTTTCTTCCTCGGGTGGCGCGAGGCCCTGATCGTGACCGCGTTGGTGCCGCTAACCCTGTTCGTCGTGCTGGGCATCGGCATGGCCATAGGCCAGACGATCAACCGGATCACCCTGTTTGCACTCATCTTGTCGCTGGGTCTGTTGGTCGATGCCGGCATCGTGGTGATCGAAAATATCCATCGCCACATTCACCTGCGATCGCGTCTACCGGGGCATTTCTCGGGGCTGGTGGTGCGGGCCACCAACGAGATCGGCAATCCGACGAATATAGCCACCCTGGCGGTGATTTTGGCGTTTTTACCGATGCTGTTCGTCACCGGGATGATGGGGCCGTTCATGCGTCCGATCCCGATCAATGTGCCCATCGCCATGGTGGCCTCGTTGCTGCTTGCCTATATCGTGGTGCCCTATGTCGCCGTGCGCTGGTTGCATCGCAAGGCGGCCCAGGAAGATGCCTTGCGTCGCCACGCCCTCGATGAGGAGGAGCCGGAGCAGGCGGATCGGCTCCAGCGCTGGTACAAGGCGGTCTTCGTGCCGTTGCTGGACAGCCGGAGTAAGCGCAACATTCTGTTTGCCGTGGTGGCGCTGCTGTTGCTCGGCTCGATGTTGATGCCGCTGTGGCAATTCATTCGCCCGCAGGGGGTGAACGGAGCGGAAAGCTTGCTGGGGGTGAGCCTGAAGTTGTTGCCCGAGGGTAACGTGAATACCTTTACCTTGCAGATTAAAACGCCGGCCGGAACCGCGCTCGATAATACCCAACGGGTCGCCCAGGCCGTGGGTGAGGTGATCGGGCGCAACCGTTATGTCCGGGATTACGTAACCTACCTGGGACGCACCGGTCCGCTGTCGTTTGCCGGCATGGTACGTGGCGACCAGATGCTGCGGGGCGCAAATGTCGCGCAGATCGTGGTTAACCTGGTTCCCAAGGAAGAGCGCCCGCATACCGCGGTCATTGCCGATTCGCTCTGGCGCACCCTGGCACCGGTGCGTAAACGCTTTCTCTCCACGCACATCATGCTGTTTCTCACGCCACCCGGTCCGCCGACCCGGGCGCAGGTGGTGGCGCGCATCTATGGCCCGAATTACCAGACCCTGCGTCGGATCGGGCGCTCCGTGGAGACCGATTTCCGCAAGGTCTACCAGATGACGGATGTGCATACCAGCATTACCACAACCCGGCCCGAGTATCTGATTCGTGTCAACCAGGAAAAGGCCATGCTCTCGGGGGTTGCCCCGGCCCAAGTGGCGGGACTGGTCCATGAGTATGTTGCGGGGACGACCATCGGTTCGGTATTTACGCCGAGCGTCGAACCCGAAAATATTATCGTGCGCCTGAGCCGTGAGGATCGCGCCTGGATTCAGCAGATGCGGGATCTGACCATCCGCAACGCGATGGGCAAGGCGGTGCCCCTGGGCGGACTGGTCACGATTCGCCAGGCTACGGTGCAGAAACCGATTCTGACTCAGGATGGACATCCGGTGGTGTATGTGATGGGCGATACCCTGGGGTTCTCTCCCGAGTATGCCGCTCTGGCGCTGGATAAGTGGCTGGACGGGAAACGCCTCGCGGGCGGGGTCAAGCTAACCACGGGTAACCTGGGGTTCACCGATAGCCAGCCGAACGGCATCAGCCGTTACCAGATCTTGTGGGGCGGCGACATGCGCCTCACGCTGGATGTATTCCGCGATTTGGGGGCGGCCTTTATCGTTGCGGTAATTTTCATCTACCTGCTTCTGGTGGCTTACTACCAGTCATTTATTTTGCCGTTAATCGTCATGGGCGCCATGCCGTTGACCCTGGTCGGGATCTTTCCGGGGCACTGGATTTTCCACATGCCCTTTAATGCGACTTCGATGATCGGGTTTATTGCTCTGGCGGGTATCGTGGTGCGTAATTCTCTATTGCTGATTGACTTTATTCTCGATTACCGCAAGCGTGGCTACAGCCTGCGCGAATCGGTCATCGAGGCCGGTGCCGTGCGGTTCCGCCCAATTCTTTTGACCGCCCTGGCGATTATTTTCGGCTCCGCGGTCATGGTGAGCGATCCGGTATTCGGTGGGCTGGCCATCGCCCTGATTTCCGGGACGTTCGCCTCGACCGTGTTGACCCTGATTATCATCCCACTGTTGTACCTGCTGTGGCAGCGCCGGGAGGGCGGGCACCCGCCCCGGATGGAGTGAGGGCGATCCGGGGTGGCAGGCGGCGGGCATATCCGGCCCGCCGCTCTTTCCCGGATTTTTACCGTGCCCCACGCAAGCGCGAGAACTCTGGGAGTTACTATAGAGGCATTCCCGTCATTTTTAATCGGGCAGGGTGCCATGCGTGCTGTATTGACTCTTATTCTGATTTTTATTGGTGTGTCTCCGTTTTTCGCCACCGCTGCGGCCCCTGGAGCCGGGCAGCAACTGCAGGCGCTGATCGCCCGTGCCTGGCGTCAACACCTGGCGAATAACCCGCTCGAGGCGTCGCTCGAGGGCTATCACCGTTACGATGGCCTGTGGCCGGATCCGAGTCTTGCCCGGCAACGGCGGGAAGCGCGCGAAGCAGGGGAAAATCTCGCCGCCTTGAAGCGCATCGAGCCGGCGGATCTGACGCCCGCGGAACAACTCGATTACCGTCTGTTCGAGTACCGGCTCCGCGACGAGATTGCCGGCTACACTCAGAAAGATGGCGCCCTGTTGCTGATAAACCAGTTATGGGGGCCGCAGCTTCTCGGTACTACCGCGAAGCAACTGCGCTTCGAGACTCCCGCAGATTACCACAACTGGATCAAGCGCTTGCGGACTATCGGGCACTACCTCGACGCGTTCACCCGGCGGTTGCAACGCGGGTTGCGCCGCGGCGTGAGTCAACCGCGGAGCATCATGCAACGGGTTCCGGCGGAGATCGCGGGGGAGATCTCGCCTGATCCGGAGAAAAGCCCCTTTTACGCTCCCTTCAGGAGGATGCCGGAGACGATCTCGGCGGCCCGGCAGAGCTGGCTTCGGGCGCAGGCAAAGGCCGCCATCGTGCAGGAGGTCAATCCCGCCTACAAGCGCTTCGCCAGGTTCATCAACAAGGTCTATATTCCCCGCGCCAGAACTTCCGTCGGCGTGGCGGCATTGCCGGGGGGCCGGGCGTACTACCGCTACCTGGTGCAACACTTCACGACAACCACCATGACTCCCGCGCAGATCCACGGACTGGGCTTGCGCGAAGTCGCACGGATTCGGGCCAAGATGGAGCAATTATTTCATCACATCGGCTTTAAGGGGAGTTACCGGGAGTTCCTGCGGTACCTGCGTACCGACCCGAAGTTTTATTATGCGCGGCCTGCCACCCTGCTCGAGGCCTATCGCGCGGCGGCCAAGAAGGTGGATCCGTACCTGGTGAAGATTGTCGGGACCTGGATGTTACCGCGCGTACCCTATGGCGTGCGCCCGATTCCCGCGGCACTGGCCCCCAACACGTACCCCGCGTACTCGGTGCCGCCCGCCGGTGACGGCAGTGTTGCCGGCTATGTGGGCGTCAACCTTTATCGACCCCGGACCCGGCCCAAGTATGACATCCAGGTCCTCATGTGCCACGAGGGTCGTCCCGGGCATCAGCTTCAAATCCCACTGGCGATGGCACTACGCCATTTGCCGCCGTTCCGGCGTTTTGCCTATTACAACGTCTACGGCGAGGGCTGGGCCCTGTATGCCGAGACCTTGTGCAATGAACTCGGGCTTTATGACAATCCTTACTCGCGGTTCGGCTATCTGAACTACCAGATGTGGCGTGCCGTGCGGCTCGTCGTCGATACCGGCATTCATTCCGGCGGCTGGAGCCGCGAACGCGCGATTCGCTATATGGAAGAAAATACGGCGCTTTCCGACCAGAACATCACCAACGAAGTGAACCGCTATATTGCCTGGCCGGGCCAGGCGCTTTCCTACCTGATCGGGGAGCTGCATATCCTCAAGCTTCGCGATGAAGCGAAGCGGGAGCTGGGCACGAAATACTCCCTGCGCGACTTCGATGACGTGGTACTCGGCGAAGGCAGCCTGCCGATGCCGGTTCTTACCGATGTCGTGAACCGCTGGATCGCCCATACGCTCGCCGGTAGGCCGGCCGAGCAGTTGCCCTATGCGAGGCGGCCCCGCAGCCTGAATTAACATCGATTCCGCGGCGGGCCGTACTCCTCCGGTGCCGCCCGGCGGTAACCGTCGGGCGGTGTCCGGTTGCTACGGTCGGGGGATCTCGCGGCGCCCGTCCTCGGTGTAGAAATAGGTCTTGCCGGGCTGTTCGTCGCGGGTGCGGCGGTGGCTGCCATCGCACCAGGGCCGCTTCTTGCTCAGGCCGCAGCGGCACAGCCATTTACTCTCTTCGCCGCATTGGATCTTTAGCGGTTCCTGTTCCTCGTATATGACCAGTCTGGCCATCGTCAATCCTCCTTTTCAGTATTCGGAAAACCCCTCATTGCCTATCGGCGATACGGTGACACCAATTTCCGCCGGTCATGTCCCCATCGTGGTTGCCTCCGGCCCGCGCTACAGTCGGCTCCTAACCCCGCGTGGGCGGATCGGGCGGGGGCTCCGCATTGGGTGTTCTCCGGGCACGTTGGCGCAGCCACGCTTCGAATGCCGGCACTTCAAGCGGCCGACTGATGAGATACCCCTGGGCGGTGTCGCAGCCGAGCGCCCGTAGCGCCTCGCACTGGGCCGTGGTTTCCACGCCTTCGGCGATCACCTGGAGTCCGAGTCCGTGCCCGAGTGCAATCGAGGCCTCGACCACGCTGCGCGCCGCCGGGTTCTCGAACATCGCACGGATAAAGCTGAGGTCGATCTTGATGGCATCCAGCGGCAGGGCTATCAGGTGGCTCATGGTGGCGAAGCCGGTACCGAAGTCATCGAGATAGAGCGAAAAACCGAGTGCTTTAAGCGTCTGTAAAACGCCCGCCGTATTTTCGACATCGGTTACCGCAGCCGTTTCGGTGAGTTCTACGGCGATTCCGACCCGCTTCGGGTCCAACCCGGAGTAAGCCAACCGTTCACGAACCAAGGTGACGAATTCGGTGTCGGCGCAATCCCGGGCGGATAAATTGATCGAGATGACGCCGGGTTCGACTCCCGCCGTCTGCCAGGCATGCAGCTGGGCAAACGCCGCTTCCATGACCCACTGGCTGATGCGCCGGATTTGCCCGGACTGCTCGGCCGCCGGAATAAATTCCCCCGGGGGTACATCGCCGAGCGTCGGGCTGCGCCACCGCAACAGGGCCTCGGCACCGAGTACCCGCCCGCTCGCCAGATCGACGTGGGGTTGATATACCAGGCGGAACTCCTCGTCGAGATGGGCCCGCTCCAGGGTTCGCAGAAGTTCGAATCGATGTTTTTCCCGGGTCTCGAGCGTGGCGGAGTAAAAGGCCAGCCGGCGCTCGGTCGTCGGTGCCAGGGAGCGCACGGCGAGGGCGGCGCGGTGGATCAGGGTTTCGATGTCGACACCGGCGGTAAACGGCTCGATGCCCAGCCGTGCGCTCAGGCGGATGGGTTCGCCCGCGACCGATAATTCGAGTGGAAACACCGAAAGCAGATTCAGGGCGCAGTCGGTTACCTCCCGCTCCGGGCGGGTGCGCCAGGCGATGAGAAAATCATCCTCGCCACGGCCGGCGAGCAGGTCATCGGTTGTCAGCCGGGTGGTGAGGCGGGCGCCAATCTGGCGCCGCAGGCCATCGACGGTTGCCCGACTGTGGCGGGTGCGCAATTCGGCCATCTGCTCTACTTGGAGCACGCCCACGGCAAGATTTTCTTCGGTATCGAGAGCGGCCTCTGTGGCGGCGAACCATTGGGAAAAACGGTGGTGGTTCACCAGCCCGGTGGCGGCGTCATGGTTCATCAGCCAATCGCGCTGGCCCTCGATTTGCAGGAAGTTCATCCCAAAGGCAATATCCTTGGCCAGTTCGCGGTACACATTGAACGAGGCCTTGTCAAAGGCGTTTACCGTCGCCGCGTACAGGGTCAGATTGCCGAAAATGTGTTCCCCATAGGCCAGGGGAAAGGTCAATGCCGCACGGCAGTCCAGGGCGAGGAGCGCCTCGCGCCAGGGTGTCATCCGCGGGTCGGACTCGATGTTCTGTACTACCTGGGGGGCTCCCAGCCGCAATGCCGGGCCGACGGTGCCACTGCCTTCGGGGACGGTGTCGTCGGCGGAGACGGTCAGTCCCTCGAGAATTTTGCGGCCCGGACCCGCCTGGGCCGCGACCCGCACCCGCCCGGTGGTGGGTTCCACCTCGCCGATCCAGGCCATGCGCAGGCCGCCTTGCTCGACGGCGATATGACAGGCCTCCTGGAGGAATTCGCTCCGGTCGTGCATACGCAGGAGCACCTGGTTGATCCCGCTGAGCGTTTGGTAGGCGCGGCTCAGCCGCTGGATCTGCTCCAGTTGATCCTCGAGGGTTCGGCGGCTCTGCTTTATGCGCGCCGCCAACCGGTTGAATCCCCGGGCGAGGGTGCCGAATTCGTCGCGGCGGGTGCCGAGGGGGCTTCTCGCCGTTTCGTCGCCGGCGCCGAACCGCTCGATGGTATCGAGCAATCCCCGTATCGGGCGGTCGATCCAGATTTTCCCCATTAAGGCAAAAATCGTCAATAATGCTATCAGGATCGCTACTCCCAGCCCCAGGGTTTCAAGCATAATCCGGTGGACCGGGCCGAACAGGTACGCCTCGGGAATTCCCACGAGCAGGTAGGCGACCGACTTGTTGCCGAGGCGCAGGGGGGTGCTGATGTAAAGGCGGCGGATGCCGTCCACTCCCGTGGCCGGGAGCGCGTGAAGCGTGGCGGTGCGGCGCCGGGCCCAGATCTTTGCCAGCGAGGACGGCAGTGGCTCGCCGATCCTGCGGGGGGTGCCCGGCCAGCGGGCGCGGATCTGTCCTGCCCGGCTCACCAGGATGAGGCTCGCGCCGCGGGGCAGGAGATCCCGCGCCAGGCGCCAGGTCAGCAGCCCCGGGCGGGTATCGAGCAGGAGCCGGCCGCCGTCCGGCAGGGGGGATTGCAACAACCAGGAGGGGGGATGTTCCGCTTGCTCCGTGGCGGGGACGGTGGGGGTGGTCCCGGTGCCGGGCGCGAGCGAGCCGACACCGCAGCGCTTGCGTCCGTTCGCTCCCACCACCGCGATTCCGGTTATGTGCGAGTCGAGGTTTACTACCCGGGCGAGAGCGGCGGGACAGTGCCCGGAGGGGGCCTCGTACATGGCCGGCATTGCGGCGAGGAGCGACGCCAGGGTTTTGAGACGGTGCAGATCTTCGGTGTAATCCCGGCTTTCCGCGCGGGCGATGAGTAGGGTCGTTTTTTCGGTATTTGCGCGCAGGACGCTATGCTCGCGCCAGGCGGCGAAGAACACCGTGCCTACGGCGGGCAACGCCGCGGCGAGAATCAGCCAGGTAAATCGGCGGCGGATGTTCATCTCAACCTGTTATTAGTGATATCCGGATAGATGAAGTGAAATCTTAGCATTCATGCGCCTCGGTTGCCAGCAGCAGTCGGGATCCCGGCTGCTGCTGGCAACCGGTGATGCCGGGTATTTTCGGGGCCGTCAGCGCGTGAGCGGCGCTTCTTCTCGACGAATGCGCTTGATTAGTGCCGCGATCAGAAGAGTGCGTGCCTGGCGATAGGCGTCGCTTTTAAGCCCTTGGCGGAATATCTCCCACGGTAGGGTATGGCGAATTATGTCAACTCCAGATCGAGCCGCGGCAAGGCCGTCAAAATAACCGCCGAGGGCGGATTTGTACTCTTCAAACGTCCGCATGGCCCCGTGTTTTCCAAGGCGAATTAGGGTATCCGAGGACCATTCCCAGGCCAGGAAGAGCGCGAGGGCACCGAAGGCGTAGCGGGGTGGGGCAGTTCGCTCGGGAGGGGGACTCCAGCCTTTCCGGGCGCGGGCGAGGAACGCTGCCGGCAGCAGTGGACGGGAGATTGTATAGCCTTGGGCGAGATCGACTCCAAGGCGGTGGATGGCCTCGAAAATACCCGGTGTCTCGACGCCCTCGGCGATCACGGTGAGATCAAGGTGGCGGGCAAGCCGGGTGATCCCGTCGATTAGTGCAAGGATCCGCTCGGGATCGTTTCCGGCCCCGCGGACCAGGCCTTGATCGATTTTGACCGCGGCGAAGGGCAGGTGGCGAAGGCGGGCAAGCGAGCTGTAGCCGGCGCCGACATCGTCCTCGGCAAAAAGGACGCCGAGCCGGTGCCAACGATCGAAGACCTCGCTCCAGTGCGGCAGAGCCTCGGCGATAATCTCCTCGTTCTCGAGCAGTTCGAGATACAGTACCCGCCCCGCGGGCGGCGGATGGGCTTCGAGTAGCCGGGCGGTGATCTCGAAGTAGCGGGCCTGGGTCAGCGCCGATGGCGCCAGGTTAAGTGTCATATCGATGCCGAGGCCCGCCTCGGCCCAGGTGCGGGCGTGCGTGAGTGTCTGTTCGAGCCCGCGGGCGTAGAGGTCGAAGAGATTATCCCCGTCGAAGGCTGGAAGGAAGCGATACGGGCTGACCCATTCGCCGTTGACCTTGAGCCGTGCGAGGGCCTCGGCCTTGACCACTTGGGCGGTGGTTACATCGAGTACCGGCTGGTAGTGCATCACCAGTCCGGGGCCGGCGAGTGACTCGATCCAGCCCCGGCGTTCGGGGGCGGTTACCGGGCCCGGATCGGGCAGGAGGCTCAGGGCCGCGATCAGTTCGCTGCGAACCCGGGAGAGGAAGCTGCGCTGCGGTGTTCCCGAGAACCCCCCGGGGAAGGGAGAGAAGATCCATAGCGATCCACCGCCGGGGACTGCGGATAGATCGATCGCGGCAAACGAACGCAGCCCCGCCGCGGTCAGCCGGGCCTGCAGCATGGCGTCGAGTGGGGCGGTGTCGAGGGCGAGGCAATGGGTCAAGGCGGGCTTGTCGTCGCCCAGTGGCCGGGCCGCGGCGGCGAGGGCGTCCAGGTCCGTGTCTTGCAGCAGCGCGGCGAGATATCCCTCCGGGCAGCAGGCCGTGAGCCCCAGGCCCCCTGCTTCCCGGTGGTGTACCCAGGCGAGTACGGGATGTGCCAGGGCTGCATGCGTCGTTTGACTGAATTCGTGACATAGCGTATCGAACAATCCCAGGCGGCCGCCGTCGCGTCGCTGACAGGTGTCGGCGAGCCTGCGCAGTGTCGCATCGCGTTCCCGGACAAGGTCGGCGTAGCCCGCCAATTGTTCCTCGGAATCGATACCGAGGCGCTTCACCAGTACCGGGAGGGCGTGAGTGGCGGCGCTATGAGGTTGTAACTCCTGCACCAGTCGGGCGGTGTAGATCTGGTAGGACCAGACCAGGTCGGCGCTGCCGAGGCCGATGAGGCTGTGGATCTGCCCCAAGCGGCGGGCCATCGCCCGCTGTTCGGACTCTTCCAGGTGGGGGGCGACCAGGCGACGGAAGTGCCCGGCCTGTTGTGACTTGAGCCGGGTGAGCCCCCCGGGAGAAAGGGCCGCAAGCAGGCGGGACGTTTGTTCGCGGCGGGCGAGATCACGGTGAAATATTTCAATGAAACGCGTGAGGATGGCTTCCAGGGCGGGAGCGGCGCATTCGAGGGTTCGAGCGGCTTCGGGGCCGTAGGCGGAGACCAATGCAGGCGGCGTGTTCTTCCCGGTGCCGCCGGGAGCAGGATCGCCGGCGGGAATTTCCTCCCCGTCCAGGGTCCACCAGCGTGTCCGGGTGGCCTTCGCCGCCTTGGCACGGTAAAGCGCTTGGTCGGCGCGGCGCAGGAGTAGCCCGGTGGATGTCGAATCACCTTCTGCGCCGTCAGGGGAGGGATAAACAACCACGCCGGCACTGGCTTCAATGCGGATTTCGATATTTCCGGCGAGTGGAATCGGATCGCGGATCGATCGCTCGAGACGCTCGAGCAGGGGGACCAGCGGTTCGTGGCCGGTCAGATCCTCGAACACGACCAGGAACTCGTCGCCGCCGAGACGGGCAAGAAAGTCTTCGCGCCGCAGCACCGTACGCATTCGCCGGGCGAGGGCGATCAGCAGTTGATCCCCGGCCGCATGGCCATAGGTATCGTTGACGGGTTTGAAATCGTCGAGGTCGAGATAGCCGAGCGCGAGGAAGTGCCCATGGCGGTTGCTGCGGGAGATGGCCCGCTCAAGGTGTTCCTCCAGGCCGCGGCGGTTGGGAAGTCCGGTCAGCGGATCGTGCCCGGCGAGGTTGGCGAGGCGCAGGCGTTGGTCGAGTTCGTCGAGGCCGTGGCCGATGAGGCGGGCGATGCGGGCCAGGCCGGCGCACATCGGTTCGTCGAAAAGCCGGCGTTCGGCGCCGGCCACCGCCAATGCGCCCCAGTGATGCCCGCCGCGATGCACCGGCGCCGCGGCCCAGGTTCGCCAGCCGAGACCGGGCGGCACCCCGGCCGCGTGAGGATCGCCCTGTACCAGCCGGTGGGCATGCAGTGCCCGCCGGGTGATGGATGCCTCGTCCAGGGCACGCTCGAGCGTCTGGATCCGTCCGCCGTCGACTCCGGCGCTGGCGCGCACCGCTTGGGCCTCGTGCCCGGTATCGGCGATGAGCCACACGGCCAGGAACAGTTGGCTGTGCTTGAGGTGTTGACAAGCCCGGTGCAGTAGGTCATGCTCGTTTGCGGCGCGCAGAATCACATCCCCTTCATCGAGGAGTGCCCGGTAGAGAAGATGCAGCCGATCATGCGAGGCGCGCAGGGCATGTTCGCAGGCCTCCGCCTCCAGGCGTTCAAGCACCAGGCCGAAAACGCCCGCCAGGCGGCGGATTATGCCTTGCCAGTGAGTGGCGGTAAAAAATCCCGGCGTGCGGGCGTACAGGCACAGGATCTCCATGAGGCCGGTGTGTCCGCCGAGGGCGATGGCGGCCACCGAGCGCCAGCCGTAGTGCCTTGCGCTATCGCGCCAGAACGCAAAGCTCGGGTCGGTATCGGTGTCGGTTACGATCTCGACCCGTCCGCTTCTCCAGGCCCGGCCGCCGGGCCCGCCGCCGGGCAGGGTCTCGTCACAGCGGATCTCGACCTCGGCGAGGTAGGCCGCCATCGCGCCGCCCGAGTCGGCAAGCGGCTTGACACTGCCGTCGGGCTCCGGGCGACCTATCCAGACCCCGTCGATGCCTTCGAGGGCCCGCAGCCGTTCGATCAGGATTGGGTGCGGGTCGGCCCCCTTGGGCAG
Source organism: Gammaproteobacteria bacterium (assembly GCA_027018875.1). Taxonomy (GTDB): domain Bacteria; phylum Pseudomonadota; class Gammaproteobacteria; order JAKDMP01; family JAKDMP01; genus JALUYA01. The sequence continues at coordinate 28,308 of JALUYA010000040.1, forward strand.
AGACATGAGGGCCTGGAGAATCGTATCGAGTGGATCAGAACCCCCGGTATTTGATGATTGGTGCATGACACGAGTATCCTGCCATTATTCTTGATTGGCGCAAAACCCGTCACTGGAAAAATTTAATTTATATATTAAGACATTCGCGAGAGATGATGAGTAGTGAGAACATGGGGGTGCGGCCCGGTGATGCGTGCCGCCGCTTGTTTTGATCAGGGATGTTCCACGGCTTCTTTCTGCCTGGTTCTAATACCGTGGTTGGAAGGGTTTTCCAACAGTTGTCGAATGACCGGCAGGATCCGTGCGGGGGATATGGCGTAGCTATTGATAATGACCGCGCGGATACGCCCCCGGGAGTCTACCAAGACCATCTCATCATTGTGTTGCACATCGTAATCGGGATTGGCCCGCCTGGCCAACGGATTGGCGGCATGCGGTTCCGGGGTGTAGATTCCTTTCTGTTTCTCGATATTTCTTTCTTTGGCCTCCGAGGCCAGAGAAACCTTTTGATACCCGACGTGATAGCCGCCGGTTACGATCCGGCGGATTAGCTCGGGGCGACCGGTTAAGTATTGCCATTGCCGGTTTTCGGGGTTCCAGCCATACTCTTTCATGAAGGCGCGCAGCGTTGCCGGCCCCGTGTCTTGCGGATCGACATTGAATGAGACTAGTTGCACCCGATCGGCCAGGCCCGCCCGGCGTAACGCTTTCTCGATTTTGACCAGTTGTTGCGCGATCAGGGGGCAATAGTCGGTACAGTAGGGGAATAGGAAGGTGACGATCTGTACTTTCCCCGCAAAGGCGGAAGAATCGACTTTCTCCCCCAGTTGATTCGTTAGCGTGAAAGCGGGCGCACGGCCATAGGCCGGAATCCGCCTGGTCGCGGGGCGAATGCCGGACAGGCGCCACCCGCCATATCCGGCAATGAGCCCCGCGAGCACAAGCCAGGGGATCCAGGTGAGTCGGTGTCTCATCCCGGGGACCGATCGACCCAGGCCGGGGGTGGCGTAATTCGTGCCCGCGGATCACGCCCGGGGGCGGTGAAACCCCGGGCTCGGCGAGGGTTGTGATCGCGGCGGGGAATCCCCCGATTACTCCCCAGGAACCATGCATGCCTTGGCATCATCCTCGGGGAGGGAAAGTTCCGTGACGTGCTGCCGCTGAACGAACCCCAGGCTGACCAGGTAAAGCAGGAAACCGAGCAGGAACAAGGCGCCTAGAACCGCCCCTATTTGGGCCGTCAACTCCCCGTGCCAGGAAAGAATATGGCTGGGGAAGGGAGTGGAAATATAGTCGGAATAGCGACGGGGGACGCTCCATTCTCCCCCCAGGTAGAACATGGACAGAAAGCCGTAGCCCGCGACAACCATGAAGGCCAGGGCGCTTTTGGCGAGCCGTTCGGCGCGGCTGCCTACCAGGTAAAAGGTGAAACCAAGTATCCACAGGAACAGGCCCTCCAGATAATAGGTATGGAAATGCGCCGGAACCCATAAGGTGTTATGCAACACGAAATTGTTGGTGATAGTGGCATCGACGATCGCGGCGAAACCGCCGATTACCCAGCCGAGCGCGCCCAGGGAGAAGGTGGCGGGGACAAACTTCCAGCGTTTGGCCCCGAGGCGGTAAATCTGCGCGATCAGGCCGAAGATGGTCACCACGGTAGCGGGTATGGCGCTTGCGTAGGAAAAGATTTCCCCCAGGTATTGCAGGGATTCGGACTGGACAAAATCCATATATAGATGGTGGAAGTAGGCCAGAAGGATGAAGATCATGGTGGTATTCCATGCGACCACGACAATGCGGTTGGTCTTCCAGGGCCGCCCGGTGAAGCGGGGCATCAGCTCGTAAATTATTCCCACGAGGAAGTACAACGTCAGGTTGGTAAAGGTGTGGCCGAAGATAAAAATCAGGTTTTTCTCCATCAAGACGTTGTACTGCACGGCAGGATCCAGCCACTGGATCAGGTATTGAATCAGAAATGTGGCCCCGGAGAGCATGGCCACGGTACCGTCGATCAGGCAGATCATGGTGATAAGAACGATCGGACGGATTTTTACCCGTGGCTCCGTAGAGGTGAAATATTGCCAACCCAACAGGTTCTTATAACCATATTGTTCGCCGAGAGACCTGAAGATCGAAAATAGGACTCCCGTCCAGGCGAGCCCGATAAGCAGTAATGCGGAGGTCACCATGCCGACGGACCACGACGGCCAGGTGGGGTGCAGGAACGGGATCGGGTACAGCATGTACCAGCCGGGGGCATATTTCCCGATCGTCGTCCCGATCACAACCCCGGCGACGCCGAGCACGCTGGCGAGTAGCATGAACGCCATGATCCCGGCATGCGCCCGCATGCCGGTTCTGCGTACCAGTACGTACCAGGCGCCATACAGGGCGGCAATAAACAGTCCCCCCGTCATCAACAGGCCGTGCAGCGTCATGATGCTGTAGAAACGGGCTGGATCCAGGGCCAACCATCGGCCCTGGTTCAGGCGCATGACGACCCCCAAAATCCCCATGGCGAGGAAGATGGAAAAAACGATGAACATCGCGATTGCGGTGACGCTCCAGGCGGCTTTCGTTTGATTTTCGAGATGACCGGGTGCGGGCGATTGTCGGGCGATGATATTCATTTTACGTTGATCTCCGCATGCATAAGCTGGTGCCCCACCCCACAATACTCGAGGCACAAAACGTAATAAGTCCCCGGTTTCGGGAAGTGGAAGTAAAGCCGGTTGACGAATCCGGGCATGGCCTGGGTTTGCCCCAGGAGTACTCCCGCCTTGTTGTAAAGGCCGAAGCCGTGGTTGACGTCCGCGGAAGTCACTTGAAATTCCACGAGTTGGTCGGAGGGTAAGATCAGGCGATTGTAGGTTTTAGCCTTGGAATAAGTGCCCTTTTGTGGTTCCTTGAGGATTTGGAAGGTCCACAACCAGTCACTGCCGGTGACCTTGACGATTATCGCTGCGGCTGGATTCGACCGATAGGAGGGATAAGGGAGTCGCTGCAGCGTGGCGCCTAGGGTTGCCGCCAGGCCGACCGTCAGGATAAAAAAGTAAATGATTCGCAATTCATAGATGCGCTTGTGATCCTCTTTCGGGGTCGCAGATTTGCGCCGTGAACTGTGCCAGAGAAAAAATGCAATTAAAACAATGGCAACTACCGCAATGAGAGTGGCTAACCCTGCCTTAAGTTCCGTAGTCATCGGTTGTTCCCCAGCGCAACAGATTTATGCTCCAAAAGTTTAGCAGGCGGTTCATGAAAGCTCAATATTTATAAACTGCCTCGCTATCTACTTTAAATTAGCTCGTATCTGCGGGCCTCCGCCTTGATCTGGATCAAGGCGGAGGGGGGCGTTGCCGCCTATCGGCGCTCCAGGAGCGGCAGCTTGCCGGGGACTCCATCCCACTGGGTGGCATCCAGCGGAGCTGGTTTTTTAGTGTCGATCACCGGCCACTTTTGCGCCAGCTCGGCGTTGATGGCAAGGAAATGCTCTTGCCCGGCGGGCACATCGTTTTCATCGAAGATGGCCGAGACGGGACATTCTTCAACACACAAGGTGCAATCGATACATTCCCCGGGATCGATCGCCAGAAAATTCGGGCCTTCGTGAAAACAGTCCACGGGGCATACTTCCACGCAGTCGGTATATTTGCACTTGATACAATTTTCGGTCACTACATGCGTCATGTCACAATCTCCTCACGGTCCCGATATGACACCGGCAAGTAACGGGTTTTACCCGTTATTATGAGTGGGGTCATATTCGAACCCGATTGTCTGTCCAGGTAGTGTGCGATTTTATCTGTCGTCGCGCCTTGATCGGCGTCAATTGACGCCGATCAAGGCGCGGGCCATTGTTGGTTCGCCGGAGGCGATGTTGCCCGCAGGGTTTTTAATGGATAATCAGGAAATTCTCACGCAGTTACGCCACCATTATCTATTTGCGGCACTGAATTCGGCCCAGCGCGAGCGGGTGATGGCCCATGTCAGCGTCCACCCGTTCGCACAAGGCGAGCGGGTGTTCAACCAGGGGGATGCGGCCGGTTCTTTTTACCTGTTGCTGTCCGGGGCGGTCAAGCTTTACCGGGTATCTGCCGATGGCCATGAGAAGATCATGCGTTTCATCCGTCCGGGACAGAGTTTTGCCGAGAGTGTCATGTTCATGGACGAGCCGAAATACCTGGTTCACGGAGAAGGTCTGGCAGCCGGGACATTGGCCGTTATCGATTGCGGGACGTTTCTCGGTGTGCTGCGGGAGTCCTTCGCTACTTGTCGCGCGGTCATGGCGCAGATGACCCGCCGCATCCAGGCCCACTGGGACGAGATCGAGGCGCTGACACTACAGAACAGCCGCCACCGCGTGATGCGTTACCTGTTGGATATCGCACCTGAAAATTCGAGTGGGCGCGTTACCGTAAGGCTACCGACACGCAAGGTATTGATCGCCGCCCAGCTTACTATTACTCCGGAAACCTTCTCGCGCGTCTTACACGCACTTTCCGGTGAAGGTTTGATCACGGTGCGCGACGATGTGGTGGACATTCATGATCCCGAGTCTCTGCGCCGCCGTGTTTCCGGGTAGCTCGCCGGGCTGAGGTACCCGTACCAGCATAGTGGGGGTGCCATCATCCGATTACCGCCTATACTGTGGCGCGGAAGCCATGTATAAACATACGACCTTCAGGTGAATATTATGACCACACTGGCCAATAAAACCTTATTCATTACGGGAGCGAGCCGGGGTATCGGCGAGGCCATTGCCTTGCGGGCCGCCCGCGATGGGGCCAACATCGCCATTGTCGCCAAAACGGCACAACCCCACCCCAGGCTCCCCGGCACGATCCATACCGTTGCCGCGGCCGTTGAGCGCGTCGGCGGCAGGGCCTTACCCCTGGCCGTCGATATTCGTGATGCCGCGGCGGTTGCCGCCGCCGCCAGGCAAACCGCGGAGACTTTCGGTGGCATCGATATCCTGGTCAACAATGCCAGCGCCATCTGGCTCTCGAGCACGCCGGATACTCCCGTCAAGCGACTGGACCTGATGCTTGGTGTCAATGTGCGCGGAACCTTTGTCTGCTCCCAGGCCTGCCTGCCCTGGTTACGCAAGGCCGATAATCCGCATATTCTCAACCTGTCTCCACCGCCGGATCTCAGCCCCAAGTGGTTTCAGAACCATGTCGCCTATACCATTAGCAAGTACGGGATGAGTCTGTGCGCGCTGGGGATGGCCGCGGAGTTTCGTCGCTACGGCATCGCCGTCAACACCCTGTGGCCGCGCACGGTGATCGCCACCGCGGCGCTGGCGATGCTGGGTGGGCTGGTCAAGCCCGAGCAATGCCGCAAGCCCGAGATCGTTGCCGATGCCGCCCATGCGATCCTGACTCTCCCCGCGCGGGAACATAGCGGCCGTCATTATATCGACGAAGAGGCCCTGGCCGAGGTTGGAATCACCGATTTCGAGGCCTATGCCGTCAGCCCCGGAACCCCCCTGGCAACGGATCTGTTCGTTGAGCCAAGCTGAAGCCCTCCCGGTTTATCCCGGTTGTTTATCCGGCCCGGAATCCGACTTCGAACCGGTTTGCGGGTTATCCGCGGATGAATCCGGAGGCTTGGTTTCCGGTTGGGATTCCGTGGCGGGCGCTGCATCGCCGCCCGTGGCCTTCACGGGTGGCGGGCGGCGGGAATGGCGGCGGGGACGCGGCGTAGCCCGGCGGCGATGGGGGCCCTTATGGGGCTCAGCGCCCGCTTTTTCGCTCCTGCCGGCTCCGTTCCAGGAAGAAAAAGGGAATGGGCGGCGCTCGGTATTGTAGGTCAGGTATTCGATGATCGCCGCGCAGAAGCGGGCCAATTCGGATCCAAAGTTGCGTAATTGGAGATTGGCCTCACCGCTGGCCAGGACCCCGAAGAACTGAAACAGCGCCGTCAGCAGGATCAAAAATCCTGCACAGGCCAGTATCGGCAGGAAAATCAGCATGAACCCGAAACGCCGCCATGCCGAACCGGAGCTTACATGATCTATCCAGCTTGGTTCGCTCATATACGATTCTGCTACCCTTTTGGGGGTACCAGCTTAGCAAACATGACCTTGGAATACAGCCTCCAACCCGGCCTGATCGATATCGGGGCCAATTTGACTCACCCCAGTTTCGATCCGGATCGGGATACGGTACTCGCTCGTGCCCGCAACGCCGGGGTGAGTAGAATGATCGTCACCGGGGCGGATCCCGACCATAGCCACGGCGCGGCAATATTGGCCGCACGATATCCGCTGATCCTTTACGCTACCGCCGGGGTCCACCCGCATCATGCCGATCGGTTTACTCCCGAAGCGCGCGCCGAACTCAGCGCGTTACTCGCTCGGCCCGAGGTCGTGGCGACGGGAGAATGCGGGCTCGATTATTACCGGGATTTTTGCCCCCGGAGCATCCAGCGCAGGAGTTTCAGGGAGCAGATAAAATTAGCGATTGCATGTGCCCGGCCCTTGTTTTTGCATCAGCGCGAGGCGTACGCGGACTTTATATCCATTCTTGACGAATTTTCCACCGGTCTGCCGCCGGTGGTGGTGCACTGCTTTACCGGCGACGCCGGGGAGCTGGAAGCCTATCTCGAGCGGGGATTCCATATAGGCATCACCGGCTGGATTTGTGATGAACGCCGGGGAAGCCATCTCCTCGATCTGGTCGCGAGCATTCCTTCCGGGCGGCTGATGCTGGAAACCGATGCCCCGTACTTGTTGCCGCGCGACCTGATGCCCCGTCCCCGAACCCGGCGCAACGAACCCTTCCGCCTGGCGCATATCGCCGCAGTCGTTGCCCGGGCTCGGGGGCAGACACTGGCGGCACTGGCGGCCGAGACCACGGCTACGGCCGAGCGGTTCTTCCACTTGGCCGCCGCCGACGCCTTACAATAGAGATCCCATTCTTGTTATTTCGAGGGCCGGGAAGATGACTATGGACAGCGCAAAGTTGAGACGACAGGTAGCAGAAACCTGGAATGAAACCATTATTCCCGCCTTGATGGATTACATTCGCATACCCGCCAAGTCGCCTCACTTCGATCCGGACTGGGAGCAACATGGATATATCGAACAGGCGGTTCAACTTGCCGCCGGGTGGTGCCGCCAGCAGGCGCCGTCCGGTATGAAGCTGGAAATTCAGCGATTGCCCGGGCGGACTCCACTGCTGTTTATCGAGATACCCGGAACCCTGCCCGGAGCCGCCGAACAACCCGGCGTGGTTTTGTATGGTCACCTCGACAAACAGCCGGAATTCGACGGCTGGCGCGAGGATCTCGGCCCCTGGGACCCAGTTATTCAGGACGGTAAGCTCTATGGTCGCGGTGGAGCCGATGATGGCTACGCCGTGTTTGGCTCGCTCGCCGCCATCCGGGCCCTGCATGAGCAGCAGGTGCCCCATGCCCGTTGCGTGATCATGATCGAGCTGTGCGAGGAGAGCGGAAGTTCCGATTTACAGCATTATTTCGAGGCGTTGTCCCGACGGATCGGGGAGATCGACCTTATCGTCTGCCTGGATGCCGAATGCGGCAATTACGATCAGCTTTGGTGCACCACTTCGCTGCGAGGCAATCTTGTCGGCACCCTGAGTGCGGAAATTTTGACCGAAGGTGTGCACTCCGGGAGTGGCGGTGGGATTGTGCCCTCGAGTGTTTGGATTCTCAGGCAATTACTGGACCGGGTAGAAGACTTGGACAATGGCGATATCAAGCTCCGGGCGCTGCAGGTTGAGATTCCCCCCCGGCGTCTGGCGCAGGCACGAGAGGCCGCGGAAACCCTGGGTAACACGCTCTGGGAGCGGTTCCCCTTTGTCGCCGGAGCGGGCCCGGTGACGCGCGACCCCGTGCAGCTGGTCCTCGGCAACACCTGGAAGGCCTGCCTGGAAGTGACCGGGGCATCCGGGTTTCCCCCGCCATCGGCCGCGGGAAATGTGCTGCGGCCCGAAAGCCGCTTCAAATTGTCCTTTCGACTCCCGCCGACGGCCGATCCCGAACAGGCCGCGCAGTCTGTCAAACAGATTTTCGAAACCGATCCTCCCGCGGGCGCCAAGGTAACATTCACGGTGGAATCCTCCATGGGAGGATGGGATGCACCGGCCCTGGCCCCGTGGCTGAGTCAGGCCATGAGCCGGGCTTCACGCACACATTTCGGGGCCGAAGTGCGCTACATGGGTACCGGCGGAAGCATTCCTTTCATGGATATGCTGGGACGGCGCTTCCCGCGGGCGCAGTTCCTGGTGACCGGACTGCTCGGCCCGCATGCCAATGCCCACGGGCCGAATGAGTTTTTACACATCGAGACCGGCAAGCGGCTTACGGCTTGCGTGGCCGAGGTGTTGGCGAGCCATGGTGAGCAGAGATGATGCCCCGCATGGCGGGCTATGGCGGCACCTGACCCGCCTTTGCGGAAGCTTCGATCAGCCTGGCCCATCCCCGGGCCAGATCCGGGGTAACCGCGGCATCTCCGGGTAGTGGCGGCAGACGCTTTTCCAATGTGGCCAGATCCACGGCTATGGAGGGGCGTACCCGGGGCAGGTCCAGCCCATTAGACAGGACTAAAAGCGTTTTGGCCGGTTGCCCGGCACCGCTGCGGCGCACCGCGGCAAGCTTTGACGCCATCCCCTGTACCGGGTTGGGAAACACGAACCGGCGTTTGCCCAGCAAGGTCCATTCCCGCAGATTGTCTCCGGCCAGCAACGCGCCCTCTCCCTCCAGGATATCGATCAGGTACAGTCCTTCGGGGCGCAGCAGCAACCAGTCCAGGTGAACAAATCCCTCCAGCCCGTCTTCCAGAACCAGGTTGGCCCGAACCTCGACTGCGGACTTGCGCAAGGTCCGGCGTAACCGCGCGTGCCAGCGCCAGCGTGACGGGCTCATCGAAGCGCGGCTCCGAAAGGCCGGCCAGTGAAGGATATGAGCCGAGAAGGTTTGCTGGCGGCGGTGCAGGGTGTTCCGCGCAGAATACCCGGGATGGCCCCGGTCCGGCTCCCCGCAGGCTCGAATCCAGCGTCACCAGCAGGCCCCGTCACTTGCCATAACTCAATTCTAAACAACGATAGGTAACCTCGAAAAACCTGTTCTTGCGATTCACATGGGTTTGGCCGTGGCGTACAAACATACACGCCTGCGCCCTTTGGCACGCCGCAGAGGTAACTCCCCCGCGCTCGGAGCACGGACTCATCCAGCGCTCGGGCTTGACCCCCGACGGTTTCGCCGTGCTTTGAAATTACGCCCGGGCCGGACTATTGTACGAACCTATTGCCTTCCCGTGTGAAAATCATGGGCTCAAGCCCGGCGGTTCGGATACTGTCGCAACCGCTGCGAGCGGACCTTGGGCCGCTGGCGCACGTTGAGGATGATGGCGCCGGAGCTGGCGTGGCCGCTCAATCCGCACTCCCGGGTAATTGTCTCCAGGCACATGCCACCCACCTTCCGGCATGGGTATATGGACGCTGTGTGCGGGGCTTCGGGTGCCGCACCCGCGAGTGGGGCACTGCAGGGGGTGCACGGGCGACAGGCTATTGCAATGGTTCATTAAGTAACAAAGGCGCGGTTAGGTGTCGTAACCCACCCTGTCTGCCGGTCTGGTAGCGGGATCGGATCAAATTGTGGATAGATCAGAACACCGTCGGTCTATCCGCATCCCGCCAAGGCCTCAGCAGGGCGCCGAGTAAGTGGCCCCGAGGGTATTTCACTCGCTGCCGTGCTGCTCGTCGGCCTCACGTTTGGCACCGGCGTACATCGCTTGCCGCCGCCTCGCGCGCACGGGAAGTCCTCGACCCACACATCATCCGGGTATGCCTACCCCGGTCTTCTCATCTACACCGGTATTTATGGGTTGGTGTTCGTACGGCTGGTCATGGCCGGCGCCGGCCGGGCGGCGCTACCCGTCCATTCTTTCGCTAGTCGCTCACTATGCCGGGCAAACCACTGCGCATCCGCTTCACTACGGCGCTTGAGATTATTCCAGTCGCGGTCCACTTCGCGTTGGATCCGTGCCAACACTTCGGCGTCCTCATGCTGGAAGAGATGTTTGAAGCGCACCTGATCCTCGAGCCAGGCGCGGATCGGTAATGAGGGATCGAGTGGCTGTTCGGTGATGCGGTAGTGCCCCTCGATAACCTCATACAGCGGCCAATAGCGTGTTTCCGTCGCCAACCGGGCAAAGCGTACGGTTTGGTTGGGTTCCAGTCCCCAGCCCAGCGGGCAGGTGGAGAGCACGTTGATGAACGAAGGACTGGCAAGGCGGGTAGCCGCGACAACTTTATCGGACAGATCCTGCCAGTGGGAAATCGAAGCTTGGGCCGCGTAGGGAATATGATGCGCCACAACGATAGCGGTCAGATCCTTGCGTTTTTGCAGTTTTCCGAAGCTCTGCTTGCCAGCCGGCGAAGTGGTGGTGTTGGCGGCGAAGGGCGTGGCGCTCGAACGCTGGATGCCGGTATTCATGTATGCCTCGTTGTCGTAACAGACGTAGAGAAACCGGTGGCCCCGCTCGAGTGCGCCGGAAAGGGCCTGCAAGCCGATGTCGTAGGTGCCTCCATCTCCGCCGAAGACTACAAAAACGATGGGTTCGTCGGGAAGGCGGCCCCGTTTGACCAGTGCCTTGTAGGCCGTCTCCACGCCGCTGGCGGCGGCGGCGGCGTTTTCAAAGGCGATGTGCAGCCAGGGCACCTGCCAGGTGGTGTGTGGGTAGCGGGTGGTCGCCACCTCCAGGCACCCGGTGGCATTGATTACCACTACCGGGGCCTCGATGCTGTTCAACACGGTCCGTACCACGACAGGGATACCGCACCCACGGCAGAGCGAGTGTCCGCTTACGAAACGGCTGGATGCCGCTTCGTTTCTTGCGATCTGCTTGATACTTGGCATTTCTTACCCCCTCAGGCCGATGAAGCGGGGTTGTTCCAGCCCCTCGGTGGACTCCAGATCGTGGAAGACCGCGGCGATCTGTTCGGGAAACAGCTCGCGTCCACCCAAACCATAGACCTGGCTGGACAAGGAGACGGTTTGACCGAACAGGCCGGCGGCCACCTCGGCGAATAACGGCGCGGTTCCACCGAAGGAGAGCGCGCGATCCAGGACGGCTACGGCGCCCACGCCCGTCAACATCTCCCGCAGGGCCGCGGCCGGGAAGGGTCGAAACAGGCGAACCTGGGCCAGGCCGACTTTTTCTCCTTTGGCGCGCAGCTCGTCCACTACCTCCTTGGCGGTGCCTGCGCTCGATCCCATCAGGATCAACGCCCGATCGGCATCGTCCAGCCGGTAGCCTTCGACCGCCTGGTAGCGGCGGCCGGAACATGCCTGATAGGCTTCACTCAACTCATCAAAGACCTGCGCGGCCGCTCGCATGGCACGGACCTGTTGCGCCTTGATTTCGAAGTAATAGTCGGGCATGGCAAAGGGCCCCTGGGTGACTACTTCACCGGCGAGCAGGGGGTAGGGAATTCGGTAATCACCCACGAAACGGCGCACCTCTTCATCGGGTAGCAGGGACACCGGCTCGGCGGAATGGGTGATGGTGAAGCCATCCTGGCTTACCAGGACCGGCAGCATGACCTCGGGGTGTTCGGCCAGGCGGGGAGCCATGACCATGAGGTCGTAGGCTTCCTGGGCGTTTTCAGTGAGGATTTGCACCATCCCGCTGTCGCGCGCCAGCATGCTGTCGGCATGATCGCAGTGGATGTTGATCGGCCCCGAGAGCGCGCGGTTGCCCACCGCCATGACGATGGGCAGGCGCATGGAGGCCGCAATGTAGACGATTTCGATCATCAGCGCCAGGCCCTGCGAGGCGGTGGCGGTCATGGTGCGAGCCCCGGCCTGGGCGGCGCCTACCGCGGCGCTCATGGCCGAATGCTCGGATTCGACGTTGATGATTTCGGTATCGGTCTCGCCGTCGGCCACGAACTTGGCGAAGGTCTGGATGATGGGGGTCTGTGGCGTGATGGGGTAAACCGAGACGACGTCGGGGTTGATCTGGCGCATGGCATGGGCCGCAGCCTCCGCCCCGGTCAAGAGTCGCATCCGGGCGGATGGAGCGATTTTGGGGGCTTTAAGCGGCATCCGCCTCTCCTCCGATCCGCCCGAACGGCGGTAGCGCCAAGTCCTCGGCGATCATCTTGATTGCACCGGTGGGACAAACCTCCTGGCAGATACCGCAACCCTTGCAGTAGTCGTAATCGAAGCCCCAAAGGGCCTCATCCTTGATCTTGATCGCGTTATCCGGGCAGTAGATCCAGCACAACATGCAGTTGACGCAACTATCAAGTTGTATGCGGGGTTTCTCGCCAACCCGCCAACCCCCCGTGTGCGGTGGCTCCGCGCTTCGGGCCAAGACGGCTCCGCCGATGGGGAGTTGATGAGAGGATTTCAGTTCACGCATAGACCCTCCTCTGGGTGTCAATGGCCGCGTAGCCGGAACGAATGGCCCGGATGCTGGCCTCTTGAGCGGCTTGGCTCAGCTTGCCCATGCCATCGCGCGCCGCCTGGACCAGTGTTTCCAGGCCCGGCTCGGCCAGCACCCGTGAGGCGGCACCCAGTAGCACCACGTTGGCGAAGCGAGTACCCGCGGCTGCTGCCAGGCGATCGCCGGGCACGGTAATAATCCGCCCTCTAAAGTGTAAGCGTTCACCGATCTGCGAGGCTGTGGCCGCTGAGTTGATCAACAGCAAGCCATCCGTTGCCAATCCCTTGGTGACCGGCACTTCGGTCAACAGGCCCGCATCCAGCATTACCACCAGGTCCGGATGGGTCACCGCACAATGGAGGCGGATGGGCTTGTCGTCGATACGGTCGTAGGCCTGGACCGGCGCGCCGGCGCGCTCGGGACCGTATTCCGGAAAAGCCTGCACGTAGTGCCCCTCGGCCAGCAGGGCCACGGCCAGGAGCCGCGAGACGGTTTTCGCCCCCTGTCCTCCCCGTCCGTGCCAGCGAATCTCCTTCATCGTCCGCCTCCCTGCAGCCAGGCGTCGATGCCTTTCGCGGCCAGCCTGGCCATGCGCACGGCTTCCACCACCGTGCCCCCGCCGTTTACTGCGTCGCCTCCGGCAAAGTAGCGCGGATTGCCCGTTTGCATCGTCTCGGGGTCGACCTGCACGACGCTGCCCTGGAGTTCAAGCCCTTCAATCAGATCAAACAGCTCGATTCGCGGCTGCTGGCCAATGGCCTTGACGGCGGTATCGGCCGGGTAGATGAACTCGGTTCCAGCCACCGGTTCCGGCCGCCTGCGGCCGCTGGTGTCGGGATCGCCCAGTTTCATGTAGCGGCACTTTATGCCGGTGAGTTTTTTCTTGCCGAGAAAACTCACCGGCTGGGTAAGCCACTGAAAATGTACGCCCTCTTCCCGGGCCTCCTCGATCTCCAGGGGAAAAGCCGGCATCTGCGCCTCGGTACGGCGATAGAGGATGGTGACCTCCAGCGCCCCCATGCGGACCATCTCGCGGGCTACGTCGATGGCGGTGTTGCCGCCGCCGATCACCACTACGTGGTCACCGATTTCGGGTGGGGAACCGCTTTTGAGTGCCTCGATGAAGGGCAGGGAGTCCCAGACTCCGGCCAGGCCGTCGTTCTCGAAGTCGGCATCGACATCCTTACCCATGCCTACACCGAGAAAAATGGCGGCATAAGTTTGTTCGAGTTCCTTGACCCGGGCCTTGGTTGCAATGGGCGTTTTGAAGGCGAAGTGTACCCCCATGCGCTGGATGCGCCCGAACTCCTCGGGGATCGGCTCTACGTTCTGACGGTAGGGCGCGATTGCGTAACGCACCAGCCCTCCGGGTTCGTCGCGGGCGTCGAATACCGTGACCCGGTATCCGAGTTGGGCCAGCTCTCCCGCCGCTACCAGCCCCGCGGGGCCCGCGCCGATCACCGCGACCTTGATCCCGTTCTGCGGGGGCGGCTCGGGGCGTAGTGCAAGGTCTTGCGCGAAGGCCTGGTCGGTGGCGAAGCGCTGCAGGCGGCCGATCTCGACCGGGCGCCGGCCTTCGTGGTGCAAGACGCAGGCCCCTTCGCAGAGCATCTCGGTGGCGCAAACCCGGGCGCAGGTACCGCCGAGCAGGTTGGTGGAAAAAATTTGACGGGCGGCCTCGTCGGTATCACCGCGGGCGATAGCAGCCACAAACTGAGGTACCGGTACCTCGGCCGGACAGGCCACCGAACATGGAGCGGGGGCATACGGCCCGCCGCACTCCAGGCAGCGGGCGGCTTCCACGCGCACCGTGGCCGAAGCCAGCGGCGGTTTGATCTCAGCGAAAACCCCGCCGGCTACGGTATGCTGCAAAGATTTCATGGTTGGCTGCGGCGGATAAGCCGCCCCAGCGCAGGCGGATGGGAGACCGTTCGCAGGAATTGCCTGAATCTGCGTAGCGGTTTACCCTTGCCGAATGTGGCTTCAACCATGGATTTGCATTTTGCGTAAAGCACTTTTCCCTCCTGGGTCTGCATTCGATGCCTCAATGGTGCATCGAGTGGGGGTTTTGTGGCGGTTCAGGGTGTTCCTTGAAAGCACTCCCTTAAAAAATGAGTGGTTGTGCCGCTCAGGTTTTTCAGGCATGAGCGGTTTCCTGCCTGCAGGGTGCCGGATGAGGTGTGTCCCGGTAATCCGCGCCGGCTTAAATGTTCCCGGCCGATGCAACCCCACGGCTGACGCTTGGCATAATACATGATTCCCCGGCCGCCGGGTTGAGCGGATTTCTAACGTAGACCGCTTCTCCGGCCGGTTCGCGTATTCCCGGTTCAGCGCCTGTTTGCCTAATTCTAACACTCCATCCAGACGGGTAATGCCGCACTTTTTATCCGCTTTTCCCCCACTGCGGGGCATTACCCGGAGCACGGCGAGCAAAGTCCTTCCGACCCTTGTGGAAATCGCTTCGCGGAACCGGCAATCGGAGGGATGTGTCGGCGCCGATACGCCGTTAGGCGGTAGCGCTACAGGCTGCCTCGGGATGGGTTCGTATCCGCTGGGTCCGCGGCAGGGTTTTTGGGAAGGGTTATTGGCCAATGGATAAGTCCCGAATATGGTCAAGAGTGTTTTGCTGGTAAGAGTATTTTCCAAACCATAAATGAGTCTGAAGCAGGGTAATAGAAGTAGGTCTGTCGGCCGGTTTTCAGAGTCCGTCCATGAATGGTTTTGAAGAGT
>JALUYA010000041.1 GCA_027018875.1 Gammaproteobacteria bacterium
GTATGACTCGCGGGCGATGCGCCGGTTGCAGGGATCGATTTGGGGCGTGAGCCGGCGCCCGATAAGACCACAGTGCCGAAAAGTTTCGCCACCCGCTTGAGGCGCATAACCTGGGGGCGCGGTTATTTGCGTTGATTGGCGAATATCCGCGGGAAGGCCCACATCGGGGTGGACTCGAAGGCCAGGCTGATTCACTCGGGGATGGCCACGGCGGCGCACGGGCACGACAGTCTGAACCGGCGCAAGGCCGGCTTCCCGGTGGACAAGCGCCGGGTCAGTCAGCTGTTAGCCTTCCAGTTCATCGACGAGCGCACCGACCTGGTGCTCATCGGTCCGCCCGGGGTGGGCAAGACCCACTTGGCCATCGGCATCGGCCAGGAGGTCATCGAGGCGGGCTGCAAGGTACTGTTCACCACCGCCCTGGCTCTGGTGGAGAAGCTGGAATTGGCCGAGATCAAGAGCGAGCTGAAAAAGCGGATCACCACGCTGCGGAAACTCGACCTGTTGATCATCGACGAGCTGGGCTACCTGCCCATGAACCGCCAGGCCTGCTACAACCTGCTCCAGCTGGTCAATGCCCTGTACGAGTACCGCTCGGTGATCATTACCACCAACAAGCACTTCACCGCCTGAGGCGAGTTCTTCGCCGACGACAACGTGGCGATCCCCATCGTGGACCGCCTCATCCACCATTCACACGTGTTCATGCCGGGAGGTGAGAGCCATCGGTTGAAGCACAAGCGCGAAGGCTGATTTTTTAACGCCCCGGTGGGTCAATTTTATTGGCCGAAGGGGGCCAAAATTATCGGCCATTGACACCAGGTCCGGCGTTAATACCTGCTGGCCCATGACGCGACGGCCTGTTACGTGATCAAAGTGGCTGGAAACGCCTTCCATTTTCTTGCCACGCCGGGTTTTGATCGAGTCATCCAGAACAAAATCCCTGGTGGGCTCTGACCTAATGCGTTCTGTTGGACAACGTCTTTGGCCGTCTGGAGATTGAACGCGAGCCAGTTAACTCGCGTTTCAAAAGATCGTACATCACGTCTTTTTTCGCCCGTGAAAACACCCCCCAGCGCTTTCCTCGAAAACATTGCAATCGAAGCTACATTTGATCCACTTCCAGAGCGGCAATAGAAAAGCTGCTTCCGTTATATCGATTCCGCTCCGCTTGGTAAATCCCGCTGCCGTGATCCGCCTATTCAACTTAAGCTTCTTCCAGGTGTCGGCAAAAAGGTTAGATGTAGTGTCTTTACGGGAGGACTTTCTAATAATAAATTCAATCACTTATCATAGGTTTTCTGCTGATTTTGAACTCCGAAACTTGAGTTAAATCACGGATTCAGGATACGCCTTAAAACCTTGGCCTCGGCGATGGCTTCCGGGTCCAGCGGGTGAAGGCAGGACGGTGAAGTGCTGGAACCCGGGCGCTGATTTGTGTTCCAATTAATAATTGGATCGATTTCATTGCCCAAAGGAGTAAAAGACCATGCGCATCCGTGTTTTATGGATTGGGATTCTTGTCGCTCTGGCCGCCGGGCTGACGCTGGCATCAACGCCCGCCTGGGCCGCCGCCAAGCCCTTTCGTTGTCACATGAATTTTTCGCTCAAGGGGTGGTCGTTGTTCTATAAGACCGCAAGTGGCCTTGGCAAGGTGAGCTGTGACAACGGTCAGAAGATGCGGGTACGGTTGACTCTCAAGGGCGGCGGGCTTACCTTCGGCAAATCTTCGATACGCGATGGCAAGGGTGTGTTTAGCGGGGTATATGACATCCATGAGATTCTCGGCAGCTATGCCATGGCCTCCGCGCATGCCGGGGCGGTACGCTCCGCCCAGGCGATGGTACTCACCAAGGGTGAGGTCTCGCTTGCGCTGTCGGGATTGGGACGGGGTTGGACTCTCGGAGTGGACTTTGGCGAATTCCGGATCAGTCCGCTGAAATAATAGGATCCCCCGGCGCTGATCTGGGCGCGTACAATCCCCGCGGGTATTTCGGTGTGATTCAGCCGCCCAGACGGCTACTCTCCGGCAAGTTACAATATTCTTCGAGTTTTTCCCAGCGCGCAAAGGCAAGCTGGTGCTCCTTTTCCAAAGCCCGAAGGTGCTCCCGGACGTCGCGAATTTGTCCGCCGTCCACGGTGCGGAAGAATTCCGGATCTGATAATTGTTGATGGATCAAGGAAATTTCATTCTCCAGCATTTCAATGTGTGCGGGTAACGCCTCGAGTTCGCGTTGATCCTTGTAGCTCAGTTTTTTCAGTGGAGCGGACTTTCTCCTGGCCGGGCTTACCGTACCGGATTTTCGGGGTGGGGTCGTTACCCGCTCCGAGATTTTGTGCTGACGGAGCCAGTCGGTGTAGTTGCCAACGTAATAGCAAAATCCTCGATCGGTTTCGTGAACCAGGATGCCATCGACCACATGGTCGATGAAGGTGCGATCATGGGAAACCAGGATGACGGTGCCGGGATAGTCGAGAATAAGCGTTTCCAGCAACTCCAGGGTTTCGATATCGAGGTCGTTGGTAGGCTCGTCGAGGATGAGCACATTGGAGGGCTTTGCGAACAGGCGTGCGAGCAGCAGGCGGTTGCGTTCGCCGCCGGATAGCAGCCGGGTACGGGTGCGGGCCCGGTCGGGGGAAAATAAGAACGCCTTGAGATAGCCGATTATATGCAGGCTTTTGCCCTCAAAGTCGATATGTTCGGCCCCGTCACCCACATTCCAGGCAGCATCGCGATCGAGGTTGAGCTGGAGGCGGTTCTGGTCGAAGTAGGCAATTTGCAGGTTCTCACCGTATTTAAGCGTACCGCTTTGGGGAGGATGTTCACCGAGTAGAACCCGAAGCAATGTAGTTTTGCCGCAACTGTTGGGTCCCATGATGCCGATCACGTCACCCCGGCGAATTTTGTGGGTGAAGTCGCGCAAAATGGTTTTCCCATCTATTGAAACATTCAGCCGGTGCGCTTCGATGACTCTGCGGCTGGATTCCTCACCGAACTGAGCGCGAAGCCGGATCCGACGGCGATATTTACGCCGTGCCGCGGCCTCCTTGCGCATGGCTTCGATGGTGCGAACCCGACCCCTGTTGCGTTTGGTTCGAGCCTTGACTCCCTGATGGAGCCAGAGTTCTTCTTCGGCAAGTTTTTTGTCGAACTCGTGGTGGGCCTGATCTTCCGCCCGTAACGCGTCGAGTTTGCACCGGTGGTATTCCGCGTAGCTGCCGGGCCAGGCATGGAGTTTGCCACGATCCACTTCGATGATCCGGGTTGTAATCCGGTCGAGAAAGGTACGATCATGGCTAATGAGCACCAATGCGCAGGGCAGATCTTGCAGCCACCGTTCAAGCCAGGTGATACCGGCGATATCCAGGTGGTTGGTGGGTTCATCGAGGAGCAGTAGATCGGGTTCACCGACCAGGGCCTCGGCAAGCATGACCTGGCGTTTGAGTCCACCCGATAGTGCAGCGAAACGGGCCTCGGGGTTGAGGCCCATGCGCGAGAGCAGTGCCTGTACCTGGGCTTTTTTATGCCAGGCTCCCCCGGCTTCCAATGTTTGCTGCAATGCCATCAACCTAGCCGAGGAGCTCCCTTCATGCACAGCCCGGGCGTAGGCCAGCAGCAGGCGTCCGGCGGGTCCCAGCCCACGGGTGACCAGGTCATAGACTCTGCCGTCCAGATCGGGCGGCGTGTCCTGGTCGAGCCAGGCAATGCGCAGGGTCTCGCTGTGCTCGCGTTCGCCGGAATCGGCCGATATCCGCCCGGCGATTAGACGCAGAAGGGTGGATTTACCGGCGCCGTTACGTCCCACCAGGGCGATTCGGTCTCCGGACTCGATACTGAGATTGATTCCGTCCAGCACCGGTTCGGCACTGAAGCGCAGGCTGATGTTACGCAGGGTAATCAACATGGTCCGTGCTCCGGCCGCTTCAACTCAAACATTACTAGGGCTAGCTTGGCGTTCACGTAATATGGTATTGAGGCGCTTGCAGAAACGGGTGGCCAGGCGCCGGGCGATAGCCGTAGCTACCTGGGTGCCAAGGCGGGTGAGGTAGGTATCGAGCGCGGCCTCGACCGAGTAGCACAAGCGTGTTCCTTCAGGGCTCGGACACAGGCGGATCCGGCTTTTGACGCTGCTTCCGGTTCCGTGCTCGCCCAGGAGCAGCGTATAGCCTTGTGGCGGGTGCGGGTCGATGATGCGTATGGTGCCGGTATAGTTTTTCCGGTATCCGGCGACTTGCAGGGCGAGCCGTGCCTGCAACGAGGTATCGTCGACCCATTCCAGATTTTTGCAGCCGGGAACACAGCGTTCGAGGAGCCCGGTATCGTGCAACGCCGACCACAGCGTTTGCTGGTCGACGTTGATTTCGACGTCGCCTTCTATATGCATTGGAATTGCGTGCGCACAGTTCGATTCAGTTTAGCAGTACCCGCCGAGTTTACAATGAGCGCGGTAAATCTAACAGGAACGCTGGAGTGAATGAGACGACACAAGCCAACGTGGAACGGTTCAATCAAATTGCCGCTGCCTGGGATGACAGTCCGCTGCGCATTACGCTGGCGCGGATGGTTGCCGGGGCGATTCTGCGAACCGTGCCGATCAGGGGGCATGAGCGGGCGCTGGAGTTCGGCGCCGGAACCGGCCTGGTCACGGCGCTGCTCGCGCCGAGCATTGCCCGGGTGCTGGCCCTGGACAGTTCTTCGGGCATGCTTGCGGTGCTGCGGGAAAAATGTGTGGCGCTTCGCCTGGACAACGTTGAAACGCTCGAGGCCGACGCCACGCGGGATTTGCCGGAGGGCCCCTTCGATCTGATATTCAGTAGCATGACTCTGCATCACATTGAAGACATTCCAGACTTGTTGGCACGACTGCGGACCCGGCTTGCCCCCGGGGGTTGGGTGGCGCTGGCAGATCTTGAGGCCGAGGACGGGACGTTTCACGGGGAGATGCCCGGCATTCGGCACCATGGTTTCGAGCCGGCGCACTTTCATGAATGGCTTGAAGCGGCGGGCTTCGATTCGGTTTCTGTGCGTACGGTGCATCACATCCGCAAGGAAGGCGCCGACGGGAAGGAGCGGCAATACCCCGTGTTCCTGGCGCTCGGGCGCGCGCCGACGGCGCCATGAGCAGCCCGCCTCCCGCGGCGCGGACGCTTGGCCTTTTGGGCGGGATGAGTTGGGAGTCGAGCGCCCACTATTATCGACGTCTAAATAAATTGATTCGCCAACGATTGGGTGCGAGCCATTCGGCTCCACTGATTCTGTGGAGCGCGGATTTTGAAATTATTTCCGGGTTGCAGCGTGCCGACGATTGGGAATCACTGGGGGAAATTCTCGCCGCGGCGGCGCGGGGCCTCGAATCCTCGGGGGCCGGGGCCCTGCTCATCTGTGCCAACACGATGCACCGGGTCGCGGACCCGGTTCAGGCGGCGGTATCGATTCCGTTGTTGCATCTGGCCGGGGTGACGGCCGAGGCCGTGCGCGCGGCCGGATTCCGGCGGATCGGGTTGCTGGGTACACGCTTTACGATGGAGGCGGATTTTTATCGTGACCGCCTGCGTGCTGCCGGGCTGGAAGTGACGGTTCCGGATGCGCCGACCCGGGCCGAGGTCCACCGGATCATCTTCGCGGAGCTGGTTAGAGGGCGCCGGGAGGCCTCCTCGCGGCTGCTGCTGCTGGAGGAGATCGGGCGTTTGCATGAACGGGGAGCGGAAGCGGTGGTCCTGGGATGCACCGAGTTTGGGCTGCTGGTGTCGCAGAACGATACCATCGTGCCGCTTTTCGATACCACCGAACTGCATTGCCGGGCCGCGGCCCGGTGGATGCTGGGAGAATAATCACAATGACTGGAGGGAATATGCGTAAGGTCAAGGTCGCCATCATCGGCGCGGGAACCGCGGGGCTGACCGCCTTGGCCCGGGTGCGGCACGCCACGGAAGAGTTCGTGATCATCAACGCCGGCGCCTACGGCACCACCTGCGCCCGCGTGGGATGCATGCCCTCGAAGGCATTGATTCATATCGCCAATAATTTTCACCGGCGCAAGGGGTTCGGGGAAGTCGGCATCCGGGGGGCCGAGGCGCTCGGTATCGATATTGCCCGGGTGCTCGAGTGGGTTCGTGCCTACCGGGACGGGCGGGTGGCCGAAGTTCTCGGGGCCACGGATCGCATTGGGGATCGCAATATTCCCGGGCGCGCCGAATTCCTGTCGCCCAACGAGTTGCGCGTCCTTCGCGCCGATAGCGGCGAGGAGCGGATCCGGGCGCAGGCCGTGGTGATCGCAACCGGCTCGCAGAGCGTGGTTCCCGCCGCCTGGCGGTCATTCGCCGGGCGCATTCTGAGTACCGATACCCTGTTCGAGCAAAAGGATTTGCCGCGGCGAATCGCGGTGCTCGGACTGGGATCCATCGGCCTGGAAATAGGGCAGGCGCTGGCACGGCTCGGGCTTGAAGTACACGGGTTTGAAATGCGTGCGGGCGTGGCAGCGTTGACCGATCCTGCCCTGGCGGGATATGCCGCCGAGTGCTTTGCAGGCGAATTTTTCTTGCACCTCGGCCGGGCGGTAGAGATCCGCCCGCGGGGAGATGCCTGGGTGGTGGATAACGGCGAGGAACGGATTGAAACCGACGCGGTTCTTGCCGCGCTCGGCCGGCGCCCGAACCTGGATGGGCTGGGCCTCGAGCGGATCGGCGCAACGCTCGATGCCCGCGGGGTTCCGGAGTATGATCCCCGCACTTTGCGGATCGGCGATCTCCCGGTGTATATCGCCGGGGATGCGAATGCGGACCGGGCGGTAATGCACGAGGCTTCGGACGAAGGTTTTATTGCCGCCTGCAACGCGATTGGAGGCGATTTCCGGCCGCACCGGCGGGTGCCGTTGACGATCACCTTCACCGATCCTGAAATCGTGATGGTCGGCGCCCGGTTCGCGGATCTACCCCGAGAGGAGTTTGCAACCGCGGAATACGATTTCAGCCGCCAGGGGCGCGCCATCGCCATGCGCCGGGCGGAGGGGCACCTGCGGGTGTACGCCGCGCGCGGCAGCGGCAGGTTGCTGGGTGCGGAAATGGTGGCCCCCGAGGGGGAGCACCTGGGGCATCTTCTCGCGCTCGCGATCGATCGCGAGCTAACCGTGGCCGAACTGCTCCGGGCTCCCGTGTATCACCCGGTACTCGAGGAAGGCCTACGTTCGGCGTTGCGCGCATTGGCCCGGAAAGTGTATAAAACCGTGCCACTCGAATTTGAGACATCCCCTTGAAGGGGTCGGTTTCACGGCAGTTCGGCCCTGAAATCTATGTGCTGCCTTCGCCCCGATTAGGAGATTGTGCATTCGACCGGTGGAATCAATTTGCAGGCGCGACTCTAACCGGGGGAGAAGCCAAGGAAACTCTGATCAATTCCGCTTTCGGCGATAGTACGCGCATTGTATTGCGAGCATGAACGAAGGAGGCGGAATGCGCCAGGGAAGCCTTCCTCGGCCCGACTCTGTTGGCGCATCCCCGATTACTCCGTGCAGCAGGAACCCATGGCGCATGTTATCCCAGGATCGAGGAATTAATCAGATGGTATGGATATCGCCCTCCCTTCCCGGCATCGTTTGTGCCAAGGTAGGGACGATTTTTCACCCGCCTGAACAGAGAGGACGGCATCCATGGAAAAGATTAGCGTAATCAGGATTGATTTGGCAAAGAATATGTTTCACATTCACAGCGTTGACGCGACGGGTGAGGTGGTGCGCAAGAAGCTTCGGCGCGCGTAGATGCTGAACTATTTTCACCGCCTCAAGCCGTGCCTGATCGGCATGGAGGCATGCGGCGTGGCACACTACTGGGCGCGCGGCTGCATGTGCACCACAGCCGCGCACGGCTGGTGGACGAGTGCATTGCGCTCAGCAATCACCTGCGCGGCACGCTGGCCGAGTACGGAATTGTGATCCGCCCTGGGGCGCGCGTCTTCACCGCCGCGCTCAGTGCAATCGCGGAGGATACCACGACAACGGTTTGCCGGTGCTAACTCGCTCGCTGGTCGTGAGACTGCGCGAGCACTACCGTGCGCTGGTCGATGAGATCGCGGCACTGGAGGTGGAGCTTTGCGCCTGGCATCGCACGAACGCCGTCTCCCAACGGCTGGCCGAGGTCCCCGGCATCGGACTGATTACGGCCACGGCGCTGGCCGCGCGAACGGGGGCGCGGGCACGGAGTTCGCCACGCCGCCCCTCGCTTCGCTCCCAAGGCTCGGCGCCCAAATACGCCGCCCGCTCCAGCTTCGCCACCTCGTTCAACAACTTCTCCACCGCCTCGCGCATCCCCGCGAAGCCCTGCTCGCTGAGCAGCTCGTATACCCCTTCCAATGGGGTGGTATCCTTGACTCGACAGGTCATCGGTTGACTCCTTTCGTTGCGTTTGTCAAAAGTTCCTTCGAAAGGATACGCCATGGCCTGTCACTCATCCGCTCAGACCAATTTACAGAAGAGATGGTACACACACGCCCTGAATGGGATGTGATATTGCTATCCGATTGCTCAATAATGAAGTGTCTCATAACTCACTCTATGGGTGACTTATTTGGAATCGCTATTTTAGCTAAAAAACACCATAAGTTACTGCTGATAAT
>JALUYA010000042.1 GCA_027018875.1 Gammaproteobacteria bacterium
TCACCGAGCAGCAGCTACAGCAGGTCATGGACAAACTCAATCACCGGCCCCGAAAAACCCTGGACGCGAAAACACCTCATGAAGTATTCTTCAACATCCCTGTTGCACTTCAAAGTTGAATCCGCCATACAAAGATAGACCCCTTATTTATTCTCTACTCTACCCTTATTACCCTCTTGACCTCGTAGTCCCTGAGTGAAGAATTGGCTCCGGCGTTGCCGGGGGGGAGGGTTAACTTAGCCAAAGTTGGCGAATCAGGAAGATGGAAACCGAGCCCGCGATCAAATTCAGGGGTAAACCGAGGCGCATGAAGTCGGCAAATCGGTATCCTCCCGGGCCATATACCATGAGGTTGGTCTGGTAGCCGATGGGGGTTGCAAAACTGGCCGAGGCGGCAAGGGCAATGGCCAAGGCGTAGGGGGGGAATGGGACATTCAGCCGGGTGGCCGCGACGTAGGCGATTGGGAACACCAGTACCGCCGCGGCATTGTTACTGATTACGGCCGATAGCAGAACGGTGAAGACATAGACGGCGATGAGCAGCGCCAGCGGGGAGTCGGCAAAGGCGAGAAACGGGGCCATAATGGCTTGGGCCGCACCCGTTTGTTCCAGGGCGGTGCCGAGCCCGAGCGAGGCCCCGATCAGCAATATGACATCGAGCTCGATGGCGCGCCGGGCGCTGCGCATGTCCACGCAGCGGGTGGCGACCATGAGAACCGCGGCGGCAAGCGCCGCCGGCGCCAGCGAAATCAGCCCGGATGTCACTGTCCCGACCATGAGACCGAGAATACTCCAGGCGATCCAGGCGCGTTCGTAATGCGGCACCACGGGCTCGGCCAGGGGACGCAGGAGAAGAAAGTCCCGATGATGCCGGTGTCGGGCCAGAAACCCCGGGGGAGCCTCTAAAAGCAAGGTGTCTCCGACGGAGATCCGAATATCGCCGATCTTGCCGTGTACGCGCCGGCCCGCGCGGGCTACCGCGATTACCACCGCGGCGTAGCGAGAGCGGAATTCGCCTTCACGAACGCTCTTGCCCACCACCGGGTTTCCCGGGGCGATAACCGCTTCGATCAGGCGCCTATCGGGGCGCGGGGTATCGAGTTTGAACACCTGATTGGTCGCCGGTACCAGTCCCCGGGTGCGCTGCAGATCGGCGACGGACTCGACGATTCCGGCAAAAACCAGGCGATCGCCTGCCTTCAAGGTTTGTTGGGGTTCCGGGGCGGGGATGATCTCTCTTTCCCGTTCGATTTCGATAACGTACAGACCCGGAAGGTGGCGCAGTCCCGCCTGTTCCAGGGTTTTTCCGCTGAGCGGGCTATTTTTCGGCACCAGCATTTCAGCGGTATATTCCCGGGGATCGGTGAGATTGGCGAGCGGCCCCGAACGGTCGGGAAGCAGGCGGCGACCGAAGATCACCAGGTAGAGCAAGCCGGCGACGGCAACGGGCAGCCCGATCAGGCCGATAGTGAAGAACCCCATGCCCTGGGTGGGATCTTCAGCGAGCAGCAGACCGTTGATTACCACGGTGGTGCTGGTCCCGATCAGGGTGCAGGCCCCGCCGAGCATGGCCGCATAGGACAGTGGCATCAGCAGGCGGGAAGGCGAAAGGCCGCGCCGCTGAGCCCAGTCCAGCACGGTGGGAACCAACGTTGCGACCACCGGCGTATTGTTCATGAAGGCACTGATGGCGGCGGTGGGCAACATGAGCCGCAGCTGCGCGCTGACGATTCCCCGGGGAGAACCAAGCAACCAGCGCCCGGGGGCCTCCATCGCCCCGGTATGGCGCAGTCCGGCGGCGACAACATACAGGGCGGCAACCGCGATCAGGCCTTCGTTGGCAAAGCCTTCGAAGGCCTGCTGAAGGGGTAGTGCGCCCGCGAGAGTCAGGACCGCCAGGGCGGCGAGCAAGACCAGTTCAGGAGCCTGGCGAACCCGGATCAAGCCGACGATGCTGAGGGCGATGACGATCAGGGTGAGCGGGGCCTGCCAGCTCATGTCGTTTCCCGCTCGGGGTTCAGTACCCGCGCAAGTTCGGCACCGGTGTAGGAGTTTGCGGCTACGGCAACGGTTTCGGGGGTTCCGCAGGCCAGCACTCTACCGCCATTGGCCCCGCCTTCCGGGCCTAGATCGATGACCCAGTCGGCGCTCTTGATGACATCGAGATTGTGTTCAATCACGACAATGGTGTTGCCGCGATCGCGCAGGCGCAGCAAAACGCCAAGCAGTTGGTTGATGTCGTGAAAATGCAGCCCCGTGGTGGGCTCATCGAGGATGTAGAGAACCTTGCCGGTATCGCGACGAGCCAGTTCGCGGGCGAGCTTGATCCGCTGGGCCTCACCGCCGGACAGGGTGACGGCGCTTTGTCCCAGTTGGATATATCCGAGGCCGATGGCCCGGAGGGTTTCCAGGCGCTGGTGTAATATCGGCACATTGGCGAAAAAAGTGCTCGCCTCCTCGACCATCATGTCCAGTATCTCACGAATATTGCGCCCCTTGTAGCGTACTTCCAAGGTTTCACGATTGTAGCGGCTGCCGTGACAAACGTCGCAAGGGACGTAGAGATCGGGTAAAAAATGCATCTCCACCCGTATCAATCCTTCGCCGCGGCAGGCCTCGCAGCGGCCTCCGCGAACATTGCATGAAAATCGTCCCGGTTTATAGCCGCGGGCACGGGCCTCGGGGGTTGCGGCAAACAGTTCGCGCAGGGGGGTGAGAATTCCGGTATAGGTGGCGGGATTGGAGCGGGGGGTGCGCCCGATGGGGCTTTGATTGATGGCGATAACTTTGTCGAGGTGGTTCAAGCCATCCAGGTTTGCATATGGGGCCGGATTGGCGGAAGCGTGGTTGAGTGCCCGGGCGGCGGCCGCAAGCAGGGTATCGATGATCAGGGTGGATTTTCCCGAGCCGGAGACACCGGTTACGCAGGTCAGCAGGCCGAGGGGGATCGAGACCGTAAGATTCTTCAAATTGTGGCCGCCGGCCCCGCGCAGGGTGAGTAACCGCCCGGGCGCGGGGACGCGGCGGGTGCGGGGGACGGGTATTTTCCGGCGGCCGGACAGGTAGTCCCCGGTAAGCGAGTTCCGATTGGCGATGATCTGTGTCGGGGAGCCGCTGGCAATGATTCTCCCGCCCTGTTTGCCGGCTCCAGGGCCCATGTCCACGACGAAGTCGGCCGAGCGGATCGCCTCTTCATCGTGTTCGACTACGATCACCGTGTTGCCTAGGTCGCGCAGGCGTATCAAGGTGTCGAGCAGGCGGCGGTTATCGCGCTGATGCAGGCCGATCGATGGTTCGTCGAGTACATACAGGACGCCGGTTAGTCCCGAGCCGATCTGGCTGGCAAGCCGTATCCGCTGGGCCTCGCCGTTGGATAGGGTGCCCGCGCTGCGGGCAAGTGTGAGATAGCCCAGGCCGACATCGGCCAGAAAACCCAGGCGGAGCCGGATTTCACGCAGGATAGGCGCGGCGACGGATGCGCGGCGGCCTTGTAGGGTCAGACCCTCGAAAAAGCCGCGGGCTTCACTGATGGCCAGGTCGCTGATAGCCGGTAAATTCATTTCGGAGATAAAGACATTCCGGGCGGCCTCGCCGAGGCGGCTGCCGCCGCAAACCGTGCAAGGGCGGGTTGAACGCAGCCGCGCGAGTTCCTCTCGCGAGGCCGCCGAGCCGCTTTCCCGGTAACGCCGTTCGAGTAGCGGCAGAATCCCTTCAAAGGGGTGGGCCCGACGATAGTTTTTTCCGTCCGCCGACAGGTAGCTGAACTCGATGATCTGTTCGGCGCTGCCGTAGAGCACAATTTGACGGATCTTCTCGGGCAGGTCGGCCCACGGGGTTTCCGCATCGAAACCGTAGTGGTAGGCGAGGCTTAAAATAAGCCGGTGGTAGTAGGGGTTGCGGCGGCTCCAACCGGAGATGGCACCGCCGGCAAGCGACAGGGTCGGCTGGGCGATGACCCGGGCCGGATCAAAGAACTGTTCATTTCCCAGGCCGCCGCAGGCGGGGCAGGCACCGCTCGGAGCATTGAAGGAGAATAATCTTGGCTCCAGGGTCGGGAGGCTCCAACCGCATTCCAGGCAGGCGTGGCGAGTGGAAAACAACTGTGGCTCCGATGCCGGGAGATCATAGCCGGCAATGCGCACCCGGCCATTGGCTAGGGTGACGGCGATTTCGATTGATTCGGCCAACCGGGTGCGGTGATCGGAGTGGATACGCAGCCGATCTACCACGACTTCGATGTCGTGGGCTTGGCGGGGATCGAGCAGCGGCAGGGTATCGAGTTCCACTACCCGGCCGTCGATTCGCACCCGGGTGTAGCCTTGGACCCTGAATTTTTCCAGGAGGTCGGTGTGAGTCCCTTTGCGGGCATTGATAATAGGAGCAAGCAGCAGGATGCGTTCGCCGGCTCTCTCGGTGAGCAGCGTGTCGACCATCTGCGAGACGGTCCAGGCATCGAGAACCGTGCCGTGATGAGGACAGCGTGCGGTTCCGACTCGGGCGAAAAGCAGGCGTAAATAATCATGGATCTCGGTGACCGTGCCCACCGTGGAGCGGGGATTGTGACTACCGGTCTTTTGTTCGATGGCGATCGCCGGTGACAGCCCCTCGATTGCATCCACATCGGGTTTGACCATGAGGGAGAGGAACTGACGCGCGTAGGTCGAGAGGGATTCCACATAGCGTCTTTGGCCCTCGGCATAGAGGGTATCGAAGGCGAGCGAGGACTTTCCCGAGCCCGAAACCCCGGTGACGACGATCAGGCGTTCGCGCGGGATATCGAGATCGAATCCTTGCAGATTGTGCGTGCGTGCGCCGCGGATGCGGATGGCGTCCATGGAACCGTGCGGGGAAATGTCTTACTATACGGTGTCGAGATGATCCGGGTAAACCGGATCCTTGAATCGGGATACAGGGAGAGAAAATTATGGCAGGGACGGGAGTATCACTCAAACGCGATGCCGGTATCATTGGATTGCTGTACTTCAGCCTGGGCGGGATTATCGGCTCGGGATGGTTGTTTGGCGCCATGTACGCGGCCCAACAAGCCGGGCCCTGGAGTGTAATCTCCTGGCTGATCGGAGGGGCGGTGGTGCTGCTGTTGGCCCTCGTCTATGCCGAGATCGCGACCATGTTGCCGCGAAGCGGGGCCTTGATTCACATCAGTCACATCGGCCACGGTGAGTTGGTCGGGCGTATCTGGTCATGGATTCTGTTTCTTTCCAGTGTGGTGACCCCACCTATCGAGGTGATGGCGATTCTTACCTATGCCAGTGTCAATTGGCCTGCCAGTTGGCCATTTTTGCTGAATCCCCATACTCACATGCTGACCGATGTGGGCTTTATCGCTGCGACGATTGTTCTGGCATTAGTGGTGGCAATTAATTTCTTCGCAATCAAACTGGTACTGTGGATCAACAATGCCGCGACCTGGTGGAAGTTGCTGGTTCCGGCAGCCACCATCGCAATCCTAATGATTTTTTCCTTTCATCCCGGTAACTTGACGCTCAAGCTTGGTAGCGTGGATCCGGCGGGCATGCTGACTGCGGTTTCCACGGCGGGGATCATCTTCAGCTTTCTGGGGTTTCGTCTGGCCATCAACCTCGGCGGGGAAACCCGCAATCCCGGGAAATATATCCCGATTGCCGTGATCGGATCGGTATTGGTCTCCACAATAATCTATGTCGGCCTGCAGTTTGCCTTTCTGTTGGCTTTGCGTCCGTCCGATGTGGCGCATGGCTGGGCGGCATTGAATTTTGTTGGCATGGCCGGTCCCCTGGCCGCGATTGCCATTATTGTCGGGGCTTTCTGGTGGGCGTGGGTACTGTATTTCGATGCCATCGTTTCCCCGCTGGGTACGGCGCTTATCTACTCCACCAATACCTCGCGCCTCGGGATGGCGATGGCCGAGATGGGCAGTGCTCCCAAGCCGCTTGAACGGCTCAATCGCTCCGGTGTACCGTGGATAGCCCTGGTCGCGACCTTCGTGATCGGCGCGGTGTTTTTCTTCCCCTTCCCCTCGTGGCAAAAATTGGTGGGGTATGTCTCTTCCATTACTGTCCTCTCTTACGGTATCGGGCCGGTAGTGCTGCTTATCCTGCGGCGCAGCCTCCCCGGTGCCGAGCGCCCGTTCCGGCTTAAGGCGGCGCGCTGGATTGCTCCGGCCGCCTTTATTGCTTCGAACTGGATCATTTTCTGGGCGGGATTTCCAACTAATAACTTTATGTTCATCCTGTTGGCCGTCCTGTTCGGCCTCTACATCCTGTGGTTTTTCTTGGTGCAACGCCGATCCGTCTCCGAACTCGGGTGGCGTCACGCGTGGTGGGTCTTTCCCTACTTCGCCGGAATGTGGTTGCTTTCGCGCTTCGGCCCTACCAGCATGGAGGGCCACGGGCTGATCCCGCTGGGGTGGGATATGCTGTTAATTGCGATTTTCAGCCTGGTGATCATGTATGCAGCCGTGCGCAGTGCCTTGCCGGCTTCGGGTTCGCGCGCATATTTGGAGCGGGTTCAGGCTGTGGTTCTACCGGAAGAGATCGAAGAAGGACCCTGATTTTTATCCGGCACCCGTATTGGCACTCGGGGCAAGATCGCGCTAGAATCCAAGTCAGCGTCTGTCAGGTTCCCTCTTGAATATGGAGAGAGGGGGCATTTTGTTTGCACCGCCACCGGACGGTGTATTGCCATCACGGAGAGTTTCATGCGTCGATCTAACCTTGCGGTTGCACTTATTGCGGCGACTTTTGCTTTTTTTGCCTTGGAACCTATCGCCTGGGCGGTACCGTATGCGGGCCCTTTTACGCACATCAAATTGCGTAATCTCGGGCCGGCGGTTTCCGGCGGGCGAGTCACTTCGGTTGTGGGAATTTCCGGGAATCCGAAGGTATATTACGTTGGTGCAGCTGCCGGAGGGCTGTGGAAGACCACCAATGGCGGCGATAGTTGGCACGAGTTGTTCAAACACGGCGATTCGGCCTCGGTCGGAGCCGTGGCGCTTGCTCCATCGAATCCGAACGATGTCTGGGTGGGGACCGGAGAGGCCAATCCGCGCAATGACATCACCACGGGGCACGGCGTTTATTTCTCGCCGGATGGAGGCAAAAACTGGACCTTTAAGGGCCTGGCGGATGCGGGGCAAATCGCGAAGATTGTAATCAACCCCACGAACCCCGACATCGTTTATGTGGCGGTGTTGGGCAATGTCTGGAAGCCGGGCAAGGTGCGGGGAATTTACATGACCACCGATGGCGGTGGACATTGGCAGCGAGTGCTGTATGTCAACGACACCACCGGTGCCAGTGCCCTGGTGATGGATCCGCAAAATCCCAACGTGCTGTTCGCCGGCCTGTGGACGGTACAGCGCAAGCCGTGGACCCTGGTCAACGGGAGCACCGCGGGCGGCATTTGGCGCTCGATCGACGGGGGCCGCACATGGAAAAAACTGACCCACGGCCTGCCGCAGGATGTTCCCACTAATCGCGTGGGGCTGGCGATCGCCCCGTCGGATCCGAATATCGTCTATGCCCTGATGGCTAATAAACACGGTCTGCTGTATCGTTCCGACGATATGGGGAAACATTGGCGCAAGGTGAGCAACAACTATGCGATCGATGTGCGGCCCTTTTATTTCAGTGTGATCGAGGTCTCGCCCACCAATCCTAACCAGGTCTATTTCGGTGGCTTTCATCTGCGCGAATCCACCGATGGCGGCAAGACCTCGCGGGTGATCGACCGTGGAGTACATGTGGACCATCATGCGATCTGGATCGATCCGAGCAATCCCGAGCGGATTATCCAGGGTAACGACGGCGGGGTGTACGTGAGTGTGACCGGGGGCAAACATTGGCGTTATCTCGATAACCTGCCGATCGAGCAGTTTTATACCGTGGCGATCGACCACACCCAGCCCTTCGGAATCTGTGGCGGATTGCAGGATAACAATGCGGCCTGCGGCCCGTCGAACAGCCTGAGTTACCGGGGCATTGCGGGTGCGGCCTGGTGGAGTCCGGTTGGAGGTGATGGTGTCTATGCGGTGCCTGCTCCGAGCGATCCGAATCTCGTTTATGCCGATTCCCAGACCGGTTTCATCGTGCGGGTGAACCGCAGGATCCTGACCGCGTTGAGCCTGCGGCCGTACACGCCGACGGCCAATACGGTACCCATCTCCAAATTGAAGTACCGTTTCAACTGGGCGGCCCCGATCGCGGTTTCGCCGACTGCTGCCGGTACGATATATCTGGGTGCCAACGTACTGTTCCGGTCTACCGACGGCGGTATCCATTGGCGGGTGATTTCACCCGATTTGACCCGTGACATCAAGGCGCATCAGCCGCTTGCCGGCGGTCCGGTCAATCATGACATCTCCGGGGCCGAGAACACCGACACGATCCTGTCGATTTCCATTGCCCCGACCGATCCCAAGGTGATCTGGGTGGGAACCGACGACGGGCTGGTCTGGGTGACTCGCGACGCCGGCAAGCATTGGCAGAAGATACCACCCCCGATGCCGGCCGCAGCGCGGTGGGGACGCATTTACCAGATCGGGGTCTCACCCTTTAATGCCGGCACTGCCTACCTGACGGTGGATGCGCACATGCTGGGCGATTCCCGGCCTTATATATTCAAGACCGCCGATTACGGGCGCCGGTGGACCCGGATCAATCGCGGCCTGCCCGGGAATCATCCCGCTTTCGTAGTACGGGAAGATCCGAACCGCAGGGGCCTGCTGGCACTCGGAACCGACGCCGGATTATATTTTTCATTTAACGATGGGCGCCGCTGGGTGCGGATGACGGGAAATCTTCCCACCATGCCCGTGTGGGATTTGAAGTTTACTCGCCACCCGCATGATCTGGTGCTGGCTACTCACGGCCGGGGGCTGTGGGTGTTCGATAATCTCCAGGCGCTGGAGGACTGGGAACCGGCGGTGACTAAAGATGCTTTCCATCTGTTTGCCGCCTCTGCCGGTATCGAGTGGACGAAGTTCTATGGCAAGTACCTGGGCGGCGGACCGCAGGCCTTTATGGCTCCCAATCCAGCAAGCGGTCCGATGCTGGCTTACTGGCTTGCGAAGCCGGCCAAGTCGGCGGTGAAACCTCCCAAGGGTCCGGCTGCCATCAGCGTGCTCGACCGTGAGGGCAACCCGGTTGCAAGTTTTCATGGCCCGGGCAAGGCGGGAATCAATCGCTTGGCATGGAACATGCGCTATGCCGGGGCGAAATTACCGAAGTTTATGAAGCAGGAATCCTATTTCAACCGGGGTGGGGGGCCCACCGGACCGCTCGTCCTGCCTGGAACTTACCGGGTTAAGGTGAGTGTCGGCAAGTTGAGTGCGGAGCAGACGGTAGTGGTCGAGCCCGATCCGCGGCTGCACATCCCGCCGGCGACCCGGCAGGCGGGTCTCCGGGCGGCCCTGAGGCTGCGTAACGAGGTGAATGCCGCGGTGCAGATGCTGGAGCGGGTACACACGATGAACGGGTCTCTAGATCGGACGATCGCCTCCAGCGCCAAGGCCGCGGCTGCGAGTCCCGCCGCGGGCGTTCATGTGGCGGCCGTAAAACTCAAGCGGCAGCTTGGGGCACTGGCTATGCATTTCTACAATCCCAAGCGCCAGTACAACGTGACCGAAGACGGGCTGCATTTTGTTTCCCGTTTTGGCGAGCGGCTGTATGGCCTCTATCAAACGGTAAACTATCAAGGTCCGAATCAGGCGCCGAACGCCGAACAGAGGCGGTTGATGATGCAGTTTCAGAAACGGCTTACCGGTTACCTCGATGAGTTTAACGGGCGTCTTCGGAGTGCGGTTAAGCTTTATAACCAAAAAGCCTACGCGGCTGGATTCGGAACCCTTCCGGTGGGTACACCGATTGTCGTAAAACCGGTAAAACTACCCTGACGGGAGACATGGAAACGAGGCGCATCTCTGATGTTGAGGTGCGCCCGTTTTTATATCGTCGGGAGCGCAAGAGCTTGAAACCGGGCTTTTTGATGTGCCCGGTTGCCCTGCCGGGGGCTCTCAGAGGACAATAGAACTTATCAATTTGTCATCGGGGGTGTGTGTGATGGCCACACGACGCGAGCGGGCCAATGCAATCCGGGTATTGGCGATGGATGCGGTCGAGCAGGCAAAATCCGGGCATCCCGGCATGCCGATGGGCATGGCCGATGTCGCCGAGGTGTTATGGAATGATTTCCTTTGCCATAATCCGGCCAATCCGCACTGGTTTGATCGCGACCGCTTCATCCTTTCCAATGGACATGGTTGCATGCTGCTTTATGCGGCATTGCACCTTTCCGGCTATGATCTTCCGATGACCGAGATCCGTCGATTTCGGCAACTGCACTCCATGACCCCGGGGCATCCTGAATATGGACACACCCCCGGGGTGGAGGTTACCACCGGTCCGTTGGGACAGGGCTTTGCCAACGCGGTTGGCATGGCGTTGGCGGAAACGTTGCTGGCGGCGCAATTCAATCGCCCCGGACATGACCTTATCGATCACCTTACCTATGTCTTTTGCGGGGATGGCGATTTAATGGAAGGGGTATCGCATGAGGCGGGCTCGCTTGCCGGAACGCTTGGCCTGGGCAAGTTGATCGTGGTCTACGACGATAATGGCATCTCTATTGACGGTGAAGTCAAGGGCTGGTTTCGTGACGATACCCGCAAGCGTTTCGAAGGCTACGGTTGGCATACCGTGGGCCCTGTCGATGGTTATGATGCGGAAGCAGTAAAGGCGGCCCTGGAACAGGCGCGTGCGGAAACCAGCCGCCCCAGCCTGATATTCGCGAAGACCGTCATCGGTTACGGTGCCCCGAACAAGCAAGGTAGCGCCGCGGCTCATGGCAGCCCACTCGGACCGGAAGAGGTGGCCGCCACCCGCAAGGCGCTGGGCTGGGCGTTTCCTCCCTTTGAAATCCCCGAGGCGATTTATGCCGATTGGGATGCCCGTGAACGGGGGGCGGCGCTCGAGGCGGACTGGAATGAGCGCTTTCTTGCCTATGAGCGGGAATACCCGGAATTGGCGGCCGAACTGAAGCGGCGAATTAAAGGGCGGTTGCCCGAGGACTGGGCACAAACCGCCTCCGATTACATTGCCCGGGTGGCACGCGAGGGCAAGCCTCAAGCCACCCGCAAGGCCTCGGGTATGGCACTTGGGGTGTTCGCGCCGGCCCTGCCCGAAATCGTTGGCGGTTCGGCTGATCTGACCCCATCTAACGATACCTATTGGCCTCGGGCCACGGTGATTCATCCGGGGCGACTGCAGGGCGATTATCTGCATTGGGGAGTGCGGGAATTCGGCATGACCGCGGCGCTCAACGGCCTGGCGGCTCATGGTGGGTTTATTCCTTATGGTGGCACCTTCCTGGTATTTTCCGATTATGCGCGTAATGCGGTGCGCCTGGCGGCGCTTGCGGGCTACCCGACGATCCTGGTTTATACCCATGATTCGATCGGCCTGGGCGAGGACGGCCCGACGCATCAGCCGATCGAGCATCTTGCCAGCCTGCGGGCAATGCCCGGGCTGGTTGTGTGGCGTCCCGCTGATGATGTGGAGACCGCGATTGCGTGGCGGGATGCGATTGAACGGCGGGATGGGCCGACCACGCTGGTATTGACTCGCCAGTCGGTGCCTCACTTTGAACGTACCGATTCCCAGCTTGCCGGGATTCGCCGCGGAGGCTATGTATTGCACGAGCCTGAACACGATCCTGTGGCAGTGGTAATGGCCAGTGGTTCCGAGGTAGGGCTGGCCGTCACCGCCGCCCGTGCGCTTGGTGACCAAGGGGTTCCGACGCGGGTGGTATCCATGCCCAGCCAGGAATTGTTCTTGGCCCAGGATCCGGACTGGCGGGAGCGGGTTTTGCCCCCAGCGTTGCGGGCACGGGTTGCGGTCGAGGCCGCGGTTCCCCTGTCTTGGTACCGGTTTGTAGGTCTGGACGGTGTAGTCGTGGGCCTAGAACGGTTCGGCGAATCCGCGCCCGGATCCGAGATATTCGAGGATCTTGGGTTCACCCCCACGCGGGTTGTGGCCGCGGTTCACGAAACCATCGCTCGGGTTAAGGCGCGTTGAGCCTGGATGAAGTGACACGATTCGATTGTTTATAAGCCAAGGAGTAGAACATGATCAAGCTTGCCATCAATGGTTATGGACGGATAGGGCGCAATGTACTGCGTGCACTTTACGAGGGCGGCCGCCGCGATCAGATTGAAGTAGTCGCGATCAATGATCTCGGGAATGCCGAAACCAATGCACACCTGACCCGTTATGATTCGGTACATGGCCGTTTTCCAGGCGAGGTTCGAGTCGAGCGCGATCAACTGGTCGTTAATGGAGATCCGATCCAGGTCTTTGCCGAGCGCGACCCGGTGGCTCTACCCTGGGGGCGCCTGGGGGTAGACCTGGTAATCGAAAGTACCGGTTTGTTTACCCATCGTGACGGTGCCGCCAAGCACATCGGGGCCGGGGCGGGGAAGGTATTAATTTCCGCGCCGGCCAAGGATAAAGTAGATGCAACGGTAGTTTTCGGGGTAAATCACCGGATCATTGACCCGGACCGGCACCGGATCATATCCAATGGGTCCTGCACTACCAATTGCCTTGCCCCCATTGCCCAAATCATTCACGATCTGGCCGGGATCGAAGGCGGCATCATGAATACCGTTCATGCGTTTACCAACGATCAAAATCTGCTCGATGTGTATCACCGGGATTTGCGTCGAGCCCGGGCCGCAACGACAAGCATGATCCCGACCAGCACCGGGGCGGCTAAGGCGATCGGGCTGGTATTGCCGGAGTTGGACGGCAAGCTGGATGGCTTTTCCATCCGGGTACCGACCCAGAATGTTTCGTTTGTGGATCTGAGCCTAATCACTTCGCGAGAAGTGAGTGTCGAGGCGGTACACCGGGCGATGCGTGAGGCGGCGGCGGGGTCACTCAAGGGGGTTCTGGCCTATAACGATGCCCCGCTGGTTTCGATCGATTTCAATCACGATTCCCACTCCTCGACTTATGACGCAGGTTTCACCAAGTCCAAGGGTAAACTGCTCAAGGTATGCTCCTGGTACGACAACGAATGGGGTTTTTCCAACCGCATGCTGGATGTGGCCTGCGTAATGTTCGGCAAACTTTGAGCAAATGAATATCGATACGCTTGAAAAAATGGACTTGGCAGGGCGCCGGGTTCTGATTCGCGAGGATTTTAATGTTCCTCTTTGT
The DNA here is from genome assembly GCA_027018875.1 of Gammaproteobacteria bacterium. GTDB lineage: Bacteria > Pseudomonadota > Gammaproteobacteria > JAKDMP01 > JAKDMP01 > JALUYA01. The sequence continues at coordinate 13,218 of JALUYA010000042.1, forward strand.
GAGGGGAGAATAGAAAATGATGCGCGAATTCGCGCCGCCTTACCCGGAATCAGGGAGGCCCTGGACGGAGGGGCACGAATTTTGTTGATGTCGCATCTCGGGCGCCCCGAGGAGGGGCGGTTCGATTCGGCATTTTCCCTCGCAGTGGTTGCCGAACGCCTCGGTACCCTGCTGGGAACCCCGGTTGAGCTGATCCGCGATTATTTACAGAATCCGCCGTTGCCGGAGCCGGGTACGGCGGTGCTGCTCGAGAACGTCCGCTTCAACCGGGGTGAAAAGGCCGATGATGAGCCTCTGGCGAGGCGTTATGCTTCGCTGTGCGATCTGTTTGTCATGGATGCGTTTGGAAGTGCGCATCGGGCCCAGGCTTCAACGCATGGGGTGGCCCGATTTGCCCCAAAAGTCTGTGCCGGTCCCCTGTTAGCGAACGAGATCAAGGCGCTCGGGCGAGCGCTCAAGGATCCGGCGCGTCCATTTGCCGCGATTGTCGGTGGCTCGAAGGTGTCGGGGAAACTTGAAGTACTCAATTCCCTGGTTGACAAGTGTGATGTACTCATCGTTGGAGGCGGGATCGCCAATACGTTTCTGGCCGCTGCGGGTGAACCGGTCGGCCGTTCACTGTATGAGCCGGAATTGGTTCCCGAGGCAATAAAGATTATCGAGGCGGCCCGTGTCCGGGGCGTGAATTTGCCATTGCCCGTCGATGTGGTCGTGTCCTGGGAGTTGTCCGAGAGCGCCGAGGCCGATGTTAAACCGGTGGCGGGGGTCACAAATGAAGATATGATCCTTGATATCGGTCCCGATACCGCAAGCTTGTACAAGGATGCGTTGAAGGGTGCGGAAACCATCGTTTGGAACGGACCGGTGGGCGTGTTTGAATTCGATCAGTTTGGCGAGGGGACCCGGGCCATAGCCGAAGCAGTGGCAGCCAGCGGGGCTTTTTCACTCGTTGGCGGCGGCGACAGCATCGCGGCGCTGGACAAGTTCGGCATGCGTGAGCGGGTCAGCTATATTTCTACGGGTGGTGGGGCCTTTCTGGATTTTATCGAAGGCAAGAAGCTGCCTGCGCTCGCCATACTCGAACAACGCGCCGCGCACGGATAAGCCCGGGTCATGCGCCGCACCAAGATCGTCGCTACCTTGGGGCCGGCGAGCGATCGCCCCGGGGTGCTGGAGAAGATGATCGCTGCCGGAGTAGACGTGGTACGGCTTAACCTGTCGCACGGCGAGCCCGGCGAGTACCATCGGCGCGTGCATGCGGCACGGGCGGCGGCCGAGGCACAGGGGCGGGATATCGGAGTGCTAATGGATTTGGCGGGTCCAAAAATCCGTATTGAAGGCTTCCAATCTCCGCAGGTGCATCTCGAGACAGGCGCCGGTTTCGTATTGGACTCAAGCCTTGACGCCGAAGCCGGTACCGAGCAAGCCGTGGGGGTGAGCTACCAGCCGCTGGCGCAAGAGATGAGTCCGGGTGATGAACTGATTTTAGGCGACGGGGAGGTCACCCTGCAGGTGCGCCGGGTTGAAGGACCGCGGGTCTATTGTCGGGTTTTAACGGGGGGAACGCTCTCGGCACATAAGGGGCTCAACCGTCGCGGCGGTGGACTGGCGGCTGCAACCCTGACCGCCAAAGACCGTGCCGATCTGCATCTTGCCGCCGAACTCCAGACCGATTACCTGTCGGTTTCTTTTCCGCGCTGCGCCGAGGATATCGAGCAGGCCCGGGCTTTGCTGCGCGAGGCGGGCGGCGAGGGGGCCATCGTCGCCAAGATCGAGCGCGCCGAAGCGGTGGACAGCCTCGAGAGCATTGTTCGGGCCAGCGATGCGGTCATGGTCGCTCGCGGAGATCTTGCCGTGGAAATCGGTGATGCCTACCTGCCGGGAGTACAGAAGCGAGTTATCCGTTATGCCCGGGAGCATAATACGCTGGTGATCACGGCCACCCAGATGATGGAGTCGATGGTGAGCAGTCCGGTTCCGACGCGTGCTGAAGTGCTCGATGTGGCCAATGCGGTACTCGATGGAACCGATGCGGTCATGTTGTCGGAAGAAACGGCGGTTGGTGCATATCCCGTCCGGGTGGTGGAAGCCATGGCAGGCATCTGCGCCGGGGCCGAAACCGAGCCAGACATCTACCAGGTCGGCCGTTTCTCGGTTACCTCGGTCAGTCGCATCGACGAGGCGGTCGCCGCGGCATCCATCTACCTGGCCAACCAGGTAGGCATCCGGGCCCTGGTGGCACTAACCGAAACCGGGCGGACCGCCTTGTTTCTTTCCCGTGGCCGTGCCGATATCCCCATCTATGCCCTGACCGCCCATGAACGAACACGGCGGCAGTTGTGTTTGTGTCGGGGGGTTACCCCTTTGTGCTTTCCCGAAGCAAGTGACTCGGAAACCTTGCTGCAGGAGGTGGTATCGCTGTTGCTCGAGCGCGGGGCGGTGGGCGCCGATGATGTCATCCTGGTGACCCGGGGTATGCTCCGCGGGAAAGTCGGCGGCACCAATACGTTGCATGTCGTGCGCGTGCGCGATTTGCAGCACGATGAGGGAGGGATCTCCCTCCCTTCTTCGGGCAAACCATCCGGTAAGCTACTATAATAAATGCTGATCTAGCTCAAGGAATGAGTGCGATGGCACGGTTGTTCTGGCAGCGGGGGATGGTTCTTGGAATGATGGCGCTGAGCTGGGTGCCGATCATCGCATTGGCTTCTCCTTCGGCGCGTATTCATTATCCCCGGGTCGAGGCCCCTGGAGCCGGTACGACCCTCAAGGCGGAAATCGCCGCCGGTGAATACCTGGTTAAGCTCAGCGATTGCCTGGCCTGCCATACCAATCACGGTAATGGTCGCCAAGGCAAGCTGTTCGCGGGTGGCTTCCCGATCAAGACGCCGTTCGGCACGATCTATTCACCCAATATCACGCCTGCCAAGGCGACCGGCATCGGTAACTGGACTTTCGCGCAATTCGAGCAGGCGGTACGTTACGGGATCAGCCCGCACGGATTCCTGTTTGCGGCTATGCCCTACAACTATTACAACAATATGAGTCGGCGCCAGGTCCGGGATATGTGGGAATATCTCCGGCGTATTCCCGCAGTCGAGCAGAAAAACAAAGCGCTGGACATGCCACCGCCGTTCCGGTGGCGCTGGCTACAGTTCAGCTGGCGGTTTGCTTTTTTCAAGCCGGCGGAAGACACCTTCAAGCCCAATCCGAAACGCTCGGCAGAGTGGAACCGGGGGCGGTTCATCGTCGCGGGACCGGAGCACTGTGGTGCCTGCCATACGCCGCATAACTTACTGGGTGGCTCCGAACGTCGATATTTCCTCCAGGGTTCCTCGATCAGTGGCACATGGGCGCCCAACATTACCTCCCTGGCTGCCGCACCGTCTTCGATTCAGACCATCATGCGGGTATTCGCTCAGGCCCGTGGGCTTAGCGGCGGTCAACTCCGAGGCTCGATGCTCGATGCCATCGATCACAGCATGAAATTCATGACCCCGGCCGATATGCGTGCAGTAGCGATCTATCTGCAATCCGTATCGAGTGAACGGGCACCGGGACCCCGTCCCGTGGTGATGAACGAAGTCAACCTTGCGCTTGGCGAAAAAACCTTCAAGACCCGCTGTGCAGCCTGCCATGCGAGCGGAGCGGGCGGGGCACCGGTCGTGGGAAATACCAATGACTGGCGGGCGTTGAGCCGAATGCCACTGTTCGTACTGTATACAAATGTTTGGAACGGGGTAAGCATTATGCCGGCGAAGGGGGGATGCAAGGATTGCTCATCTCGGGCAATCACCTCGGCGATTGTCTATATGCTTAAACATAGTCGGCCGGGTGTTGGGGAGAAGGGACCGCATACCGGCGGTTCCCGTCCCGGATCGGCGCCCAGCGGAGCCGGATCATCGGGCGATGTGGTGAGCCTTACGGTTGGGGAACAGGTTTTTAAGAAATCTTGTGCGGCCTGCCATACGAGCGGCGCCGCCGGTGCGCCACGCTATGGAAATCACGCGGACTGGACGCCACGCCTGAAGCATGGCCTACCCCACTTATATAAAAACGCGCTCTATGGCATTGGCGCCATGCCGCCCAAGGGTGGGTGCGGCAGTTGTAATATCGATCAGATCAAGTCTGCCGTGGATTATCTGGTCGCAGGAAGCGGCGGTAAGGCGATGGTGGAAAAATCGCTCAAGAACGAGAAGGGGGGGGCATGAACGAAATTTCGGCGCTTAACCTGTTTTGGTGGCTGCTACTTGGTGCGGCGGTTTCCGCTGCGGGTATTTTTATGGTGAGAACGCTGGGACTTACGCTGTTGCTAAGAATTTTAGGACGTGATGGGACCGAACGCGGCGAGCTGCTGGAACAGGCGGGAGGCCATAGCGAAGAAGACCAGGTCTGGTTCATCCTCGTGGGCGGTGCCGTAGTGGGTGCCTGGTGGCCATTGTTCAAGTCCAGCCTGTTTTCTGGGCTTTGGTTGGTGCTGCTTTTCCTCGTTCTGGCACTCGTGGTAGGTTCGGTCGGATTGGGTCAACGGCGACGAATCGCGGCTGGGTGGCAGAGATCGTGGGATGGGTCATGGGCGCTTCTGGCCGGGCTTTCTTTGCTGGTGTTGGGAATTGGCATCGGGGCTACCGTAAGCGGTGTCCCCCTGCGGATAACGCCTAGAGGCCACCTGTTATGGGGGGGATTTATGACCCGGTTTACCCCATACGAGGTGTTGGTCACGGGAATCATGACACTGGCTCTTGGCGTATTTCTTGCAAGCGCGCGGGTGGTTTCCCGTTTTGAAGGGTGCGTGGCGGCGCGGGCGAGGGTGTTGCTGCTGGTTTCCGGGGCGGGGGTCCTGCTGGGTTTTGCCGGTGGGGCCTTGTGGATGACCCAGTTGCCCGGCTATGCCCTGGCTACGGGGCTGTTGCCTTCCACCACAGGGGGGGGAGGCTTGGCCTTGACCTCCTCGGTTATCCGTATACCTGGAGCCTACTTGGAGCAATTTTTCTCGCATTTTCCACTATTGGTAGCGCCGGTTGTTGCCGTTTTGCTGCTGCTTGCGGTATGGCTGCTTGCATGGCGCAAGAAATTTAAGCATGTATGGGCCTTGGCCGCGGCCGTCGTGCCTGCCCTGGTTGCAAGTGCCGGGGTGATGACTTACCCTTTCATTCTTCCCTCTTGGGTGGATCCGAATTCCAGCTTGACGATAGGCAATGGAGGGAGTGGCATACCGGCACAGGTGACTTTTCTGGTCCTGCTCGGGGTATTGTTGCCCGTGGTTATCGCTTATCAATTCTGGCTGTTACGGCGGCGGAGGCGGACTGCATCGGCATCAGGCCGCGAACGGTTTCACCGCTAAAAACTTATTGATGTAGGCTCGGTCAAGGTTCGGATGGGCGAATCTCAGGACAAAGTTCCGGATCAAGGTTCACGTCCGGATCGCCGCCGTTTCGGGCACGGCTGGATCTATGTCCCGGCGGGCGTTCTGGTATTGGGCGCACTGGCTTTGCTCGGTGTCTACCTGGTTCTGCGCGCGAGTTTGCCCCAGACCCGGGGGACAATCAGGCTGCCGGGGCTTGCCAAGGTGGTTGTCGTTACCCGTGACGCCCAGGGCATGCCGACCATCATTGCTGCAGATGAGCTGGATGCCTGGCGTGCGCTCGGTTATGTCGAGGCCCAGGATCGCTATACCCAGATGGATATTCTGCGCCGTTTGGGGGGAGGGAACTTGGCGGCGCTGGTAGGGCCGGGGGCGTTGGCACTCGATCGACGGCGCGTGGTCTTTAACCTGCGTACCCGCGCCGAGCAGATTTATTTGGATGCGACACCGGGAGAGAGAGCCCGCCTGGAAGCCTTTGCCCTGGGAGTCAATGAAGGACTAGGCCATCTGGCGGTAAAACCCTGGCCCTACTTTCTGCTCCGCAGTACACCCAAGCCCTGGCGTCCGGCCGACAGCATTCTGGTGGTCTATGCCATGGGCTTTATTCTTCACCCCCCGTGGAACACGCGGGCGCGATCGTTAGCCGCACTTCGGGCACTCTATCCCCCTGCGGTCGTTCGGTTCCTGATGTCAGCCGATGCCCATTGGGCGGCTCCCATGGCCGGTACGGTAACCGGTCCGCTTCCGGTACCGGCAACGGGGGCGATCAATCTTGCTGCGGCTGCCCCGGCCCGGCCCGGTATTATCGCGCCGGCGCCGGCTAGCGGCTCGAACAGCTTTGCCGTGGCCGGCATATATGCCAAGGGCGGCTTGCCACTACTCGCCAATGATATGCATCTTACCCTGGCGGTTCCACCGCTCTGGTACCGGGCACGGGTTGAATTTCCCGAGCGCCAAGCCCCGCATGATCGGGTAATTCTCACCGGTGTATTCTTGCCGGGGCTGCCGGTACTGGTCGCCGGAAATAACGGCCATATTGCCTGGGGCCTGACCAATAGTGGGGGAGACTGGAGCGATCTTATCCAGGTGCAGCTCAAATCCGGTGATCCAAATACCTACATGACTCCCAATGGCCCGCAGCCTTTGGTTACCGAGCGCACGCTGATCCGGGTGCATGGACAGAAACCGGTAAGCGTCAAGATCGAGGAAACCCGCTGGGGGCCGGTGATTTCCAGAGGGGAAAATGGGTCGGTCCTGGTGGCCCACTGGAGCCTGGCTCAACCCGGTGGAGTCAATCTTTCTTTTATGCGTCTTGAAACCGCCAAGCGGGTAAATCAAGCATTGAAGATTGCCGAGCGCTCGGGTCTTCCGGCGCAAAACTTCCTGGTGGTGGATCGTGCGGGCCATCTTGGTTGGACAATTGCCGGACGTATTCCATCACGTATCGGTGGCTGTGATTATGCCGTACCCGAGTCCTGGGCCAATGGGCGGTGTGGTTGGCGGGGCTGGCTTTCCGAAGATTCCTACCCGCGCATCGTCGATCCTCCGCAAGGCTTTCTGGCTACTGCCAACAACCGGGTAGATGCCTCCGCCGACGGTGCAGTTCTGGGTCCGGGACGTTTTGCCGATGGTGCCCGCGCGCACCAGATTACGGCCGATCTGCTGCGGCTGGTGAAGCGGGGGAGGGTGACACCGAAAGATCTGCTTGGCATCCAACTTGATGACCGGGCGATATTTCTCGATCGCTGGCGGCAGCTTGCGCTGGGGGTGTTGCACCGCTCGGCCATCGAATTTCACCCACGACGGCGTGCATTCCGAGAAATGTTGACCCAATGGAAAGGTCGAGCTGCGGTCAATTCGGTGTCTTACCGGTTGGTACGAGATTTTCGGCTTACGGTTGCGGAGACGGTGTTCGCCCCTATTCTGAAGCGTTTGCGTCGCCGTTACCCCGCCGCCCGTTTGCCTTTTTCCGATCAACTCGAAGGTCCGCTGTGGAGCTTGATCAAGGTCCGACCCAAAAATTGGTTAAATCCTCTGTTTCCGACCTGGAATGCGCTGTTTCTGTATGCTATTGATAAGGTGACGGCCCGACTGTGGAAATCCGGCAGCGGGCTTACCAGGGCGACCTGGGGGCGGCGAAATACCGTGCGGGTGGATTCGCCTTTTTCCCGGTCTCTGGGTCCCTTTGGTTCCTGGCTCAATATGCCATCGCTGGAATTACCGGGAGATCGGTTTATGCCCCGGGTTCAGACCCCGAATTTTGGGGCTTCCATGCGGCTGGTGACCGCACCTGGTACCAGCGCCGCGGCGGCGATTCTGGAGTTGCCGGGAGGGGAGACGGATAACCCGCTTTCTCCCTGGTATGGCGACGAATTCATGGCCTGGGCTAAAGGTGAACCCGTGCCACTTGACCCGGGGCGGGTATCGACTCAGCTACACTTTGCTCCGTGGCCGCGACTGTTGACAGCGGCTAAGGGCTCGGATGTGACTGCTGCGCCCCCAGTGCGGTCCGGGCCGTAAATTCGAGCGGACGAGAGGCAATCCAGATGAGAAGGGATTGCCAGGCCATCCGTTCTTCGGCTAGCCGCGAGGACTTCAGCTCACCCAGGCCCAATCCCATGCGGATGGCGTGAGCATAGGCTTGGGTATCGTGAAAGGTGGCAACCAGCGGGATATCGAGGGTGGCGGTAAAGTGTTCAAGCTGCCGAGCGCCAATCGTGCGGCGTCGAACGCGATTGGCGATGAGTCCGATTCGCTGCGAATAGCGCGTAAGTTTAGCTCGGATCAACAGATTGGAAATGGTTTTAGCGGCGGCGCGGTAATCCATTTCGCCGGGAAGGACGGGGATCAGGATTGCCGCCGCTCCGCGCACTACCTCGACGAGGCGTGTGCCGTCGAGTCCCGCGGGTGTGTCAATCACCAGCCATTTGGTTCCCGTGGGGATTCTAAGTGCAAAGCTCAGGGTCATGCCTTGCGGTATATGTGCGGGGGACAGAGCGGAAATTCTGGGGTAGGTCGGTGGGCGTCGTGCCAACCACCCCCATGCCGCTTCCTGGGGGTCGAGATCAAGCAAGGTGGTGGCTTGCTCGCATCCCGCAAGCCATGCCGAGAGGGTGGTGGCTATGGTGGTCTTGCCGCTGCCACCCTTCAGGTTGACAATAGCGATCTTACGCATAGTAATCTGTTTTCAGTGAATTCCGATTGTAGCGCTTTGGCGAGTCGAAATGATAATGCTATTCTCTGCAGCGCGATAATTTTGTAGCGACATTACCGGCCCGCATAGCTATCGAATGATCGATGAAATTTGGAAAAGGTAAAAATCCTGTGAACCGGTTCATCCTTTGAATCGGCAGTGCAACGGGGCGGGAAATCACCCGGTTCATGGTTACCGGGCCGAACTCGAGAGGCACAATAGATGGAGGTTGGTGCATGAGTCAGACGCAACACAGAGACCGGCGAGGGAGGGCCTCCGCCGAACCTGTCCTGGGTATCGTGCTACCCGGTGGCGCCGCGCGAGGAGCCTACCAGGTTGGGGTACTCGCGGGGCTTGCGGAGCTGTATCCCCCCGATGTACCCGTGCCTTTCCAGGTGATTTCCGGAACCTCGGCGGGAGCCATGAGTGCGGCTTTCCTGGCCAGCCGCATGCGCGAGTTTCGCGCTACGACCGAGCAGTTGGCTACGCTTTGGGGGAACCTTACGGTAGATAAAATTTACTATTCCCATTACCGCAAAATTCTTGCGGTGGTGTTGCGCTGGATGTGGTCGTTCATGGTGGGGGGACTGGGGGAATCGAGTCCTCGTGCGCTATTTGATAATCGACCGCTGGCTAAGCTGTTGCAAGAGCAGGTCGATTTCCGCTCGATCCAACCGGCGTTGGATGAGGGACTGTTGCATGGGATTGCAATTACCGTGACCGGGTATGCTTCCGAGCGGTCTTTCAGTTATTTTCAGGCGCACCCCGGAATAGAACCCTGGTGGCGGGAACGACGGGAAGGTCGCCCGGGGGTGATCGGACTGGAACATATTATGGCTTCGCTGGCGCTGCCGGTCATGTTTCCCGCCGTGGAGATTGACAGAGAATGGTGCGGGGATGGCTCAATACGGGAGTACACGCCGCTGTCTCCTGCGATCCACCTGGGGGCGGACCGGGTGTTGATTATAGATACGCAGTACCGGGGGAAATCTGAGAGTCTAAGGAGTAACGGTACCATGCGCTCCTATCCCTCGGTACCGCAGATTTCCGCTTTTCTGCTGGATACCATATTCTCCGATAGCCTGTATGCAGACTTGGAACGGGTCGAGCGTTTTAATCGCACCTTGGCGCATTTGCCACCGGCAACGGTGGACCCGGATCGGCCCCGGTTGCGCCCGATTGATACCCTGCTGATGGTTCCCTCGTTGCCGCCCGAGAAGTTTGCCGAGCGACACATAGAAGCCTTACCCCGATCCATCCGTTGGTTCCTGCGTTCCTTGGGGGGGGATGGAGAGGGAGGTGAGCGTTTGCTGAGCTATATGCTGTTTGAAGGGGTTTATACGCATGATTTGATCGAGCTGGGCCGCAAAGACGTTCGTGCCCGCTCCGAGGAATTACAACAATTTCTTGGGATCAGCAAGGTTCGGGTACATAAAATCTGAGCGGGGGTTATTCGGGGAGGGGCGATCATCTGAAAGCATCAGTCGGGTGGCTTCGTGGATCTCGGTAGCGAGTTCCCGATGCTTGACTAATACCCGGCAGATACCGTTTTGCGTTAATTGTCTGGCCAGGCGTTCGGCAATGAAAACCGAACGATGGCGTCCGCCGGTACAGCCGATGGCGATAGCCAGGCAGCTGCGGTTACTGGCCGCATAAGTGGGGATCCAGCCGGTCAGAAAGCGTGACAAATCGGCCAACATTCGATTAACCACGCTGTGGTGTTCCAGGTAGTCTATGACCGCATGATCCAGTCCGGTTTGGGCGCGTAATGTATCTTCCCAGTGGGGATTGGGCAGGCACCGCATATCGAAAACCAAATCGGCATCCAGCGGCACGCCTGTGCGATAGGAAAAAGATTCCACCAGTAGGGTCATGGGCCGTTCATCCCGGCCGGAGACGAGTTCCCGCACCAATTCGCGCAGCTCATGCACATTGGTGCAGGTGGAGTCGATTCGAATATCGGCCAGATCCGCGAGCGGGGTGAGAATTTCCTGTTCATCGGCAATGGCTCCGGCGAGATCATGTTGCCGATCGGCCAAGGGATGTCGCCGCCGGGTGGCGCTGTAACGCTTTACCAGTGTGGCTTTATCGCTAAGAAGATAAACGACGGTACAGCCATGAGGCGTGGTGCGCCAGCGTTTAATCTTGGTGCCCAAGTGAGTAAGTTCATCGGGTGTGCTTTTCGGGTCCACCCCAATGGCCAGGCGAACAAAGCGCGGCTCGCCGGTTCCGAGAGTCCCTGCGACCACGGCCTCGATCAGCGCGATCGGCAGATTATCTACAGTATGATACCCGAGATCCTCGAGCATGCCGAGAGCAACCGACTTACCCGAACCGGATAAGCCTCCCAGCAAGACGAGCCGCGCCCTGGCGTTCATTCAGCGCCTTCAGTCCTGCGCAGACGACTGGTGGAGACGGCTTGATGGTCGGTTCGACGTTCCTTATGGCGTACGAGCTGGCGGTCGAGTTTATCGGCCAGGGCATCGATGGCGGCATACATGTCGCGGTCCACGGCTTCGGCGTAAACGGTTTTGCCGGCAAGTTGTAACTTGGCTTCCACCTTATGGTCTAGCTTATTCACGGTCAGAACAATCTGGGCGGAGGTGGGAGGTTCATGATGGCGATCAAGACGTTCTAGCCTATTATTCACGTAATTTCTAAGTGCCGGTGTGAGTTCTATGTGTCGTCCGGTGATTGACGTCTGCATGATAGTCTCCTGATGTAGCCTGGAGGGTGGGTGAACCGAGGGGAATCCCTCGGGATGAAATAGAAAGATGCCGGGAAGCCGGTTCTCCCGTGACTTTCCAGAGAGAGTCGGTGGGATATCCTGCAAGATCGGTCCTGGAAAAACGTTAGCCATGGATCAGGCCGATCCGCAGTATGTCCCGGTACCCCCGGGGGCAGGGGATTGCTTCCGAAAGGGAATAAAAAACCATCGGAGTATCTATTCACTTGAATTGTCGTGGGTTGCGCCGGCGCTCACGGGCACCTGCAATGCGTAATGCCTCCCGATATTTTGCAACGGTTCGGCGGGCAATCGAGATTCCGTTGGCGGCAAGTGCTTTAACGAGTGCGGCATCACTCAAGGGGGCGGAGGGGTTTTCAGATTCGATAATGGCTTTTAGTTTAGCTTTCACGGCAACCGCTGAAATTCCTTCACCATTATTTGACAGCGAAGCGGAGAAGAAGTGCCTGAGTAGAATGACACCCCGGGGTGTTGCCATGGATTTCCCGTTTATCGCCCGGGATATGGTTGATTCATGCAGATCGAGTTCGGCGGCAAGCTGAGCCTGGGTCAATGAGCGCAAGGCAATATTACCCCGTTTGAGAAAAGCGCTTTGATAATGTATCAGCGCCTTACCGATACGCAGTAGAGTTTGCTCCCGCTGGGCCAGGCTACGTAGCAGCCAGCGGGCCTCTTCGAGTTCTGCGGCCAAGGTACTTGCGCCCGTCTCGCGCCGATGTGCGGCCAGCCATTCGGCATAGCCTGCGTTGATGCTGATTTTAGGCGTTGCCCGCGGGTTTATTTCGACTCGCCAGCCGTGACTGCCTTCCAAGGCGATTAATTCGGGAGTGATATATTCGATCGGAGTGATGTCGTAGCGGCGTCCCGGACGTGGGTCTAGACCCCGAATGAGTTCCAAGGCATCGTGAATTGCTGCATCGGGTTGGTGCAACCGGATAGCAAGATCTCGCGGAGAGAATTGGGCAAGTGCCTCGCAGCATTCGGCTACCAGGCGCCGGGCCAGCACCAGGCCGGGGCAAGATTCGGGCAATTCGGCAAGCTGCAGAGCGAGACACTCGGAAAGATCACGCGCGGCTATTCCAGTGGGATCCAGCTCTTGGACTTTCCTTAGAACCTGTTCAAATCGCTGTGGGGTCAATCCGGGAATTCTCGAGTCTACGGCAAGTTCCTCGAACGAAATACGTAGATAACCATCGTCATCCAGCGCATCGATCAGTATCAGGGCAAGTTCATGTTCGTCGGGTTCCAGGTGCAGTAGTTCAATCTGCGCCATGAGATGCCCGCGCAGGTCGGTCTTTTCGGCGGGTTCGAAGGGGGTATCGGTTAGTGGCCGGGGCGCGGGAGTGCTGGCCCAATCCAGGCGGGGCAAAGGATCTTCCGATGCAGAATCATCTATGGAATATTCGGTTTCCTCGGGTACGGGTTCTGCTTCCAGCAATGGATTTTCCGCCAGGGCGGCCGTTAATGATTGGGCGAGTTCGAGGGTCGGCAGAGCCAGAATATTCAGGGATTCGCTTAAGCGGGGAGCCAGGGTTTGGCGTTGGCCAAGCCGAATGCCAAGCTGTGGGGCGGTATTCAAAATTCTCGGACTGTCCGATTCATGAGCCTATTTATAGCCTAAAATGCTCACCTAAGTACACTTGTCGCGCCGCGGGGTGGGCCAGGATCCCCCCGGGTTTTCCCGAGGTCAATATTTTCCCTTCGTTGACGACATAGGCACGATGGCAAATGCTGAGCGTTTCACGCACATTATGATCGGTGACCAGAACGCCGATACCACGGTTGGATAAGTGGGCAATAATCCGTTGAATTTCCCTGACTGCAATCGGATCGACGCCTGCGAACGGTTCGTCGAGCAACATGAATGCGGGATCGCCGGCCAGTGCCCGGGCGATTTCCACTCGGCGCCGTTCTCCTCCCGACAAACTGATGCCTTTGCTGTCGGCCAGGCTGGAGACGCCCAGTTCGTCGAGTAGTTCTGCAGCGCGGTTTTCCCGTCCGCGACGTGACAGGAGTCGGTTGAACTCGAGTACGGCAAGCAGGTTTTCACGAACACTGAGATGGCGAAAAATCGAGGCTTCCTGGGGTAGGTAACCAAGGCCGGCGTGGGCACGACGGTGAACCGGCAAGCCGGTCAGATCCTTGTCATTGAGTAAAATCCTTCCGGTATCACAGGGGATGAGTCCGAGGATCATGTAAAAACAGGTGGTTTTTCCGGCACCATTCGGCCCCAGCAGTCCGACGACTTCTCCGGATTCGATCTCCAGTCCTAGCCCCTTGATTACTTCGTGTCCACGAAAGCGTTTGTGGAGATTCTCGGCACGGAGTCGATTCATGGTCCGTTCGCCGTGCTCGATGCCGCGGGCAGAATAACCTTGACCCGTTGGCTACCCCGCTGCCGGGCGTTCAAGGTGCCACTCGAGAGCGCATAGCGCATCTGCGGCGCCTGGACGGTTTGCCCCCGGCGCTGAATCTCGACCTCACCGCTTAATTCGATCAGGTTGCTCGCGGCAAGATAGGTGATCTGTTGCGCGGTGCCGCGGGCGGGTGGGCGCTTGTTCGGGTGCCACTGGAAGCGGGCCGGAGAACCGGTGACGAGGATGCGCGAAACCTTCTGGTCGCGAACATAAACGACGGCGCGATTTCCATAGACCTTGAACGCACCGCGGGTGATGACTACGTGACCGGAGTACACGGCCTGGCCGGTTTTGTTGGTAACGGTCCAGTGATCGGCGGTGATAGTCAGAGGGGGCGAACCGGCATGGGCGTATCCGAGTCCCGCCCCAAGCAATAATGCCCCCAGTAATACTTTGTATCTATTTGCCATAGTGGCCCGATACCTCACTTAGCAGTTCGAGGGTTCCGGTCTTGAGGCCGGCCTTGAATCCGAGCCCCGTGATCGTGCGCCCTTGTTGACGGATGAGAACCCTGGCAGAAGATGAAGCCCATTCGGTATCCAGGTTCACCACCAGGCTGGGGGCTTGGAAACCGATGGGCGAACGTGCGTTGATCTGGCGGGCGCGAACCTGGCCACTCAGATACAAATGTATGCGCTTTGCATCCAATCGTCCTTCCCTGGCCGTTATCATCCAGCGGGCAACCGGGCCCTGGTAGTCGGTAATACGGATCCCTGCGAACCGGGTAATGCCGCTTTGCGGCATATGCGTTACCCGCGGGGAGACCGCCACATATCGCCGTCGGCCATCGGGGGAATAACGAGTGATGACGGCATCGACCATGGAGTAGTCCGAACGGTTGGCAAGTTGCGTCTCGGCCGTCCCGGAGGCGGCCCGGAAGCGTGTCCCGATGAGCAGCCAGCTGGAGAGCCCGGCCGCGGCCAGCAGGATAAAAAATAAGATGCGTCCCATCCAGGTCTTCATGCCGGGACGGACTGGGCCGTGAGAATCCGGTCGCAGGCCTCGCGTACGGCGCCATCGCCTCCTGCCGCCCGGGAACACCAATCGGCGGCCGCACGCACCATGGGGCGTGCATTGGCCGGTGCCAGAGCCAACCCGGCGATATTCAGGGCGGGCAGGTCGGGTTCGTCATCACCCATATAGGCGCACTCCACCAGCTCCAAGTGGGCGGCCGCGGCCACCTCGGCCAGGCATCGGCCCTTATCGGTAACACCTTCGTGATAACGGCTGATGCCCAGTTCCCGGGCCCTGCGTGCCGTTGCCTCGGAACGGCGCGCCGTGATCAGGGCCACCACGATTCCCGTCTGCATCAACCGCTGTAGGCCATATCCGTCCTGAACATTGAAAGCCTTGGCTTCGCCTCCGGGTTCGAAATACCAGATACGTCCATCGGTAAGGACGCCGTCAACATCCAGTGCCAGCAAGCGTATCCGCGCCCAATCCGGATTCATACCACCCCAGCCCGGAGCAGATCATGAACGTTGAAGGCACCGACCAGGCGTCCCTTCTCGACCACCGGCATGCCATTGATACGCCGAGTTTCCATGAGTTCAAGTGCCTGGGCGGCGAGCATATTGGGCATGGTTATGGTGCATTCGACGGTCATCAGTTGGTCGATGGGGGTGGTAAGTTGGGCGCCCTGATCCAGTGCCCGGCGCAAATCTCCATCGGTAAAAATACCCTGTACTGTGTTCTCGGTATCGACGATGATGGTCATGCCGAGCCCCTTCGAACTCATAGTCACCAAAGCCTGGCCTAGGGGGGTGTCTCCCGTTACCTGGGGGATCTCTTTACCGGTGTGCATCACATCCGCGATGCGCAGCAGTAGGCGTCGGCCCAGGGTACCCCCGGGATGGGAGCGGGCAAAATCTTCGGTGGTAAACCCGCGGGCCTTGGAAACGGCCAACGCCAGTGCATCGCCCATGGCCAGGGCCGCGCTGGTGCTGGCTGTGGGAGCGAGATTCAGGGGGCAGGCCTCGCGTGAAACCGTGACATCCAGGTGGATGTCGGCCAGTTTTGCCAGCGTGGATCCGGGAGCCCCGGTCAAGGCAACCAGCGGCACGCCAAGGCGCTTGATAAGCGGAAGAATGGTCAGCACTTCTGGTGTTTCACCGGAATTGGACAGGGCGATCAGGGCGTCACCACGCGTAATCATACCCAGGTCTCCATGCCCGGCCTCGCCCGGATGAACGAAAAATGCCGGGCTGCCGGTAGACGCTAGGGTGGCGGCCAGTTTACGGCCGATATGGCCGGATTTTCCCATGCCGGTTACGACCGTGCGCCCGGTGCAGGCGAGAATCAGGCCACAGGCCGCAGCAAACCGATCGTCGATCCGTCCGCGCAAGGCGGCAACGGCAGCGGTTTCGATTTCGATCACCTCGCGTCCGGCGGCAATGAGCCCGGCGGCGGAGGCTGGAGCGGGAGTTGCGTGCAAAATTGATGAGGGCCGTTAGTTCCTTTTATTGTAAACGCTCGGGACATTCTTGCGCGTGGCTCTGTTAAACTTAACTAGGTTTCCCATCGCCCCTTGTTTCATGAATGTCACGCAACTGAAAACCCTGTTGATCGAGGCCTTCCCCCAGGCCGAGGTACAGGTCGGTTCACTCGATGAAGTGCATTTTACCGCCCGAATCGTGGCCCGGGAATTCGCGGGATTGACGAAAGTCGCCCGCCATCGAAGAGTTTACAAGGCATTGGGATCGCGGCTGGGAGGGGAAATACATGCCTTGTCACTGGAACTTTTCGCGCCTGGAGAGGCGAGTCTCGCGCCGTGAATCAACTCCTGATCACGGGGGGGGACCGGCTCGATGGGGAGGTGCGGATATCGGGCGCCAAAAATGCCACTTTACCTATTCTCGCCGCGTCCCTGCTGGCCGATAGCCCTCTTGCCATCACCAATGTTCCGCACTTGGATGATGTGACGATTACCCTCACCCTGCTTCGGAGCATGGGAGTTGAGGTTACGGTGGGAGATCATTTGGCCCTGGAAGTCAATTCATCGACCATCCGGGAGTTTATTGCTCCGTATGAACTGGTCCGCACCATGCGCGCCTCGATTCTGGTGCTGGGCCCCTTGGTGGCTCGCTTTGGCAGGGCCGATGTGTCCCTGCCGGGAGGCTGTGCCATCGGCGCGCGCCCGGTGGATCTGCACCTGAGGGGACTGGAGGCCATGGGGGCAACCATCGAGGTCGAAAATGGCTATATTCACGCGCGTACCAAGCGTCTCAAGGGGGCCAGGATCCTGATGAGCCCGGTCTCGGTAACCGGTACCGAAAACCTGATGATGGCCGCTTGTCTGGCCGCGGGCGAGACGCGGATAGAAAATGCCGCGCGGGAGCCCGAGGTGGTTGATTTGGCTCGCTGCCTAAGCGCGATGGGCGCGCACATCGAGGGGGCGGGGACGGACATGCTCCACATCGAGGGGGTGGATTCCTTGCACGGTGCAAACCATGCCGTACTGCCCGATCGCATCGAAAGTGCGACCTACCTGGTTGCGGGCGCGCTGACCGGAGGAAGGGTCAAAATCAAAAATACCTGCCCGGATATGCTCGGGGCGGTGCTGATCAAACTACAGGAGGCTGGCGGAACGATCCGCAGCAATGGTAACTGGGTCGAGATCGACATGCAGGGCCGGCGGCCTCAATCCGTCTCCATCCGCACTGCGCCCTACCCGGAATTTCCCACCGATATGCAGGCTCAGTTCACCACGCTCAATGCGGTGGCCGAAGGGGCGGGGACTATTACCGAAACGGTGTTTGAGAACCGCTTTATGCATGTGCAGGAATTGGTACGGATGGGCGCCGATATTCATCTTGAGGGGAATACGGCTTTTATCCGTGGAGTCGGTAAATTGACCGGAGCGCCGGTTATGGCTACTGACCTGAGAGCCTCGGCCAGCTTGGTGCTGGCGGGGCTGGTGGCGGAGGGCGAAACTCGGGTTGATCGGATCTACCACATCGATCGCGGTTATGAATGCATCGAAGAGAAGCTGGCGCAGCTAGGGGCCAGAATTCACCGGATTGCCAGCTAGCCGGATGCCGGTATATCGGTAAATGTTGCACGAGTTATAATTAAAATAGTGAAGGGGATGATTCCACAATGATCCTGTATGCGCGTCCGGACGATCCCGCGGGGCATGCAATTCGCCTGCTGTTGGCGGAGAAAAGCGTGGGCGTTAAACTTGAAGAGATCAATGACGAGTCTTCCAGCGAGCAGCTCTTGCATCTCAATCCCTATGGTCGTTTGCCGACGCTGGCCGCGCATGGAGTTACGTTGTTCGACCCTCGCGTAATTGTCGAATTTATAAACGAACGCTATCCTCATCCACCGATGATGCCGTCCGATCCCGTTCTTCGTGCCCGCGTACGGCTGTTGACCCAAGAGGTTGTCGGGGAATGGTATGAACTTTGCGGACGCATTATCCGGGGCCAGGGGCGCGATAAACCCCGAATCCGGCGTGAATTGACTGAGGCTATTCTAGCCAGTGAAGCGTTATTCGGAGATTCGCCGTATCTGCTTTCGAAACATTATGGCGTGGCCGATTGCGTAACCATTCCCGTACTTTGGCGTTTGCACCACCTGGGTATCTCCTTGCCGCGAGAGGCCAAAAATTTATGGAAATACATGCAACTGGTGTTCCGGCGACCCACCTTTGTGGCCAGCCTGACCGGTCATGAAAGAGGGATGGCCGCAGGATGAACTCCTCTGCCAAGCCACCGCGCGAACCTTATTTTTTGCGGGCGATGTATGCCTGGATCAGCGACTGCGGGTTCATACCGCAAATCATCGTGGACGCTGGGGAGGAGGGAACCAAGGTTCCCACCGAGTTTGTACGCGATGGGCGCATCGTACTCAATATTTCCTCCCGTGCCGTGCGGGATCTGGTTATCGATAATAATGCCATCAGTTTCTCGACTCGATTTGCCGGTAGGATCCAACAAGTGTTCGTGCCCATGACCGCCATACTCGGGATCTACGCACGTGAATCGGGCGAAGGGCTTGCCTTCATCGAGGGAGACAAGCCCCCGCCGGTATCACCGGAAGACGGCAAAAATCCGGTTTCCGGACCTCGGCTCCGGGTGGTCAAATAAGCACTTCGTTAGACTTTCGCCGCTCCTTCACAGAGATCATTTATGTTGCCGACTCAATCACAAATCCGCACGGACTGGACCCGGGATGAAGTATCACAGATTTATCACAGCCCGTTGAATGATCTTTTATTTCAGTCTCAGGTCCGGCATCGGGAAACCTTTGAGCCGAACAAGGTGCAGGTTTCCACCCTGTTGTCGATCAAGACCGGGGGCTGTAGCGAAGACTGCAAATACTGTTCGCAAAGCGTGCGGCATGCGACCGTGGTTGCCCCCGAAGCCTTGCTCGATGTTCGGACCGTGCGCGAACGGGCACGTGCCGCCAAGGCCGCGGGAGCCACGCGTTTCTGTATGGGAGCCGCGTGGCGCAAGCCGAAAGATAAGGATCTCGATCGGGTTTTGCCGCTATTGGCGCAGGTCAAGGCACTGGGAATGGAATCCTGCCTGACGCTGGGAATGCTCACTGCCACGCAGGCTGATCGCCTGGCCGCGGCCGGACTCGATTACTACAACCATAATCTGGATACCTCGCCCGATTATTACCCCGAAGTGGTTTCCACTCACACCTACCAGGATCGGCTTGAAACCCTGGAGCACGTCCGTGCCGCCGGGATCAAGGTGTGCTGCGGCGGAATCGTTGGGCTGGGAGAATCGGCGGCGGATCGCATCGCTTTGCTGCATCGTCTGGCGACGCTCCCGGAACATCCCCAGAGTGTTCCGATCAATGAACTGGTGCCGATCGAGGGTACCCCGCTTGCGGCAACCCCCCGGGTGGACCCCTTGGAGATCGTCCGCACGATAGCCACCGCCCGAATTCTTATGCCCCGGTCACGGATTCGGCTCGCGGCGGGACGGTCCCAAATGAGCGATGAACTACAGGCCTTGTGCTTCTTCGCCGGGGTCAATTCGATCTTTTTCGGCGAAAAGTTATTGACCGCACCGAATCCCGGGGCGGATCGCGATCGTCGGCTTTTCGATCGCCTGGGTTTGGAACCGGAACCCGCACCCGAGCCCGAGCCTCTCCCCACGGTGCAATGACCGATCTCCAGTCGCGCCTGGCCGCCGGGCTTGCGGCTCGCACGCGTTTGGGGTTGCGCCGGGAGTTGCGGCCTCGCGGTCCGGACTCCGTGCCCCGGGTCGATGTGAACGGTCGGCGGCTCATCAACTTCGCCGCCAACGACTACCTGGGGCTGGCTTCTCATCCCCGGGTGAACGAAGCCCTGGCGGGGGGGGCCAAACGCTGGGGCGCCGGCGCCGGCGCCTCGCACCTGCTTTCCGGCCATACCCGGGCCCATGCTGCTTTCGAGAAGACACTCGCCGATTTTCTTGAGTGCGAGCGGGCGTTGCTGTTCTCCACCGGGTACATGGCCAACTTGGGGGTGATCGGTGCCTTGGCGGGACGCGGCGACAGCGTGATCGAGGATCGCCTCAGCCACGCCTCGCTGCTCGATGCCGCGGTTCTTTCCCGTGCCCGCCTGTTGCGCTATGCCCACGCGGATATCGAGGCCGCCCGGAACTGCCTGGGACGGGCAGCGGGCCGACGCCTGCTCGCCACCGACGCGGTATTCAGCATGGATGGAGATATCGCACCGTTGGCGAACCTCGTCCAATTGACCCGGGAGACCGATGCGGTGCTGGTTGTCGATGATGCACACGGATTCGGCGTGCTGGGTAATTCGGGGCGGGGAACCCTGGAGCATCTGGGTATCGGCAGCGCGGAGGTCCCGGCCCGGGTAGTGACTTTCGGCAAGGCGCTCGGGGTTTTCGGGGCCGCGGTCGTGGGCAGCCGCAATCTGATTGAAACCCTGGTCAACCATGCCCGGACCTATGTTTATACCACCGCGTTTCCGCCCGCCCTGGCCGTGGCGCTTGGTGCGGCCCTTGCGGTGCTGCGTGCGGAGGACTGGCGGAGGGAAAAACTGCGGGAACATATAGCCCGGTTCCGTGACCGGGCGCGCACCCGGGGTCTGCCCCTGGCAGATTCCTCCACGCCGATCCAGCCGGTTCTGCTCGGGCAAGTTGATATCGCCGTCGCGATGGCCCGGCTCCTGGAGACGCAAGGATACTATGTGCCGGCCATTCGCCCCCCCACCGTTCCCGAAGGATCGGCACGCCTGCGGATCTCGCTTTCCGCCGCCCATGAAACGGCACAGATCGAGGGCCTGGTTTGCGCCCTGGCGCAGGCGTTCGACGCCCATGGCTGAATCGGCGCCGATCTTCGCGGTACACGGCTGGGCGCTCAATGCGGCGGTTTTCGAGCCCCTGGGAGAAGATCTTGCGGGGCGACCCCTGTTGGCCGTCGATCTGCCGGGCCATGGCATGCGGCGCAATGAATTGCTGGGGAGCGACCCCGCGCCATTGGTGGCCCGGCTTCTGGAGCAGGCACCCGGGCGAAGTATCTGGCTGGGCTGGTCGCTCGGCGGCATGCTGGCCCTGGGGGCCGCCTTGCAGGCCCCCGAACGGATCGAGGCCCTGGTGATTGTTTGCGCCGCGGCCAGTTTTATTTGCCGCCCGCATTGGCCCCGCGGGATGCCGCGGGAGCAATTGCGGCGCATGGCCGCCGATTTGGCGTTGGCCCCGCGCGAAGTCGTGAGTAATTTTCTTGCCCTCCAGGTACTGGCAAGCCCCGGCGCGCGCACGGCCTTGCGGGGGTTGCATGAAGCCCTGAAAAAACGTGGTGAAGCCTCGGCACAGGCTCTGGGCGATGGCTTGAGGTTATTGGAGATCATGGATTATTCCACCGTCCTCGGGCAACTGGAAGTGCCGGTGTTGGTCATTACCGGGGACCGGGATCGACTGGTCACCCCGGAATCCGCGCAGGCCCTGGGCGACGGCTTGCCCCACGGCCGGTGCGTGCATTTCAGGCAGGCCGCTCATGTCCCGTTCTTGACGCATCGAGCCTTGTTCGAGACCACGATCGCGGCGGAACTGGAGCGTTGGCGGGTATGATCGCCGTGCCTTTCAGTCGGCGCCAGGTCGCGGCATCTTTCACGCGCTCGGCGGCAAGCTACGATGCCGCCGCGGTGCTGCAGGCCGAAGTCGGCTCACGCCTGGCCGAGCGCCTGGAACTGACCACCCTTGCCCCGCAGGGGGTGCTCGATCTCGGTTGCGGCACGGGTCGGATGCTGCCCCGGCTGGCCCGAATTTACCCCCGGGCAATGTTCGTTGCCGCCGATATCGCCGCGGCAATGCTTGCCCGGGCCAGCGACCGCCCCGATCTGCCGCGTCACTGTACCCTGGTATGCGCCGATGCCGAGCATTTACCCTTCGCGGATGCGGCCTTCGACCTGGTGTTCAGCAACCTTACCTTGCAGTGGTGCCCGGATCCCGAGCAGGCATTTCGCGAGGCCCGTCGCGTTCTCGCAGAACGCGCCCTGTATTTATTCACCACCTTCGGGCCCGATACCCTGGGCGAACTGCGGGCGGCCTGGAGCGGGGTGGATGAATATACCCATGTCAACCCGTTTTATGACATGCATGATCTTGGGGATGCCCTGATTCGGGCCGGCTTCGTGGAGCCGGTAATGGATGTCGAATATCTAACCCTGACCTATGCGGACGTGAGAAGCCTCATGCGCGACCTGAAGGCCATCGGGGCACACAACCTCAACGCGGATCGCTCGCATGGCCTGACCGGGCGCGGCCGGCTCGCCGCTATGGAGGCCGCCTATGAGCGGTTTCGAACGTCCGGGCGCCTGCCCGCAACCTATGAGGTGATCTACGGCACGGCCTGGACGCCGGTGTGGTTGCCCCGGCGGGGGGAGCGATGAGCGCGGCGATCAAAGGGGTGTTCGTCACCGGAACCGATACCGCGATCGGCAAGACCGTGGTGGCCGTGGGGCTGATCGAAGCCCTCGCGCGAACGGGTCTGCGGGTGGCCGGTATGAAGCCGGTGGCCAGCGGGGCCCGCTGCACCCGGAGAGGACTTCGCAACGGCGATGCCGTGGCGCTGCTCGCGGCCTCCGGCCTTGCGCTGGAGTACTCCCAGGTGAACCCTTACTGTTTTGAGCCGCCGATCGCCCCGCACCTTGCCGCCGCCGAAGCCGGCGTGCCGCTGCGGATCGAGACGATTACCCGCGCCGCCGAGGCGCTTCAGCGCCATGCCGAGCGGATCGTAGTCGAGGGCGTGGGAGGCTGGAAGGTTCCCCTCGGGACCGATTTTGATCTTGCCCGGTTGGCCGCGACCCTGGATTTACCGGTGATCCTGGTGGTGGGGCTGCGCCTGGGGTGCATCAGCCAGGCCCGATTGACCGCGGCGGCGATCCATGCCGATGGCTGTCGCCTGTTCGGGTGGATCGGCAATACGGTGGATGCGGGCATGGCACGGTATGGGGAAAATCTCGCCACCTTGCGGGCCCTGTTACCGGCACCGTGCCTCGGGGTTATTCCCCGGCTCGATGACCCCCGCAATGCGGTAGATTACATCGACATAGGAAAATTGGCGCATGAGTAGGAACAACAGGAGCTGGAGCGAACGCGACCTGGCCGTCGTGTGGCATCCCTGCAGCCAAATGAAAGATCACGAGTGGCTTCCCATGGTGCCGATTTCCCATGGGGAAGGCCCCTGGCTGTACGATTTCGACGGCCGGCGTTATCTCGACGCCATCAGCTCCTGGTGGGTGAACCTGTTCGGCCATGCTCAGCTCCGGATTGCCGGGCGAATCGCCGCTCAGGCCCGGCGGCTCGAGCATGTATTGCTTGCCGGTGCCACCCACCAGCCGATCATCGAACTGTCCGAACGCCTGGTGAAGCTCACTCCGCCGGGACTCGATCGGGTCTTCTATGCCGACATCGGTTCGGCGGCGGTGGAAGTCGCCCTCAAGATGAGCCACCACTACTGGCGCAATATGGGCCGGGCGGGCAAGCGACGTTTCGTGACCCTCGCCAACGACTATCACGGCGAGACTCTCGGTGCCTTGGGGATCGGCGATATCGCGCTGTACAAGCAGGCCTATGGTTCCTTGTTCCACGAGGCCCTAATCGCCCCCTCGCCCGATGCTTGGCAGGCGCAGCCGGGGGAAAGCGCGGCAGCCTTTGCGCGCCGCCAATTTGCCGGAATGGAAGCGATCCTGGCCCGCCACCACGAAGACCTGGCCGCGGTGATTGTCGAGCCGCTGGTGCAATGTGCGAGTGGCATGCGCATGTACCACCCCGTGTATCTCAGCCTGCTGCGCGCGGCCTGCGAGCGCTACGAAGTGCACCTGATCGTCGATGAGATCGCCGTGGGTTTCGGGCGTACCGGCACCTTGTTCGCCTGCGAACAGGCGGGAATCACCCCCGATTTCATGTGCCTGTCGAAGGGGCTTACCGGCGGATTTCTCCCGCTTGCCGCCGTGCTGCTGCGGGAACCGATCTACCAGGCCTTCTACGCCGATTACCGCCAGATCGAACGCGCTTTCCTGCATTCGCACAGCTATACCGGCAACCCGCTCGCCTGTGTCGCGGCGCTGGCGACACTGGACCTGATTGAAGAGCAAGACATCATCCACGCCAATCGCGAACGGGCCCGGTGGATGGCCGCCGCCGCGGAACCGTTGCGCGAGCATCCACATGTCGGCGAGGTGCGCCAATGCGGCATGATCCTCGCCATCGAGATGGTGCAAACCCGCCCGCGTACCCCCTATCCCTGGCAGGAACGCCGCGGGCTGCAAGTCTTTCGCTATGGACTAGAGCATGAATGCTGGCTGCGCCCGCTGGGCAACGTGGTGTACTGGATGCCGCCCTATGTAGTAACCGAGGAGCAGATCGCCCTCCTGGGCAAGGTCACCGCCCAGGCGATCGACCACGCCACCCGCGACTGAACCCGGAGCCGAATAGTGGCACGGTAGGGCTGCCCCGGATCTGCCGCCGGGCAGCGATGCCTGCGTGAACAAAATTCGCCCTTTGCAGGGCTACCTCGGCGCTTGGGCCGGGAGGTTGCGATCTGAAGCCGTTCCGTTCGCCGATTGCGGGATCGGGCCGATAAGGCCGAGAGACTCGAAAGCCGGTTGCGACTTCTATTTGCCGAATGCCAAGCCGCCAAGGCCGGGCCCGGCTTTCGTGTGAGCCGCAACCGCTACGCCGGGGTGCGCTATCCTAAAAGCATGATCGCAACCTTCACGGATTTTGGCGTACCCGGGCCCTACCTGGGCCAGGTGCATGCCGTGCTTCACAGCCAAGCGCCCGGCACCCCGGTGGTGGATATCTTTCCCGATCTTCCTGCCTGCAACATCCGGGCCGGCGCCTACTTGTTGCCGGCCTACAGCCGGTACCTCCCGGAAAACAGCGTGTGTCTGTGCGTGGTGGACCCGGGTGTCGGTACCGAACGGGGTGCCGTAGTGGTGCGCGGTAATGGGCGCTGGTACGTCGGCCCGGACAATGGTCTGTTTTCGATCCTGTTGCGCCGCACCCGCAACGCGCAGGCATTTCGTATCGACTGGCGTCCCGGGGAATTATCCAGCAGCTTCCATGGGCGCGACCTGTTTGCTCCCGTGGCCGCACGACTTGCGCGCGGTGAACCACCGCCCGGCGAAGAGTTCGATCCCGCCCGCCTGCTCACCCCCGGCTGGCCAGATGATCTGGCCGAGGTCACATACCTGGATCATTTCGGCAATGCTATCACCGGCTTGCGCGCTTCAGGCATAACCAACACCAGTACCATCGAGGTGGCGGGGAAGCTTTGTGAGTTCAGGCGCACCTTCGGCGAGGCGGAACCCGGCGTTCCGTTCTGGTATGAGAATGCGAACGGCCTGGTAGAGATTGCATTGGCCAACGCTCACGCAGGCCAGGTGCTGGGGCTTGCAGTGGGTGCGGTATTGCAGGTGACGGCCGGCTAACCTGAATCCGGGACCATGCTTGGGCCCGGTTCCGTCTTCCGGCAGGAGTCCGAGTGACTGAAGCTGATCAGGCCGCCGCTTGACTCAACCGCCGAACACCACTTTCGTCAATAACTCTTCTTGGCAAGGAATTCAAGGCGAATGTGGCGCTTGAGGCGATACGGGGCGGGAGGACGCTTGCACAGTTATCCTCGCAGTATGATATAAGGTATACGTCACCCAGATCAGCGCCTGGAAGAGGCGCGCCCTTGAAGAGCTGCCGGAGGCCTTTGCCGATTCACTGCGGCGCAGCGAACGCAAGTGCCAGGCACACGAAGAGCGCCTGTATCGCCGGATCGGCAAGTTGCAGGTCGGAGAGGTGGATTGACTTGAAAAAAGTTCACGGAACTGGGCTTGTGATGGCAGAAGATCGCGCCATTGATCGAGCCGGGTCATCCGAGGGTGAGTGTACGCCGACAATGCGGGCCGATCGACTCGAATCGATCGAGCTGGCTTGAATCCGCCCAGTTCACCAGCACCAAATTCACCGACGTTCTAAGAGCCCACGACATCCGCCTCGGCATGGACGGCAAGGCTCGAGCGGCTGTGGCGCTTCCTCAAATACGAGGACATCTACCTCAAGCACTACAACACCCTCCTGGGCGAGGCGCGCCACGGCTTGGCGGCCTACTTCCGGTTCTACAACTTCGAGCGGCCTCATCAGTCCCTGGATAACCGGACACCGGGCGAGATCTATGGAAATTTCTCGTCACTCCTGGTGGCGGCATAACCGGCATGGGACTCTATCTTAAATTGCCTGGGTGGTGGTCTTGACAGAGGGATTCACATTAAGTGCCTGCCGGCAAGCAAGTATCTAAGATACACTCCCTGCTGTCGGCGATATAGCCCCCAGCAGGACTTACCCTTCATGGCGGGCGAGACTCCGAACCAACGGGGTTGCAGTCCAGATAACCACGTTTTCTCACCACATAGATCCGCCTACATTAAAACAGGCGGTGGACTCACTCTAGAAATCCAGCTGCAATCAAAATCCACTAAGGAAGGTCTGATCAATTCACGCTGACGGGCTTGTTTCGGTTTTCGGTATAAACGGCGTGTTCATGACGAACGAAAAGCGCGTTATCGCCGTGGATATTTGCCCGATTTCATGGTTGTGCTCGT
>JALUYA010000043.1 GCA_027018875.1 Gammaproteobacteria bacterium
GTGCGCGCCCAGGTAGCCCAGGCTGCCCGGCGCCGCACCCGCCTGCGCCGTCGCCACGCCCAGCCCCGCCGCCATGACTATCGCGGCTACTACGGAAAGTCTCTTCATCACGTTCCTCCTGTTAGATTAAGTAAACCATCAAAAAATACCAACTACCGTTGGGACACAACACCTCTCATCTATCCCGTTTCCATCTACCGGAGAGGGGGCCACTCGGACCGAATTCGATATAACTGGAATCAGCATCAAACATTTCAAACTACCTCGCACCTTCGGACGTAAATTCTCGCCTTACGCCTTTACACTCCATCTTGTTGCACCAGCAAACGGTTCAATGAAATCGGTTGTACCCCCTTCCCTAGCACCCACTACCTGGATTCCTGGGTGCCCACACCACGCAATATCCGCGAGGTGAAATCGCGCCGGAAACAACCGTGCAAGCTCCCGGATCCGATCGTGGATGATCGGGATTAGGCAGGAAATGGTGGCAATTCATGCACTCCTTTCCGTTCACACCGTGTCCTACGTAATGGACTGCCGCCCGGGAAAGTTTTGTCGCCGAATTCCTCCCCACGGCAAGAGCCGAATGCCACCCCGCCCCTATTCCCACCGCCGCCGCCACGGTTGACCACAAAAATTTACGCCGATTCAAATCGACCCGCGAATCACGCATCAATTGCCTTTTCTTCACTAATCTCGCTTTGAACAAGGCCATAACATTCCCTCGCCGGCATACTAGTTGGCAGCCACTTTCGAAGTTTTTTTCTGCATATCCTCGGTACTCTTGATGGCTTGCGGTGGAAAATATTCGTTCACCTTGTCAAGGGCCTCGTTGAGTGCGTCCGCCACCAGATGCAGATAGACGCTGTCCGCGCGGGACAAAAGCGACACGTACAACCGCGACCACTCACCCAGAAATTCCGCCACGAAGGTACTACCCAACTCGGAAAGCTCCGCATTCTCATCGCTCGATCGCGCCACGGCGGAGAGGAAGGCCAGGAGATAACCCAGGTGATCCAGGGGGCGATTCGGTCCCGTCAGCAAGACATCCGTATTGAGGCGCGAGACATCGAAACCGATGGTTTCATACCAGGGAATGAGCCCATCCCCCCCGTTATAACGGGGGGGTGGAAAGTGCCAGTAATCCGAAAGTTCCCGGGCACGTAACAACACATGTCGGTACGGAGGGATATAGCGCCCGGACTGGGGGATGCAGAAGGTATCGTAAAAGTCCTGCCGTGCCTCCCCCGGATCCAGTCGCGTGCCCGCCGCGGATTGCAGGATGCTCAGGGTCCGCTCGTCGGGTGGCTGCAGCAACAAGGCCGCAGCCGCCCGCAACTGCTCGGTAACACCCGGATCAGACACCATGCGTCTCCTTTTCCAGCCGGGCGTGCGTGTTATAGAACACGACGCTGCCACCGGTAAGGTCCATGAGCGACATCTGCCACACATCGGGATCCCGCCGCATGACCGGATTGAGGTGAATCCCCATGCGCCTTACCTGATCCCCCTTGATGCGTTTTCCCCCAACCCGGTATTGCGTTGCACCATAACCCCAGTGGCCATAGCCCACGTTGAAGAGAATGACGCCGGGGCGAATCCCCTCGATAACCCGTGCCCGGCCTCGGCGCCTGCCTTCGGGTGTTACCACCCAGACCCAGTCTCCATCCCGGATACCGAAGCGCTCCGCATCTTGCGCCGCCATCTGAATACCGTTGTCGGGCATGATTTCGCGCAGCGTGTAATTGGATACCAATCGCGAATGACTCTGTAAGGAGCCCTTCATCGTGATGATGGTAAGCGGCCATTTCTCCGGTGGATCCAGCTTGTCCAGGGAGGTACCCAGCGCCGTCGCAGGCGTCACCCACTGCGTGGTTCCCAGGTAGAGTTCACCGGTCATGCTGTTATGGGTTATGCCGACATCCTCGGCATAAAAATGAAGCGTCTTGCCAAAGCGATAGGTCAACATATCGCCTTGCCGCGCCCTGGAATGCGGCTCGAACCGCCCTCCCCGGGCGATCAGACCCAAGACCTTCGGCCACTGTTCGGGCGGAAGGGAATCCTTGAAGCGGTCATGGAAAGGCTTGAGATTCATGATCTCGATCTCCTCGGCGGTGACCTCCGGCACCTCGTCATCCGGATGACCCGCGGCGAGGGCCACGTTGGCACAGCCCTTGAGGTACCAGTCCTCCTTACGATTGAGCGGCCACCACTTCCCGTTCTTGTCCTGAATTCCCTTGTCGCCGAATCCGGGCATATTCAGGCGCTTGGCCACATCGATGAGGAATGCCTCCAGGCACATGCGTCTTCCGTCCGGGGTCTTGTGGGTCAATTCCACGACAGGCCAGCGCATATACGTGCCCTTGGTCAGAACCGTGGGCAGCGTACCCCCCACGTTCCAGCGTTCGAGGAAACTGCCGTCGGGAACGATGTAGTCGGCATACATGCTGGTATCCCCGACCACGATATCGGAGGCGATGATCAGCGGAATATTCTTCGGATCCCGCATCAGCTTGATAAATTCCGGGTTCCCCTGGCCGGGCACGCTGTAGAAGGGCGTGGCCATGTTCCACATCAGGATGTCGATACCATAGGGATATTTCTGCAACCCGGACGGCAACACCTCGGTGTACATGGCAAAGCTGAAGGGCCACCAGGGACGCTTGGCGGGATACGGGTTCTTGCCCGCCTTTACCAGGGCCTGGTATTCGCTGGTATCCTCGTAGCGCACCCCTTGGCGGGTAATCATGACCCCGTAGGCGGCACCTTTCGCTCCCGGGACATCGACAATGTCGTACAGCCCCTTCTTGTAGCTCCAACTGCCGCCGCCAACGGTAAGCCCCCCGGTCCAGTTCATATTGCCAATCAGCAGATTGAGCAACAGCACGGCCACCCCGTTGTAATACCCGTTGGGATGCTTGACCACCCCGCGATACATGGTGCTGGCCGCCTGGCGTCCATAACTGGTGAACTCCCGCGCCAGCTCGATCATGCGCTTGGTGCTCACCCCGCAAATAGAGGCGTACTCATCCAGGGAGTGCATTTCGGCGGATTCCCGAATCCGGGTAAAGGCCGTTTTAACCTGGATTCCATTCACCACTCCGACATACTCCATCCTGGCGGTATCCACGGTCCCGGCACGCACCGGGCTACCGGCCGAACCGATTACCACGCGATCCGCGCTCGGATCGCCCTTGAAGCTTCCCAAGCCGGCCGCCTTGGAAGTCAGAAAATGGCCGTACTGGGGATGTTTCTTATCGACGATAATTAGATGCGTAGCATCGGTGTGAGACAACTCGCCGGCCGCCTCGGCCGCCTTCTGGGTGGGATGGGAGAGATACGCCGCATCGTAGCGACGATTTTCGATGATCCAGCGGATCATGCCCATCGCCAGGGCCCCATCGGTGCTCGGCTTGATGCCCACCCAGGAGGCCCGGTCGCCGATGACGCCGCCACGGCTAAGATGCGGATCCACCACGACGTATTTCAGTCCATCCGGCTTGGCCCGCGCATGGGCGGCATACTTTCCTTGGGTTTGCATCGGGAAATTGGCATCGCCGGGCTGGGTGCCCCAGTAGATGATGAACTTGGCATGAGTCACATCGGGCTGGGTCATGTGCTTGCCGGGAAACACCTGGTCCGTCGCCACATGATGGCTCAGTTCGCATACGTTGACGTGATCGTCCACGTTGACGCTGCCGAAGGCCCGACCGAAACGAACGGCAAATTCCTTGCGCGCACCTACGGTACGCCCACACTGCAGCACGAACCCGTTGGTTCGATGCCCCAGTTCCGGTGCGGCGGGGTCCATTAGCTCGTTTCGCTTGGCATAGAGACCCTTAAAGCCCATCACCTCGAACGATTCGCTTGCCGGATCGCCCGTATCGGCGAAGATCTTGCCGCCATCGACCACTTCGCGGATCAACTGCTCCCAACTGATCGGCTGCCACTTGCCGCTGCCGCGGGGACCCTTCCGCTTTAGGGGCGAAAGTACCCGGTAAGGATCGTAGGCACTCTCGATGCCGGCATTACCCCGGGCGCAAACAGTGCCGGGGTGCGTGGCGGTCTGGACAAACGGCACGCTCATGCTGGTGTAGTCGATCAAGGTATTCGGGTGGTACGGATTGCCGATAATGCGCTGTACCCGCCCGGTTTTACGATCGATTTTGACTCGCAGGCCACAATTGCTATGGCACTGCTGATCGGTCGTGTGGCGCAAGATCCATTGGGGGTTGGGCTTGAGTTCCCCCGTGGCCACATCACGCAGCCATTCCGGGGTATCTGAATTGCCATAGATGGGATGCAGTGCCTTGCGCCCCCGGTTCCGGTAGGTCACGGCATCAACGATCGTTCCCCCGAATCCGCCGAGGCCCACGCCGACACCCCCTACCGCCAATGCGCCGAGAAAGCCACGGCGGGTAATCGGTGCAAAAGGTTCCTTAGCCATTTGATGATACCTCCTCATTCATGTGCGTTATCGGCGCCTTTCCCTCTTCCAGCTTTACCGAACTGTAGGGAAGAGCCACCCATACAAAGGCCAATAGGCCGACGCAGAGCACCCAGTCGAAAATCAGATTGGCAAGCATGCCACCGGGCATTACATACCAGTAATAGCCGGCGCCGCTCCTGGGAACCGCCTGTCCGGCAATAAGCACCGCGAAACGCAGCGCAAACACACCCATCAAGGCACTCGCCGCGCAGACGCTAACCACCCAGGGGTTCTCGCGCAGCCTGCGGAAGATCAGCAACACGGCCGACACCGCGGCGCCACCCCAGAACCACCAGCCCCAGGACAGCCACCAATAGGGGTTTTCCAGTATCCAGAAGGCGCGGCGCAGTTCCACCGTGCCGTAATGCCAGGCGTATTGATGCCACAACAACCACAAGATAGCGGCGGCCAGGGAGCCCAGCCATAACCAGCGTACATGCTGCGCATCGGCCCGGGCGGGTTCCCGGGTTGCCGCAAGGTAGCTCGCCACCGGCAGCATCAACCACAGGAAAGCCGCGCCTCCGGCGATGGCACTGGCGAAAAACACCGCGGGAACGAAGGCACTGCTCCACAACTCCACGCCGTGCTCGGTCATCAGAAAAATCGGCGAATAGAGAATGGCGAACAGGGCAACGATGACCCCGAATACCGTGATACCACGGCCAAACGTCGGGCGGTCCAACGGGCTAAAGCGCCTTATCCACAAGCTAAAGACATCGCCGATCGCCTGTTGCCAGCGGGGACGTCCATCAAGAGCGGCAACAATTTGCGGCCTCAGCACCGACATGCCGAGCCACCAGGCCAGCACGACGAACAGGGGAAGGAAAATGACGCCCATCTTGATGATGGCGGTTCCCATGTCGCCCCAGCCGGATCTGGCCAGGCCGTAGAAGTAGATGTTCCAGAAGTGCCCCGGCTGCTCCATCTCCACCAGCGGATTGAACAATCCGGCGATGCCGAGGGCCGCAACCATGGGCAGGGAGAACCGATGCGCGGGCCGATCGGTGTGCACACCACGCAACTGTCTCCAAGCCCAGAACAGGAAAATCGCTCCCGCTATGCCGAACAACGCGGAGTAGTTCGCCAACAGGGGCGTAAGCGCGGGGGAATGCCCGACGTTAAGGTACTCGCTGATAAACTCGTGGGGAATACTCATTTCTGCTCACCTCCTGCCACCCGGATCAACCAATCGCCAGCCGGCAGGCCCGCATCCTCGCGCGCCCCGCTCCATAGGTCAGGTCTTCCCGGTAGATTGTTCTGCAGTTGATCCGTCAAGCCGATATAGAACACCCGCGGCTCGTTTCCGGTTTCCGGCTTGAGCACCTGTACCGGCTCGCTTCGGATCTGCCGGGTTACCGGGTCATTCGGATCATTGATATCGCCAAACTGGCGGGCGCCGCCGACACAGGTTTCCACGCACGCCGGCAACAGCCCCTGATCCGTGCGCTGGGCACAGAAATCGCACTTGTCCGCCTTGTGCGTGACCGGATTCATGAACCGGGCGTCGTAGGGGCAAGCCTCCACGCAGGAGCCGCAACCCACACAACGATCATCATCCACCACCACAATGCCGTCCTGGCGCTGCCAAGTCGCGGCGGCGGGGCACACCGACAGGCAGGAGGGGCGCTCGCAGTGATTGCAAAGACGCGGCAGGAAGGCCCGCTTGGTAAAGGGATATTGCCCCACCTCCACATCCGGCACCCAGGTCCGGAACATGCCCTCGGGAATGTTATTCTCGAATTTACAGGCCGCGGTACAGGCCTGGCAGCCGATGCATTTGCGTAAATCGATCAGCATCACCCAGCGCTTGCCCTTGAACCCCTTGAAGGCGAGATCGCCATCCTTGCGGGTATAGGCATAGACGGATCTCGAGTGATAGAACTCGTAGCCGGTACCCGCCGGGGCGACATCATCCGAAAAAAGGCCCGGCTCGACCTCCCGAGTGCTTTTTGAAATAAAGCTGCCTGCCTTGGCCACCCCAACCCCGGCGGCAACGCCACCAACCAGCCAGGAAAGCAGCTTCCGGCGTGACAGACCCTCGGTGACTTCTTCCCGGGGGGTGGCTTTAGAGCCACTTAGAGGCTCCCCGTGTTCCTCATGATCCCAATCGCTCTTCATTAACAATGCTCCCAATTGCGATACAGGTGAAGTATAGGCGCCATAACCGGACTCCGGGTTGATCCAGATCAAGAAAAATGCAGATTTTTGCCTGGGGAATATAGAAACAGGGTAAGCGGGCAGGCGCACCCGGACCAAAGCTGGGTTCGGTGGCAATAAAAGTAGCGCATCCAGGGGGGTTACGACAGGGTTAGCCCGAATACCGCCCGGACCCCGGCCCGAGCGTCGTCAGGAACCCTGTGCTTCCTCGGCCGGCAGGGGATCCTTGTGTCAGGATAGATGACAACCAGTTAAGCTGGGATTTCAAGGTAGACCCCATTGTCGTCAAGACCACTACCCCATCAATTTAATGAACCGCTGATTAATTCCTCGATCCTGGGATAACATGCGCCATGGGTTCCTGCTGCACGGAGTAATCGAGGATGCACCAACAGAGCCCGGCCGAGGAAGGATTCGAGAAGTAGTGCAAGCCGACGCCTCGCGAGCGGTTCCTGGAGGGGATGGAGCGGATTATTCCGTGGGCGGAATTGGCGGAGGCGATCGAGCCCTACTATCCCAAGCCCAAGGGTGCTGGCCGGCACCCGATAAGACCACGGTGCCAAAAAGTTTCGCCACCCGCTTGAGGCGCACAACCTGGGGGCGCGGCTATTTGCGTTGATTGGCGAATATCTGCGGGAAGGCCCACATCGGGGTGGACTCGAAGGCCAAGCTGATTCACTCGGGGATGGCCACGGCGGCGAACGGGCACGACCGTCAAGTGCTGGGCGAGCAGGCCAAGAATCGCCCCAAGTCGAAAGTGCGCTCCAAGGGGGAAGCATCCGTTTCTGGTGCTCGAGCAGATCTTCGGCTTCGCCAAGGTGCGCTACCGCGGATTGGACAAGAACGCCGAGCGGCCGTTCGGGGCCTGCGGGTTGGTGAATCCGTACCTGGCCCGAAGGCGATTGTTGGCGGTGAGCTGGAATCGGTGCGTCCGATAGTCGGTGTTGTGCTTGAAATGGCGAGCATCACGAGCTAATCGGGAAAATATCGTCGCTGATAATAAAGTGCTTATTGTTCGTCAGGGACACGGCATTTGTTCCAATAAGAAACAGACACATCAGCTTGAATTGATCAGACCTTCCTTAAAGAATTCAGCCATCCGGGATTGATCGTAAAGAACGGAAAGGCATTTACTTACAGTGCGCTTAAACCAAGCCAGCGCTAACTACCCCCCGTAAAACAGGTGCAACAAGTGGCATGATATCTATTAAATAGATACGTTATTCTTTAAGGCCTCACTCCAGGTTTTTAAACCCAAAACGGCATGAACACCACTCAGCCGGATACGGGGCAGATCATTTCCTGGATCAAGTCCCTATACTGCTGTAAATTCAGTTGAGGTGGATGGCCACCTGCTTTCCGTTAGATTTGTTGTTAGCGACATCAAACCGAAAGGAGCAAGCAGATGGCCGAGTACGAGATTAACCTGAGTAGCGATCAGGTAAAAGGACTGCTAACGAGAGATGAGGGACTGAAGGGTCTGGTTGAGACGGTGGTGAACCAGGTATTGGAGACGCAGATGAGCGAGCATCTGGCGGTGGGTCATTATGAGCGCAGCGCTGAGCGCAAGGGGTATCGCAACGGCTATCGCCCGAGGACGATCTATGCCCGCATAGGCAAGCTGAGCTTGCGGGTACCCCAAAGCCGGGATGGGGAGTTTTCCACGGAGCTTTTCTCGCGTTACCAGCGATCCGAACAGGCGCTGGTGCTGGCCATGATGGAGATGGTATTGCAGGGGGTGAGTACGCGCCGGGTGGAGAAGGTGACCGAAGAGCTGTGCGGCAGCCGTT
>JALUYA010000044.1 GCA_027018875.1 Gammaproteobacteria bacterium
GGCTTGCGATACTTCTCGAACCCTTCCTCGGACAGACTCTGTTGGCGCATCCCCGATTACTCCGTGCAGCAGAAATCCATAACGCGTATTATCCCAAATCAGGGGAATTAATCAGAGCTTACCTAAGAGATATCCCACGAAAACCGGTCGGGGAAATACCTTGTCGGCATCTCCCCCTATCCATTTATGGATTGGAAGATACCGCCTTGCCCGATTCGATTGCGCTTCCCTCGGCTGCCGCCGAATTGGCTTGAGCATCTGCGACGCCTATGAACAGGCTTTCAGCCTCGCTACGCGCTTTCTCGGCTTCACTACGCGCCTTCTCGGCCCCTGACATGCCCTGGCGTAATCGATGGTAGGCTTGACCAGTTCCCGCAGGAATCAATCTTCCAACTATGACATTCTCTTTAAGCCCGTGCAGATGATCAATGGCCCCTCGTACGGATGCTTCCGTCAAAACCCTGGTTGTTTCCTGGAACGATGCGGCTGAAATGAATGATTCCGTGGCCAATGACGCCTTGGTAATGCCAAGCAGAACCGGATCCCAGCTTGCCGGCTGCAATCCCTTTTCCACCGCCACCTCGTTAGCCGCCACTATGCGCGCCCAATCAACCTGTTCTCCTTTAAGAAAAGAAGTATTACCAGGCTTGGTAATTATCCCCTTGCGCAACATCTGGCGAACGATCACTTCGATATGTTTATCGTTTATTTTCACACCCTGCAAGCGATAGACATCTTGAATTTCACGACCCATAAATTCTGCCAGTGGATACACTCCAAGAACTCGCAAAATATCATGTGGATCGGGATCCCCATCTGCTATTACATCTCCTCGAACGACATGCTCGCCTTCAAAAACATTGATCTGCCGCCATTTGGGAATCAACATCTCAACCTCTTCCCCATCTTCGGTCGTGATAACCAACCGCTGTTTTCCCTTGGCATCCTTGCCATAGGAAACCGCTCCACTGGCTTCGGCAAGAATTGCTGGTTCCTTGGGACGACGAGCCTCAAATAAATCCGCCACACGTGGTAAGCCACCGGTGATATCCCGAGTCTTTGAAGTTTCCTGGGGAATACGCGCGATAACATCACCAACCCCAACCTCATCACCATTTTCCAGAGTTACGATGGCACCTCCAGGCAACGCATATTGGGCGGGTACTTGCGTACCCGGAAGATTAAGCGGGTTACCCTCGGCATCCAGCACTCGAACCATCGGTTTTAAATCCCGGCCAGCTGCAGGCCTCTGCTTGGAATCAAGCACACGAATGCTCGACAAACCGGTAATCTCATCCACTTCCAATCGTGAGGACAGACCCTCTAAGAAATCACTAAACTGCACCCGACCTTTGACCTCGGTAACGATGGGATGGGTATGTGGATCCCAAGTAGCTACCACCTGCCCTCCATTAACCGCCGTACCATCACGCACCGTCACTATAGCCCCGTAAGGCACTTTATACCGTTCTCGCTCACGACCCACATCGTCTACCACGGCCAGTTCACCTGAACGTGAAATCGCCACAAGATTGCCCTCAGTATTCTCCACATACTTGAAGTTCTGTAAACGAATTGAACCCTTGGATTTAACCTCAATATGGCTCACGGCAGCCGAACGTGAAGCGGCTCCACCAATATGGAAGGTCCTCATTGTCAGCTGCGTCCCAGGCTCACCGATCGATTGTGCTGCAATCACCCCCACCGCTTCACCAATGTTAACGCGCATCCCCCGCGCCAGGTCCCGCCCATAACACTGGGCACAAATTCCATAGGAGGTCCGGCAGGTAATTGGTGAGCGTACCACGACCCGATCCACACCAGCCTCCTCAAGCCGTCCTACCCAATTTTCGTCAAGAAGCGTACCCGCAGGCACAAGTTCCTCGCCAGTGTCCGGAACTAATATCGGTTGTGCCGCAACTCGGCCAAGTACGCGTTCGCGCAAAGGCTCCAGTACTTCCCCCCCTTCGACGATGGGCTTCATTTCAAGCCCTTCCTCCGTGCCACAATCCTCTTCGGTAACCACCAAATCTTGGGCCACATCAACCAGGCGTCGGGTAAGGTAACCTGAATTAGCGGTCTTGAGCGCAGTATCGGCGAGTCCTTTACGCGCTCCATGAGTAGAAATGAAGTACTGCAACACGGTCAACCCTTCTCGGAAATTCGCGGTAATGGGCGTTTCGATAATCGAGCCATCCGGCTTAGCCATAAGACCACGCATTCCGGCAAGCTGGCGGATCTGAGCCGGAGAACCCCGAGCCCCGGAATCGGCCATCATATAAATGGAGTTGAATGAAGCCTGGCGAACCTGCTTTCCCTCGGCATCAACCACCTCCTCGCTACCGAGCCCATCCATCATCGCCTTGGCGACCTGGTCATTCGTGCGCGACCAGATATCAACCACCTTGTTGTAGCGCTCTCCGACTGTAACCAGCCCCGATGAGTACTGATTTTCTATTTCCTTAACCTCGGTTTCTGCCGCGGCTAGAATTTTAGCTTTTTCAGGCGGAATAACTATATCGTCCACCCCGATTGAAACTCCCGAACGAGTCGCATAATAAAAGCCGGTATACATCAGCTGATCGGCAAACACAACCGTTGCCTTCAATCCACGAGAACGGTAGCATTCATCAATCAACCCGGCTATGGCCTTCTTGGTGAGGTCACGATTAATCAGGTCAAACGACATTCCCCGCGGCAGTATCTCGGACAATAAAGAGCGTCCCACCGTAGTTTTCACCAAGCGCAACCGAGAATATAACTCCCCGGATTCATCTTCAATATAGTCCTGTACTCGAACCTTAACCCAGGTATGCAAAGAAACCACCCCGGAATCATAGGCACGATGAGCCTCGGAAACATCCGTGAAAACCATCCCCTCTCCCCGAGAATTAATCCTCCCCCGGGTTAAGTAATAAAGCCCAAGTACAACATCCTGGGTAGGAACAATAATAGGTTCGCCATTAGCCGGAGAAAGAATATTGTTCGAAGACATCATCAATGTACGCGCTTCGAGTTGCGCCTCTATTGAAAGCGGCACATGAACAGCCATCTGGTCGCCATCAAAATCGGCATTAAAAGCTGTACATACCAAAGGATGTAGCTGTATTGCCTTACCTTCAATCAGTACCGGTTCGAATGCCTGGATTCCCAGGCGATGCAATGTAGGTGCACGATTCAAAAGCACGGGATGTTCACGAATCACCTCTTCAAGAATATCCCATACTTCCGCTACTTCATCCTCAACCAGACGTTTAGCCTGCTTGATGGTTGTTGCCATTCCCCGCAGCTGGAGCTTAGAAAAAATGAAAGGCTTGAACAACTCAAGCGTCATACGTTTCGGCAATCCACATTGGTGCAGTTTTAGGGTGGGACCCACCACAATCACCGAACGCCCGGAATAGTCCACTCGCTTGCCAAGCAAGTTCTGCCGGAAGCGTCCATGTTTCCCTTTGATCATATCGGAGAGCGATTTTAGCGGCCGTCTATTGGAACCGGTCACCGCACGTCCACGGCGCCCATTATCCAAGAGAGAGTCAACCGACTCTTGTAACATACGCTTTTCGTTACAGACAATAATGTCAGGGGCTTTTAATTCGAGCAATCGATGCAAACGATTATTACGATTGATTACACGCCGATAGAGGTCATTAAGATCCGATGTTGCAAAACGTCCGCCATCAAGAGGCACCAAGGGTCGAAGATCCGGAGGTAAAACCGGTAAGACCGTAAAGACCATCCACTCGGGCTTGTTTCCCGACTCGAGGAACGACTCCATAAGCTTGAGTCGCTTGGCGATACGCTTGGACTTGGTTTCCGAGTTTGTGGATGCAAGTTGCTGCCTCAAATTTACTATTTCGCTCTTCAGGTCAATCCCGGAAAGCAATTTGCGGACTCCTTCGGCACCCATACAGGCATCGAAACTGTCGCCGTTCTCCTCAATTGCATCGTAATACTGTTCCTCGGTAAGCAATTGTCCCCGCTCCAGCGGAGTCATCCCCGGGTCAACAACAATATAGGACTCGAAGTACAGCACTCTTTCAAGCTCACGCAACGTGAGATCCAACATCAGCCCAATACGCGAAGGCAGAGATTTTAAAAACCAGATGTGGGCCACAGGACTCGCAAGATCAATATGCCCCATTCGTTCCCGGCGCACTTTTACTGAAGTGACTTCCACTCCACATTTTTCACATACGACCCCACGGTATTTAAGGCGTTTATATTTTCCGCAGAGGCATTCATAATCCTTCATAGGCCCAAAAATACGGGCGCAAAATAGCCCATCGCGTTCCGGTTTGAAGGTGCGATAATTAATAGTTTCCGGTTTTTTTACCTCACCATAAGACCACGAACGAATCGTTTCCGGAGACGCCAGGCGTACGCGAATCGCATCAAAATCCGGAGACTGACCAGGCTGTTTGAACATTTGTAAAAGCTCTTTCATGACCTCTCCTATCCACTAAAGGATCGAGCAGTTGGAAAACTCAGAAAATCCCTAATCAATGGGCTTCAGCGTTATCCTTGGCGGACTCCAAAACCAGATTAATTCCCAAGGCCTCGATTTCCTTAACCAAAACATTGAATGACTCAGGCATCCCCGCCTCCATACGATGTTCGCCATCAACGATATTCTTATACATTTGAGTACGCCCATTAACATCGTCTGACTTAACGGTAAGCATTTCTTGCAACGTATACGCAGCTCCATAGGCCTCCAATGCCCAGACTTCCATCTCCCCGAAGCGCTGCCCACCAAACTGCGCCTTCCCGCCCAGCGGCTGCTGGGTAACTAAACTGTAGGGTCCGGTAGAACGAGCATGCATTTTGTCATCTACCAAGTGGTTCAGCTTGAGCATATACATATAGCCGACTGTCACCTCACGCTCGAAAGCATCACCGGTACGGCCATCGTACAAAATAGTCTGGCCGCTTTCCGGCAGACCAGCCAGGCGTAATAGATTCTTGATCTCATTTTCATCGGCGCCATCAAAAACCGGAGTTGCCATCGGAACACCATCTCGAAGATTACTTGCCAGCTCAAGAACTTCCTTATCACTTAACGAGTCGATATCGGCTCTGGACCCACTGGTTTTGTTATATATAGAATTCAGAAATTTTCTCAATTTTGCAATCTCTTCCTGCTGTTCCAACAGTCGGTCAATTTTTTTCCCTAACCCTTTTGCCGCCCAGCCAAGATGGGTTTCCAGAATTTGGCCGATATTCATGCGCGAAGGCACTCCGAGTGGGTTAAGCACAACATCCACCACCATGCCATTTTCCATGTATGGCATATCTTCGGCCGAGATAATACGAGAAATAACACCCTTGTTTCCGTGGCGGCCTGCCATCTTATCTCCCGGTTGAATACGACGCTTAACCGCAAGAAACACCTTGGCCATCTTAAGTACACCAGGCGGAAGTTCATTCCCCGCAGTGAGCTTTTGTTTCTGGTATTCAAACCGTTCCGCTAAAACCTGTTTTTGCCGCTCAAGATACTCCTGCTTTTCTTCGAGCAATCGATTAATTTTCTCGTCACGAAGACGGATTTCAAACCATCTATCATGGGAAAGTCCGGCAAGATATTCCCGGGTTATTTTTGAGCCAGCCTTAAGTTTTTTTGGCCCGCCCTCAGCAACCTTATCAACCAACAAACGCTCGAGTCGCTGATAAATATCATTTTCTAAGATCCGCCTCTCATCGTTAAGATCCTTACTCACCCTCCCAAGAGCGGCCCCCTCAATAGAAAGCGCACGAGCATCCTTGGTAACACCTTCCCGTGTAAATACTTGAACATCAATAACAGTTCCATCCATACCCGGGGGAACCCGGAGGGAAGTGTCTTTCACATCCGAGGCATTTTCACCAAAAATCGCCCGCAGAAGTTTTTCTTCCGGAGTATGTTGGGTTTCACCTTTGGGGGTTACCTTGCCAATAAGAATATCGCCGGCCTTTACCTTGGCACCGATGAATGCAATACCCGACTCATCCAAATTAGCGAGTGCGCTCTCACTCACGTTCGGTATATCACTGGTGATCTCTTCAGGACCCAGTTTTGTGTCCCTGGCAACGCAAGTAAGCTCTTCAATATGGATACTAGTAAATCGATCCTCTTCCACCACCCGCTCAGAAATAAGGATCGAATCTTCAAAATTGTACCCATGCCACGGCATAAAAGCCACTAATAAATTCTGCCCCAGCGCTAACTCACCCAAATCGGTTGAGGATCCATCGGCCAATACATCCCCACGAGTAATTGTATCACCCGTTCTAACCAATGGCCGTTGATTTATGCAGGTATTCTGATTTGATCGCATGTATTTAGTCATACGATAAATATCTACACCAGGCTCTCCAGGATGAGTTTCATCTTCATTAACCATTATTACAA
Source organism: Gammaproteobacteria bacterium (assembly GCA_027018875.1). Taxonomy (GTDB): domain Bacteria; phylum Pseudomonadota; class Gammaproteobacteria; order JAKDMP01; family JAKDMP01; genus JALUYA01. Next base: position 6,392 of record JALUYA010000044.1, read on the forward strand.
TGCGGGATGCATCTACGGAATCGACACATCCGCCTCGACGGGCGATAATGGTTACCCCGGAGTCAACTGCAACAACCCGTTCCATCCCAGTTCCTACCAGCGGTTTTTGCGCCTTAAGAGTAGGGACCGCCTGACGTTGCATGTTAGAACCCATCAGCGCCCGATTTGCGTCATCGTGCTCCAGAAAAGGGATCAGCGAGGCGGCTACAGAAACCGTCTGCATAGGAGACACATCAATAAAATCAACTTTATCTCTAGCTGCCAACATGAACTCCCCTTGATACCGGCAAGTAACCAGATCATCCAGAAATTCACGCTTTTTACCCAGCCTAGAATTGGCTTGTGCGATATAATATCGACCTTCCTCAATCGCGGACAAATAGACAATTTCATCGCCCACAATTGAATTCTTGACTACCCGGTAGGGAGTTTCAAGAAATCCATATTTATTAGTGCGTGCAAACACAGCAAAGGAATTAATAAGACCAATATTCGGCCCCTCGGGAGTTTCGATCGGGCAGATACGCCCATAGTGGGTTGCATGAACATCACGCACCTCAAAACCAGCCCGCTCCCGAGTCAATCCTCCTGGACCCAGTGCCGACACCCGACGCTTATGAGTCACCTCAGATAGTGGATTATTCTGATCCATAAACTGACTCAACTGGCTTGAGCCAAAAAATTCCTTCATCGCTGCGGCCACCGGTTTTGAGTTGATCAGATCCCGCGGCATCAAACCTTCGGATTCTGCAATGGCCAAACGTTCCCGGACTACACGCTCAACTCGAACCAACCCAACGCGAAATGCATTTTCAGCCATCTCCCCTACACTGCGCACACGACGATTACCCAGATGGTCGATATCATCCGTTTGACCGCGACCATTGCGTATATCTATTAACGTCTTAATAACACCAATAATATCTTCACAAGAAAGAATAGATGATCCGATATGCTCCTCGCGCCCAAGGCGCCGGTTAAACTTCATCCGCCCAACCGCGGAAAGGTCGTAGCGTTCAGGATTAAAGAAAAGATTGGAAAATAATTTCTCTGCTGAATCCTTGGTTGGAGGTTCACCTGGACGCATCATGCGATAAATTTCAACTTGCGCCTCAAATTGCGTGGCAGTAGGATCAACCCGTATAGTCTCGGAGATATAGGGACCTTGATCCAAGTCATTAGTAAATAAGACGTGAATTTCGTTAATGTCATTTTTGATAAAGGCCGCAACCTGTTCCTCAGTAATAATGTCATTGGCATTGGCAATGACCTCCCCAGTCTGGTCATCAATCACATCTTGCGCAATTGTCTTTCCGACCATGAATTCAAGTGGAACCACCAAATAGTCCACCTGGGCTTTTTCAATCTCACGTACATGCCGAGCTGTAATCCTTCGGCCTTCTTCAACGATGACTTTATCGTTTACCTTTATATCGAAAGCTGCAGTTTCTCCTCGCAAGCGTTCGGGAACCAGATCCAGCCGAATTTCGCCATTTTGCAGGTGAAAAACATTATGTTCATAAAACATCTCAAGCATCTGAACATTGGTATATCCCAGAGCCCGGAGTAATATGGTTACCGGAATTTTTCGGCGTCGATCAATGCGCACGAAAACCTTATCGGTATGATCAAACTCAAAATCGAGCCAAGATCCGCGATAGGGAATGATCCGTGCCGAATAAAGTAATTTTCCAGAAGAATGACTTTTCCCTCTATCATGATCAAAGAACACGCCCGGCGAGCGGTGCAACTGGGAGACAATGACACGCTCGGTTCCATTGATGACGAATGTGCCATTATCGGTCATTAATGGCAATTCTCCTAGGTAGACCTCCTGTTCCCGCATGTCTTTAACGCGCCTCGTGCCCCCTCTTTGCTTCTCATACAGCACCAGACTAACGGTCGCTTTTAACGCCGCCGCATAGGTAAGCCCACGAATCTGACATTCATGAACATCAAATACCGGCTCCTCGATCTTATAACCGAGATATTCCAGTGCTGCATTCCCCGAATGGCTTTCTATGGGGAACACTGATGTAAACGCACCATGCAATCCAACATCCTGCCTATCCTCCGGCTTCTTATCCAACTGCAAAAACTGATGATACGAATCAAGCTGAGTAGCCAACAGATAAGGCACAGGCAGAACACTCTGACTTTTGCCAAAATTTTTGCGGATACGCTTTTTTTCAGTAAATGAATACGTCATGCAGAATCACCTCGCCATATACTTTGCGCGGCATGCTGGCGCAAGCTTAGGCTCACGCCGGGTAAACACGGAAAGGCAGGTCGGCCTTTAGGCTAACCCGCCTTTTCCGTACGGATAACGTTGCACAAACTATAATCGAAATTACTTAATTTCGACCTCTGCACCTGCTTCCTCGAGATCCTTCTTGATTTTTTCCGCTTCTTCCCTGGAAACACCTTCCTTAAGTGTCGTCGGTGCACCTTCGACCGTATCCTTGGCCTCTTTCAGCCCAAGCCCGGTGATTGCACGAACCGTCTTAATAACCGAAACTTTGCTCGAGCCATAACTCTTTAGAACAATGTTAAATTCGGTCTGTTCCTCGGCGGTAGCACCACCATCACCTGCTGCGCCTGCGGGCGCTACGGCAACGGCCGCAGCGGCTGAGACACCAAATTTATCCTCCATTGCGGAAATCAGATCCACAATTTCCATAACCGTCATATTAGAAATGGTTTCCAGAATATCATCTTTAGAAACTGCCATCTTCGTCTCCCGGTTTACAATTTACTGTATCAATTTAAATTCTTGACTTGATATGCTCTCAAGCCGCCTGTTTTTGGTCGCGAATCGCCGCCACCGTACGCACCAGCTTCGCTTGCGGCTCAGCCAGTGTACGCACGAACTTCGTCAGCGGGGCCTTGAATGTTGCCGCCAACTTGGCAAGTGCTTCATCTCGCGTCGGCAGATCCGCTAAGCGATCAAGGTCAGCCGCAGAAAGTAGAACTCCGCCAAAGGCAAGCGCCTTGACCTTGAGTTTATCGTTTTCTTTAGCAAAACTCCTGATGATTCGTGCAGCAGCACTGGGCTCCTCGGTCGAGAAAGCAAGCACCAATGGTCCATGAAACACCGGTTGCATACACTCAAAATCAGTACTGGAAACGGCAAGGCGAGCCAGTGTATTCTTCATGACTTTAAGATAAACACCCAAAGCACGCGCCTGTTTTCGCAGTCCCATCATCTCCTCGACCGACAAGCCGATATATTCCGCACCAACACAGGCAGACGCTCGCTCGGCGACGCTTTTAACCTCTGCAACCAGTGCCTTCTTTTCTTCCAGCCGTAGTGGCATAAGCTACTCTCCAGTTTGAGCCCAGACACATACATTTAACCCTCCGTAAAGGGCCACCCGTGGATCCGTAGGGATCCGACGACATACCGGAAAACACACCGGGAAGCCGTCTACGCAGGCCATTAAGCCACTTCACTTTTTTATAAGCCCGAGAATCTTTCATCCTTCGATGCTTACGTCAACTTGCAAAAGCAACCACGAGCCATCCCGTGATCAAAAGCAGCACCTGCGGTCTTCGACCTATCAACTTACGCCGATAGCAGCGGAATTATCCGCATCTTTACCACGCCTTACAATGATGCGTGGTCAATTACAAGGCCCGGCCCCATAGTAGTAGAGACCGTCACCTTCTTAAGATAGATACCCTTTGAGCTTGCAGGCTTTGCCTTAATCAAGTCATCCATCAGCGCCGCCAGATTTTCTTTAAGCGCACCAGAATCAAATTCCACACTGCCAATTCGGCAATGAACAATCCCTGACTTATCAGTTCGGTATCTAACTTGACCTGATTTTGCCTGCATCACCGCCTTGGCCACATCTGCTGTGACCGTACCCACCTTCGGGTTTGGCATTAGCCCCCGAGGTCCTAAGATCGGCCCTAATTTACCGACAAATCGCATCGCATCCGGGGCGGCTATGAGAACATCAAAATCAATTTCCCCCGCCTTGATACGCTCTGCGAGGTCATCAAACCCCACTATGTCGGCGCCCGCCTGCCGGGCAGCATCGGCATTCTGACCCTGTGCAAAAACCGCAACACGTACCTCCCGACCGGTTCCATGCGGCAGCACCGTCGCCCCACGGACAACCTGGTCCGACTTGCGCGGATCAACACCAAGATTTACCGCGGCATCTACGGACTCCGTAAATTTTGCTTGCGGCAAGGATTTAAGCAAACTGAAGGCCTCGACAGCATCATACACATATCCCGGTTTAATTCTTTCCGTGATAATTTTCCGGCGTTTGCTCACTCGGGCCATATCAAAATCCCTCCACATCAACACCCATACTGCGGGCACTGCCGGCAATCGTGCGTACGGCTGCATCTAGATCGGCGGCACTAAGATCCGGCGCCTTTATCTTTGCAATCTCCTCAATTTGAACACGTGTCAATTTAGCCACCTTATTTTGATTTGGCACCGCACTACCCTTAGCCAGCCCTGCAGCCTTGCGAATCAGTACCGATGCAGGTGGAGTTTTGGTGATAAAAGTAAAACTCCGATCGGTATAAACCGTAATAACCACCGGAATCGGAAGACCCTGCTCCATGCCTTTGGTATGCGCATTAAAAGCCTTACAGAATTCCATGATGTTCACGCCGTGCTGCCCTAGCGCCGGCCCTACGGGAGGACTCGGATTACCCTGTCCAGCCGGAACCTGGAGCTTAATGTACGCCTTGACTTTTCGTGCCATAATTCACCTCATTATTTGGGTAGTAACGCCGATAATACCTATCGGCTCCCCGTTGTCAGCCCAAGTAGAGCCGGCACATAGCCGGCCACACTTTAAAATTAAACTACCAGCCGATCAATCTCACCATCTCTTTTGCAAATAAAAATCAAGTTTTAACCACTTGATTGAAATCCAACTCAACAGGAGTTGAGCGATTAAAAATCAGCACAGCCACACGCAAACGGCTCTTCTCGTAGTTAACATCCTCGATCACCCCATTAAAATCATTAAAAGGGCCATCGATAACGCGAATCATCTCTCCGGGTTCGAATAATATTTTAGGTCGTGGTTTTTCCGCACCCTCACGCATACGTTCCATCACAGCCTCGGCTTCCCGCCGAAGTATAGGAGTAGGCCGGTCACTGGTTCCTCCTACAAACCCCATAACACGCGGAACACTTTTTACCAGATGCCAGGTCTCATCATTCATCTCCATCTCGACTAGAACATATCCCGGGAAGAACTTGCGTTCGCTTTTGCGACGCCGCCCATCCTTCATCTCAACCACTTCTTCGGTTGGCACCAGGATTTCACCAAATTTTTCTTTCATGCCGCTGCGTTCAATACGCTCGGTCAGTGCCCGCATTACCTGACGTTCAAATCCGCTATAGGCATGAACCACATACCAATTTTTTGCCATCGTTCGGCTACCTGTATTGCTACTGCCCAGTCAGACCCCGCAAGGCAAACTGAAGGATCAAATCGATCAGCCACATAAACACCCCGAGAGCCACTACCAACACAATTACCGCTATCGTTGCCTGTATCGTCTGCTGCCGACCAGGCCAAACCATACGTTGGACCTCCCCGCGCGCACTCATTAAATAACGCCAAGAATCAGCGCCAAGGGCTGTAAACCGCGCCGCTAAGACCGAAAGAGCGAGCGCGACGAGCAGAACCACCAAACGAATAGCGGCCGGGACTTGATGTGCCGTGCCACCATAGATCAAGGGATGAGCGCCAAAATAGTAAAATTGGCCGATAGCAAAGCCCAATAATACTACCGCCACACCCAACTTGATAAAATCCAGTATGCTGGTTCGGGCTCCGGTTTCAGGCTTTGCCGCCATTACCCTTGCCTTTTTTGCAAATGGCAGGCCAGGAGGGACTCGAACCCCCAACCTGCGGTTTTGGAGACCGCTGCTCTACCAATTGAGCTACTGGCCTGTACTCTCATCACGGTAACGACTCCTAATCGTTTAAACCAAACCGGTTCATTTAGATATTTTCGTTACCACGCCGGCGCCCACTGTGCGCCCGCCTTCACGAATCGCAAAGCGTAGTCCCTCTTCCATCGCAATCGGGGCAATCAATGTCGCCTTTAATTTCACATTGTCCCCCGGCATCACCATCTCGGTGCCCTCGGGAAGCTCCACCGCCCCGGTCACATCGGTGGTGCGAAAGTAAAACTGCGGCCGGTACCCCTTGAAAAAGGGCGTGTGCCGCCCCCCTTCCTCCTTGGCCAATACATAGACTTCACACTCAAACCCCGTGTGCGGCGTGATCGTTCCCGGCTTGGCCAATACCTGACCCCGCTCCACTTCATCCCGCTTGATCCCACGCAACAACACCCCTATGTTATCCCCCGCCTGACCCTGGTCAAGCAGCTTGCGAAACATCTCTACCCCCGTCACCGTGGTCTTGCCCGTCTCATGAATCCCAACAATCTCAACCTCGTCCCCTACCTTGACTATCCCACGCTCTACACGCCCCGTCACCACCGTCCCTCGGCCCGATATCGAAAAAACATCCTCAATCGGCATCAAAAACGGCTGATCAACCGGGCGCTCCGGTACCGGAATGTACTCATCCATCTTCTCCAGCAACTCTACCACCGAGGGCACCCCAATCTCGCTGCGATCCCCCTCCAGCGCCTTGAGCGCCGAACCCTTGATAATCGGCGTCTCATCCCCCGGAAATTCATACTTGTTCAGCAACTCCCGAACCTCCAGGTCAACCAGCTCAATCAGCTCCTCGTCATCTACCATGTCCGCCTTGTTTAAATACACCACAATGTAGGGCACCCCTACCTGGCGCGCCAACAATATGTGCTCGCGCGTCTGCGGCATCGGCCCATCCGCCGCCGATACCACCAGTATCGCCCCATCCATCTGCGCCGCACCCGTAATCATGTTCTTCACATAATCCGCATGCCCCGGACAGTCCACGTGCGCATAGTGCCTCTTGTCCGTCGAGTACTCCACGTGCGAGGTCGCTATCGTTATCCCTCGCGCCTTCTCCTCCGGCGCATTGTCTATCCTGTCAAACTCTACAAACTCCCCCCCTCCAAAATGCTCCGCCGCTACCTTCGTCAACGCCGCCGTTAATGTCGTCTTCCCATGATCCACATGACCTATCGTCCCAACATTTATATGCGGCTTCGTACGCTCAAACTTTTCCTTGGACATGCCACCGGCCTCCCGGTAATTAAAAACCAACCGATACTTCAGCCGTAGTAAAAAACCACGGCCCCCTTGTAATGGAGCCCACAGCCGGATTCGAACCGGCGACCTCTTCCTTACCAAGGAAGTGCTCTACCGACTGAGCTATATGGGCCCGGATCCTGAGCCTTCCAACTGGAGCGGGTGATGGGAATCGAACCCACATAATCAGCTTGGAAGGCTGAGGTTCTACCACTGAACTACACCCGCATCATTCAACATAATCCACCTGGTGGAGGGGGTAGGATTCGAACCTACGTAGGCGTAAGCCAGCAGATTTACAGTCTGCCCCCTTTGGCCACTCGGGTACCCCTCCTCGGGAGCAAGCGATATATTTTGCCGTAAAAACACAGCCTGGTCAAGACCCAAATCTTCCTATGCCGACCCGAATCAAGGCTACCGGTACCCGTGGCAGATCGTTGAATAATTTAAGTATAACAAAGAGGATGCACCAAAGGACGCATGAAGAAGAGTGCGCGGAGGGTTGCCGACACGATCAAAGGGCGCAGGTGCGTATCTCCGTATGGCAGGTCCGAACACGCGGGAACTGAAAAGCAGGTTTTCAAGATCTCTTATTGCTTTTTATGGTGGGCCGTGCAGGATTCGAACCTGCGACCAGCGGATTAAAAGTCCGATGCTCTACCAACTGAGCTAACGGCCCACGGTAAACCGTCTCCATGGAACATGCCGACGCGTCCACTACACGGGCACCATAAGATCCATGAGTAAATTTTAACCGACTTAGCGGTTCGATGCACCCGGCGCATACCGCGTGGGATCGGGAACACCGGCATCTTGGAAACCTTGGCGGCGCAAATGGCAGGCATCGCAGCGCCCGCAAGCCGCACCGCCGGCATCGGCCTGATAACAGGAAACCGTCCGCGAATAATCCACTCCAAGCCGTATCCCGCACCGGATGATTTCGGCCTTACTCATTTTAATCAGCGGGGCATGCACCTTGAAACGCCCCCCTTCAACCCCGATCCGGGTCGCGACCTGGGCCAGGTTCTCAAAGGCTTGAATAAATGCCGGGCGGCAGTCTGGGTACCCGGAATAATCCACTGCATTGACGCCGATAAAAAGGTCACGAGCGCCGATTGCTTCGGCATAACCGAGGGCCATCGCCAAGAATACTGTATTACGTGCCGGCACATAGGTTGGCGGAATAACATTACTTTCCGGTGCTTCTCCCGCCGCCCGTTCCGGGACGACAATGGTGGAGTCGGTCAGAGCCGAGCCCCCAATCGCACCGAAATCAATGCGGATCCGGCGCTGTGAAGATGCGCCAAGCGTGCGCGCCACCCGAACAGCCGCATCGAGTTCGGAACGATGGCGCTGGCCATAGTCGAAGCTAAGGGCATGGCAATTCCACCCCCTGGAAAGGGCATAGGCAAGCACAGTGGCCGAGTCGAGTCCCCCGGACACCAGCACCACCGCCAGGCGTACATCATCAGTGCCCTGGGACATTGCCCCAAAGCAACTTGTGAAGCTGAATTTGCACTCGAACCGGCAGACGATCTTCAATGACCCATTCGGCAAGCGCCCGGGGAGAAAGTTCTCCCGCAACCGGAGAAAATAGAACTTCCGCCCGCAAGCCCGGTGTATGTTCGCGTAGGAAGGACCGTGACCATTCATAATCCGTGCGATCGGCCAATACGAATTTCACTTGATCCTGCTCCCGCAAGTGTCCGATATTTTCGATCCGGTTACGCCGGCTCTCACCCGAGCCCGGTGCCTTGACATCCATGACGATGCGCACGCGCGGATCCAGTCCGCCGATGTCGAGAGCTCCACTGGTTTCGATGGATACCGTGTACCCCCGGGTGGCTAAGCGGGCAACCAATTCGCGACAGGATTTCTGTGCCAGCGGTTCACCCCCGGTAAGGCACACGAGTTGCACTCCGTACGCGGCCACCCGCTCTTCAATATCCTCCAGCCGATAGGACTGCCCGTCATGAAATGCATAAGCGGTATCACACCAGCGACAGCGTAAAGGACAACCGCTCAAGCGAACAAACACGCTGGGACGACCCATATCGGCGGCCTCCCCCTGGATCGAGAGAAATATTTCATTCACCCGAAGCCGCCGCTCCGGTGCCGATTGAACCGGTGATACCCGGATTTCTCTCCCGGTAATTTCAGTCAAGATCTACCGGCCTTGCGAACCCATTCGCGCCAGGCGTTGCTTGGCCAGTTCCGCCGCCGTTGTGCCCGGGTAACGGGTGATAACCATCCGGAAAGTTTGTTTCGCCGCACTGAAATTCTTCAGAGCCGCCTGAGCATAGCCGATTTTCAGCAAGGCATCGCGCGCCCGGGGAGATTTTCCGAAGCGAGCCAATGCGCTCTGGAAATTACTGATCGCTTCCCGGTAATTTCCATTCACATAGTTCGTCTCCCCCATCCAGTACCAGGCACTCGGAACGTAACGACTGTCCGGATATTGGGAAATAACCTGTTTGAAGCTGGCAATCGCCGCAGAAAAATTATCGGCCTTAAGCTGGTCAAAGGCAGCACGATAGGCTTTTTTCGCCGCGGCCTCGCCGCTGGCGGTCGCAGAGGAAGCATTGCGAGCAGTGCCCGCCCGTTTCCCACTACCCGACACGGCGCCTCCCACCGCGGAGACGCCCTGCTCCAGGGCCGAAAGCCGCTGATCAAAACTTTGGTCGACCGCTTGCTGACGCTGACCGGATTGCTGCAATTGATGCTGTAACTCTTGCAACTGCCCTTGCAGGCTCGACAACCGGCTTTCGAGTTGTTGCTGCCGGGAGGCCATGCGCAACAACCCCTGTCCTTCTACCATCTTCTGCATGCGCCTGACCTGCTGCTGGAGCGCGCCGAGCCGATGATATATTGGATCATTCGGCGAAACCTGGGTCGCGCAGCCCGCCAGGGTACCCAGGGTGAACAAGCCGGTAACAATAAGCAAGTGCCGAGGCTTCATGATGACTTGCCTGCGGAATAGTTAATGACGACACGCCGATTTTTAGCCCAGGCCAAAGGGTTATTAGCCGGATCCGCCGGATAGGCCTCGCCGTAGCTGATGGTCTTGATCTGACCCGGGGTCACTCCCTGGAGCAGAAGGAAGTTCTCTACCGCCGCCGCGCGCCGTGATCCCAGCCCGATGTTGTACGCCCAGGTGCCGCGATCATCGGTATAACCCTCCAGAAGAACCCTTGCATTCGCATGTGCAAGCAGATAGTTCGCCTGGTTTTTCAGCAGCGGGAAATATTCGGGCTTAATAATGGACTTATTGAAGGCAAAATATACCGTCCGATTTTTATAACTGCTCTTCGGTCCGGCCACCGGGGGGGGTATCTCGGCGCTCAAACTCCGCCCACTGCCCGTACTCATGCTGGCGGCGCTCGTGGTCGAAGCACCGGTCGTTGTAACTTGAGTCGAACCCGGAATGGGCTTCGAAGGTGGACTCTGGCAGCCTGCCAGGGCAAAGGTGATGGAGCCAACCACCACGATCCCGATCCATTTCATGGTTCCCATATCAACACCCCCATCGGCTTAGATAGAAGATTTTAACAAGGTTTTACGGCGTCGGCGTAGATACCTGCTCGGCATGTGCCAAATGCGGCGGGAAAGGGCCCCAGACCGGCTGAACCAGCGTACCCGCCGTCCCGAAAAGTTCCTGCCGCACCTGCCCGTCTACCGATACTGTAGCCAGCATCTGGCGTCTCCCCATCACGGTGCTGTAAAGGATCATGGCCCCGTTGGGGGAAAAACTTGGTGAGACATCCGCGGGACCATTAGTCAGCAATCGCATATTGCCACTCGCCAGATTGATCAGTGCAATATGCAAGGCACCGTTTTCACGATGCACAAAAGCGATCTTCTTGCCGCTGGGAGAAACCACCGGGCGCGCATTGTAGCCACCCTGCCAGGTCAAGCGCTGTACCGACCCGGTGTCAAGATTCTTCTCATAGACCTGGGGTGAACCACCCCGCCCGGAGGTGAAGACAATCGCCTTGCCATTCGGCATCCAGGCCGGCTCGGTATCGATCGCGGGACTGTGGGTTACCCGGATAAGCTTACCACTGGCAAGATCGAGAATATAAATATCGGGATTACCGGGTGAAGAAGACAAAACCACCGCAAGACGCTTACCGTCCGGCGAAAACCTCGGCGCACTGTTCAGGCCGGGCCTGGCGAACACCAGGCGCCTCTGCCCGGTGGCGATATTCTGGATATAGATATGACTCCGGCTGCTCGCAAACTCCACATACGCAAGTTCCCGACCATTGGGCGACCAGGTAGGTGACATCAAGAGTCCCGGGGACTTGACGACCACCCGGGCATTCGCCCCATCGGCATCGGCTACCACAAGTTCCCAGCGGGTCCCCTTCCCTGCGGTCACACGCTTAATGTAGGCGATACGGGTTGCAAAGGCGCCGGGGATTCCGGTGAGCTGTTTGTAGATCATGTCACTCACCACGTGCGCGGTAAAACGCAAGGCATCGGGTGCGCTCGGAAGGACATAACCCAATAGCTGCCGTCCCGTATAAACGTTGTACAGTCGAAAGCGCACGTTATACCCCGAAGGAGTGGGCGTTACCGAACCGATGACCAGATCATTCACCCGCACCGCCTTCCAGTTGACGAAATGCACCGCCTTCGCCGTAGTGGGACGCGCCAACATCTTGGCCGGCGGCAGGGGCGCGAACAAGCCACTACGGGCAAGATCATCACGCACCACCCGGGCGACATCGAGCGGAGAAGCGCCGCTGCCGCCCCAGCCGAACGGGACAACCGCGATCGGGGTAGGCTGGTTCACACCCTGGGTAATCTTGATTACCAAGTCGGCGCGGGCGTCAGCCGCCAGGACAAGACCGACGACCAATAAAGCTGCATTGACGAGTTTTATTCGCATGGAAGCCTCACTGATTTGGACCGGGTTGAAACACAAAAGTTATCCGCCGCTGAAAAATCGTCGGATCCGAAGGTTGCGGTAATGGCGAGGCACGATTCACAGCAGTGATAATCGACTGAACCACCACCGATCCGCCATTGCAGGATAGCATCTCGACCTTGACCACCTGCCCACTCGGCAACTGGGTGACCCGCACCCGGCAGTTAATTCCGGTAGCCACATCGGGAGGACGGATCCAATTGCGTTGCACCTGAAGTTCTATAGCCCGAACCCAATTGCCGAGTGCTCGCCGGTTTCGGTCCACCTGCTCGGCCCGAAGCTGGCGCATCAACTGCGCCTTGCGGGCGGCCGCGGCCTGGACCAGGGCGGCCCGCTTTGCCGCAGCAATGGCCCTGGTTCGAGCCCTGGCTTCGGCCTGAAGCTTGGCCAGGCGTGCCTGCTCGGCCTGGCGTGCCTTGGCTGCGGCAACCGCCGCGGCGCGGAGCTCAAGCAACTGCTGCCGGGCCTGCCGACGCTGGGCCCGAACCTTTTTGGCCTCGGCCTCCACAGAGGCAAGTTGCTGTTGCCTGGTTTTCAGTTGCAACTGTTGTGCCTGCGCCTGCCGCAACGCGACCTGGCGCTGCTGCTGCAACCGGGCGAGTTCAGTTTGGGCCTTTTTGCGCGCCGCCTGGGCGGCCCGGGCGCGGCGCTGCAACTGGGTGAGCCGCTCTGCACGGGCCTGGTTTACTCGCCGGATCTGGGCCTCGGCATTCAGATAATCTTTCTCACTGACCACCGTCGCCTCGATCGGCTGCCGCTCCCGGGCCGTACCGGGCGCCGCCCGCGGGCTGACCACAGACAGGGAAGTCCCCCATATCAGCAATACGCCCGCCAAAGCATGCACCAGCAAAGCAAGCCCCAGGGACACACCCCGATCACGGAACCAGATGCGTATGACACGGATCATCGGCCGGGTTTCCTGACCAGAGGCTCCTTGGGGTTACGGGTGATTAGGCCAACATTTTCCGCCCCGGCGGCCTGTAACAAACTCATTCCGCGGACGACGGCGGCATAGCGGGCCCGGGCCGCTCCTCGAACCAACACCGGAGTCCGGGGATGGGCCTTCAATACCACCTCAACCAGGGCCACGACCAGGGCCGGCGCCACCGGTTTGTCGGGATGTTCACCAATATTGAGATATAAGCTGCCATCGGACTTCACCGTAAGCACCACCGGCTGGCGTTGGCGTTTATTCTGCGGCAAGGGTTGCGCCGCGGCCCGGGGCAGATGAACCCGCACTCCCCGGGTCAACAGCGGCGCGGTGATCATGAAGATAACCAGCAGCACCAGGCTCACATCGATGTAGGGCACAACATTGATCTGGGCCATCAACCGCCGTGTGTGCCGGCGTCGGTTCACGTCGTCTTGGCGCCCCCGCCGCGTTCCATCTGCTGATGTTCGAGCACGTTGCTGAATTCATCACTGAAGGCATCGAAACGGGCATCGAGCCGATCGACTTGGTTCGCAAACCGATTATAGGCAATCATCGCCGGAATGGCGGCGAACAGCCCCATTGCGGTAGCGATCAGGGCCTCGGCAATACCCGGTGCCACCAGTGCCAGCGTCGCCTGCTCCGCATTGCCCAAGCCCTGGAAAGCCCCCATAATACCCCACACGGTTCCGAACAACCCTACGTAGGGTGCGGTGGAGCCGACCGTAGCCAGCAGCCCCATGCTTTGCTCCAAGGACTCCAGTTCACGCGAACGCACCGCATCCATGGCCCGGCGGGTGCTGAGCAACACGTTGGCACCGCTGTGGCCGCGACGCGCCAAGTGCACAAACTCACGAAATCCGGCGCGAAAGATCTTCCCCAAGGCCACGCCGGGGGCATCCTGCTCGAGCCGCCGATAAAACTCGTTCAGATCCACCCCGGACCAAAAGCGTTTTTCAAAAGCATCAGTATCGGCCCAAACCCGCCTTAACTCACTGACTTTACGAAAAATAACAGCCCAGGATGCAATCGATGCAAGCAATAATAGGGCCAGTACGGCCTGCACCACGATGCTGGAGCCGGCAACCATGTGATAAATCGAAAAATTGGTAGTCATAAGCCCAACTTCTTAAGGATGATTTCTGGGATTCGACGCCCACGAAAACGCCGTCGATCCACACAAGCCACTTCGACCAGCGCCGCCAATAAGGGTTCATCCGATGCGTCGGTACGCACGATGTTCTGCTCGAACCGCATGCGACCGATCCGGCGGGAAATCAGATGAACCGTCACCTTCAGGGAATCGTTGAAACGTGCCGGACGCAAATAACTTATTTCGACCCGGGTGACGACAAAAACGATGCCCTCGGCTTGCGCCAGCTCATTCTGCTCGATCCCATGGGCCCGTAACCATTCGGTCCGCGCCCGTTCGAGGAATTTCAGATACTGTGCGTGATAGACCACCCCCCCTGCATCGGTGTCTTCGTAGTACACCCGAAGCGGCCAGACAAAGATAGAATCCGGTTCAGCGGCCATTGTCCTCCCCCCCGTCAAACAGGTCGAGATCCCTTTCCGGAGGAATCAGCCCAAGATGACGCCAGGCCCGCGCCCCGGCCATCCGCCCGCGGGGTGTTCGTTTAAGAAATCCCTGCTGAATCAGAAAAGGCTCTATCACATCTTCTATGGTGCCACGCTCCTCTCCGATCGCCGCGGCCAGGCTGTCCACGCCCACCGGCCCCCCATCGAAATTCTCGATAATCACCGCGAGCAGCCGCCGGTCCAAGGCATCGAATCCACGCTGATCGACCTCCAGAAAATCCAGGGCCTCATTCGCCACCGCCTCACTCACCACCCCATCGGCGCGCACCTCGGCAAAGTCTCGCACCCGGCGCAACAGGCGATTGACGATTCGTGGCGTCCCGCGGGCGCGGCGCGCGATCTCGCGAGCCCCGCCCCTCTGCAAGCTGACCCCCAAAATCCCCGCCGAGCGCACCGCGATGCGCTCCAGCGCCTCGGGAGAGTAAAAATTCAGGCGCGCAACGATACCGAACCGGTCGCGCAGCGGGGAGGTCAAAAGCCCCGCGCGCGTTGTCGCCCCCACCAGCGTAAACGGGGCCAGGTCCAGCTTGATCGAGCGTGCCGACGGACCCTCGCCAATCATGATATCAAGTGCATAGTCCTCGAGTGCGGGGTACAGCGACTCCTCCACCACCGGACTCAGCCGGTGAATTTCATCGACAAAAAGCACATCGCCACGGGCCAGATTGGTGAGCAGTGCGGCCAGATCCCCCGGCCGTTCCAGCACCGGCCCCGAGGTCTGGTGCAACTCGACACCCATCTCGTGAGCAATGATGTGCGCGAGCGTGGTCTTGCCCAATCCGGGCGGACCGAAAATCAGACAATGATCCAGCGCCTCGGAACGGCCGCGGGCGGCACGGATAAAAATCTCCATTTGGGCACACACCTGATCCTGGCCAATGTAATCGGCCAACCGCTCGGGGCGCAGCTGCAACTCATCGTGCAGTTCGGGGGCGACAACCTCCCGGTCCACCAGTCGTTCGCTCATCGATCCCCTCCCAGTGCCCGTCGCAGGGCCTCTCGCACCACCTCTTCACTGGTACGTTCTCGGGTTTCCACGCCGCTCAGCAAGGTGGCGATTTCACGTGGCTTGTAGCCCAGCACACCGAGTGCCGACTCGGCCTCACCGCGCACATTACCCGGTATGCTCGCGGCCGCGGCCGCAGAGGCCACCACCCGATCCGCCATCTCCACCACCAGCCGCTCGGCGGTCTTCTGACCGATACCGGGTAATCGCTTGAGCCTCGCCACGTCGCGTTCCACAATCACGCGGGAAAACTCCTCGACGCTTAACCCCGAGAGAATGCTTAGGGCGAGCTTGGCGCCAACGCCGCTCGCCCGAATCAGCGCCCGAAACAATTCCCGCTCACGTTCAGCGGCAAAGCCATAAAGTTGCAGGGTATCCTCGCGCACCACCAGGTGAGTATAAAGGCGTGTTTCCCCGTCGCCGGCGGGCAACGCGGCAAAAGTCGAGAGCGGGGCTTCCAGTTCATAGCCAATCCCACCGACATCGAGCAAAATCCGTGGCGGTCGCCGATGAATAATCCGCCCGCGCAAGAAGCCGATCACGCGCCTAACACCAATTTGCTGCCGAGTTCGCGGCTGTGAGCATGGCATAACGCCACAGCCAGGGCATCGCTCGCATCTTCGGCAATCGGGGCGGCAAGCCCCAAAAGATGACGCACCATATGCGCGACCTGCCTCTTATCGGCCCCCCCCGAGCCGACCACGGCCAGTTTGACCGCACGCGGCGTATATTCGGCCAACACACATCCCGCGACCAGCGCGGCGGCCAAAGCGGCCCCCCGCGCCTGGCCCAGAATCAGTGCCGTGGCGGGATTACGGTTTACAAAGACCTGCTCCACCGCGACCTCATCGGGAACATGGCACCTGACCTGGGCGGCAACTCCGGTGTAAATAGTGCGCAGCCGGTCGCCCAGTCCACCGCGGCGCGGGGCGCGAACCACCCCCTGAGCCAAAACCGTCTGCCGCCGGCCTTCCACCGCAATCACTCCATAACCGGTCCGGTAAGACCCCGGATCGATACCAAGAATCACCAGCCTATGCCTTGGTACCTTGGGGCTAGGCAAAGGTCTCTGCCGGGAAATGGGCATTGGAATAGACATTCTGGGTATCGTCAAGATCCTCCAACGCATCAAGCAACTTGAGCACACTTTCCGCCTGCGCCACATCCAGTTCCACCCAGGTAGCGGGTCGCTGGGTAATCTCGGCCTCTTCCAAGGCAAGGCCGGCGGCCCGCAAGGTATCCCGCACAGCTTCGAAATCGGCCGGATCGGTGATTACCTCGAAGGCGTTTTCCTCGTCGCGCTCGACGTCTTCAGCCCCCGCTTCCAGGGCGATATCGAGTACCTTTTCCTCATCCTGGTCGGCTCCCAGGCGAATCTGCCCCACCCGGCTAAATAGATAGGACACCGACCCATCAGCCCCGAGATGACCACCATACTTGCTGAAACCATAACGCACTTCGGCGACCGTACGATTACGATTGTCGGTCATGCACTCCACCAGCACCGCCACCCCATGGGGAGCATACCCTTCATAGCGAACCTCGGCGATGGCCTGGCCGTCGATCCCCCCACTGGCCCGCTTGATCGCCCGCTCGATATTATCCTTGGGCACGTTGGCGGCATTGGCCTTGTCGAGAGCAAGACGCAACCGGGGATTGGCCGCGGCATCGGCCCCGCCCGTGCGCACGGCGGTGGAAATCTCGCGCACCAGGCGGGTAAAAATCTTGCCGCGACGCGCATCCTGAGCGTTTTTACGGTGCTGGATATTAGCCCATTTACTGTGTCCGGACATGATTTTAAAACCGGATGGAAAAGCCGATATTGAACCCGTTATCCATGACCAGAGAATCGGTTCCCTTAAATCTTGCGGTCATATGACGGTATCCGAGATAGATCGTCCCGTTCGGCATCAGTCGATATCCCGCCCGGGCCTCCAGAGCAAGATACCGGTCGGCATTGGAAAAACTCGTTATATTGGGCGCCCAATACAGATATCCACCGAAAACCAGGCGATTATAGGCCGGCAGGGCAAACTCCACCCCCCCACCCAGGGCCACTACATAACCGCTGGAAATCCCAGTATAACTAGGATCCAGCCACAAGGCCTTGGCGCCCAAAATCGCGGTGATGGGGGCCCCACCAGGGTTGGCGTTGGCCCGCAGGCCCAAACCGATGCCAGCGATATTACCGGCATCGGTATTATGCAACCCCTGAAACAAAAAATCGAGTCCCGAATAGCCGATCTGGGAATCATAGGAAACTCGGGCTGCATTGTTACTCACATTGATGTCGAGTCCACTACCCTGACCCCAAGCTGTGACGGCCGCAAGCCCCAGAAGTCCGCTCACCCACAAATGTCGTATCTTCATGCTGGTCAACCCTCTTGATTGGCAAAGATGAGCATAAGATAACCTATCCTGTAATGTGCCTTGGGCATCGCGATGGAAGTTACCGAAAACATCACTCTGGCTCGCTTGCTGACGCATGCGCCGCCCCCGCTGGCCGCCCAATCACAAACCATTGTTGAGATCCTCCAGGGCCTCGATCTCCCCCAGGACTGGCGCCTCGCTGCGGCGGCTGCCCCCCTGCTGAACGCAGGGGTAATCAAACCGGAAACTCTTGCGACCATTGCCGGTGACGGGGTACGCGAGCTGGCCGCCCAAATCTCCGCCCTGCCGGAACCGAATCTGGCCGCGAGCGAGGCCCTGCATACGCAAGACCCGGCCCAGAAGGAAAACCTCCGGCGCCTGTTCCTCGCCCTGATCCACGACATCCGCATCGTCCCCCTGGTACTCGCCCGACCGCTTGCCCGGCTGATGCTTATCAAAGACCACCACGACGCCGAATGCAAGGCGCTTGCCCATGAAGTCTTTCTACTCTATGCCCCGCTGGCCAACCGTCTGGGAATATGGCAACTTAAGTGGCAACTGGAGGATTTGGCCTTTCGCGCCACCGAACCCGAACGGTATGCCGAAATCGCCGCGGCGCTCACCGAGCGTCGCGCGGCCCGGGAGGCCCGGCTTGCGGCGACACGAAACCGCCTGGAACAACTGCTCACCGAAGCGGGAATCCAGGCCCGCCTCAGCGGTCGCCCTAAGCATATTTACAGCATAAGCCGCAAGATGCAGCGCAAAGACGTTACCATTGAAGATCTGTACGACCTGCTGGGCCTGCGAATCATCGTTGCCGACATTCCTGCCTGCTACGCCGCCCTGGGAGTCGTTCATGGAAACTGGCGTCACATCCCCCACGAGTTCGATGATTACATCGCCGTGCCCAAGGGCAACTTTTACCGCTCGCTGCATACCGCCGTGATCGATGACGGCGGGCAGGCACTGGAGATTCAAATCCGGACCGAGGCCATGCACCAGGAGTCCGAACTGGGTATCGCCGCTCACTGGCGCTACAAGGAAGGTATCACCCATGATCCGGCACTCGAGGAGCGCATCGGCTGGCTCCGCCGCCTGTTGAGCGAGGACTCCGCAGATACTGCGGACCTGGCCCACGGCATCGCCACCGAACTCGGTGGTGAACGGGTTTACGCACTGACCCCACGCGGACGAATCATCGACCTGGCTCCCGGGGCAACCCCACTCGATTTCGCCTACGGGGTGCATACCCAATTAGGCCATCGCACCATCGGTGCCCGGGTGAACGGACTCATGGTGCCACTCACACGCCCCCTCTCCACCGGTGATACCGTCGAGATTCTCACCCGCACCGAACCCCGTCCCAGCCCCGATTGGCTGCGCCCCGAGGCCGGTTATGCCGTCACCCGACGGGCACGGCGCAAACTGCGTGCCTGGTTTCACCAAGTCTCGGCCCCGGCAATAAACGCACCGGCGAGCACTGCACCCAGAAAACCCGCTCCCGTACGGCGCTACCGCAAATCGGCCAACCAACTCGCCACTCCCATTGTCGCCGGAATGCCGGAGTTGGCGACCGAGTCGGCCCGCTGCTGCCAGCCCCGGCCCGGCGAACGTATTGCCGCCCTGCTGACCCGTAGCCGCGGAATTCGCATACATCGCTTCGATTGCGCCAGTTTTCGCATTAGCGCGGCGCGCACTCCCGACCAAGTACTGGAGGCACACTGGAGCGGCGAGGGAATCGACCTCAACCTATTACTCGAAGATCGCCCCGGTCTGATTGCCGAATTGACTGCCTACCTGAGCCGGAACGGTGCCACCATCCGGCAGATGGCTGCCAACAGCCAGGCGGGGATAGCCCACCTGCGTCTAAGTCTCGCCGCTCCAGGACAGCGCGAAGTCGATACGCTGCTCGCCACGCTGCCCCATCTGCCCGGAGTGCGCGAAGTGCATTTCAGCTACGATGGCACACATGAATAAAAAAACACCGGTTTTGCTTGCGGCAATTCTGACTCCTGCGGCCGCTGCCATCGCTCTGTCCTGGTGGGTGGCACAGCATTCTCTGGCGGGTCTCGAGTGGCATACCCGCCTGGTGCCGGTCGTGGCGACCACCCCCCGCGGCCTGACGCATCTATTCCGGTTCTATAAATACTCCTGGCCACCGCAAGCGCCGGTTCCTCCTCTCGGGCTTAAAAATCTCCCCGCCGGGCTGGAGCATTTACCTATCACGGAGAAAAAAGCCCTCTTTTTACGCGTGATCCTGCCCCTGGCGATTGCCGCCAACAACCGCATCCGCCGGGAACGAAGCTACCTGCGCCGTATTCTTCCCCGCTTAAACGATGTCCCTGGTGACCATCTGCCGCAACGCGTACTACGCCTTGCCCGGAAATATCAAGTTAGTCAATCCCTGGGCACGGCCGCCGGACGGATCCGCCTGCTCCGCCGCTGCGACACGGTACCGCTCGGCCTTATCCTCGCCCAGGCCGCCAAGGAAAGCGGCTGGGGCACGTCGAAATTCGCTCGCGGTGCGAACAACTTATTTGGAATCTGGACCTGGAAACCGGAGGCCGGTGTAGTACCGCGTGGGCGCGCTGAAGGTGCGACCCATCTCGTGCGTGTTTACCCCGACTTGGCACACTCGGTAGAGGACTACCTCTACAACCTGAACGTCGGCTTTGCCTATCGCCGGTTTCGCGCCCGTCGAGCGCTCATGCGGGCAACCGCCAAACCACTGGATCCGCTCATCCTGGCCGCCACCCTGGTGGCTTACTCCCAGCACCGTATCCTCTATACCAGCCGAGTGATCCAGCTGATCCGCAACAACAAACTCGAGCGGCTGGGCAAGCCGCGGCTCTCACCGACCCTGATGAGCCCGGGAGCGCACAACACCACGCTTCTCAGGGCAGCAGCGTTCGGCTCAAGTCCCAATAATCGCGGGTAAGGATATTCACCGGCAGCATTTCGCCATAGCTCGACAAGGGTTCATCCGCCGCTCCCACCCGGGTCGGCAATGTACTCAGCGATTCCGCCACCGGGATTGCACTCGCGGCATCGGCATAACGCAACCGGGTATGCAGATAGGCAGCACGGCGGCGTACCATTTCATGACGTTTTTCCTCTCGACCCGCCGCGGCGATGAGTTCGCGCACCTTATGCTCCATGCGCAAACACTCCTCGGCAAGACCGAAATAGGCCTCCTCAACCGGCTTGCGTGCCGCACTCAGCGCCGCCTCGGCGATCTGATCCTCCCGATACAGCAGGTAGAAATGCTGGGCGAGAGCAATCAGCAGGGTATTGATAGCCCGCCGGGTATTACAGGACAATTCTCCACCCTGCGGGGCGGCAACCTCGAGCCTCATCTCCCGGCGCAGATTTCCGAGCCGCACATCGGCCTCCGTGAGGCGGCGCTCGGTCTCGATCAGGGCCGCATGGAGCATTCCCTGCTCCCCTTTGCGGAAAGGCCGCTCCCGCTCATGCAGCTCATACTGTAACCGCGCAATCTCCTTACGCAGTTCCCCAGCCTCGGCCTCGGCAGCCTGCAGCCCGGGATTAACCGGCGGCGCGACCCAGGACTCACTTATGTATTTTTCGCGAAACTGCCGCGACAATACCTGCAGATCACGGTGGCACATCGACCAGATCGCCCGAAGACGAAAATATAAAATCGCATTCTGTCCCTTCTCCGGATCGGCCATAATGGCTTCGAGCGCCGCGATCCGCGCCTTGAGCCGATCCCGATCCGATCTCATCTGGGCCAGTTTCTCTGCGTCGCTGATCCCCGCTACCGCAGCCTCTTGCCGGACATGCTGCTCACGATCCCTACGCACTTCCGCCTCATGTGCGGACCAGTCCCGTTCCAGTGGCCCATCTTCCCGGTAACGCTTCATCTCCCGGCTACCGAAACCCAGGCGTTCCCACCATCTTGCCATTCATCTCTCCTTGATGCCCAAGCTAGGAGCATCATGGCACGATCCGGCTTTTGTTGCTACTCTATGTCGTATTCACCCCCCTGGAATTACGCTCCGCCCACTCCCACCGGCGACGTAACCCGGGTTTCCTCGTGGCAATAATCCAGCTATTTTTCGGGTGGCGATTGGTGTAGGTGCGGAATAGAGCAGAATGGTGCCCCGCCGGAGCACCCGCCAATCGCAATAAACATCGGGAATTTACTTATGAATACTCATCAACATATCAAACCACGCGGCTGGAACAGATCCTGCCTCCAGCAGTCCGGGAAGTGCCAAGCTCAACATAAGTGCTACCGTGATATGCCAAACACCATATTTCTCACGGGAGGGCAGGGCTGAGCCCCGTCTGATAGAGGATGATTGCCGCGATCTCTTCAACCGATATGGACGTGCTGTCGAGCACGGTCACCCCATTGGCCCGAAGCAGGGCTTGCGCCTTCTCAACCTCGCGGCGTACCCGCTGGGGATCGGCATAGCCACTGCCGGGGCGACGTTCACTGCGAATCCGCACCAAGCGGGCCGGATCGACCGTGAGTCCGAACAGCCGGTCGCGGTAGTCTTGCAGAATCCGGGGCAGGCTTTCGCGTCCGACATCGTCCTCATCCAGGGGGTAATTGGCAACAAAAATCCCGTACTGCAAGGCCAAATATAGGGAGGTCGGCGTCTTGCCAACCCGCGAGAGTCCTACCAAAATCAGTTGCGCTTCATGGTAGCGCTCGGTGTTCAATCCGTCATCGGCAGCCAAGGCAAAGTTCACCGCATCGATACGGCGTAGATAGCCGGCCGAATCGCGCATTCCGTGCGCACGCCCCAACGCATGGCTGGATGCGGTCCCAAGCGCCTCTTCCAATGGGTGCATAAAGGCGGAGAAAAAATCCAGGGTCAGCGCCTGGGCGGAGTCCACGATCTGGCGCAATCGCTCATCGACCAAACTGGAGAAGACAATCGGCGTCAAGCCGCAGCGCTCGGCCTCGGCATCAATGCGCCGTACCGCCTCTTGGGCCTTCTCCTCGGAATTAACGAACGGGATGATGACATAGCCAAAACTCAGTGTCTCGAACTGTGAGAGGAGGCTATGGCCCAGGGTCTCGACCGTGACCCCGGTACCGTCGGAAACAAAGAAGACCGACCGTGGAATATCCGGTTGTACCGGTGTCAACATTGGTTCAATGAAGGAAGACATATTTCTCGCACCGAACAAAGATAATTAGAAAATCCGAGCAACTTCAGGCATACGGCAGGCTCCAGGCCAGTCGCCGCTGCCCGGCCTCCCGGGGCCGGTACGGGAGGCATTCCACAACCCCGGCCATACTCGCCCTGGGGCCCGGTAATCTCGATTTCCGTATGATGTTGTGGCGGGCTGGCGATGCCATAGCCGCGAGCGGGTACCGTTCCCGCCCACGGCAGGTGCGGAGCCGGGAAGATGCTCGCGCGACGCGACGCCTTGGCCTCAAAGCCGGGATCGAACATTCGCGGGGTAATCCCTTCACGCGAATGCAAGATGAACTGGAATTTTTGGTATAGCACTGCAGGGAGCCGGAGCCGCCATTGTTTTCACCGAATTTTTCACCAAATTGCATATTGTCGCATAGCCTAGCCGACTGGCGGGACCTACCCGCCCGTGGTTCCCGTATTTCGGCCTCCAGGGAAATTCTGCTGCAACTGGGCGCCGGACTGTGCTGTGCCGCGGCATACGTGTGGATCGACCATCCACTCGCCCAGGCCGTCAATCGTCTTCTGCCCGCACGACGTATCGCCTCGACCCTGCCCGATCTACTCGGATCCTTCGTCGTCGCCATTTCTCTGCTGGGCCTTGGTGTTACCTGGATTGCCTATCGTCATGCCCTCACGGGACTTGCCCGCCTGGGGCCGTTACTCAGTCTTGGTGCCCCGCTCGCCTTTGCCACGAAGCTCCTGGCCAAATGGACTTTTGGGCGCATTGCCATCCGGGTGTACCTGTATCACCCTGGCTTCGACGGCTTCCACTGGTTCGCGGGGCAAGGCCCGTTCAGGGGCTTTCCATCCGGCCACATGTTGGTCGCGGCAACCCTGGTGGTGCTGGTGGTCGCGGTCTGGCCCCGGCTGCGGACGCTCGGCGTAGCGGTGCTGCTCGCACTCGCACTCACCCTCATCCTGACCTCTTATCACTTTCTCGCCGACATTATCGCCGGTTGGGCGCTTGGCCACGCGCTTGCCTGGCTCATGCTGACCGCAGACGCCCGCATACGTCCGGGAGCAACCGTGCCCACACCCCCCTGAGCCGCTCCCGGGCCCGGGCAAAGCGAGGCGTAGCGGGGGCGGCGGCTGGATCCGCCGGATCCAAGTAGGCTGCCCAGCTCATCTCGACCTGTAACGCCTCAGTCCCCTCCTGCTTTCCCACCCGCTCGGTGATCCACCCACCCTTGTAAGGGTTGTTGGCGATCACCGAAAAGCCCTCTTCCCGGTAGGCTGCGGCCGTGGTCTCGCGCAACCATGGCGCACAACTGCGCCCGTCGCGATCACCCAACATTATCTCGGCCGGTAGCGTCGCGCTGACCCGGGTCGGCTCCGAAGTCACGCTGTGCAGATCGAAAAACGCCACCCGCCTTCCCCGGCGACGCCGCTCAAGCAGTGCATCGAGCGCCGCATGATATGGGGCATAAATTTCATGTCGGGCCCGTTCGATCTCCACCTCGCTGGGTGGCACGTCGAATACCGGTTCGGCGTTAAATCCCGTGAGCGGCACCAGCCCGGTTTCGAACCGTCCCGGATACAGCGCCCGCCCGTCCGCCGGGCGATTCAGGTCGATCACGAAGCGGCTCATTTCGGCCACGATCAACGTCACCCCCAGCGCCGGAAGGAAATCGAACAAGAGAGGCAGATGCCAGTCGGTCATCGGCAGGGTGCGCATGTAATCGCCGGCCAGGCGCCGGCGCAGCCCCGGCACCAGGCCCACTCCCGCGTGCGGGATGCTCGCCACCACCGGTAAAGCCAAGTTCTCGTCGGGTTCCCGAATCGTGTAAGCCTTCATCGACTCTCCAACAGTTGGATCATCCGATCATGATAGCGGTGTGTCACCTCCCCCTGCCCCGGCCACGCCCCTCCCTCGACCACCCGCCGCCCCCCGACATACACCGCGGCCACATCCGCCCTCGAACCACCGATAACGAGCGCATCCACCCACCCCGGCGGCGCGTGTCCCCGCAGCGCAGTGGCATCGGCCTCTAGTACGAGCAGGTCCGCCGCCCGTCCCGGTGCCAGCGCCCCCAGCGGCAATTGCAGCGCCTGGGCTCCACCCGCGGCGATGCGTCGCCACAGCGCCGCGCCCAGGCCCGTGCCGTCGGCCAGGCAGGCCCGGGTCTCACGGGCAAGACGCTGACCATATTCCAACCACCGCATCTCCTCCACCGCATCGAGACGGGTATTGGCATCGGAGCCGAGCGCCAGCGCACCGCCGGCTTCGATCCAAGGCTTCAGGCCGGGCACCCCATCACCGAGGCAAGCCTCAGTGATGGGGCAAATCACCACACAGGCCCCACGCCCGGCGAGCCGTTCGAATTCCGCGGCCGTGGCGTGGGTGGCATGCACCAACGCCCAGCGTTCATCCACCGCCACCGCGTCGAGAAGAATCTCGACCGGGGTATTCCCGCTCGCCTTGCGGCACTGCTCGACCTCAAGCCGCTGTTCGGCAATATGGATGTGTACCGGAACCGAATCCCCGATCACCCGCCGCGCCACCGGCAAGGCCTGCGCAATGGTCTGCGGTGCCACCGCACGCAGGGAATGAAAGCCGAGCCCCGGCCGATACGGGGCGAGAGCCGCAAGCAGATCGAGGAACTCTTTTACCCGGGAGTGAATGAAACGGGCCTGCTCCGGCTGCGCCACCCGGTCGAATCCACCGCGCTGGTAGAGCACCGGTATCAGCCGTAACCGAATCCCGGCATCCCGGGCCGCGGCAATCACCGCTTCGGCCATCTCCGGCCCCCGCGCGCCATCCGGCGCGTGATGCAGGTAATGAAACTCGGCCACCGAGGTAAACCCCGCGGCAAGCATTTCACCGTACGCGTAACGCGCAATCACATACAAGTCCTCGGCATCCAGCCTCGCCGCCAACCGGTACATTTCCCGGCGCCAACTCCAGAAGGAATCCCCCCCTCGGTGGGCCTCGCCGCGACCGGCCAGGGCGCGCTGGAACACGTGACTGTGCGCGTTCGGAATCCCCGGTAACGCCAACGTCCCGGTCCATGGGCCGGAGGCCGGCTCGATATCCCGGATCATTCCCTCGGCGTCCACTACCAGCGCCTGATCGCGAAGCCAACCCTGCGGAGTGAGCAGGTATCGAAAGGTCAGTCGTTTTTCCTCAAGCATAAGAACTCTTCTCGCTGTTATGCTGAATAGATTAGACAAACGGTCATGGCAGTGTACGACCTCGTGATGGAAAACGCCCGTGTCTATGCCCTGGATCAGGGTCACCTGGGCACGCCGGCCTCCAGCCTCGCGGTGCGGGCGGGGCGCATTGCCGCCCTCGACGTGCCCGCTTCCGCGCCGGCAAGGGCGCGCCATGATGCCGCCCAGGCGGTGATCCTGCCGGGCTTCGTCGATTGTCACACGCACCTGTGCTACGCCGGGAACCGCATGGAGGAACACGCGGCATACCTGGGCGGCACGAGCTATGAGGCCATCGCCCGGCGCGGCGGCGGAATCCGCGCCACCGTGGCTGCGGTCGCGGCGGCCGGCGAGCAAGAACTCGTGGACCAGAGTCTGCCGAGACTCGCCGCCCTCGCCCGCGAGGGTGCGACCACGGTAGAGATCAAGAGCGGCTACGGCCTCACGCCGACAGCGGAATTGAAACAACTACGCGCGATCCGGCGCCTCGGCGAGACGGCCCCGGTACGCATCGTCGCCACCTACTTGGCCCTCCACGCCATCCCGCCGGGGGTCAAGCGCACAAATTATTTGCACCAGGTCATTGACGAAACCCTTCCCGCGGTCGCCGCGGAAGGACTGGCCGAGTGCGTCGATGTATTCTGCGAATCCATCGCCTTCACGGTGGAGGAGATGCGCGCGGTATTCGGCCGCGCCCGTGAGCTGGGCCTGGCCTGCCGCGCCCATACCGAGCAACTCACCCACCAGGGCGCCACCCGGGCCGCCGCTGAGCTTGGAGCGATTTCCTGCGACCATCTGGAGTATGCGGACGAGGATGACATTGCGGCGATGGCCGCGCACAATACGGTTGCCGTGCTCCTGCCGGGAGCGTTTTATTTTCTCGGTGAGCGCCGGGTTCCTCCCGTCAGCGCCTTACGTGCGGCCGGGGTGCCAATGGCACTCGCCACCGATCTCAACCCCGGAAGTTCCCCCATCGCCAGCCCGCTGGCGGCGTTGCACCTGGGGGCCAACCTGTTTCGCCTGACCCCGGCCGAAGCACTTGCCGGGTTCACTTGGCATGGCGCCAGCGCACTGGGACGCCGGGGCGAAATCGGCACGCTCCGACCGGGCGCACGAGCCGATTTTACCCTGTGGGATATTCCAGGGCCGGAGTTTCTCAGTTACCGCCTTGGCGGTCTTGCGCCGCGGGCCATCTACCTCGACGGGAGAAAACAGGATGCCTGAAACTCGGATTAATGGGAAAAATCTTGACCTGGCGGCACTAGCACGCTTCGACCATGCACCGCCGACCCTGGTACTCGACGCCGAGGCGCGGGAGACGATGCAGCGCTCGGCAGACACGGTCGGGCGGGTCCTGCAGCAGGATGTCGCCGTCTATGGCATCAACACCGGCTTCGGAGCATTGGCCTCGCGGCGCATCGAGCCCGGCGATCTCGCACGCCTGCAATACAACCTAGTACGTAGCCACGCCGCGGGCATCGGCGATCCTTTACCCGAGCGCATCGTGCGCCGCATGTTGTTACTCAAAGCCAACGCGTTGGCAACCGGGGTTTCGGGTGTCCGCCCGGTCGTGGTCGAGGCCTTGCTTACGCTCCTCAACCGCGGCGTAACCCCGCGCATTCCCGAGCGTGGCTCGGTCGGCGCCTCGGGCGACCTCGCTCCCCTCGCCCATCTGGCGCTCGCCCTGATCGGGGAAGGTGAAGCCACCCGCGCCGGCGAGCTGCTCAAGGGTTCCGAGGTTATGCACGCGGCCGAACTAGAGCCGTTGGAACTGGCCCCCAAGGAAGGGCTTGCGCTGCTGAACGGAACCCAGCTTTCCACCGCACTGGCCCTCGAAGGGTTGTTTACCGGAGAAAGCCTACTCGCCAGCGCCATCGTCTCCGGAGCCCTGGCGGTCGAGGGGTTGGCCGCCTCTTACACCCCCTTCGATGCCCGCATCCATGCCGCCCGCGGCCAACGCGGACAGATCGCCGTGGCCAGGGCATTTCGCTCGCTGTTGACCGGCAGTGAAATCTGGCGCTCGCATCGGTCCTGCACCCGGGTGCAAGACCCCTACTCGAGCCGTTGTCAACCGCAGGTTCTCGGTGCCGTGTGGGACACCCTCGCCCACGCCGCCGGCGTACTCGAGCGCGAAGCGAACGGTGCCACCGACAATCCATTGGTGTTTGGAGACGACGTGATTTCGGGTGGCAACTTCCATGCCGAACCGATTGCGCTGGTAGCCGACTTCATGAGTATCGCGCTCAGCGAGATCGGGGCCTTGGCCGAGCGGCGCATCGACACCTTCATGCGGGGTATCAACCCCGCCTTGCCGGAATTTCTGGCGTGGAAGCCGGGACTCGAATCCGGTTTTATGCTCGCCCATGTTTCCGCCGCGGCGCTCGCCTCGGAGAACAAGACCTTGGCCCATCCGGCAAGCGTGGACACCCTGCCCACTTCCGCCGGCCAGGAGGATCATGTGAGCATGGCGCCCTGGGCCGGCCTGAAGCTGTTAAGACTCGCAGATAACGTGGCCCATATTCTGGCCATCGAGTTACTCACCGCCAGCGCCGCGCTCGATCACCAGAAACCGCTCACCACCACCACCGAACTCCAGCGGGTATACCGCACGGTACGGGCACAGGTGGGGGAGGCGAAAAACGACCGCCGCCATGATCGGGAAATCGCGGCCCTTGCGCAAGCCGTAAACCAAGGCAAGTTCGCCGCCCTGCTTCCGGCTTGGAATCCGCCACGCCCGGGCTGATCCCGGCCCGGCGGATTTACTCCGGTTTCCCACCCATCAGCCCGAGCAGTTCACCGGTTTGGTGCAACATCAACTCACGATCCCCGCGCGATTCCACGTTCAGGCGTAACAAGGGTTCAGTATTGGAGGGACGAAGGTTGAACCGCCAGCGATCGAACTCCATCGACAGGCCATCCATGCGCTCGATTTTCGGCTTCCGGGCGGCATAATACCGTTCCACGGCCTGGAGTACCCCCGGGACATCCTCGACCCGGCGATTGATCTCGCCGCTTACCGGATAGAGCGCCTCGCGCTCGCGCACCAGTTCCGCCAATGTCCGCTCGCTGGTGCTTATCAGGCTCGCCACCAACAACCAGGGGATCATCCCGCTGTCGCAATAGCCGAAACGTTCGAAATAATAGTGAGCACTCATCTCGCCGCCATAAACGCAGCCCGCGGTACGCATCTTCTCCTTCATGAACGCGTGCCCGCTTTTTACCACTACCGGAGTCCCACCATGGCGGGTAACGATATCGATGGTATTCCAGGTCAGGCGTGGATCGTGGAGGATCTTCGCACCCGGATGCCGGTCGAGAAAGATCTCGGCGAGCAGTCCCACGATGTAGTATCCCTCGACGAACGCCCCGGTTTCATCGAAGAAAAAACAGCGGTCGAAATCGCCGTCCCAGGCAATCCCAAGATCCGCCCCCACGGCGCGCACCTGCTCGGCGGTACGCTGCCGATTGGCTTTGAGCATGGGGTTGGGAACCCCGTTGGGAAAATCGCCGTCGGGCTCGAAGTCGAGTGTCACAAACTCGAACGGCAGGCGTTCGGCAAGCCTCTTTCCAATGGTTCCCGCACAACCGTTTCCGGCATTGACGACCAGCTTGAGGGGTTTGAGCCGAGCCGGGTCCACATAGCTCATAAGATGATCAAGATACGCGCTCTTGTCCCCCGCTTCGATACGCTCTCCCGGCGCGGGCGGGGCCACGAAGATACCGGCCTCGGCGCGGCGGCGGATATCGATGAGCCCGGTGTCCGCACTCAACGGATGGGCCTGCTGGCGGACAAACTTCAACCCATTATAGTCTGCGGGATTATGGCTCGCGGTGATCATCACGCCCCCATCCAACCCTCCATCGAAGGTGGCGAAATAGGTTTCCTCCGTGCCGCAAAGGCCGAGATCCCGAACCCGCACGCCGGCATCCATCAATCCCTCGGCCACGGCATCGGCGATCGCAATACTGGAATTGCGCACATCGCGTCCCATGCAAACCTCACGCGCGGCAATAAATTCTGCATAGGCCCGGGCGATACGATAGGCGAGCACCTCATCAAGTTCCTCCGGCACCCGTCCCCGCACATCATAGGCCTTGAAACACCGGATTGGTTCGGCGAGTGCCCCGGTGCGGGCGCGGCTGGATTGGCTCATTTCGTCCCCTCATCTCCCTTGCGTCCATAAACATCTTCAAACCGAACAATGTCGTCCTCACCGAGATAACTCCCGGTCTGGACTTCGATCAGCTCGAGCGGAATCCGTCCTGGATTGTACAGCCGGTGGTGGGTTCCAAGCGGAATATAGCTCGACTGGTCCTCGGTCAGAAAAAACACCTCGTCTCCGCGCGTGACCTCGGCGGTACCGCTGACCACGGTCCAATGTTCGGCGCGATGATGATGCATCTGCAGTGACAAAGTGGCACCGGGGTTCACGCCGATGTGCTTGACCTGAAACCGCTCGCCTTCGACCATGCCTTCATACCATCCCCAGGGCCTATACACACGGCGATGAAACAGCGATTCCCGCCGTCCCTCGGCATTGAGCCGGGAAACCAGTTTTCTGACCTCCTGCGCGCGGCTTCGATCCGCGACCAGAACCGCATCGGGAGTCTCGACAATAATCTGGTTGCCTAGCCCCAGCACCGCCACCAGTCGATGCTCGGCGCGCACATAGCTGCCATGTACATCCTCGAGCAACACATCCCCGCTGGCCACATTGCCGTCGCCGTCGGACCGCTGCACGGCGGCAAGCGCATCCCAGGTACCAATATCACTCCAGCCGGCATCGAGTGGAACCACCATGGCCTCGTGGGTGTGCTCCATCACCGCATAGTCGATCGAAATATCGGGCGCCTCCATAAACGGCGCCTTCGCCAGGCGGCAGAAATCAAGGTCTCGCTCCGCCACCTCGACCGCCGCCTCGACCGCCTCCAGCACCGCCGGTGCATACCGGGCCAGGGCCTCAAGATAACGGTCGGCACGGAACAAGAACATTCCACTGTTCCATAAATACTCGCTGGAATCAATGTAGCCTTGAGCCTGTTCGGCATCCGGTTTTTCCACGAACTCCGTGACCCGTACCGGGGCGCCATTCGCTAATTTCTTCGTGGCACGAATGTAACCGAATCCGGTTTCCGGCCGATCCGCAACGATGCCAAACACAACCAGGGCCCCTTCGCGCGCCGCCTGGCTGCCAGCCTCAACCGCGCGCGCAAAAGCCGGCACGTCACCAATAACATGATCCGCCGGCAACACCAGCAGGAGATCCTCCCCCCCGCCGGCCACCAGTGCCGCGGCAGCGATCGCCGGCGCGGTATTGCGTCCCACCGGCTCCAGCAACAACTCCCGGGGCTTGACCCCCAGGGCATGCAACTGCTCGGCGGCAAGAAAGCGGTGTTCCACGCTGCTGACCACAAGCGGCGGCTCGATCTCGGGCAGACTGGCCAGGCGCAACAGGGTCGCCTGGAACAGGGTCTGCTCCGCGTCGTGCAGCTTCAGGAACTGCTTCGGATGGCGCTCACGCGACAACGGCCACAGGCGCGAGCCGGTACCGCCGGAAAGAATAACGGGAATCATCGGTCGGATTGTTCCTTCAGGATCGTGCTAGGATTATAGACGGCTTGGTTCATGGGTTCCGGTATACAGCATAATCCGGGCGAAAAACCTTGCTACTTAGCGCCCATTTACCTTAGCATCCAGGAAATCATCTAAAAACATATCGATAATGTCCAGGCTCGCAGAATTGATCCTCGACCTCGACTGCCGGCTGGCCACGGTAACGGATCGGGCGGGTCTCGCCCAGATCCTGGTGGACTGGGCACTCTTCGCCGGTGCGGACGGGGCCTGGGTGGGACACCCGGACGAAAGCAAAAAGATGGTCTTTGAAGCCCTGGCCGGTGAAGGCATGGCGGAGTACCTCGACACCATCACGGTACGGGTGGATGACAGCCCCGAAGGCCAGGGCCCCAGCGGTCGCGCCTGGCGCAGCGGCAAGATACAAATCATGGACGACTGGGCCCGGCACAAGAACCCCACTCCTTGGGACGAACCCCGCGCCCGGGCCGGCTGGCGCTCCTCGGCGGCAGTACCCCTTTGCAACCCCGCGGGAATCGTGGCAACAGCGACGGTTGTCAGCCGTCGTATAGTGACCTTTTCCACCCCGCCTTGGCCCGATCTACTGCAACACCTGTCCGCCACCCTGGGGCTTACGCTCCAGCACCTGGATGACCGCCGCCG
>JALUYA010000045.1 GCA_027018875.1 Gammaproteobacteria bacterium
TTGCCCCGATTGCGATGGAAGAGGGACTACGCTTTGCGATTCGTGAAGGCGGGCGCACAGTGGGCGCCGGCGTGGTAACGAAAATATCTAAATGAACCGATATTAAAAGGTCAAATCAGGATTAAATATGGCAAATCAAAACATTCGTATACGGTTGAAGGCATTTGATCATCGCCTTGTAGACAAGTCTGCGCACGAGATTGTGGAGACGGCTAAACGAACGGGTGTCCGCGTTAAGGGACCCATTCCTTTGCCGGGACGCATTGAACGTTTGACCGTATTGATTTCTCCGCATAAAGATAAGGATGCCCGGGATCAATACGAGTTGCGTACCCATAAGCGGTTGTTGGATATAGTGGATCCTACCGAGAAAACGGTTG
The DNA here is from genome assembly GCA_027018875.1 of Gammaproteobacteria bacterium. Taxonomy (GTDB): domain Bacteria; phylum Pseudomonadota; class Gammaproteobacteria; order JAKDMP01; family JAKDMP01; genus JALUYA01. The sequence continues at coordinate 381 of JALUYA010000045.1, forward strand.
ATGCGTTGATGAAGCTCGAATTGGCCGCGGGTGTGGACGTGCAAATTCGCTTAGGCTGACGCATCAATACATTGGTACACCACGCAAATCGTGGCTAATAATAAGCGTTTGGCTGGAGGTTCCAGCATGGGTGAGCAAAAAATAATGTGGGAACCTATTTATCATCACCGAGTGTTATGTCTGCGGCGAAATGATGCGTGGGATCGATAATAATCGGAATATTAAGATAGAAAGCAGACACAGCATGTTACGGGCTTTTGGAGGTGCATCCCAAGAAGGTATCGTCTCGCGGCGACTCCGGCCAACGAATACTTGTCATTAGAAGGAGGGATGGCATGTCCGCATGTTGTCCCGGTAAGATCGGTGAGGACATGGCAGTTGAATGATAATGTCAGAGTAAAAAGGATAAATCGAGTTTTTGCATATCATGCAAATTGATTCTATTTTCTCCAAAATAAATTCCAAGTGTTTTCAGATGCCTCCTGGTAGATCGTGCATAATATAATATCTATTTATAGATTTTATGCATATGGATCTAGATCAAACTATCCTTAGCCTGATTGAGCGGGAAGACTTTCGGGATCAGTCTGTACTGGGCAAACGCCTGGAGGAGGCCGGGGTGATGATCACCCAGCCGACGCTTTCGCGCCACCTTCACCGCTTGCAGGTACGCAAGATCCAGGGGGTTTATCGCCGGGTGGATTCCGCCACTATGTTGACTCCGGTGTACGATTTAGTGCCCGTTCCCCCCAACCTGCTGGTTCTACGTACTCGCCCCGGGCATGCGCAACTGCTTGCGCTACGTTTGGATAATCTGAAGCTAGCTGAAATCCAGGGAACATTATCGGGGGATGACACGGTATTCATTGCCTGCCTCGGAACCGAATTGGAACGCTTGTCCACTAAGATCGATAAGGCGCTAGGAGGCCGCTCGACTTAGTGAGAAGCTACCGCGTTGGTAGGAAAAATAGCCAAGATATCTTCGGGTTTTCGTTGTATAGGCTAATTCTACAACTGTAAAATCAGAAATATTCCGATTCTCTTTTCCACCAATCCGCTACGATTAACTAGGCCCGATATGCTCCGGATCAGCCGGAGTCGGAGGATATCATTATCCGTGAGGCGGGACAAATGTCGGGGATTATGTTTCGGTTCACGTATCGGTGGTAGCCGGGATTAGACTAAAGCGCGCAAGAGTCGTACAATACTAAAGTATTAACTGGTGCGTAACAGGAGTGCGCGGGTGCAAAAAACGGACATCACCCGACCAGACTATTTTCACAAGGTTGTTGACTGTCAGTGGGCTTGCCCCACTCACACCAACGTTCCCGAGTACATTCGCATGATTGCGGCCGGGCGTTATACCGATGCCTTCATGCTCAACTGGTACTCGAATGTGTTCCCGGGCATTCTCGGACGGACCTGCGACCGCCCGTGCGAACCGGCCTGCCGGCGGGCCCGGGTGGAGAAGGAACCGGTCGCCATCTGCCGGCTCAAGCGGGTTGCCGCCGATCTGAAGGGTGAGTTCGAGCATCTGCTGCCCAAGGTTCCAAAGCGGAAAAATGGCAAGCGTATCGCGTTGATCGGTGCCGGGCCTGCCTCGCTTACCGTGGCCCGCGATCTGCTCCCATTGGGTTATGAGACCGTGATCTACGATGAGCACGCTCAGGGCGGCGGCATGATGCGCAGCCAGATTCCCGCCTTCCGGTTGCCGGTTGAAGTCCTGGATGAAGAGGTAAATCTCATATTGGGCATGGGCGTCGAGTGTCGCTTTGGTCATCGCGTGGATAGCCTGAAGGCGGTGATCGAGGAGGGTTACGACGCCATATTTATCGCTACTGGAGCGCCACGCGGACGCGATTTGCAAATCCCGGGCCGCGCGGAAGCGGCCGCCAACGTGCACATCGGAGTGGACTGGCTTGCGAGCGTTGCCTTTGGACATACCACGAGCATCGGTGAGCGGGTGGTGGTTGTGGGCGGCGGTAACACGGCAATGGACTGTTGTCGTAGCGCACTTCGACTCGGTGGCAAGGAGGTCATTGTTACGGTTCGTAGCGGTTTCAAGGAGATGAAGGCGCACCCGTGGGAGAAGGAGGAAGCGCTGGCCGAGGATATCCCCATCCTTAATTGGCATAATCCGCATTCCCTGGTGCTGAAAAATGGGCGGCTTACGGCGATACGTTTCGAGAAAGTGCGTGCGGAATATCCCGATGGGCGCCGCAAACTCATTCCCACCGGCGAGCAGGTCGAGATTCCCTGCGACGATGTAATGCTTGCCATCGGCCAGGATCCGGTCTTTCCGTGGATCGAACCCGAGTTGGGAATCGAGATTGGCAAGTGGGATTTGCCGGTGCTCGATCCGGTGACCTTCGAATCCACCCGACCGGGGGTATTCTTCGGTGGCGATGCCGCGCTCGGGGCAAACAATATCGTCTCCGCCGCCGCCCACGGTCACGCTGCGGCGATCTCCATCGATCTTTATTGTCAGGGTAAGGATCTGCACCAGGATCGTCTGCCCCCGGGACTTAATCTGAGCAGTCAGAAGATGGGTCTGCATGAGTGGAGTTACGAGAATAATTATGCCGGCACTCACCGTATTGTCGTGCCGCACGCCAAGAAATCGGTCGCCCTTGCAAATATCAAGGCGGAAGTCGAACTCGGTTACGATGTCGAGCGGGCTCGTGAGGAGGCCGAACGCTGCTTGAACTGCGATGTGCAAACGGTATTTACACCACGGCTTTGTATCGAATGCGACGCTTGTGTTGATATCTGTCCGTTGGACTGTATCAATTTTATCGCCGATGGAGAAGGAAACGAGTTGCGCGCGCGGCTGCGGGTTCCAGCGACCAACCCGGATCAGGCTGTTTACGTGGACGGGCCGCTGGCGACCGGGCGCATTATGGCGAAAGATGAAAATTTGTGCCTGCACTGTGGGCTGTGTGCCGAACGTTGTCCGACCGGCGCGTGGGATATGCAGAAATCGGTTATCCATCTTTTCCAGGCGGGAGGCATATGCCATGAATAAAAGCCCCCGTGAATGTGCCTGCTCCGCAAGGATGTATCGGCTTTGTCTCCGGGATGTAATCGCATGAGGAATGGAATGCCTGTAGGACGGTGTAATGAATTTGTCGTGCGCTGTGCCAACGTCAATGGTACCGGGTCGAGCAGTGCCAACGCCTTGCTGGCGAGGGCGTTCTATCGCATGGGACTGCCGATTGCAGCGAAAAATATATTCCCGTCGAATATCCAGGGCCTGCCGACTTGGTACGAGATTCGCGTAAGTGAGGCCGGTTACACCGGGCGGCGCGGGAGCGCGGATCTTGTAGTGGCAATGAACCCTCAGAGTTTTGAAGAGGATGTTGCAAGTGTGTGCCCGGGTGGTTACGTGCTCTACGATTCGACCAAGTCGATCAATACCGCTCGAAAGCGCGACGATGTGACCTTCCTGGGTTTGCCGTTTATGGGAATGGTGCAACAGCATACCAATCAACGCAAGCGGCTATTGTTCAAGAATATTTGTTATGTAGGTGCGCTTGCGGCATTGCTGGCAATCGACTTCGACGTGTTGACAGGACTTATTGGTGAACAATTCAAGGGCAAGGAAAGACTTATCAACCAGAATGTCGAGGCACTCGCAAGGGGGCGCGATGCGGCCCTCGCTGCCTTCACATGTCCGCTTGACTTCCATGCTGAACGCCGCGATATAGTCGGCGATAAGATCCTCGTTACCGGTAATAGAGCCTGTGCCCTTGGCTGTGTATATGCCGGGGCAACCGTTGCCGCCTGGTATCCGATCACGCCCTCTACCTCGATTGCCGAGGCGTTTGGCGAGTACTGTGCCCGCTTTCGGGTGGATGAGGCGAGCGGCCGCAATAAGTTCGCCATTGTGCAGGCGGAGGACGAATTGGCCGCCATCGGTAGTGTAATCGGTGCCGCTTGGAATGGTGCACGGGTCTTTACTGCGACCAGTGGGCCGGGCCTGTCGCTTATGAGTGAGTTTCTCGGTCTCGCCTACTACGCCGAGATTCCGGCGGTGTTGTTCGACGTCCAGCGCACCGGGCCCTCCACCGGTATGCCGACGCGCACCCAGCAGTCCGACCTTATCGCCGCCGCCTATGCTTCGCACGGCGATACCAAGCATGTGCTGTTGTTCCCGTCTTCGCCCAAGGAATGCTTCGAGTTTGCAACCGTTGCCTTTGACCTTGCCGAGCGGCTGCAGACGCCTATCTTCGTGATGAGCGACCTGGATCTGGGTATGAATATCTGGTTATCAGAGCCTTTCGCGTGGGACGACTCCTACCGGCCCGATCGTGGCAAGGTGCTCGATTACGCGGTGCTGGAATCCGGCACCTCCTTTTACCGGTACCTTGACGTGGACGGTGACGGCATTCCGTATCGGACCTACCCCGGAACACATCCCGCACGCGGAGCCTATTTTACCCGCGGTTCCGGTCACGATAAGTATGGTTTCTATACCGAGGACAGCGCGAAATACCGGGAAAATGTCGATCGCTTGCGCCGTAAGTTCGAAACCGCCGCCCGGCTCGTTCCCGAGGCAGCGCTCGAAGCCGCGCCCGGCAGTCCCCTCGGCATACTCTATTTCGGCACCACGGCCGAGCCGATGCGTGAGGCGCTGGAAGGTCTTTCACAACGTGGAATCGAACTCGATGCATTGCGCCTGCGTGCATTCCCCTTCACCGAGGGGGTTCTGCGGTTTATAGAGTGCCATGATACCGTGTTCGTAGTCGAGCAGAATCGCGATGCGCAATTGCGCACGCTACTCCTTGCCGAGGCCGGCATCGCACCGGAAAAACTCGTCTCCATACTGCACTACGGGGGGCTGCCGGTGACCGCCGATTTTCTCATTGGCTCTATCCTTGAACATGTGACACCGAGTATGCAACGTCCGACTACAGGAGCCGCCTCATGACCTACATCGCCAAGCCGGCCGTGCGCAACCCGGCACTGCCGAAAAATTCCCTTGGGCTCACCCGGCGGGACTACGAGGGTAAGATCTCGACGCTTTGTGCTGGCTGCGGGCACGATTCGATCAGCGCCGCCCTCATTCAAGCGTGCTTTGATCTGGATCTGCCTCCGCATCGCCTTGCCAAGCTCTCGGGCATCGGCTGTTCGGCCAAGACACCGACCTATTTTCTTGGTGCGGCACATGGTTTTAACGGAGTACATGGGCGCATGCCGTCGCTGGCGACGGGCGCCAATCTTGCCAACCGCGATCTTGTCTACATTGGCATTTCGGGCGACGGTGATACCGCCTCGATCGGTCTTGGGCAATTTGTACACGCGATTCGACGAGGCGTGAACATGCTCTACATGGTGGAAAACAATGGCACCTACGGGCTGACCAAGGGCCAGTTTTCAGCCACCGCCGATGTCGGCTCGAAGAGCAAGCGCGGTGAGGTTAACATCTATCCACCGATTGATCTGGTTCGGCTTGCACTCGATCTGGGTGCCGGGTTTGTTGCGCGTAGTTTTTCCGGCGATAAAGATCAACTCGTACCGCTTATCCGCGGTGCCTTGACTTACCCGGGATTTGCCCTGATCGATTGTTTTTCGCCTTGTGTAACCTTTAATAATCATGAAGGCTCTACCAAGAGCTATACCTATATCCGTGGGCACGACCTGCCGATCGTGGATTTGATACCGCCCAGGCAGGAGATCACCGTTGACTACGAGCCCGGAGCGCGCCAGGAGGTGACGCTGCATGATGGGTCGCGGTGCGTGCTGCGCAAACTTGCCGGGGATCACGACCTTAACGATCGGGCGGCGGCTCTTGCGCTCATTGAAGAGCACCGCCGTCGTGGTGAACTCGTTACGGGACTGATCTTCCTTGATCCCGAAGGGCAAGATATGCATATGCGTATGAACACGGTTGAGACACCGCTTAACGCCTTGCGCTACGAGGCGCTCTGTCCCGGCGCCGAGACGCTTGCCAGCATCAACGCCGAACTTCGCTGAGCCGGGTCCGCACTACTGCGCGGGGGGATAGTTGGGGTATAGGCAAAAATCTCGGTACCGGGGTGAAGAAAATCGAAAAAAACCGGGTGCAAGGGGAGAATGCGCGGTAAATACCCGGATCCGATAACCTCTAGGAGGTGCCTCAACAAATAATTTAAAGATTCTATTGTCGTCTTGGGTTATAACAAGAGATATTGTTCAGGCAGGTGAAACGGGTTGATTTATGCGCCATGTCGATATGAAAGATTATTTCAGGTCGGGACATAATGGGGCTTAGCATCGTTATTCTCGCGGCTGGGGAAGGGACCCGCATGCGTTCGACCCGCCCGAAGGTATTACAGCCGCTTGCCGGCATTCCCATGTTGGCGCATGTTCTGGATATTGCGCGACGACTCGGTCCGGACCAGATCGTGGTGGTATATGGGGTTGGCGGTTCGGCGGTTCGGCGGGCGTTTCCCGCACCCGACCTGCACTGGGTCAAACAGGAAGAACAACGGGGCACGGCACATGCTTTGGCTGCCGTTTTGCCTGAGGTTCCTGAAGATAATCTGATCCTGGTGCTTTACGGGGATGTTCCCTTGTTGCGTGCCGCAACGCTCAAGCCTCTGATTACGGCGGCCTCCCGTGGTACCTTGGCTTTGCTTAGTGCCCGGTTCGCGGATCCCAGCGGTTATGGTCGCATACTGCGCAATGAGCAGGGCGAGATCTGTGGTGTCGTGGAGGATCGCGATGCCGGTATAGCGCAAAGGAGAATTAAGGAAATCAATACCGGGGTGCTGGCGGCTCCGGCACTGCGTTTTGCCGCTTGGTTACCGCGGATCGGCAACAATAATTCCCAGGGAGAGTATTACCTCACCGATACGGTGGCCTTGGCCATCGACGATGGCGTTACGGTTCGGGCTATCGAGGCCACCGATTGCGAAGAAACCCGAGGGGTAAACGATCGGATTCAGTTGGCTGCGGCGGAGGCCTGTTTACGTCGGCGGCGGGCGGAGGAATTGATGCTCGCCGGAGTAACCGTCGTCGATCCGATGCGTATCGACGTGCGGGGGATCCTGATCTGCGGTCGTGATGTCGAAATCGATATCAACTGTATTTTTGAGGGTCGGGTGGAGTTGGCCGATTCGGTGCGTATCGGTGCGGGAGTTCTGTTGCGCGATACCGTGGTCGGTGCCGGTACCGAGATTCGTCCCTACAGCTTGATCGAAGGTTCGCACGTCGGTGCGGGTGCCTTGATTGGCCCTTTTGCCCGGGTACGTCCGGGGACCGAAGTAGCGGATGACGCCCATATCGGTAATTTTGTGGAGTTGAAGAATACCCGCCTGGGCCCCGGGAGCAAGGCGAATCATCTAGCTTATCTCGGAGATGCCCGAATCGGCGCAGGGGTCAATGTGGGTGCGGGGGTGATCACCTGTAACTATGATGGAGTAGCCAAATATCAGACCGAAATTGAGGATGATGTCTTTATCGGTTCGGATTGTCCCCTGGTAGCACCGGTCAAGATCGGTGCCGGAGCTACAATTGGTGCCGGATCAACCGTTACCGCCGATGTTCCTGCGGGGAAACTCGTCGTGGCCCGCTCGCGGCAGACGATCATTGAGGGTTGGGAACGTCCCCGTAAGAACCCACCGAAGAAGGAGTAAAGTTCATGTGTGGCATTATCGGGGTCGTTGCCGAGCGAGACGTTGTTCCGATTTTACTCGAGGGGCTGCGGCGGCTGGAGTACCGGGGCTACGACTCGGCGGGGCTGGCGGTGTTGACGGCGGGCGGGGAACTGGAGCGCGAGCGGGCGGCGGGAA
>JALUYA010000046.1 GCA_027018875.1 Gammaproteobacteria bacterium
GCGGCTGGCAAGCGCCGTGGCCATGGAAATCTCCGAGGAGTGGGTGAGCGCTCGGATCTACCTGACCGCCGCCTGATCATGTGCGTCGAAAGGAACGTCAAATTTACAGAACAGAAGTTGCTTTATCCAACCCCCTGGCAGTGGCTCAACAGCTTGCCAAATAATGCCTCGTACAGCGCATAAGGCTTCCCGTCATTGATGCGGGATAAATTGGATCGAGACAATTTCGCACTACCCAGATGATAAAGACGGTGGGCCTGTGCGGAGAGGTTATCCACAATGTCGCGCAAGCTGTTCCGCCCAGCCAGTTGGGCCATGGCCAGGGTCACGAACTGCGGCCAGCGCGAGGCCGTGCGGAAGGAACGCCCCGAATGATGGCGTTTTGCAAGGGTCTCGAATTCATGTCTCGGCACGGGTTTTAGTATTTGGGAGAAGATTGTATTACAATGAGCCATGGCCTGATTCTCCTATCTGGTTCAATAAGTTATCGTTAAACCCATTGTACCAATTATGGCTGAATCAGGCCTCCTTATTTGTTCGTTAACGGGACAGCAGTGCTGTTCAATAGACCTTTACTGAAGCACAGGAGTTCGAGTTTTATGACATCAACGACCCGTAAGGATATGGCCGACTGGAGAATCAAGGCTGTTGAAAATGCGGCAGATGGCATTTTGTTGACGGACGGTGCATCCATTCTCGATTGCAATCCGTCAGCACTCGGGCTCTTCCAGTGCCAGGGGCGCTCGGAACTCGTCGGTCAACTCCTGCATGAGCTCATTCCGGACCTGCGCGCGATGGGGAAACCGTCGGATCAAACCGCATGGACGCTCGCCGCCGGTACGTATAATGTGCCCGTACTGCGTCGAGATGGAGCACGTTTTGCGGCTGCGGTAACGATCTACTCGCTGCAGGGCGGATCTTCTCCGCGTTTCGCGGTCCGGATTCGCGAAACGCCGGCGCCGCGTTCATCCGCGGCGAATGAAAGCTCGCTCGATCGCTCCTACCTGCAGGCGTTGTTCGAGTATTCGCCCGAAGCCATTGTGGTGCTCGATCGTAAGGGGAGGATACTGTCGGCCAATCGTCGGTTCTATAGCATGTTCGGATATGCAGCCGAGGAAAGCCTGGGATGCGATATCGATCGATTGATCGTCCCGGTGTCGCTCCGAAAAGAAGCTGGAGATCTGAATAAAACGGCTCTGGTCGGCATGGGAGCCGAGTACCAGACCATTCGGCATCGCAAGGATGGCATGACCTTGCCGGTGTCGATCCTGGCCGCTCCGATCCTGCATGATGGCAAAGCCATCGCTTACTACGGTATTTATCGTGATCTCAGTGCCCTCCGGGATGCCGAATGGCAACTCGAACAGACCCAGACCCGCTTGGATGCGGTCATCAACCAGGCCCCCATCGCGCTGTTCACCCTCGACACGAATGCCGTATTTACTTTTTTCGCCGGTAAATCCATGCAAGGTGCGGGCCTCACCGCACAGGAGCTGATTGGACGCTCGGCCTATGATCTTTTTAAAGAAATTCCCGATCTTCCTGCGGCGATCGGCCAAGCCCTGAAAGGCGAAAGTGTAGCGATTGTAGTCACGTTTCGGGAATTGACGTACGAGATTCAATGCAGCCCGCTCCATGACGCCCAAGGGGGGAGTATTGGGGTACTCGGGGTTGCGCGAGACATCACTGAGATACATCTCGCCCGCAAACAACTCGAATTCATGGCGCACCATGACATCCTTACGGGTCTGCCGAACCGGGCACTGTTCAATGATCGTGTTCAGGAAGCGCTGGTTCGTGCCAAACGCCACAGGGCCAAGGCGGCATTGTTATTCTTCGATCTCGACCGATTCAAGCAAGTCAACGACACGCTGGGGCATCAGACCGGAGACCGCCTCCTCCAGTGGGTGGCGCAGAAGGCCCGGACTGCGGTGCGTGATATGGACACCTTGTCGCGTTTCGGGGGCGACGAGTTCGCGGTGCTGGTCGAAGACATCGACACGACTCTGGGTGCCGCGGTCGTGGCGCAGCGGCTACTCGATGTCCTTGGTGAACCTTTCAAGGATGACGGGCATTCGATCATGACCGGCGCCAGTCTGGGGATCAGTCTGTATCCGGACGATGGGCTCGATGTGGAGACGCTGCTTAAACATGCCGATATCGCCATGTACCGGGCGAAGGATTGCGGCCGGGGTCGCTACGAGTTCTTCTCGAAGGACATGAGCGAGATTGCGACTACGATCTTCACGAAGACGACCTGGATGCGTCATGCTCTGGAGCATGAAGAGTTCGTATTGCACTATCAGCCGGTGGTAAGTCTCAAGGATGGAAGCCTGACCGGAGTCGAGGCCCTGATTCGACTCCGGCAACCTGACGGTACGCTGATGCCGCCACTTGAGTTTATCGCACTGGCGGAAGAAACAGGGCTGATTTTTCCCATCGGTCGGTGGGTGGTTCAGGAAGCCTGCCGGCAGTGGAAGGCGTGGCAGACTGAGGGCGGACAGAATCTGCGGATGGCGATCAATCTCTCCGCGCGGGAGTTTCACGATCAAGCATTCGTACGTACTATCGGGGATACACTTGAAGCGCACGAGGTGCCTGCCGAACGGTTCATGGTCGAGATTACCGAGAGCATGATGTTCCCGGACGCCATCGAGGCGCGTGCCATGCTCGGCGAGCTGCGCGATATGAAGATTGCAGTCGCGATCGACGATTTCGGTACCGGTTATTCCTCCCTGGCCTATCTGAAAGACTTCCCGGCGGATTACGTCAAGATCGATCAATCCTTCATGGCCGGGTTGCCGGGGGACGAGAAGACGTGTGGCATCGTCCGTACCATCGTTGCCATGGCCAAGAACCTCGGGCTCGGCGTCATCGCGGAGGGGATAGAGACCGCGGCCCAGCACTGCTACCTGCAGGCGCTTGAGTGTGACGAAGCCCAAGGATTTCTGTTCGGGGTACCGGCCGAGGCGTCGATTTTCTCCCAACGATTGGAAAAGGGGACATACGTTATCAGAAGTCTTTAACCACGGTTACGCGGGTTGCACTTGCATCCTGCCTAGAGAGACAACTACATCTTTTTTGGGAGACCGAGGCACACTCTCTTCGTCACCTGGCATCGCCGATTGTGGGCAATGCCAATCTCCCTCTCTATGACTCATCATAATGGGCTCCTCCGTCACATGCCCCCATTAGAAAAATGGTGGTATTACGGCTTTGGACTAACATCCAGCCCGGGGAGGTTGACCCGCTAAAAAGTTGGGGCTAAGCTGGAGCAACTCCTGAAATACCCATGAAAGGAGGTGAAACAAAATGACGGAACAAGTCAAAGATCTCGTCTGTGGGATGACCCTGAATAAAGACCGGGCGGCGGCAACGGGCGAATACCAAGGCCACGCCTACTATTTCTGCTCCCCAGGCTGCAAGGCCGAGTTCGAGAAGGCTCCGAAGAAGTACGCAGAAGCCACCGGTCAAACCCATCGGCATTGATAAGCTGACCACCTTGCCGCCGCCGCGTCAAGGGGTAGGATCAGGGCGTCTCCAATCTTGCGCTTCTCTTCATTCGCCCGGTTATCTAGAAAGGAGATGAAACAGGGCTACCCCGGTCCCTTCACTACCCAGGCACTTAGAAACGAGGAACCAACATGAATGTTAAACCGATTATCGCCGCTGTGCTCGCATTACCGCTTGGATTTCTGCCCTTCTCAGCCGCCCCGGCGGCCCCGGGACCTCAGCCCATGCTGGCCGTTGCCCTGGGAGGAGGCGGCCAGATTGCGCTGGTCAATACCGCCTCCGGCAAGTTGGTTAGGATCGACGTTGGTTCGGTGATTCACGGCGTGGGGGTGCTGCCCGATGGACGCACGGCCTACGCCGCCAGCCGCAACTCCGATGAAGTCTCGGTAATCGATCTCTCCCGGCGGAAGGTGATCAAGCGGATCGATGTCGGCGGCCGATCACACCATATCGCGGTAAGCCCCGACGGTCGCTGGGTCTACGTCACCGTTGATGGCAACAATACCGTCGCCGTTATCGACGCCGGTACCGCCGCGTTGGCAACTTCTATTCCGGTGGGGGCTGGACCCACCTACACGGTTTTTTCTCCCGACGGTAGCCGGGCCTACGTGTCGAGCAAGAAAGCAGGAACCATCTCCGTGATCGATATGGCCCGGATGAAGGTCATCAAGAAGATCACGGCGGGTAAACAACCGGATCACCTGGCCCTCACCCCCGACGGGAACATCCTCTATGTGACCAATTATGGCTCCAACAATGTGAGTGCAATCGACACCCGCAGCGACCGGGTAATGGCCACCATCCCGGTGGGCAAAGGGCCGCATGGGATCGCCGTAGTCGAGCGTCGGGGACGGCTTCTGGTCGCCGTGGGCAACCTGGCAGAGACCTCGCTCTCGCTGATCGATGTGGCCACAAATCGCGTGGTTCAAACGATCGCTCTGGGCACCGCCCCGATGCACCTGACGGCCTCACCCGATCGCAACACGCTCTATATAGGCAGCATCCCCGCCAGGCAACTCCTGGTCTATGACGTCGCGCGCGGCCGGGTGATCAAGCGGATCAACCTGGGAGGAAAGGTTCAGATCCACCAGATCGCTGTGATTAAAAAGCCAATAATGGGCGGTTCCAAGACCATCCAATCCCACGGCGGCAGCTATCACAATATCGACGCGAGGCAGCTGCGGGTCATGATGCAGGACAAAGCCTTCCTGCTGATCAATGTTCATATCCCCTATCAGGGCGAGCTGCCGCGGACGGACCGGTTCATCCCCTTCAATAAGATCGAGCAAAATCTCGATCAACTGCCTAAAGACAAGTCAGCCAAGATCGTAGTCTACTGCCGCAGTGGAAGGATGAGCGCCATCGCCGCAAAAACCTTGGTGAAACTTGGCTACACCAACGTCTGGAACCTCAAACGAGGGATGCGCGGGTGGCAACAGGCAGGCTACCCTCTCTTAAAAAAGACCCATGGTTCTTCGGGGTGAGTGGGGGATGGCGACCTGGTGCATAGAACGAGCTGTTCGGCGAATGTTATCGCCCGAGCGGGCCGAGTAGTTCGTGCTCGAGGGTTTGACGCCATCTGGCTTCCCCGAGGCATAACGCAGAAGCCGGGGAAATTCCTCTTTTGGCTTACGGCACTTGTGAGAGAAAGCACGCCCTTAACTGCGGACCTGAACCGCAAAGATGACCCCGTTCGAGTAGACGGCCAGACCGTCGGCGCATAGGCGAACCGCCGGACAAACCACCCCCCGGGCCGGCATCGGGCACTCAGGCGGGCCGCACATCATCGAACCGATCCACGTGGCGCAGTGCCGGGAAACGCCAGGCCCAGATCGCGACAACCGCCAAGGTTCCGATTCCGCCGAGCACCACCGCCGGCACGGTTCCGAACCAATGGGCCGTAAGCCCCGACTCGAATTCGCCCAATTCGTTTGAACTGCCGACAAAGAGCGCGTTGACCGCGCTCACCCGCCCCCGCATCTCGTCCGGAGTCGCCATCTGAACCAGGGTCAAACGGATCAGCACGCTCACCATATCGGCTCCGCCGGCTATTGCCAGCATAACCATCGACAACGTGAAACTTCGCGACAACCCAAAGACCAGCGTTGCCAGTCCGAACAGGGCCACACACGCGAACATGATTCGCCCGGCCCCGTGCCTTAGCGGATGCCGCCCGAGATATAGGCCCATAAAGAGTGCGCCAACCGCCCCGGCGCTTCGCAACGCACCCAGTCCGAGCGGCCCGACATGCAGAATATCGCTCGCGAAAACCGGCAGGAGCGCGGTGGAACCACCGAACAGCACCGCAAACAGATCGAGCGAAATTGCGCCGAGAATCACCGGGTTGCGCCGCACATAAGCAATCCCCGCGGTGAACCGCTCAAACGCGGCCCGGTGCCGGGGATCGCGTCGCTGCCTGCGCCCGGCCCGAATGGTTGCCACCAGGGCTGCGGCTACAAGAAAAAGTGCCATGCAAATCCCGTACGCCACAACGGGACCCAGCAGATAGGCCGCTCCGCCCAGCGCCGGGCCGCCGATCACGGCCACCTGAAAAATGGAGGAGTTCCAGACAATCACACGGCTCAGCTCTCCGGGCGGTACCAGCAGGGGAAGATAGGACTGCATCGCCGGCCCCGCAAAGGCCCGGGCGACCCCGAATAAAGCCAACACGGCATAAAAAAACAGTAGCCTTGCCGGTTGTCCCAGCGATAACAGGAGCAACAGCCCACAGGCCAGCGCCTGCACCAACGCCGCCGCCGCAAGCAACCGCCTGCGGTTCAAGCGATCCGCGAGATCACCGGCCGGAAGCACCGCCAGCGCCATGGGGATGAACTGAGCAAGCCCGACCCAGCCCAGGGCCAGGGTGGAATGAGAGATAGCGTAGATTTGCCAGCCCACCACCACGGCCAACATCTGCGCGGCCACCGATCCCGAAAATCGAGCCACCAAAAGCGGGCGCACGCCCGCACGATACAGTACCGACCGGGGATTTAACCCCTCATGATTTTTATTCATCGCGGACAATCCTATCAGCGTGCCAGCTTCCATTCCCCGGGGATCCCCCCTTAAAGGCCGGAGTCCGCGTTGCCTAATGCCCCACGCGCGCATCATGACCGGGATTGGTTCGCTCGAGCGGCGGCGGGCAAGGCGACTCCATCGCCTCGATCCCGGTGGCAATGGCGGCACCAACACCGCGCTGACGCCCAATTCCCGCAAGCGTTGCGAACCTGACGAAATAAAAAGAAGCGCCCTCCACAGCCGAAGAAATCTTTCTGATGGGGTGCTATTCTTTAAAAATATGGTTTTTGCAGGGGCCTCGATGATAACTCGAGTTCGCAATCTGGTTGTTGCCTTCGTTGTTCTCATGGCAGGTGCTTTAGTGCTACCTGCGGTTTCCACCCAGGCCACCGGGATCGCATCGCCCTGGCGGGGAGCGTTATCCTGGCGCCTTCTCGGCCCGTTACGTGGTGGCTGGGCCACGATGGCGATGGGCGTTCCCAGCGAGCCGAACACGTTTTATTTCGGCAGTGCCGACGGCGGGGTGTGGAAAACAACCGATGCCGGGCGGACCTGGCACCCCTTGATGCAGCACCAACAGGCGGCGGCGATCGGCGCCCTGGCCGTGGCCCCCTCGAACCCGAACATTCTCTACGCCGGCACCGGACAGGTGGCGGCGCGTTACGATATCGTCGCCGGAGATGGAGTCTATCGTTCCTCTAATGCGGGTCATACCTGGAGCCACATCGGGCTAGGCAAGACCCGCCATATCGGTCGCATCCTCATCGATCCACACGACCCCGAGCGGGTTCTCGTCGCCGCCCTCGGTAATATCTTCGCTCCGAGCAATGCGCGTGGCGTCTACCTGACCACCGACGGGGGGAAACATTGGCAGCGGACACTATTCGTCAACCGCAATACGGGGGCGGTGGACCTTGCCTGGGATCCGACCCGACCCAGCGTGGTTTATGCCGCCACCTGGCAGATGCGTATGCATCCCTGGCTGGATTACTTCCAGCCCCAGGCGGGGCCCGGCTCGGGCATCTGGAAAAGCATCGATGCGGGCCGGCACTGGCGGCGCCTGCAGGGCCATGGACTACCCGCCGGAATCCTGGGAAGAATCGGGCTTGCGGTAGCCCGGGGCAGCGCCGGGAAAATTATTTACGCCACCATCGCCGTCGCCAGATCTCCTGCCGGAGATGGCATATCCAGCGGCGGCGGATCCGGCCTGTATCGCTCGATCGACGGCGGGGCAAGCTGGAAATTGGTGAACATAACCCCCGGCCTGGCAAGCAGTTACTTCGGTCGCCTGAGCGTGGCGCCGAACCACCCCGGCACCGTGTTCGTCATGGGTCGATCCATTCGGGAATCCACCGATGCCGGTCGACATTTCCGGATCGTGAAGGGAGCGCCGGGTGGTGACGACTACCACTTCCTGTGGCTCAACCCAAGAGCGCCCGGGCACTGGATCGCCGCCGCGGACCAGGGCAGTACGGTGACGGTCAATGGCGGTAAAAGCTGGTCGAGCTGGTACAACCAGCCGACGGGGCAGTTCTACCATATCGCGACGGACCATCGTTTTCCCTACTGGATCTACGGGGGGCAGCAAGATTCGGGTACGGTCGCAATCGCCAGCCGGGGACCGAACGGCATCATCGGCCGGCGCGAGTGGCACCCGGTCGGCGGCGCCGAACGTGACTACGACGTGCCCGAACCGGGTCACCCCAACCTGGTCTTCGGCAGCGGGCTCGGCGGTTATGTCTCGCGCTATAACCAGGCCACGCACCAGGTGGTCGATATTGCCCCCTGGCCAGTTTCCAGCTATGGCGCCAACCCGCGCGGGGTCAAGTACCGATATACCTGGATCACGCCGCTCGGCTTCGGCTCCGGCAAGGCTCATCCGCTGTATTTCGCCTCCCAGGTGCTGTTCCGTTCCCTCGACGGCGGGATGAAATGGCAGGTGATCAGCCCCGATCTCACGGGCAAGAAACCCGCTGCGAGCGGATGTTCTAATCCGGACCTCCCCGCGGCGAAACTCTGCGGTTTCGGCGTTATCTACACCATTGCCCCCTCCCCTTCGAACCCGGAAACAATCTGGATCGGCACCGACGACGGCCTCGTGCAGATCACCACCGACGGGGGCACACACTGGCACGACATCACACCGAGGTCGCTGCCCCTCTGGGGCCGGGTTGACGCCATCGCCCTGCCCCGCTCCGTCCCCGGAACCGCCTATGTCGCCGTAGATGTTCATCGGCTGGGAGCCTCCTACCCACTGATCTACAAGACCACGGATCGGGGGCGGCACTGGCGCAAGATCGTCCGCGGGCTACCCGGCGACGAATACGTTCTAAGCATCGCCACCGACACGAGGGACCCTCGGCTCGTCTTCGCCGGCACCAACCGCAGCGTGTATGTCTCGTTCAGCGGCGGAGCGCGCTGGCGCCCGCTGGGCTTGAACCTGCCGACGGTTTCGGTGCGTGACCTGCTGGTTCACGGCAATGACCTGGTCGCCGCCACCCAGGGGCGCGGCATCTGGTCCCTCGACGACATCGAACCATTGCGCGAAGCGAACGCAATGGCACCCCCCACCCGGCTGCACCTGTTCCACCCGGTCGCGGCCTGGCGCCTACGGGCGAGCTTAAACCAGGACACCCCGCCGCCGCCTTCGAGCCCGGCGGGCGAGAACCCCCCCACCGGGGCCGTCATCGACTACGCCCTGGGGGCCAACATCAAGGGAGCGGTAACTCTCACCATCCGCGACTCGCACGGGAAGATTGTGCGGCGCTTCTCCTCCGTATCCCCACCGCCCCAACTGCCGGTATCGCGCTACTTTCAGAAGGGATGGCTGGGGCAAGCGCAACGCCTGTCCAGCTCCAAGGGATTGCATCGATTCGTCTGGGACCTGCGTTACCCCCGCCCCGCGGCGATCGAGTATCACTATTCCATCGCGGCAATCTGGAAGCGGGATACCCCGGTCCTGCCGCAAGGCCCTCTGGTGCTGCCCGGCCATTACACGGTGAGCCTGAGCGCCGGCGGACGGAGCCAAACCGTTGAGTTGAGCGTGAAAATGGACCCGCGCGTGCACGTTTCCCTTGCCGCGTTGCGGGCACAACTCGATCTTGAACGCAAACTCGGTATCAGCCTGGCCCGGGCCGTCGCCGCTTACCACCAGGCCGGGGTCGAACTTGCCCGGCTGCAACGCGAAGGCGCTCCGGCCCGCCGGATCGAGGCGCTTCGCACCTGGCGCCAAACCGGTTCCGACTCGCTGGCCGCGGTCGCCGGCGTACTCGCCGCCCTGGAAACCCGGGTGGAGCAAGCCGATGCCGCGCCCACCGCGGGCCAAATGGCGGTTTACCGGGACTACCGGAGCCGGCTGGCACGCCTGCTGGCACGCCGGCGGATGCCCGGCAACGCCGAGATCAAGCACGGCTCCGGCGACCCGGGGTGAAACGGGTTCCAACCGGGGATGGCCTGCGCTCCCGGGCGCCGAGCCGCAAACGCACGCATCCCGGGTAATGCTTACCCGGCTTCTGCTCGGACTGGTTTTCGCCTCGCTCGGGGCGGGATACTGGATCTACGGCAGGCGGCGGCAAGAAGTGGTTCCACTGATCTGCGGAACGGCCCTGATCGTTGTCTCAATATTCGTATCGACCCTATGGATCCTGGCCTTGATCGGCACGATATTCGTCTTGGTTCCCTGGCTGCAACGCTATATCTGACCCGAACCCGGGTGAGAGACAAACCGCGTAACGGCAGGCTGTTGCCACGCCATGTTAGAATCAGTTTAAGATCTATATTAGATTTATTTTATGTACGATTATCAGTCAAAAACCCCCATGAAACTTAGGGACTTTGTCGCTACCGCCCAGGCGAATATTCGCGAAATTGAACCCGTGGAAGCGAACAAACTACGCACAAGCAATCCCGATCTGGTGATTATCGATGTCCGTGAACCCTTCGAGTATCAGCAAACCGGCCATATTCCGGGGGCGCGGCTCATCCCGCGGGGTATTCTCGAGGCCGCGGCCGACCCCTCCCACCCGATGCATACACCCGAACTTACCGCCGCCCGCGAACGCCCCATCCTGGTCTATTGTTCCAGCGGCGGGCGCAGTGCCATGGCCTGCGCAGTACTGCAACTGATGGGCTTCACCCGGGTCATGAATCTTCGCGGCGGCTTCATACGCTGGTGTGCGGAAAATCTGCCGCTACGCCAAGAGGCCCGCTACGAGTAACCCCGCTTCAGAGCAGCGGCGATTCCGGCCACGTGCCTACCCTGAAACCGCGCAATTGCCAACTCATTCTCGGTCGGGCGGCGCGAACCATCTCCCTTGGCTATCGTCGTCGCTCCGTAAGGCGTTCCCCCGGTAATTTCATCCATGTTCATCAGGCGCTGCTCGCTGTAAGGCACCCCTACAACGATCATGCCATGATGAAACAATACCGTTTGGAAACTGGTGATGGTGGTTTCCTGGCCCCCATGCTGGGTGGCGGTGGAACCGAATACCGAGCCGACCTTGCCGATCAGCGCCCCCTTCATCCACAGACCACCGGTCTGGTCGAGAAAATTTTTCATCTGCGCCGCCATGACGCCGTACCGGGTTGGTGTACCGAAAAGAATGGCATCGGCGGAGGCTAAATTCTCGATCGTCGCCACGGGGATATGCGCAAAAGCGGTACGGGTCTGCTTGGCACCGGAGCGCTCGAGTACGGTATCGGGAACCAGCTCCGCGACCTGAAAGAGGCCGACTTCGGTATCGGGTACCTCGCTCGCGCCCGCGGCGATCGCCTCGGCCATCTGGTACACGTGCCCATACATGGAATAGAAAATAACTTGCACCTTCGTTATCATGGCAAACTCCTTACTGGGGCCGGGGAAAAAATCGCCGCGGCATGAATAACCCATCGGCCCGGCAAAAGGCCAACCAAGGCGGAGCCGGCCTGAGTATCCCGCCGCGACCGCATACCGCCAATTATAAGAATCCAGGCTTCATAAATCGCTAGAATGGCCGTACAAGTTATTCGATAATTTCGAACGATTTCATGAGCGCCTCACTGGATCTTGACCACCTCCGCGTCTTCGATGCCATCGCTCGCTATGGCTCCGTAACCGCCGCTGCCCGCAAGCTGTACCGAAGCCCGTCCACGGTAAGCTACATCGTGCGCCGGCTGGAATCCGCGCTGGGAGTCACATTGCTGGATCGCAGCGCGCATCGGGTCAACCTGACTCCACAGGGAAGGATGCTGGTTGTCGAAGCGCGATCCCTGCTGGCCCAGGCGGAGCGGATAACCCACAAGGTACGCCGCGTGAATGCGGGCTGGGAACCAGAAATCGGTATCGCAATCAGCGACCTGGTCCCCCGGGGACGAGTGCTTTCGCTGCTGCAACACTTTTATGCGGTCTCCCCCGACACCCGTATTCGCCTCACGCACGAGGTGCTTTCCGGAGGCTGGGATGCGCTGGCCGACGGGCGCACCGACCTCACCCTGGGGGTTCCCGCTGATGGAGCCCCGCCCCTGCCGCTGGAAATTCGCCCCTTGGGAAAAATTCAATTTATTTTTGTGACCTCACCAGATCATCCCCTGGCCCGCATTGACGCTCCCATCACCATAGAGGCCCTGCGCCGGCATCGGGCGATCGCCGTAGGCGACACTAGCCGCAACCTGCCGGTACGCACCCTGCGGATTTTAGAAGCCCAGCCGGTTCTTTCCGTCCCCGACCAGGAAACCAAGCGCAAAGCCATTCTTGCCGGTCTCGGCGTGGGCTTCCTGCCTAAACGACTGATTGCGGATGACCTCGCCCGCCACCGCCTCGTAGCCCCCAGGCTCAGCTTCGCCGATATCAGCACCCATGAACTTTGCTACGCCTGGCGTGCGGGTGAGTCCGGCCGGGGGCTAGCCTGGCTCACCGATTATCTGGCCAACGAAGCACGTTATAGAGACTGGCATTGGTAAACTTCGCCGCTTCCGGGGAGCGGATAGAATAGACACCATGCACGGCAAGGACGCCCTACTCAACCCCCAGCAACGGGATGCAATCGAATATCTCGGTGGCCCCTTGTTGGTTCTCGCCGGCGCAGGAAGCGGCAAGACCCGAGTCATCGCCCACAAAATCTCTCACCTCATCACCATCGCCGGGGTTCGCGCCGACGCCATAGCCGCCATTACCTTTACCCAGAAGGCAGCTCGACAGATGCAGACCCGGATTAAAGATCTCCTCGGAAACCGGGCGCGTGAACTCACCGTCAGCACCTTTCACGGTCTGGGACTGAGTCTGCTGCGGGAAGAGCACCGCAGCGCGAAGCTGCGCTCCCGCTTTTCGATTCTGGATCCCGAATCCGCACGCGTTTTGATCGCCTCCGAACTGGCCCGGGAACGGGCCGACACGAATGACGCCATTCTTGCCGCACAAACCCGGATCTCGGCCTGGAAATCCTCCCTCGTGAGCCCGGATTCGGTCCAGGGAGAGCCGTATGGCGCCGCCTACGCGGGTTACCAGCGCCGACTTGAAGCCACCAGCGCGGTAGACTTCGACGACCTGATTGCCCGCCCGGTCCAATTGCTGGAAAGTATTCCCGGGCTTGCCGAACGCTGGCACTCCCGGTTGTGTTATCTCCTGGTGGACGAATACCAGGATACCAACACCGCGCAGTATCGTTTTCTCAAGGCCCTGGCCGGGGATCGGGGAGCCTTCACCATCGTCGGTGACGACGACCAGTCCATATACGCCTGGCGCGGTGCGCAACCGGAAAACCTGCGACGCCTGGGAGAGGACTACCCAACCCTGAAAGTTATCAAACTGGAGGAAAATTACCGCTCCACGGCCAATATTCTCGATGCCGCCAACGCGTTGATCGACCATAATCCGCATTTATATGCCAAGCGGCTGCGCAGTGTGACCCATGCGGGTAAGCCCCTGCGGGTACTCGTGGCCCGGGATGCCGAGCATGAGGCCGCCCGGGTGGCCGCGACCGTACTGGATCTGACCGGCCGGGAACGAATGCCCGCGGGTGAAATCGCGATCCTGTATCGCGGTAACCATCAATCGCGCCTGTTCGAACGCGCCCTGGCCGAAGCGCGCATCGCCTATCGGGTCAGCGGCGGTACCGCCTGGATGGATCGCAGCGAAATCAAGGATATCCTCGCCTACCTGCGTCTACTTGCCAACCCCGGAGATGACGCCGCCTTCCTGCGCATCGCCAACATCCCCCGCCGGGACATCGGCCCCGGCACCCTGGAGTCACTCGGCACCTATGCCCAGCGCCGCGACATATCGCTGTTTACCGCCTGCTTTGAAATGGGCCTGGGCCAGGCTTTACCCGAGCGCGGCCACAAGGCCGTTACCCGTTTCGCGCGGCTGATCTCGCGCCTTGCCGAGCGCGCCGAGCGTGAATCCCCAGCGGCCATTACCCAAGCCTTGCTGGAAATCATCGACTATCGGCAATGGCTCGACGACGAGACCCGTGACGAACGCGCCCGCAAGCGCCGCAACGAAAGTCTCGATGAACTCCTGGCCTGGATCGGCCGGGACGCGCAGGAGATGACCCTCGTCGAACGGCTGCGGCAATTAGCCATCACCGAATATGCCGAACGCGACTCCAAGGACCGGCAGATCGAGCGGGTACAGCTCATGACATTGCATGCCGCTAAGGGCCTGGAATTCACGGTGGTATTTCTGGTCGGAATGGAAGAGGGGTTACTGCCCCACCGCAACAGTACTGAAACGCACCAGATCGAGGAGGAACGCCGCCTTGCCTATGTGGGGATCACCCGCACCCGCCGGGAGTTATATTTCACTCTCACCGAACGCAGGCAACGCTACGGCGAGTGGGAAACCTCCGAACCCAGCCGCTTTCTCGGCGAACTACCCGAATCACTGCTAGCGTGGGAACGCCCGGATGGCAAAGACGCCGAGGCCCGGCGCGCCGCCGCGGCGCAAACCCATCTCGCATCGCTGCGCGAACGTTTTGCCTCTTGACCGAATCGCCGTGACTCCGGCTCGATGGCCCCTACCTGCTCTTGTCCACCATGTAATCGACCGCGGCATCGACTTGCGCATTGGTAAGGCCGGGAGCGCCGCCCTTGGCCGGCATAAACCCATGCTTCCCCTGAAACCCCCGAATCGCATGCTCATGCAGCAACGCCGGACTGGTTGAAGCCAGGATCGCCGTCCACCTTGCCTTATCCCCTATCTTGGGGGCACCGGCCACACCCGTGAGATGGCAAACCGAGCAATGTGCTTCCCAGACGGCCTTACCATTCGTCGGCGTATTCGTAGCCACTTGCCGCCGCGGAGCGGCGCCGGGAACAGTGGCGGGCACGGAGGCGGAACCTGCGCGGGAGATCGTGGAAACCGCCCCGCCCGTAACCGGCTTGCCGGGATGTTTTTGCAAGTATTGTACATAGGCATAGCCACTATGGCTTGGCCCGCCCGTCACGCCAACCAGAAAAAAGGCCAGGAATACAAAGAAGATCGTTCCCGCCACCAGCGCCAGCAACGCCCAGAAGAAATGGCGAATAAAGACGCGCTCTTCATGCACTACCATGGTGCTTACCCTGCTTACGATAGGCCGATTATAAAGGAGGTTGCACCAACGGAAATTTTACCGTGCCTCAATATTTCCCCCGCCGGCATGGCGTTCAACCCATTTATTTGAGTTTTAGATTTCACCGCGTCGGGGATAAATGGCCCGGTTCGGTTAAAATGATCTTCCGGGATCAATATTTATCGGCTCATACTTCGAGGCGATGAATATTCAAAAATGCTACCCTAATCACCCCACGCGCCCGTAGCTCAGCCGGATAGAGTGTTGGCCTCCGAAGCCAAAGGTCGCGAGTTCGAATCTCGCCGGGCGCGCCATATCCAACCACAAACCGAAATTAACCCATATCTCCGCTACCGCCCCGGCACCCATAGGCCGACATCCACCCTTTAGCCTCGGATCCACCTGGACCGTTTTTGCCGAGCTTCCCCAGGGATCTCTGGAACCAACCTGTCGGCGAGACCCGGGAACGGCGACGGTATTTCCGATCCCCGGCTCACTACCGGAGTCAGACGGCGACGAACTCACCGGCGGCGGTAATACCTGCGCGTGCAAGCGCACTACTATTATAGGCAAATCCCGGCTCCCCGGTCGCAGCGATCACGATCACCCCCGCCTCGCCAAGCCCGCTAACACCAAGCCGTGCGATCGCCTGATCCGCCGCCTCTTGTGCCGTGGCCCCACGCTCGACCGCAAACGCGGCGAGTCGCGCCAGGGTGAGGCGAATAATCGCCTCACCCACACCGGTGGCCGACACCGCCGCGACCCCGTCGGCATAGGTACCACAGCCGATCAGAGGCGTATCCCCAACCCGCCCCGGTAACTTGCCGAAGATGCCGCCGGTAGAGGTTGCAGCGGCAAGCTCACCCCCGCGGTCGCGCACCACGGCCCCCACTGTCCCGTGGCTTTGCTCCCAGCGTTCCCGCCGGGCGGGAACGACAAGACTTTGCGGATCGACCAGATCAAACCCCCGGCTACGGGCAAACGCCAGGGCCCCCTCGGTGACCAGCAACACATGAGGGCTTTCCTCCATCACCGCCCGGGCGAGCCGGATGGGATTGCGGATTCCTTGCACCGCCCCGATTGCGCCCGCCGCCAAGGTGGCACCATCCATGATCGCGGCATCGGTCTCGACCCCTCCGTCGCGGTTAAGCACCGAGCCCGTTCCGGCATTGAATTCAGGATCGTCTTCAAGAATTACAACCGCGGCCTCCGCGGCCTCTACCGCACTGCCGCCCGCCTCGAGCACCCGCCATCCGCCCCGTGCGGCCGCCAAACAGCCACGGCGGCGGCGCCCGGCCCCGGCCGCATCCCCGGCTCCGGTCCCGGCGCCCCCATGCACCAGCACCGCGGCGTTTTTCATCGTCCGAAATCGGCAGGAATCCAATTCCCGACCCGACCCGGTTTCATGCGTGTTGCTCCCCGGCTATCGTCATCTCGGCGACCAGTAACGAGCCGGTCTGAATATTGCTGCGCCGATCCACATCGATCCCGGCGCAAACGAGATTCTGTAACATCTCCCGAAGATTGCCGGCAATCGTCACCTCCTCGACCGGATGGACAATCGCACCGTTTTCGACCCAGAAACCGGCTGCACCGCGCGAGTAGTCCCCGGTAACGGGATTAACACCCTGGCCGATCAGCTCGGTGACATAGAACCCGGTTCCCAGCGCCGCAATGGGTGAATCGGGCCGCTCTCCGCCCGGCATCATCCGGACGTTGGAGACCCCCCCCGCATTGCCCGTGGTCTCGAGTCCCAGGCGCCGGGCGGAATAACTCCCGAGGATATAGCCGCTCAGATTACCGTTGAGCACCAGGTTCCGATCCGCGGTAGCCACCCCTTCATCATCGAAGGCGCGGCTACCGGGGCCACGCAGCAAATGAGGGTATTCATTGAGTTGCGCCCACGGCGGCATGATCCTGGATCCCGCTGCATTCAACAGAAACGAGGCTTGACGATATTGTGCCCCGCCCGAAACGGCCCCAAGCAGATGCCCAATCAGGCTCCGCGCCACTTCAGGCGCAAACAGCACTGCAGATTTGCGAGTCCCGAGAGGGACGGCCCCAAGCCGGGCCAGCGCGCGCCGGGCCGCCTCACGGCCGATCGCTTCGGGGGCCTCCATGTCTTCTGCCGCCCGGGCGGTTCCATACCAGTAATCACGTTGCATACCGTGATCATCACCGGCTATGACCGCGCAGGTAATCTCATGCCGGGTGCCCTCACGCACCCCCACGAAGCCGAGCGTATTGGCATAGACACTCAGGCCTTGGCCGGTATCCACCGTGGCGCCTTCGGAATTGACGATACGCCGGTCGACGCCGCGGGCACTATCCTCGCAGCGGCGCGCCAGCTCGATCGCCGCCTCGGGCTCCAGCAACCAGGGGTGGCACAGATCCAGCGGCGGAAATTCACGTGCCATCCGCTCCGCCGGGGCCAGGCCCGCATACTTATCCTCGGCAGTATAATGGGCAATTTCCGTTGCTGCGGCAACGGTGTCCCGGATATCACCGCCAGTCAACTCGGAGGTATGCGCCTGCCCTTTACAACGCCCGAAATAAACGCTGACACCGAAACTCCGGTCACGCTGACGTTCGATCGCTTCGACCTCACCCATGCGCACGGTCGCGCTCAGCCCCGTATTGACGCTCAGCCGCACCTCGGCGTCACTGGCACCCAGGCGCCGGGCATAATCAATGGCCATTAGCGCTTGGTCTCTAAGCCGATCCGGGTCGAAAAAAGAAGAGTCTTCTCGGGTTAATTCATTCATGAGAATATTGTAGCCGCAGACCGAAACGCGACAACTTCCCGCTCGGCCCGCTAAAATAGCTTATTTAGAATTTCTTTCCGTCTCATGCCTCAACTTGTATTGCTTCGCCACGGCCAAAGTACCTGGAACCGGGAAAACCGCTTCAGCGGTTGGACCGATGTCGACCTCTCCCCCCGGGGCGAGGAAGAGGCCCGCGCCGCGGGTCGGATGATCGCCGCGGCGCACCTTGACTTCGACCAATGCTATACCTCGGTGCTGACCCGCGCGATCCGCACCCTGTGGCTCGTGCTGGGTGAACTCGACCGCATCTGGCTGCCGGTCGCCAAGGACTGGCGGCTCAACGAGCGTCACTATGGCGCGTTACAGGGTAAAAACAAGGCTGAAATGGCCCGCGAACAGGGAGAGGAACAGGTATTCCAGTGGCGCCGCGGCTACACGGTGCGCCCCCCGGCACTGGAAGACCAGGATCCGCGACATCCGCGACACGATCCGCGCTATCGTCGACTGGCGCCAGACCTGCTGCCTGCCACGGAGTCCCTGGCCGATACCGTGGCCCGCTTTGTCCCCTACTTTGAAACAACGATCGCCCCGGCCATCCGCATGGGCGAAAAAATACTCATCGTCGCCCACGGCAACAGCCTGCGCGCCCTGGTGAAATATCTTGACAAGATTTCCGACGCGGATATCACCAAAATCAATATCCCCACCGGAATCCCTATGGTTTACGACCTGGATTCGAACCTACATCCGCGCAATCATCACTACCTGGGCGATCCGCGGGTTGCCGAGCGCGCCGCCGCCGCAGTCGCCGCACAGTCTCAACTGAAATGAACAGACAACCCCACATCGGGATCGTGATGGGATCGCGTTCGGACTGGGAGACCATGGCGCATGCGGCCCGGATTCTGGATGAACTGTCCCTTGGGCACGAGGTACGCGTGGTTTCGGCTCACCGCACGCCGGAGCTATTGTTCGACTACGCTGAAAATGCCGCTGAGCGGGGCCTCAAAATCCTGATCGCCGGGGCCGGAGGTGCGGCCCACCTACCCGGAATGCTGGCGGCAAAAACCCGGCTTCCGGTACTCGGCGTACCGGTAAAATCCCGGGCGTTAAGCGGCATGGACTCACTTCTTTCCATCGTGCAGATGCCCTGGGGCGTCCCCGTTGCCACGTTTGCCATCGGGACGGCGGGAGCGGCCAATGCGGCCCTGTTCGCCGCCGCCATCCTCGCACTGGATACCCCCGATGTGGCACAGCGGTTAGACGCCTGGCGTCGCGCCCAGACCGAAACCATACTCCAACATCCGGATCCGCGCGAGGAATGAGAATCGGCGTTCTCGGCGCCGGCCAGCTTGGCCGCATGCTGGCGCTTGCGGGCTACCCGCTCGGTGTCCATTGCGTGTTCCTGGATCGCAATTCCGATGCCCCCACGGCCGGTCTGGGTAGGCTCATGGTCGGGGGGTTCGATCAACCCGAACGGCTGGCGGAACTGGCCGGTGAGGTTGAGGTCCTGACCTTTGACGTAGAAAATGTCCCGGCCGCAGCGCTTCGGGCCGCCGGGGTTGAACCCCTCTGCCGGCCCGGCCTCCTGGCACTGGAAACCGCGCAGGATCGGCTGGCGGAAAAGCGTTGCTTTGAATCACTGGAAATCGAGGTCGCTCCCTATCGGACGGTCGATTCCGCGGCCGATCTTCAGGCCGCACTCAAAACCGTGGGTTATCCCGCTGTACTCAAAACCCGGCGCCTGGGCTACGACGGCCGCGGGCAACGCTTCATTCATCACCCCGAACAAGCCGCCGCAGCCTTACGTGAACTGGGTGGTATCGATCTAATTCTTGAGGGGTTTGTACCATTCGAGCGTGAAGTCTCCCTGTTGGGGGTTCGCTCACCACGGGGTGCCATGGCCTTTTATCCCCTAAGCGAAAATCACCATGCCCAAGGTATCCTGCGGCTGAGCAGATCTCCGGCCCCCAATTCAGCCCTGGCCGAAACCGCCCGTGAAAAGGTTGAACGTCTGCTGGTGCACTTCGACTACGCCGGGGTACTTGCGGTGGAGTTCTTCGAATCAGAAGGCCGGTTGATCGCTAACGAGATGGCGCCTCGGGTTCACAATTCCGGGCACTGGAGCATCGAGGGCGCGGTAACCAGCCAGTTTGAAAACCATATTCGCGCTATTCTCGATCTCCCCCTGGGGCGAACCGATGCCCTGGGATCAAGCGCCATGGTAAACCTGATCGGGGAAATACCCGCACTGGGGGATTTACTTGCAATCCCCGGATTGCATCTTCACACCTACGACAAGGCCGCGCGCGAGCGACGCAAACTCGGCCACGCCACGCTGGTCGCCCCCGACGATCAAAGCCTGGAGATACCGCTGAAACAATTACTGCGCCTGACGGCCGGGCAAAGGTGAACTTGTCTCATTACAGAATCTGATAAGGTATAATGCTCAATTCAGCAATAAAGTGTTTCCTTGCATGCCGACGGTACGAGTACGAGATCACGAACAATTCGATGTGGCCCTGCGCCGCTTCAAACGCGCCTGTGAAAAGGCGGGAATCCTTTCCGAGCTTCGCCGCCGCGAACATTATGAAAAGCCCACCCAGGAACGTAAACGCAAGCGTGCCGCCGCGGTAAAACGTTATGCGAAGCGCATTTCCCGGGATCATTCGCGCCGCAGGCGCCTTTACTGATTCTTGTATGCCATGCACCCCAAGGCCCGTCTCAAGAATGATTTAAAAACCGCCCTTAAGACGCGGGATACCGACCGGGTCAGCGCCATACGAATGGCAATTGCCGCCATCCAGCAACATGAGATCGACAGCGGCACCCGAGAAGATTTGCCGCACGCCAAGGTCATCGGGATTCTCGAAAGACTGATCAAGCAACGCCTCGAGGCGGCCACGCAATTCCGTAAGGCCGGCAGGGAAGAGCGCGCGCGTAAAGAAGAGGCTGAAGCCCGCCTGCTCGAGAGCTATCTGCCGGAACCGATCGATGCAGAACATCTCGAGGCCGAGATTCGCAGCGTAATCCATGAAACCGGGGCCACCTCCAGCGCCGATATGGGCCGGATCATGGGACTGCTCAAGGCCCGGCTTGCCGGGCGAGCCCGAATGTCCGAGGTCAGCCGCCGGGTACGCGAAATTCTCTCGCCCTGAGCCCTCACCCCACCACCCGTCGGCGGCCGCCGGGTGAATTTGCGGGTGGAGCCCGCCCCGACGCATCCCCCGGTGAACATCGTCTCGGCGTCTGCGCTATTCTTGCCACATGCCAAACCATGCCCTTGCCCCCGAGTATGACCCACCGGCCTGCGGCCCGACCTGAATGTCCGGACTGATTCCGAAAAACTTTATCGACGAGCTGGTCACCCGCGCCGATATCGTTGAAATCATCGGGCGACGGGTACAACTAAAACGCCAGGGTCGCGAATTTGCCGGTCTGTGCCCATTTCACCAGGAAAAGACTCCCTCCTTCACGGTCAGCCCTCAGAAACAGTTCTTTCATTGCTTTGGCTGCGGTACGCACGGCACCGTGATCGGCTTCATGATGCGCTACGAGCATCTGGAGTTTGTCGAGGCCATTGAACGCCTTGCCGCGGAAATGGGCCTTGAGGTGCCTCGCGACGGCACCCCGGTCAATCCCCACACCGAGATATTTGAAGTCTTGGCGCGAGCACAGCGTTACTACACCGAGGCACTGACACATTCCGCCGAGGCAAAGGCCTATTTGACCCACCGGGGCATAGGCGCCGACGCCAGTGCAAACTACGGAATCGGGTACGCGCCGGGTGACGGTGATGCCCTCGCCAAGGCGCTATGCCAAACCCCGGTCTCTCCCGCTACCGCCTTGGCCGCCGGGCTGCTTTCCCGCAACTCCAGGGGCTACTATGACCGCTTTCGCCAGCGGCTGATGCTGCCCATTCGGGATACTCGCGGACGTACCGTCGGGTTTGGTGGGCGTGCCCTGGGCGATGCCCAGCCCAAATACCTTAATTCGCCTGAAACCCCGGTATTTCATAAGGGTCGCCTCCTGTATGGCCTCTATGAAGTCCGCCAGCGTAACCAACGCCTGACACATATCGTGGTCGTGGAAGGCTATCTCGACGTAATTGCCCTGGCAGAGGCCGGTTACGGGGAAGTCGTCGCCACCCTCGGTACCAGCATCACCGAACGCCAGGTCGAGCAGCTGTTCCGCGCCGGCGCCGACGAAGTGATCTACTGCTTCGACGGCGATTCGGCCGGCAAACGCGCCGCCTGGCGTGCCCTGGAACAGACGCTCCCCCTGCTTACGCCGGGCCGCAGCGTCCGTTTTGCGTTTCTACCCCCGGGCGAAGATCCCGACAGCTTGGTCCGCCGCCAGGGGCTTGCCGCTTTCGCCGCAACCATCGATTCGGCTCAACCCGGTTCCGAGTACCTGCTGGCAAACCTGCACCCCGACCGGCTTGCAGGGGCCGAGGAACGTGCCCGATTTGCCGGAGCGCTGCGCCCGTTGCTGGCTCGCATTCACGATGACATCTATCGGGAAATGCTCACGGCCGAAGCCGCCGAACGAGTGGGATTGTCCGTCGAGCGGATGATGCGATTGATGCAGGCCGAACGGGCACCCACCCGCGCAAAGCCAGCTTCACCCCATGTTGCGCGTCCACCACGTTGCGACCCGACAATCAAACGCGCAATTGCCCTGCTGATCGCCGCTCCGGCCGAAATTGCCGCCAATCCACCGCAAGTCGACCTATCCAGCTTGACATTGGCGGGATCCGAAATTCTGCGGCAGCTACTTGAAACCTTGGAACACAACCCCCATCTAAACACTGCCGGGTTACTGGAACGTTGGCGGACACATCCGGACGCATCTTTTTTAGGACGAATTCCGTACGAATACCGGGATTCGATCTGGCAATTGGCACAAGAGGGACAGGAATCCCGCCTGGCGGAGGAATTTCGTCACACCCTGTTCCATCTCGCCAGCGAGGCCGTGATCGGAGCCGAATATGAGCGCCTGGAAAATACCCTGAGATCGGGCCGGGAACTCGGGCCGGAAGAACGTCAACGATTGCGACAATTACAGATTCGAATGGCCAAACAAAAAACCCGGGAATAATTTTCTACATTTGTTAGAATAAAGTGTTTTCCGCCTTTCTGGCGTGTATGATGAGTGAAAATCGTAGCGAACAGATCCGTAACCTGATCACCCTTGGCAAAGAACAAGGCTATCTAACCTATTCGGACATCAACGACCACCTTCCCGATGACGTGGTCGACCCGGAACAGATAGAAGACGTTGTCAACATGATCAACGACATGGGGATCACGGTTTTCGAAACCACGCCCGATGCCGATATGCTCATGCTGGCCGGGGAACAGATCACCGATGAAGATACCGCCGAGGAGGCCGCCGCCGTTCTGGCTGCCGTCAACGTCGAACTGGGGCGAACCACCGATCCCGTACGGATGTATATGCGGGAGATGGGACAAGTCTCCCTGCTCACCCGAGCGGGGGAAATCAACATTGCCAAACGTATCGAGGCCGGGCTGGACCAAATGTTTTCGGCCATCGGCGCAATACCCACTGCTTCGGAACTATTGCTTTCCGAATACAATCGAGCCAAAACCGGTGAGCAACGTATAACCGAGATTTTAACCGGATTCAACGAATTCATCATTGCCGAGCATGAAGCGGAAACTGAAGAAGAAAAAGATAACGGCTCACCAACCATCGATCCAACCGATCTCATGGACGAAAGCATCGATGCCGACGATGGCGATATCAAGGCCGAGGTCAAGATCGAGTCTAAACATCCAAGCGGCAAGCAGCGCCGCCCGACCAACCCCGCCGAAGGCCTGGATCACAAGCGCCTCGGCGAACACATGGAATTGATTGCCCGGCAGCATAAAAAGTTCGCTACTGCGTTGGCCCGTTATGGGCACGATGCAAAAAGTTCCCGGCACAACCGTGAGGAAATCGTCCGCCTGATGAAAGAACTCCGGCTTACCCCCCGCCTGCACGAACTTTTGCTTCAGCACGTTAAAGAGAAATTCAATTATATTCGTACCCGGGAACGCAAGATCATGCGCATCTGCGTTGATGAAGCCGGCATGCCACGGCGGGATTTCGTCCGTAGCTTCCCGGGGCACGAAATCGACCTGGAGTGGGTCGAGCGCCAGATCCGGGCCAAGCGCAAATGGTCCGCAGCGATCCGGGCTCGTAAAGAGGAAATCCTTACTCTGCAGCAACAACTTATCGGGCTTGAGAAAGATCTGAGATTACCGATTTGCGAACTGAAGGAACTCCAGCGGCAAATCTCCATCGGCGAAGCCAAGGCCCGACGGGCGAAGAAAGAAATGGTCGAGGCCAACCTACGGCTCGTTATTTCCATCGCTAAAAAATACACCAACCGTGGATTGCAATTCCTGGATTTGATCCAGGAAGGCAATATCGGACTGATGAAGGCCGTGGATAAGTTCGAGTACCGCCGCGGGTATAAATTCTCCACCTATGCAACTTGGTGGATCCGCCAGGCCATCACCCGATCGATCGCCGACCAGGCCCGCACTATTCGCATCCCGGTCCATATGATTGAAACCATCAACAAGCTCAATCGCGTTCAGCGTCACCTGCTCCAGGAGTTGGGCCGTGACCCGACGCCGGAGGAACTTGCCGAGCAGATGGAAATGCCGGAGGACAAGGTACGCAAGGTCATGCGCATCTCCAAGGAACCGATTTCCATGGAAACCCCCATTGGCGATGACGAGGATTCACACCTTGGTGACTTCATCGAAGACATGGCGGTTACCGCACCGGACGACGCCGCCATGAACGAGGGCCTGCGCGAGGCCATGCACTCGGTACTGGCCACCTTGACCGCGCGTGAAGCCAAGGTGCTGCGCATGCGCTTCGGGGTTGGGACTCACACCGATCACACCCTCGAGGATGTGGGAAAACAGTTCGAGGTGACCCGCGAGCGAATTCGTCAAATCGAAGCAAAAGCGATCCGCAAGCTCAAGCACCCATCGCGCTCTCAGCGGCTGCGCAGCTTTATCGACGAGGAATCCTCCTCCGGATGAGCTGCGCCGGGCGGGGATCGCCGGGTTTGAGCACCGGAAAATCCCTGCTGCCGCCAAGCCTCGTAAACCACCACGGCAACGGCATTGGACAGGTTGAGGCTGCGATTACCGGGACGTAACGGTATGCGCAGCCGCCTGTGCATCGGGACCGTCTCGCGCAGCATTCGTGGCAAGCCGCGGGTCTCGGAACCGAACACCAAGACGTCACCACAAACATAGTGGACCGCATCGTAGGCGACTTCCCCCCGGCTCGACAGCATAAACAACCGCCGCGGGCCCAGCCGGGCCATGCAGGTGGCAAAGTCGGGATGCTCGTGAACCACGGTCAATTCATGGTAATCCAGGCCGGCGCGCCTCAACCGCCGATCATCCAGACTAAACCCCAGGGGGTGCACCAAATGGAGTTGGGCGCCGACATTGGCCGCCAGCCTTATGATATTACCGGTATTAGGCGGAATTTCCGGATGATAGAGAACAATATCGAACATCGGCGGAGTGCGGCGGAAGACCCGCTCAGGATGGACTTTCTCGGCTTGGCGTTCAACTCCCCCCTGGTGTTGCTCTCCGGTTGCGTGGGGTTCGGCCACGAATACCCGCGGATTGCGGGATTCTCCCACACCGAAGTCGGGGCGGTCTGCCTCAAGGGAACGACCCTGCGGGCACGCCTCGGCAATCCCCCCCACCGGGTCTATGAAACTCCGATGGGTATGCTCAATGCCATTGGCTTGCAAAATCCCGGCGCCCGGGCCGTGGTCGAGCGGATCCTGCCCGGCCTCGACTTTTCCGCCACCCGCTGGATCGCCAATATCGCGGGCGCAACGGTGAAGGAATACGCCGAGGTCTGCCGCGTCTTCGACGACTCGCCGATCGACGCCATCGAGATCAATATCTCCTGCCCCAATGTCAAGGAGGGCGGCATGATATTCGGTAACTCCCCGGCGATGTCCGCCCGGGTGGTCGAGGCCTGCCGGGCCGCAACCCGAAAGCCGTTGATCACCAAGCTATCGCCCAACCAGGCGGATATCGCCGCCAACGCCCGGCGCTGTATCGAGGCGGGCAGCGACGGGCTTGCCGT
Source organism: Gammaproteobacteria bacterium (assembly GCA_027018875.1). Lineage (GTDB taxonomy): Bacteria > Pseudomonadota > Gammaproteobacteria > JAKDMP01 > JAKDMP01 > JALUYA01. The sequence continues at coordinate 25,964 of JALUYA010000046.1, forward strand.
AATCAACACCCTCTCGGGCATGGCAATCGATATCGAGCACCGCCGCCCGGTCATCGGCCATGGCCAGGGTGGGTTGTCGGGTCCGGCCATTAAACCGGTCGCACTGCTAAAGGTACATCAGGTTTATGCGGTCGCCCGTCGGCACGGCATCCCGATCATCGGCCAGGGGGGTGTGGCGGACTGGCACGATGCGGTCGAATTCCTGCTTGCGGGCGCCACCGCGGTCGGCATCGGTACGGCCCTTTTTCGCGACCCCCTGGTGTGCCGGAAAATCAATGCCGGGATACGCGACTACCTTTCCCGGCATGGCCTCACCCGGGCCTGCGAACTGACGGGGGCGCTGAATAAGGAGGTTTAACCGGTAGCCCCGACGCCGGCAGGCCTGGGGCCTGCATGAGCCGCCTCCCTGGTTACCGCCTCGGCCACGGAACAAGAATCAGCGTGACGGCAAGCTGCGGCGGCTCGCCAGCCAGGCCAGGATCGGCTCCCACTGGGCCCAATCCGGCCAGGCGATATAGGCCGGCAACTCGAATACGCTCTTGCCCTCGACCGCGGCGCGAACATAATTTTGTGTCTCCCGCAATTGGCCGATGAAGGGCTCGCGGCATTTCCGCAGCCAACCTTCGAGCACGCCGGCAATACGGGTATGCTCCAACACCCGGTTAGCCACCAGTCCGATGCGCGCCTCGCGCCGCTGAACCGACGGCACCGCAACCAACTCATCGAGAAACCGGGAGGCAGCATTTATATCGATTGGCGAGGGCAGAATCGGTATCAACAGCGTTTCCGCCCGGCGTACGAGATCGGTTAGCTCCGCACCGTGCAGCCGCGCCGGGGCATCAACGATCAACACCTCGGCGGCACGGGGCAAGTGACGCAACCCCGCGTCAACCGCGTCAAGCCCGATGATCGGGGGATAGTCAGGGCTCCGCGAAGCCAGCCAATCCATGCTGCCACGTTGGGGATCGAAGTCGGCCAGCACCACCTTCGCCCCCTCGTTGGCATAATGAGCCGCAATTTGCGTGGCCAGCGTGGTTTTCCCGCAGCCACCCTTGGCATTTAGCACTAATATCGTACGCACGGAAACTCCCGCAGGATAATTTTCCAAAGTATAGCCTGCAATGACCGCTTTTGCCGTATGATCCGGCTCACTGCGTCTATAATTGGTTTAAGTTTACTGGAGAACCCCCATCGTCGAATTGCCTGAACGCGAGAACAGAAAGCCTGCATCCGGTATTCGCGGCTTGATTTTTTGCAAAATGCATGGACTGGGCAACGATTTCATCATCATCGATGCCATGAACACCCCGTGCTCCCTCGATCCCCGGCAGATCCGCACGCTTGCCGATCGCCATCATGGCATTGGTTTTGACCAACTCCTGATCCTGGAACCCGGCGCCCGGCCGGCGGAGTTGGGGTATCGCATCTACAATGCCGACGGCAGCCGCGCCGGGCAATGCGGCAATGGCATGCGTTGCCTGGCCCGCTACGCCTGCGAGCAGAACTACCTGGACGGTAAGACACTCATTTTCAATGATGGACATCGCCGGGTCGAGGCCCGGATCGTGCCTGGCGGCCTGGTGACCATCAATATGGATCCTCCGCTGCTCACCCCGGCCGTCATCCCCTTCCTCGCCCCCCGCCAGGCACCCGGCTATGCCCTGGAAGTCAACGGACTTAACGTCGAGATCGGCGCGGTCTCGATGGGCAACCCGCATGCCATACTCAAAGTGGAGAATCTCGCCGCGGCCCCGGTAACGGAACTGGGGGCGGCGATCGAGACCCATCCCCTGTTTCCCGAGCGCACCAACGTGGAGTTTCTCGAATTACGCGCTCCCAACCACATTGGCCTACGCGTCTGGGAACGCGGCACCGGAGAAACCCTGGCCTGTGGCAGCGGCGCCTGTGCGGCGGTGGTATGGGGTCGAATCAAGGGTTGGCTAGAATCCGAGGTTCAGGTTGAACTACCCGGCGGCAGTCTCAAGGTCTCCTGGAAAGGCCCCGGAGAAAGTGTCTGGATGACCGGCCCCGCGGTTCGTGTATTCCAAGGAGAGCTATATGACCGGCAATAACCACCCGGACCCTGGAGCCGAGCTTTCGCCGCAGGCAATTGCCGATTACCTTTTGGCCCACCCGGATTTCTTCCGCCAGCGCCGCAAGCTCCTGACCCAGCTTAGCATTCCCCATCCTTCCGGTGGCGCCGTTTCCCTGCTAGAGCGCCAGGTGGAAGTGCTGCGCCAGAAAAATCATCAACTGGAACGGCGCCTGGTGGATTGGATGGAGGTCGCCCGCGAAAACGACCACCTGCTGGCCCGGTTGCACAACCTCGCCACCGCCCTGCTGGAAAGCTCCGATGCATCCGCCCGACTGAGCATACTCAAGGAACGGCTCTGCGCCGAGTTCGAGATCAGTGCCGTAGATATCCTGATCTATCTCGATGCGCCGCTGCGGATCCCTGCCGATATCCGACGGATCGCCCGCGATACCTTGCGCCTGGATGGTCTGGCCCAGTTACTGCACACTCACCCCGTGTGTCGGGAATTGTCCCAATCCCGCCGGCAAAGCCTCTTCCCGGGGAACACCCAACTCGCATCGGCCGCCTTTGTCCCGCTTGGCCCAAATGGAGACTGGGGGTTTATCGCCCTGGCGAGTGATAAGGCCGGGCATTTCCACCCCGGTCTCGATACCACCTACCTGACCCGGCTCGGCACACTGGCAAGCGCCGCGGTAAGCGCACTCCGGCAATGACTCCCCAATCCGACGCGACGCGCGAGCGTTTTCTCGATCACCTGACCCGGATCCGACGCCTGTCCCGCCACACCGTGGCGGCCTATCGCCGCGACCTGGAAACATTGGCCCGGTGGTGCACGGCGGCCGGCATCACCACTTGGGGCGACCTCACCCCCGCCGCCCTGACCCGCTACCTTGCCGAGCGCCATCACCGCGGGATCAGCGCCCGGAGCCTTGCCCGTACCCTCGCGGCACTGCGTACCTTCTCCCGCTGGTCACTACGCCACGAAGCTTGGCCCACCAACCCCACCCGTGGGGTACGGGCACCTAAAAGCGTACGTCGCCTGCCACCTTGTCTCGACGTGGACGAAACCGCACGGCTGGTGGAAATCGACTCCTCCACCAGTCTCGAGGCCTGCCGTGATCGGGCCATACTGGAGTTGTTCTACTCTTCCGGGCTGCGGTTGGGTGAACTTGCCGCACTCGATCTCGGTGATATCGACCTCGGCGAACGACTGGTCCGAGTCACGGGCAAGGGCAGCAAGAGCCGCATCGTGCCGGTGGGTCACAAGGCTCAAGCCGCCATTCAGGTCTGGCTGCAGCGGCGAGCGGAAATTGCCGCCCCCGGTGAACCGGCCATTTTCGTTACCCGCCGCGGCGGACGCATGGCCCACCGCTCGATCGAGGCCCGTCTCGCCCATTGGGGACACCGCCGCGGGCTAAACCGTCGGATACACCCTCACCTGCTGCGCCACGCATTTGCCACCCACCTGCTCGAATCCAGCGGCGACCTGTGTGCGGTACAGGAACTGCTGGGACATGCAAGCCTCGCTACCACCCAGATTTACACCCACCTTGATTTTCAACATCTTGCCCACACTTATGACCAGGCACACCCGCGTGCTCAACGCCAACATGACGGCGACAAGATTGACCGCCGGGAACCCTGAGCCAAGTTGCCGTGTGGGCAGCGCCTCGCGCAAGCAACGAACTTACCCACCAAGGGGACGGACACTATGGATCAATACCACGGCACCACCATCCTTTGCGTACGCCGCGACGGGATAGTGGCAATGGCAGGCGACGGCCAGGTTTCGATGGGCGACACCATTCTCAAAGGCAATGCCCGCAAGGTTCGACGCCTCGCCGACGGACGGGTGCTGGCGGGGTTCGCCGGGGGTACCGCCGATGCCTTCACCCTGGCCGAGCGCTTTGAAGGCGAGTTGGAGCGGGTAAGCGGCAACCTGACCCGTGCCGCGGTGGCGCTCGCCCGCGAGTGGCGCAGCGACCGGGTGCTGCGCCGGCTGGAGGCCCTGCTGGCGGTAGCCGATACCGAAACCTCGTTGCTGATTTCCGGCAACGGCGATGTTATCGAACCCGAAGACGGCATGATAGCGATCGGCTCCGGCGGTGCCTACGCCCTGGCCGCCGCCCGGGCCTTGATCCGGGAGTCCCAACTGCCCGCTCCCGCCATCGCCCGCACCGCATTGACAATCGCCGGTGAAATCTGCGTTTATACCAATGCCCACCTGACCCTCGAGACCCTGACCACGGAGACCCCGCATGAGTGAAACCATGACCCCGCGCGAAATCGTCGCGGAACTCGACCGCTATATCGTCGGCCAGGAGGCGGCTAAGCGGGCGGTTGCGTTAGCCTTGCGTGACCGCTGGCGGCGGATGCAGCTGCCTCGCGAATTACGCACCGAAGTCATGCCTAAAAACATCCTGATGATCGGCCCGACCGGCGTTGGCAAGACCGAAATTGCCCGGCGGCTCGCAAACCTGGCCGATGCCCCCTTTCTCAAGGTCGAGGCGACTAAATTTACCGAAGTGGGCTATGTGGGACGTGAAGTGGACTCGATCATTCGCGATTTAGTGGAAACCGCGGTAAAAACGGCTCGCCGCCGCGCGCTGACCGCGGTCCACATACGGGCCCAGGAAAGTGCCGAGGAACGCCTACTGGATGCGCTCTTGCCCCGCAGCTCCAACCCGGTTGGATTCGCCAATGAACCCGCTCCACCCAACCCCGCTCATAACGAGACCCGCAACAAGCTCCGGACATTACTGCGCGAGGGAAAACTCGACGGACGCGAGGTTGAAGTGGAAATCAGCCCCCCCCAGGCGGGATTCGAAATCATGGCGCCGCCCGGAATGGAAGAGATGACCGGCCAGCTCGAAAACATGTTCCGCGGCATCTCCGGACAACGGCGTGAAAAACGCCGGGTCAAGGTAGCCGAGGCCCGCAGCCTGCTCGAAGACGACGAGGCGACAAAACTCGTCAATGAAGACGACATCAAAAATGAAGCGGTGCGCCAATGCGAGGAAAACGGAATCGTATTCATCGATGAAATCGACAAAGTCGCCCGCAGAGCCGGCGAAAACACCGGCACCGATGTCTCCCGCGAAGGCGTGCAGCGCGACCTGCTGCCCCTGGTCGAGGGCTCCACGGTCAATACCCGTTACGGCATGGTGCGAACCGACCATATCTTGTTTATTGCCTCGGGAGCCTTTCACGTCACCAAGCCTTCGGACCTGATCCCTGAGCTGCAGGGCCGCCTACCGATCCGAGTCGAACTGAGTGCCCTCAGCGTCGAGGATTTCGTCCGCATTCTGACCGAGCCCAAGGCCGCGCTCACCAAACAGTATGTCGCTATGCTTGCGACCGAAGGGGTGCAGCTACGCTTCACCACCGACGGAGTACGCCGGATTGCCGAGCTGGCCCATCAGTTGAATGAGCATACCGAAAACATCGGTGCCCGGCGGCTGCAGACCGCCATGCAGCGACTGCTGGAAAACCTTTCCTTTGTCGCCCCCGACCGCTCGGGAAGCGAGGTGGAGGTGAATGCGGCCTATGTCGATGAACAGCTTGCGGATTTAGTCGAAGATGAAGACCTCTCCCGTTACATCCTTTGAATTCGCCCGAACCCCATGGCCGGCGGCAACCCCCGGCATCAAATCCCAGCCGCGAGAAACTCATGCAATCCCCGCCCCCTATCCATCCCCCGCGTCCCGTTGAAATTCGCGCCCGCCGCGCGGAACGGGAGCTGTTCCTGCGCTTCGACGATGGGGTGGAATACCACCTGCCCTTCGAATATCTGCGGGTATTCTCCCCCTCGGCCGAGGTAACCGGACACGGCAAGCCGCGGCTGCTCATATCCGGTAAGGAAAATGTCGGTATCCGGGCGATCGAACCCGTTGGTCAATACGCGATCTGTATCATTTTTGACGATGGCCATGACTCGGGGCTGTATTCCTGGCGGCTACTGCGCGAGCTGGGGGAAAACTTCGAATCCCTCTGGCCGGCCTATCAAAAGCGCCTGGCGCATGCGCTGGGACACTGAAATTCCCAGTCACCCCTTCATGTCCCGTAAAATGAGATGTTTCCGCTCTCCGGGTCGTACATGATGGAAGAGACAACGGATTTCGGGTACCGCCAGGTTCCGCCCGAGGTAAAGACCCAACTGGTACGCGCCGTATTCGAATCGGTAGCGTCGCGCTATGACCTGATGAACGACTTGATGTCATTCGGGTTACACCGGCTGTGGAAGCGTTTCGCGTTGCTTCATACCGGGTTGCGCCCCGGCAACCGGGCGCTCGACTTGGCAGGGGGGACGGGTGACCTCGCCCGCCTCATGACTCGCCAGGTCGGCCCCGAAGGCGAAGTGATACTGACCGACATCAATCCGGCCATGCTTACCCAGGGACGCGGCAAGCTACTCGATGCCGGGCTCGGCGGCCGGCTCCATTACGCCGTCGCCAATGCCGAGATTCTGCCTTTCCCCGATAATCATTTCCAATGCGTAACGATTGGATTCGGGCTGCGCAATGTAACCCGCAAGGAAAGCGCGTTAGCGGAAATTCAGCGAGTACTGGCGCCGGGTGGCCGGGCGTTGGTGCTCGAGTTTTCCCGTCCCTATGGCCCGATTCGCCGCCCTTACGACCTCTATTCCTTCAGCGTGTTGCCTCGGCTCGGCCGCTACGTTGCCCGCGATGAATCCAGTTACCGCTACCTGGCCGAATCGATCCGCCGCCATCCGGACCAAAAGACGCTCAAGGCGATGATGCAAACCGCGGGACTGGAGCGCGTGCGGTACTACAACCTGGCCTCGGGCATCGTCGCCGTACATTTAGGGTGGAAACTATGAACGCTTCCAAATCGCTTCCACGGCTGCTGCTGGAGCCGCTCGAACGCATTCTCAATGCCGCCTTCGCCGCCGATCCGGTTGCCCAGCGCGGCTTATCCGAGCTAGACGGCCGCCAGTTCCTTGTCGAGATAGAGGATCTGCGCCTGATCGTTTCGATTACCATTCAAGCTCGGGAACTCCATCTGGCCGGGTCCCTCGAAAATCCCCAAGCGACGGTTCGCGGACACCTGGGAAACCTAGCCGCGGCCGCCCGTAGCGGCAACCCTCGCGGGCTGGATGTAAGTGGCGATGCCGAGTTGGTGCAAGGCCTGGCCCACCTCATGGCACGGGTTCCTCGCGCGGCTTGGGAAAGCATTTCCCAGCGTTTGGGTGATGGGCCGGCCCACGTGCTGGAACGTACCGCCGGCACCCTCTTCGCCCTTCTCAAAGACACTCGGCAACGGCTGGGAACCCAAGCCGGAGAATACCTCCAATATGAAACGCGGTTGCTGCCTTCGCGCGAAGAGATCGAGACCTTTTTCACCGAGGTTGAAAAACTTCGCGACGATGTTGAACGCCTAGGTAAACGCATCGAGCGGCTGGATCGTGGCGGATGAATTACCTGCGTCAAATTCTCCGCTTTACCACCATCAACTGGACCCTGCTCCACTATGGACTCGATGACCTGATCCTCGGCGCACCCTGGCTCCGCCCCTTTCGCTTTCTACGTTATCTCAGGCCCTGGGTCGTACTGCAAGTCCGGAGTGATCCCACCCCGGTACGAGTGCGCAAGGCCCTGGAAAGTTTAGGCCCGATTTTCGTCAAGTTCGGGCAAATGCTGTCGACCCGGGCCGATCTGCTGCCCCCCGCCTATGCGGCTGAGCTGGCCAAGCTACAGGACCAGGTGCCGCCGTTCGATGGCAAATTGGCACGCCGAATGCTCGAAGAAATCTATGACCAGAGCCTGGAGACGGCCTTTGCCGAGTTCGACGAAACCCCGCTCGCCGCAGCCTCCATCGCCCAGGTACATGCCGCCCGCCTGCACGACGGCCGCGAAGTCGTCATTAAAGTTCTCCGCCCGGGAATCCGCCGCGTAATCGAAACCGACCTCTCGCTCATGTACCTGTTTGCCGGGCTCGCCGAACGCTACCTGCCCGATGCCCGCCTGCTGCATGCCCGGGAAGTTATCGGCGAATATGACAAGAGCATTCACGACGAGCTCGACCTGGTCAAGGAGGGCGCCAACGCGGCGCAGCTGCGACGCGACTTCGAGGACTCCCCGCTGCTCTACATTCCCGAGATAGACTGGGATCATACCCGCCGCGGCGTACTGGTACTCGAGCGAATCCACGGGATTCCGATCGATGACATCGACGCGCTGCGCGCCGCCGGCGTCAACCTGCAGCGGTTAGCGGAATACGGGGTGGAAATCTTCTTCACCCAGGTATTCCGCTACAACTTCTTCCATGCCGACATGCACCCGGGTAATCTCTTTGTCGATGCCACGGATCCGGAGTTCCCCGTCTACCTCGCGGTCGATTTCGGCATCTGTAGCACCCTGAACCCCGAGGATCAGCGCTACCTCGCCGAAAATTTCCTGGCTTTTTTCAACCGCGACTACGACAAGGTGGCCAGGCTGCATGTCGAATCCGGCTGGGTACCGAAGGACACGCCGATCAACGAGTTTTCCGCCGGTGTCCGCTCGGTGTGCGAGCCGATCTTCAACCGCCCGCTCAAGAAAATTTCCTTTGCACAACTACTGCTCAGCCTGTTCCAGGTCGCCCGGCGCTTCAACATGGAAATACAGCCCCAGTTGACCCTGCTACAGAAAACCCTGCTGCACATCGAGGGGCTGGGACGGATGGTCTACCCGGATCTCGACCTGTGGCATACCGCCAAGCCCTACCTCGAAGAATGGATGCGCGAGCGCAGCGGTCCGCGCGGGACCTGGCGCGCATTACGGCGTGATTTATCCGAACTCGGGCCCATGCTGGCCCAAGGACCCCGGCTCGGGTTCAATGTCTTGCAGCGCGCCCTCGCCGGCGAACTCGAAGTGCGCCTTGACGATAAATCCCGGGCCGAGTTGCGGCGTGAATTCGCCCTGGAGCGGCGTAGCCACCGGCGTGAGCTGGCCGGCGCGGCGCTGCTCGTCTCCGCTGCCCTGCTCCTGGGTCTCGACTGGCATCCCACCTGGGCCACCTGGGTAATCGCCGCCGCCGGCCTCTTGCTGCTAATTTGGCCGGGAACCCGCCCCCGCCGGGACTAACGGTGGCAACCGCCCCTGCCACATACGCAGCCACAACCCGGTCAGCAGCCGCAGGACGAGACCCGCGGCCGATCGGTCATGCTCTTTAGCCGCCCGGCATCCCCCGCATAAGGCTCGTATGAACCGACTCCCGCGGCGACCTCCGCGATCACTTGCCGGGCCCACCCGGGCAAGTCGGGATGCACCCGGTAAAAAATCCACAGCCCGTCGCGGCGATCCTGCACCACCCCGGCCTCGCGCAACAGGGCGAGATGCCGCGAGACCTTGGGCTGCACCATCCCGAGCGCATGAGTCATTTCACATACGCACAGCTCACCCTGCCGCTGCATCAGCGCCAGGCAACGAAGCCGGGTAGTATCGGCAAGGGCACGAAAGAAGCCGGGAGGAGAAAACAATATATAACTGATACTATATATATGGATTAGAGGTTATAATACCGCTTTGCTTCACCACATACAAACATCCCCATGCTCGCCATCGCGATTTTTGTCGTTACCCTGATACTCGTCATCTGGCAACCCCGGGGCCTGGGCATCGGCTGGAGTGCGTTGGGCGGTGCCGCGATCGCGCTCGCCACCGGCGTGATCACCTTAAACGACATTCCCATCGTGTGGCACATCGTCTGGAATGCCACCTTTACCTTCGTAGCATTGATCATCATCTCGTTACTACTCGATGAAGCGGGCTTCTTTCACTGGGCCGCGCTGCACGTGGCCCAGTGGGGCGGCGGCAACGGAAGGCGGCTGTTTCTGCTGATCATCCTGCTCGGCGCCATGATTGCCGCCCTGTTCGCCAATGACGGCGCGGCGCTGCTGCTCACCCCCATCGTACTTGCGATCCTGCTGCGCCTCGGCTTCAAACCGGGGGCGGCCTTCGCCTTTGCCATCGGCACCGGCTTCGTCGCCGACACCACCAGCCTGCCACTGATAATCTCCAACCTGGTCAATATCGTCAGCGCCAACTACTTCGGCATTCTGTTCGATCGTTACGCGCGGGTCATGGTGCCCGTGGATCTGGCCGCTCTCGCCGCCACGCTCACCGTACTCTGGCTCTACTTCCGCCGCAGCATCCCTCGTGAATACCCCCTTGGCGGACTGGAAACCCCGGCCGCGGTAATCCGCGATCGGCTCGTCTTCCGCGCCAGTTTCCCGCTGCTTGCCCTGTTGCTCGGCGCCTACTTCCTCACCGCGCCCTTCAACATTCCCGTCTCCTTCGTTACCGGCGCCGGGGCCCTGGTGCTACTCGGCATCGCCGGGCGCTGGCATCACGCCGGGCGGGGCCGAGTGATCCCCGTGCGCAAGGTCCTGCGGGATGCCCCCTGGCAAATCGTGCTGTTCAGCCTCGGCATGTACCTGGTGGTGTACGGCCTGAGCAATGCGGGGCTCACCGCCTACGTCTCGCGCGCGTTCGAATGGCTGGGGGGGCACGGCCCGGTCACCGCGGCGCTCGGCACCGGCTTCATTGCCGCGGGGCTGGCATCGATCATGAACAACATGCCGAGTGTACTGGTCGGCGCGCTGTCTATCCACCAGGCCCATGGCCTCGGCGCCGGCGTCCGCGAGGCCATGATCTACGCTAATATTATCGGCAATGATCTCGGCCCTAAACTCACCCCCATCGGCAGCCTCGCCACCCTGTTGTGGTTGCATGTGCTGGCCCGCAAAGGTCAGACGATCGGCTGGGGAGAATACATGAAAGTGGGGCTGATTCTCACCCCGCCCGTATTGTTCATCACCCTGCTCGCCCTGGCCGCCTGGCTGCCCCTCGTTCACTGACCCGGACGGACATTCCCGCCTCCCGCGTATCCCTCAAAAGCATCACCCCGGGCAACTGCAGCGGCGTGTCGCGGCGCCGGTCCCGACGTTGGAAGATTCCGACCCAAGGTGAACCCTTGTTCCGATTCAAAGTGAGCACTTTGCTGGATTCTCCGGAATCGGGGGTCATCTTCGCCATCAGCGCTATTGATCCAGCGGGCTACGCACACCGCGCCCGCCACGATTGAGCACATGCGTATAGATCATGGTCGTCTCGACATGCTTGTGCCCCAGCAATTCCTGCACCGTGCGAATGTCATAACCGGATTCGAGTAGATGCGTTGCAAAGGAATGCCGCAGCACATGTGGCGAAACGGGCTTGCAAAGCCCCGCCCGCCGCGCCGCGCCCCGTACCGCGCGCTGAACCCGCTGCTCGTTCAGGTGATGCCGCCCTATGGCCCCCGAGCGGGGGTCGGTCGAAAAACGCGCCGCCGCAAACACATATTGCCAGGCCCATTCGGTCGCCGCGCGTGGATACTTGCGCGCCAAGGCATGCGGCAGCCACACGGCGGCACGACCCTGCAGCCGGTCACGCTCATAGACCGAACGCCTGACCGTCAAATGCGCCCGCAAGGGCTCCACCAGGGTTTGCGGCAACACCGTGACCCGATCCTTCGCGCCCTTGCCGTCGCGCACCAGTATCTCGCCGCGTGACAAATCGAGATCCTTCACCCTGAGCCGCACCCCCTCCATCAAGCGCATACCGGTGCCATACAGCAACCGGGCAATCAAGCCCGGCAGGTCGGCCGGTAATTCATACAGTAACCGCTGCACTTCGGAACGGGACAGAACGACCGGGCGCCGCTCGGGCTTCCTGGCCCGGGTAATCCCCTCCAGCCATGGCAAGTCCACACCGAGCACCTCGCGGTAAAGGAACAGAATGGCCGACAGCGCTAGGTTCTGGGTACTCGCGGCAACATTCCGGGCCACCGCCAAGTCACTCAAAAACGCCTCGATCTCGGCAGCACCCATCTCGCGCGGATGCCGTTTCTCATGAAACAGGATAAAACGCTTGATCCAGTGCACATAGGACTGCTCCGTGC
>JALUYA010000047.1 GCA_027018875.1 Gammaproteobacteria bacterium
TTCCCGCCGCCCGCTCGCGCTCCAGTTCCCCGCCCGCCGTCAACACCGCCAGCCCCGCCGAGTCGTAGCCCCGGTACTCCAGCCGCCGCAGCCCCTCGAGTAAAATCGGAACAACGTCTCGCTCGGCTAAAGCGCCAACTATGCCACACATATCCCGAAGCCATCTCCAATTTTCAAAAAAAACCGGCTTCCGCTACCCGGGAAATCAACCCCGGCGCTCGCCTCCTGCTCCCGTTAGCGGTATTATTGATTTTTTTTGTTCGAGTGATTTGTATCCATCTTGCTCAATCAACTCAGCCGGTTTGACAGTGCGAAAAGTGGGAGCTACTTTGCCTAGAGCTATATCCGGAGTCATCCACTCTGGAACAATCTGGTGCAAAAAACTTACAGCACTATCTAGATTTCCGACCCGACAAGCCTTAATGCAGTCATCTATTAAATGTTTTATACGTTTACGATCGGAAAAATTGGTAGATGCCGCCATAAAAAGTTTTGGATGCTCGGTTCCCAATCGCCGCTCCTGCCGATACAGCAGTTCCTCATACAATTTTTCTCCAGGACGTAACCCAGTGTAGACAATCTGAATATCACGACCCGGTTCCAGGCCGCTCAAGCGGATGAGCTGTTCAGCAAGAGCTTTGATTTGTACCGGCTCTCCCATATCCAGTACAAAAACCCCATCCTGCACCGAAGCCCCCGCTTCCATTACCAAAGCCACCGCTTCGGGAATCAGCATAAAATAACGCATAATCGATTCGTGGGTAACTGTCACCGGCCCTCCCGCGGCAATCTGCTTTTGAAAATGCGGGATTACTGAACCAGAGGAACCCAGTACGTTGCCAAAGCGAGTTACCACAAACCGAGTTGATGACTGGCCATTTGCACACAGGCAGATCAGTTCCGCAACCCGCTTGGTCGCACCCATAACATTGGCCGGATAAACCGCCTTATCGGTAGAAACCATCACGAACCGCTCAACTCGGTGCCGAATCGTCGTCTCAACAACAACCTGTGTTCCTTCCACATTGGCTAAGATACCCGCCAAGGGATTTTGTTCAACAAGGGGAACATGCTTATAAGCCGCAGCATGAAACACCACCTGGGGATGAAAATCAACAAATAATTGTTCCAATCGACACGCATCCCGGACATCAGCAAGAATGCACGTTACCCGCTTCCCATACTCCTTGCACAATTCCATCTGAATCCGGTAGAGGTTATATTCCCCATTGTCGATAATCATTAGCCGCACCCCCGGATGGGCGCGCATGATCTGGCGGCAAAGTTCCGACCCGATTGAGCCACCTCCGCCGGTTACGATCACCCGTTTATCGGCCAACCAGATGGAGACGTTTTCGCTGCCGATTTGAATTGGCTCACGTCCAAGCAAATCGTCGAACAAAACCGGCCGCAGAGCGGATAACGCGACTTGACCTTGGGGTAAATCGGCCAAGGAAGGAAGGGTAAGACAGGCAATTTTCGCAGCTTCGCAAATCCCCAATACCCGGCGCAATACCTGACGTGACACCGAAGGCATCGCATAGAGCACAATATCGGCATCGACACGGCGGATAACACGCGCCAGATCTTCGATCCGTCCACGCACCCGCACACCCTGAACTTCCCGCCCCTGTTTCTGTGGATCATCATCGACCAGCGCCATCGGTACATATCTTGGGTGACGCACCAGATCCCTCACCAAGGCTTCACCCGCCTGACCACTTCCCACGATCACCGCCCGTTTACCGCCACTAAACGTGCTACGCAGAGTGCGATCCCTCCATACGCGATAAAGTAACCGCCCGGAAGCAAGCCCTCCGAAAAGAATAAAGGGATAGATCACAAGAATCAAACGGGGAAAGCCGGTCAGCCGATCACTGACGAATGCCGCCGCCATCGTAAGCAATGCCCCGACAATCACGGCTTGCACCAAACGGATCAGATCCGGTATAGACGCAAAGCGCCATAATCCCCGGTAGCAACCTCGCCACCATAACGTGATACTGTGGCAAATAAGGGCGAGTATTGCGAATTCCGCCACTCTGCGAAGATCCAGAAGATGAGCCGGGGTATAACCGCCAAACCGTACCCAGAACCCCAGGGCCAAGCTACCGGGAATCCAGAGCAAATCATGCACGAAAACAAACAGGCGACGAAGCCGCAAGACTACCGGAGTCTGCCCTTTTGGCACCAACTGCACCTGGTTGGGTTCACCTCTCTTCAGCCCCTGCTTCCTCACGACATCACCCCCATTTTGCGACAGCCTCTATTTTACCCCCCGCGACGCAAATACCCCAGCACGCCCAAGGTTTTCAGGATCACGCCGATATCCCGCCACAGGGTGGCGTACCTGGCATACTCCAGATTGAGTCGGATTTTCTCCGGCATGATCTCCTGAACATAGGCCGCCTCCCGATCGTCAAAATGCGCCAATACCACTTCCTCGTCGCGAAATGCGACCGAGGCGGGATCGGTAATACCGGGCATGAGATTCAGCACCCGTCGCTGCCCTTCGGAGTATTGCTCGACGTAGTAGGGAACCTCGGGCCGCGGCCCTACCATGCTCATATTTCCCATAACAACATTCATTAGCTGCGGCAACTCGTCGAGCTTGGCTCGCCGCAACCAACGCCCCACTCGCGTCACCCGGGGATCGCCTGCTGCAGTTATCAGCCCACCTCCTTGCCCGGCATCTACCCGCATGGTGCGGAATTTCCAGATCCTGAATGGCTTCCCATGGTGACCAACACGAACTTGTCGGAAGAAAGCAGGGCCACCATCGTCCAGCCTGATCAAAATAATCACTAACACAAACCATGGCAGCAACATCACCAGCCCAACACTGGCAACCACCAAGTCAAATATCCGTTTCGGCTTACTCACAGAGCAAACCTTTCGAGCACATTATTCACCGCCCCAACGACATCCTCGACATCGCCAGCGGACAGACCAGGATGCAACGGCAGGCTAACCAGGCGTCGGTAAGCATCCTCAGCGACCGGAAACGCCTGGGGACGATAGCCATAGCGATCACGATAGTAGGGATGGCGATGCAACGGGATAAAATGCACCGAAGTACCAATATTGCGCCGCGAGAGCTCTTCAATGAACCGATTACGGTTGATACTCAATCTCTCGATAACCAACCGCACCGGATACAGATGGCGTGCACTTACAACCTCCTTGCGTACCACGGGAATCCGCACCAATCCACTTCCGCTCCAGGCCGAATCGTAAATATCTGCTACCTCTTCACGCCGCGCTTGCATCGCTTCCAGCTTGGCCAGTTGCACCAAACCCATTGCCGCTGCAGGGTCGGTGAGATTGTACTTGTATCCCGGCTCGACAATTTCATAAAACCAGCTCTCCCCCTTGTTGTAGCGGCGCCAGGCATCGCGGCTCATGCCATGCAAGGCAAGCGGGCGTACCCTCTCAATCAACTCGGGTGCGCCGGTCAACATGCCGCCTTCTCCGGTCGTGAGATTCTTCGTCGCATAGAAGCTGAACGCAGCCATGTTTTCTCCCGAACCGACCGGCTTGCCTTTCCATGCCGAAGCTACGGCATGGGCGGCATCTTCGATCAGCTCCACCCGGTGCTGATTGCATAGGGAACGGAAACCATCCAGATCCACCGGATGACCTGCGTAATGCACGACCATGACCGCTCGGGTATGAGTCGTGATTGCCCGGCTCACAGCCTCCACCGACAGATTCAATGTATCCGCATCCACGTCTACCAATACCGGGCGAGCACCCACGTGCTCCACCACATTTGCGCTTGCCGCGAAGGTCATAGTGGGAACGATTACCTCATCGCCAGGCCCAATGCCATGTGCGCATAGCGCCAAATGAAGCGCCGCTGTACAGGAAGACACTGCAAGCGCTGCGGGCGCCCCCACCCGTTCGGCGAACACCTGTTCGAATTCCCTGACCCGTGGCCCGGCGGTAATCCACCCGGAACGTAACGCTTCCGTTACGGCAGCGACTTCTTCCTCGCCGATTGCAGGGGGCGAAAAGGCAAGAAAATCCTCACGCCTACACGTTTTTTCAACCATGATTTTCCTCATAACTAAATACTGCATAAGCATCGCCGAAAACTGTTCCTGTATAGGTTTTCCGCCACTCTGGTCGAGATCCAATCAGCGATCCAAACACTGGGTTACGATATACGATACGGCATCGGTGTGGCGTATTCTCAATCGACTGTAAAAGATTTTTTACAAGCTTAGTTACCGTATTAGCCCCAAATGGATTAAAAAGAAAAATTACTGTCTCGTCACCCATGAACTTATACTCTGCCGCATCCTCGTTTACCACTTCGAACGGCTTGCCTTCGAGCCGAAGGCTCATACATAACTTATTTAAATTTCTTAGCGCACACCCACACAGAACCGACGATGTATCTATACCCCGCACATAACCGCATTGCATCGCCAATGCCAGTGCTAGTATCCGTCCCTTGCCACACCCAATATCGATCAGTACGTCAGCAGACGAAAGGCTGATATCCTGGAACACCCGTCTCACCGACAGTACATGTGTTGCCTGATAACCGCGGCTATCACGGCATCTGCCCCCCCCAATTTTTCGATTGAAATCCTTCCTCGCGTATCAACGCCAAACCGGAAATCAAAATATACATCATGAACTTTAAAAAAACCCTGGAACAGTGCATACTGCAAACCTAGTTTTCGAACACGGCCTAGTACCAGAACCATCCAAGTCAATAATTTCATCACAGTTACTACGCCCCTTCCACTATTTGTATGCCGTTACCTTTCTTGCCCTAAGCAGCAAAATTAATGCCACCGCAAATGCCGTATTTGCTACCACAAAACCAAGAATTCCCCGAACAAAACGAACCTTCAACGACTTATTACGAACTGTATATCCCACCAGTGAACCAATGCACATCAATACCAAAGGGGAAACTCCCAAATATCCCCACCATGTATTTTCTATCACACCCACAGTTGCACCGACAATCCAGACAATGATAAACACCGGAGAGCACCAACGTAAAATTTTATGTGACCATAACGCCCAGGCATACCTAGGATAAGAAATTGGATTTAATAAATTTCGATACTTTAACGTGCCCTGCCAATTACGCAATGTCATACGCACCCTGGTGTGGAACTCTGCCCGCATTGCGGGCAACATACTATCTACAGCAATCGCCTGCTCCGCATAAATCACCTGTTTCCCTTGTATGATGACATCCAATGGTACTATGCAATCTTCGCCGACATATCCCGGAAGCTCGGGAATTAATTCTCTTCGTACTGCCAAGCAAGCACCCGTCGCTACGGCAAGAAGACCGCAACGACTCTCCATAGCGCGGATGTCCGACTCAATATTCCAATATGCCTTGTGACCTTCAGATATACCCATCTCCGAGGTTTGCAGAACAAGTCTCCCAGTCACCGCACCAATCCGAGGATCCACGAATGGGCGGAGCAACTCCCTCATACAGGTCCTATTGAAGCGCGTATCTGCGTCGGTGAAAACCACCACCTCCGAAGTTATCATGTGCAATGCATGGTTTTGTGCACTGCTTTTACCGGCATGTATCGGGGTCTCAACATACACGAGCCTGTTATCTTTAAAGTTTGCCACAATATCTCGTGCAACGCTATCTGGGCCGTCAGAAACGACGACAACTTCCAGCTTTGCATCTAGCCCATCGGATTGTAATATATTGATCAATCGTTCTTTGAGTTGCCAGTTCTCTCTATATACCGTCAACAGCACGGTTACAGAGGAGATATATGTTCCTCCCGCTTCGAGTCTTCGCTCTTTTCGTCCTGTAATCACACAGATAATCTTCAACACGAAGAAGTAACCAAGGTAGATATAAAAACAACCCAGCATACCCACCAAAATCAGTATAATGAATATCTCATGCACTTTATCCATCATTTCCCTTCAGCTGTAACTCACAAACCGCCTGCAAGCCGTTAAGTTTTCTGAGCATCTCCGACGATACACCAATTCGCAGAAGCGACCTTACAGCCAGCCTGGAGATAGGCCATAGAATAAAACTCAATCGTGAGCCTACAGATACACGCTCCTCTATATATTCCCTACGAAATCCCATACCCTCCTTGAATCTCTTTAGTCCAGACAACTCACCTTGAATCGGCTTGAAGCCGATAGATATCTCAGCTTCCTGAACTTTTGAAAGTGACCACATGGCATAATTATAGATAAGTGCATTATTAGGATATGCATTTAGATATTTCGGATCTGATCTGACAATAAGAATATTGCGTGTGACACCAATTCTGAACGCCAAGAGGAAGGCCGCAAGATCGCAGCCCACCCAAGCACCCCAATACTCAGCTTGATCAAACTTCAATGCCGCCTCGAAGTAACGCTTCCAATAACGTCTCCTAGATATTGTCAAACGTCTCCCCTGTCTGCTAAACGTAAGCGCATTCAACTTTCCCGTCTCTGCTAATACCTCTCCCGGTGAAAGGGGCGCGGTACGACAGCGTTCACATCCTCGTCGCGTTTGGTTTCTCGTCTTTCCAGATAATGAGTTCATACTATATGGTGCCTTGATAACATGACGATATGAAGGGACACCTTCCCCGTCCATGCAGCAATGCCGAACAACCCCGGCGCCATGTGCATGCACCGCTACATAATCAATAGCCGCAGCACTTATTTTATTCTCAAACGGCACAGCCTGATACACACTTCGCGCCACTTCCACCCACAACGATCCTGCCTCATTTAACACTTTTGTACCAGTAGCCCGCATGAATTCGCTGAAAGCCAGTGCATCACGTGCTGCTTCACTTTCCATTTCTTTTAACATACAAATTTTCTCCAAATGAACCAGTGTCAGCTGCCGCCAGTGACACCACTGTTGCCAACACTATGATCAGACTCGAGTTGAACAATGCATGAACAAAGAGCGCCTCGGTAAGGCCACCAAGAAAAATTCCAAAAGCGATGCCCCCCCCTATACTGGGATAGAGTTTATAGTTTATTGTAGCAGCGGAACGCCCATACCTACAGGCGAATACCATCGACAATAACAAGATGACATATGCAATGCTGCCCCATACCCCCCCCCAAGACGCAGCCCAGAGTAGATCGTTGTGTGGATGAGCATGCGTGCCTCCAAGGTACACGGGGATTTGTCCCTCAGAAGACAGTGTCATCGCCTGTTCCCGATAGCCTCCGAGTCCATAGCCGATTAACGGTCGAGAAAAAAGCATAAGAAAAGCTCCACGCCACATCCAGAGTCGCTTTTCCACCGTGCCGGAGTCCCTCGGGAAAATAAATTGCCCTGGAACTATCTGAGTGGGAATAATCCAGACATCGTTTCCCGGCTTGACCACAACTGTCAGGTAACCATCTTGCTCTCCTTGGAATGGCACCTTAACAAGTCTCCACTCACTCGAATTAACTGACACACCAGAAACCTTGGCCCCAAGAGAAAACAGTGCCGATCCTTTCACCAAGATTAATGCCGGTATATTTGAGTCCAATCGGACGGCATCTGGTATGTGAACACGATATGTGTTTTTTTTGCTATCATTAGAAATTTTTAAGTATGAATTACCGATACATTTTAACCAAGGATATTCCGACCAAGATTCCCGTGTACTCCTCACAACAATTATATTTCCTAGGCCACTACCACCTGTCACTGCGCGATCCGCCAACGAATGTAGTATTGAGCCCGTGTTCGGACACAGCAGCAACGATGCCGGCGACGCAGAAACACGCGGGACAGTAGGCCAGTGCAATGCCGTAATCTGCTGCCAATCTCGAAGAAATCGAACACGTACAATACTGGAAACCAAGAACGGAGAGGCGACAATAATCCCAACCCCGCTTGCCACGAGAAAGGTACGCCGCAGTCGTTGATTGACTTTCCAACTCTCATGCGCTACCCAATAGATACCCCATACACTTAAAACAAAGGCCACCCCAACCGCACCACGCGATCCCGAGAAGATAACTCCGGCCAGACTAACTGCATAGAGAAGCCATAAGGCAATTTCTTTCCCTTCGCTTTTTGTCTTACCCTGAATCAGCATAAGACCGACGAAAGACTGAATAGCGAGAATCGTTCCATAATCGATCGAAACTCCAGACGTACCCGTGGCTTGGCGGTGCAGCACAAGGCTTTGCACTATCCCATACAATGCCGCAATTGCTGCCCCACTCAGAAAAATCCAACCAAATTTATCAGGCTTTATGATCCTCCTCGCTGCCCACACAGCAGCCGCAGCCGGTATAAACAGCAACCACCTTCCCAACCTCCCGAGCATCCGAAAGCCTTCAGGAGGAGAGTCAGCCGCAACCGAAGCCACTACAGCTATTGCCACCATGAGTGCTGCGGCAACCCCGATATACCACAATGTCTTGGGCAAAAATCGCCTACGCTCAAACCCAAATAATGCAGACACCACACCAATCAATGTAAGCAGGATAAGTGCTATCCCATCAACATGGGTTACCGTAAGTGCCCCGAATGAATAGAGTACAATCGTGGCAACAGCTGTCACACCAAGGAACCGATCAATCCCCCTGGTTCGTACTTCTTGCACCTTATCAATCATCCCATGCTCCGTGCTTTCCACACCACACGGCTATAAGCAAGCACATTTTCAAGCTGAACTTTTAGCTCAGCACACGGCATTATCTAGCAACCCGCATGAAACGATGCCCCCACAGTTGCCAAAAATGCTTAAATACCGCCGCCCCACTCAAGCACAGACCCACAATCCAGATAAGCAACCTTCCGGCTTTCGGAACATAAAGCACATCGCCGCTATAGCCCATCTGCTTCATCATCTTTCGGGTAACCGTCTCCACAATCACCCGGTTCAGCCAACCCAAGGTTCGCCGCCAAGCGTCGGCACGATGCCGCTCAGGTACCCCCCGAAGCACCAAACCATGAATTTGTTTTTCCTCCTCTGGAATTTCGTATTCTCGCCCTTCCTTCTTCCCGGATATTGCACACCCAAGATATTCCGCCAGATCCTTAATTACCGCATCAGGCCGCACAACAAATTCTTCGTAACGAACCTTAAAAAGGCTGAGATTTCCCCGAGCGGCTTCTACTTGGTGAAATATGAATTTCCATCTATAAGCCAACAGAAAGGCCCCAGGCCAACCCATCGTCTCCCACGGATTATACGGCCTAGGCGTATGCAGCTTCGAATTTGCAACCGCCCTCGGATCACGCACGATACAGATGATGCTGGCATCAGGAAAAACCTTAATGATTTCGCGCCAATATTTAATATGTTCTCCGCATTTAACCATGAGACACGCACCATCTTTCGTGGTTACGATCCCTTTATGATAAGGCTCAAGAAGTGCCTGTATTATTTCCGCCCTCGTAAACGCCGGAGGATCACGTTCCCGCAACGAATGCAGCAAGCCTTTAACATCCTCCATCTTTCCAGGCCAATTTCTCAAGTTCTGTCGATAGTTGAGTATTTTTATTAGCCTTTCTTCACTTATTTTATATAGCTCATCATCACGGAGCGCTAAAAGCCTTCCGGAGCTAATCTCGGGTGTTATACACATATTTACGATGGATTTGCTAAGCATTGATGCCAGCAACGTAGAGCCGCTGCGTGAATCGTACACCAGAAAAGCCAATTTCATGTCCCGTTCCTTCTGCTCCAGATATTAGATCGTGTCAAAACCAGTCTCACAATGGAGTTAAAAATGTAGCATGTTAGCGGTCATAGCAAACAAGTGCCCACTCCAGGGAGTGACAATATAGCTAGCAACTACCACGACTAAACCCCAAGCCCACCATGTTAAAAAAACCCTCCCCAATCGAGGGGAACGTATACCGATCAAATACGCTCGAAGTCCGACCATTATGATTTCACTGGCACTCCACGCGATCACCGCAGCCTTTGCACCCCTTCCGGACTGTGCATAAAAGATTCCGACAAAACTCAATATCCCCAGGACCAAGACTACTGTGTCTCCCCAATCCAACCGCATCGCATTAGATACGTACTTTTGCCAATAAGCAACGCCAGAATAATAATAGGCAGGCATAGCCAACACCATCACCTCCGCATAGCCACCAAATCGCCTACCCAAATATAAGGCGATCATCCCGGGTCCCACAGCGACCCCGACAACAGCCGCCATGAGCATGATCCCCGCGATCCAGCAGGTTTTTCGCGCCACCATGCCTTCGAACACAGCAGTTTCTCCCGCATGATAGGCGCGCGACATACCGGGGAACGCGGCTGCAGTCATCGCAGTGACGATCAGTCCCCCCGCCCCAACCAACGCTACGATCGGACCAAAACCTGCTAGTTGTTGTTTCGCGCCACTAACGCCGATAAGAATGACCCCTAGACGCTGAGAAAGGCTTAGTATGAACAAAGAGATTCCCGCTGGAAAGGACAGTCGAATTAGCCGCCAAGTCTTCGCCAAGGAGAGAGATATCGGTTCGACGTGAAACCATTCTGTACCTATTTCCGCCGTCTCTCTCCTCCAACGCCTTCCTTCAACGGCCCACCTTACTACACCTACGGTTAACCAAATGATAAGCAGTGCTGTCAGGCCTAACCCCAGGAATGCGCCTAGGCCCAGGGCCACCGCCACAAGAATTCGCCCCCCCGCCCTGAAGGCGGCTTCGACATCCAAACGCTCCCTACCCCTCCACCACCAGAGAAACGGATCCGTATAGGTCTCGAAAAAACCCGCCGCTCCACATAGGGCCTTTTCCACCGGTGACAATCCTCCCAGCGGGAGCATAACGTAAAAACCAATCAATATTCCCGTGAAAAAAATCTTTTGGCCAAAGGGGGCAACCACTCCATGCCGACACCGTTGCTGGCGGCGTGCGACGTCCCGCGTGACCTCGATGCGAGCCCCAAAATCGGATATCACTTCAGAAACCCGTACCAGCATCAACGCAAACACGAAGTCAGCCATGTAACCCGACGATAAAAAGCGGGCAAGAAATCCCAAGAGAAGCACCTGGGCGATCCCCATCGCCACCGACCCCACTACCGCCGCAGAAACGTTACGAATGTATTGTCTTGCCACTAGCCAGTCTCGTCCGCCTACCGGGCAAATACCTCATTGCAGCCATCATCCCAATAGCCAGCCACACCAAGTAGCTGAGCGGCGTATGGCCAAGCAAGAGGTTGATGCTAGCCAAACCGATAACGAAAACGAAGACCAACATGACCTGGGCGAGCGGACTTCCGGCGGCCCTATGCCGTGCCTGATAACCCAGATACACCGCAAACACCGCATAGGCCAGAACCCCCAGTACTCCATATGTACCCGGAACAAAAAGTATCGCCGTATGAGGTGATGCGAGTCCACCCTTCGCATATTGCTGCAAAAATACAGGCCAGTAAGACAGCCCCGTGCCAATAAACCAGTCCCAAAGTCCAAAATTAGTCACCACGGCATGCCAAGCGCTAAATCTATATGCCCCCCCAGTTTGCACCCTGAAAACATGCATTAATTGGGCTATGTTCAACACCAGCCATGTACTTGCCACGATAACAAGCGGTGAAGATAACACAAGCAAATTCAATCGTCGCTTCAAACCCCAGCCGCACAGCGCGAATAGCGTCCACGCCGCCACAAAAAAAAGCAAAACATTCTTTGATAACGTTGCGAGTGATACTGTTACTCCAATAATTAGAAAAACCGCCATCCATCCGACGCCCAGTGAACCGCGCCTTGCATACTTGACAGCACTAACAAGAACCAGGAGCAATATGATACAAAACCCGAATCCGTCCGGCGTTACATAGGTGCCTGTCAATCTAAGCGCCTCCCCCCCTAATCCAGTAAGCTGCGCACTCGTATGGAGCGACTCCAGCCCACCTACTGACCGGTAGACCCCTATGCCTAACAGCGCCTGGAGAACAAGGGCAAGCATTGCGTTTCCAACCGCAGTCAAACACGTAACCACCAGCTTATGAGTTCCATCGCGATCGCTCGCGATGAGCGCCGCCCCCACATATCCCACAGCTAAAATAGTTAAGATCAACCCCCCTGTGATAAAAGGTGGTCTACGTACCGAAATCGGATAACCGCCAAAATAGCTCCGAACCAAGGTGATGACAAGTCCATATATCACAACGGCACCCATCAGCATGACCACCCACATGTGCCGACTTCCCAACACCGGGCGAAACGAGCCCTGCCGCGTAGCGTGTATCACTCTCGGTAACGCATAATGCAATAGCACCACCCCGGCTACAAACGCGAACGCCGGATACCACAAACGGTTCGGCAATCCCGGCGCATCCTGAATAGACGCGATCACGATAAGCAAGTAGGGGCCATACGCAGGAATCATGACTACTACAGCTGCAAGTGCTACCAAGCCTGAATAACCGCCTAAACCGCCCCACCAAGTGCTGGCATAAACACCCATAAGCACGATAAGCAGTCTAGGCAGGCTAACCCGAGTTAACACAATATTAAACTGCGGAAGTTATAACCTACTATACAATTCTCGGAATCTCGCTTTATATCTCTTTTATGCATCGCTGTGAAATCCCTAATAGAGGGCAGAAAAATACTCTCGCGATTATTCTCGATATACCAAAACCTAATGGATTCTACCCGGCCAACACTTTAATTCAGTTCTCCACTGCGGTGACAACCCCATGTCACCCGGGGTTGCACAATGCACGTATCAATGCGGGCCTTATATTGCTCAATGGTTCTAAGCATATCCATTACCACTTCGTCAGTCAATTTCTGGGGCTTGAAACCAAGCTCCACAAGTCCATGCCGCATAGGATTGTAGTAATGATCTTCGGCTTCCTTGCGTGGATTCGACACATGAGAAATCGCAACCTGAATATCAAGCCGCTGAGCAGCGCATACTACCCGCTCAGCCAACTCATTTACGGTAAAGGTCTCTGTAAATTGGTTAAATATACGCAAATCACCAGCTTGGGCAGGTTCTTCCAAAGCCAAGGTTACACATTGCAGTGTATCATTCAGATTAAGATATCCTCGTACCTGATCACCTTTCCCATATACAGTAAGCGGAATACCGGCAACAGCCTGCACCAGAAAACGGTTAATCACAGTGCCAAAAATATCATCGTAATGAAAACTCGGCATTAGTTCATTATCGAGTTCCGCCTCAGGTGTAGTTAATCCGTAAACCGGCCCTTGCATCAAATCGGTTACACGTAGGTTTGCCATACGCACATAAAACCATAATAGGTCGGTATCCATTATTTTCGTAGTATGGTAAAGACTGCCTGCTTGCCTTGGGAAGAGGAAACGATCCTTTCGCCCCTTGTGTTCAAGATCAATCCAACCTTCCTCAATATCAATGTTAGGCGTTCCGTACTCTCCCATCGTTCCAAGTTTTACAATCTGGCAACCTGGACGTTCTTGCATGACAGCCCAAACCACATTTAGGGTTGTCATTAAATTGTTCTTCAAGGTCAATGCCGCCTCTCCATGGCCGCGCATCGAGTAAGGGGCAGAAGGCTGCTCCGCATAATGCACGAGGCCATCAGGACAAAAATCCGCAACGAGTGTACGGAGAAACTCGTAGTCGGTAATATCCCCAATGCATACATCAATTTTGTGTCCCGTCTTTTTCTCGAATAGGTCGGCTCGCTGTTCTAGGTTAGGGTTGGGCAAAAGCGACTCGGACCGGGTTTGAAACGCCAGCGTGCGACGCAGATAGTTGTCCACCACCATCACTTCATGCTTCCGGGCTGCAAGATGCATGGCCGTAGGCCAACCCAGATATCCATCCCCTCCAAGAATCAATACTTTCATATTTTCCTCCTCCTACCAATCAAGCCAATAACTTAGTACGAATCAACAGTTCGCAAAGCGCCTCCTGGGAAAGCGGCCTCTCTTCCCGAGAAGCATAAGCCTTAGTTACCGGCTGCGAGGATGCCCGGGGATATTCATACACAATGCGATCATACAAAGGCCGGAATGCCGGCAACACCACGAAATAATCCGGTAGCTCCAGTGCCCGGCGAGTTTCTTCCTCTGTCATAAGTTCTTCATACATTTTTTCCCCGGGGCGAGGGCCAGTCACCACGATCTCGATCTCCTCCGGATTGCGATGAAACCGTGGCGCCAATTCCTTAATCATCACCTCAGCCAAATCACTGATCCTGGCCACCTCCATCTTGGTGATGAACACCTCGCCGCCACGGGCAAGAACCGCCGAGCCGATGACAAGAGAAATCGCCTCATCTATGTCCATGATGAAACGGGACATTTCAGAGCTGGTGAGGGTCACTGGCCCACCATGTTCTATTTGCTTGCGGAAAATGTTTATTACGGAACCGCTTGACCCCAACACGTTACCGAACCGGGTCGAGGCAAACACCGTTCTGCCATTTCCCGCCGTATTCGCCGCCGTGATAAGTCGCTCCCCCATCAACTTGCTGGTCCCCATAACGCTGGTTGGATTCACCGCCTTGTCGGAACTGGTGAAAATTACACGTTCCACGCCATACCGCAAAGCACCACTTATCACTGCTTCCACGCCGATAATATTGGTTTTAAGCGCCTCCATAGGCGCCTTCTCACACTGGTATACGTGCTTAAGGGCAGCACAGTGAAAAACTATATCCACCCCGTTCATGGATCGTTCTAGTCCGAGCCGATCGCGCACGTCCCCGACCATGAGCCTTACCTGCGTAAATTCTTCATATTCTTGTTCAAGATCGAAAATTCCGTTTTCGCTAATATCTAATCCCCGAATGGTGATTCCTTCCACTTTTTCCATCCGTATTAAGTGCCGTAACAACCGGGATCCTACAGTTCCGCAAACCCCCGTAATCAGGATGCACTTCCCTTTCAAGCATGTTTTCCAATCCTCCGTCACGCTTCCGCCTCCTTATATTTAACTTTCATTAAAATGAATTCCACATTCCAAATTTTGGCCCGGTCCCTTACAGGGATCATAGTAATCTTCGTTCACATGTATCTCCCGCTGGAGACAATAAGAAAGCGCATCCTCCTGCCTCCAATCCAGGATAGGATACGCAGCAAGGATACCATAGCGCAGCCTGACAAGTGGAAGTGCAGAGCGTGCTCGACTTTCATCATGCATGAGCCCAGAAATCCACACCCGCGCCTGCATGTCGCGTAAGGCTCGGCGCAAAGGTAAAACCTTAACCCGCCGACAATAGCTGGAAAATGCAGCGCTTCCTACAGGTGGAACAGGCTCCCGTCCCTGTTCATAGACATACAGATTCAACCCCAAAGTACGCGTGAAGTGCGTGGCAAGCTCAAGCGTCCTACGTGTCTCATGCCCATGTCGGATCGTGACCACGCGCATCTGCGGAAACACCTCCGCCGCAATCGTGAGAAGCGCACCGGAGACAGGACCGAAACTCGTGGTCAGCACCACACCCTGTCCAAACCACTCTACTATCCGGCGTACCCTTTCTCGCGCACCCAGAGGCGCGAGCACCGCGGTGATACGCCGCGCCGTTTCGTCAGTAGGGGCATCACTGATCCCAAAATGCCGAACTTGGCAATCGTCCTCGCACATCATCTGTTCCACGCGGACAGCACAGCAGGAGAATACCAATGCCGTAAAAGGATCCTTTCTAACCCGAAGACATCCGACCGGCTCCGTGTTCGTCGCTGCCATTCCTTTCTTCCGAGTGTAGCGGCCAATCCAAGCGCCTCCCAACAGATAACCATGCCGTCGAAACCCCCGCTCATTTCACTGGCCGTAACGTAGCGCCGAGAATTGTCAGTAGCACCCCGACGATGACGCTGACCCAGTGAACAAATCGGTGCGGGATTTTCCCTTGAGGTATCCGGCTTCCCAAAGGCATCAAAAGAGCCGCGGCGAGGAAGCCCGAAAGGATCGAGAGATCCCCGAAGGTGATGGGGGTACCGGCAACCCCGTGGGGCGTGGGCGCCGACTAAGGCTGGTGCTACAGTAACGCTATGATCAGTGCGCCGACCACGAATGCCCAGCCGACATGGCGCAGGTTGGGCCGGGTCCAGCGAATAGCAATGCATCTCAACGGTTTTCACCGTTTCCACGATCACAACCTCACCCCCGTCTTTTTTGCAGTTTGAAAAATCGGCCGCTCCGGTGAGTTCGGAGTGCGGATAATTAAATCAATTTTCCGAAATCCAAGTGCACGCTGGAGTTTGCTCATTAACCGCAGTTGCTCCATCATTTGAATCTCGGTTCCCGTTTCGATATAAAGATCGATATCCTCCCCTTTCTGCGATCATCAACCCGACTTCCCAAAAGCCAAACCTTCGCATCTTCACGCGTCCGGCTTACGATGTGTCGGCTCAAACTCGCAGCATCCTTTGTCAATCGCATGGAACTTATCCGGTTTATGGCATATATCTTAAATGAGAAGCCAAAAAAGCGGGGATCCTGCCGGGTCCCGGGTTTCCGTTGCGTTGCGCCCGGAATGACGGGAGTCGCCGCCTACGCGAGCCTGGTGAAAGGCAGGCATTCATTCGGGGAACCTCGTAAAGTATGGGCGCACACCGGTCGGGCGAACGCGGTGAAGTCGCCCGGATGCGTTCGCGCAGTAGTGTACACGATCTGCCAGTCGATGGCGCGCGGCTGCCTCATGCCGTGACGCCCATGCTCGAACCCCGGCGCCAAGCGCCTTACCGATGGGTAACACCGCAGAGCGGTGTTACCAGGGAAGACCGTATCGGGGAGCGCCTGGTTGTACAGTGTGAATTCCTCGCCACGTTGGGGTTCGCAGAGCTCACCACCAACCTACCCGGGGCTTCGTCACCTCGTAGGTTGCAAATGATTCGGGAAGACCATATCGGGGAGCGCCGAGTTGTACAGCGTGAGTTCCTCGCCACGTTGCGGTTCGCAAGGCTCACCGGCAACCTACCCGCGCCCTGGTCTCTCTACCGTGAACCACGACAGGATCTGCGTAACCCTGCTCATCATCGCGTCAGGGCGGGAGATACGGAAGGCTCCTGACTTCTTGACCTGGATCCCGGGTCTCCACTGCGTTCCGCCCGGGATGACGAAAACAAAAGGCTGCGCTGCACCCGGGATACCGGCAACGGCCACGTACCATGGTTTGGTGAAACGCGGTTATTCACCGGCCGGCCCTCGCAAAATGTGGACGTGTATCTGCCGGGCGAACGCAGTGAAGTCATCCAAATGGGTCTGGGCAATGGCATGCACGATGTGCCAGTCGATAGCGAGGTAGTTGTGTATCGCAATATTACGGAAGCCAACAGCCTTTTTTAGGCGATCGGCCAACGCCCGGTCGATACAGTCGATCTCGGCGAGGGCATCGAAAATGTGCCCCATGGTGTCGGGTGGGGCAAAATCGCGGTCCGCAACGAGGTAAGCGCCAATATCCACGCAGAGCTGGACAGCGCGGGTCAGGTTGAGTGAAACAATGTCCTGGGCATCGAGATCACGTGCCAGTGCGTCGGCTTGCGCAGGGCACTTTTGCTGAATACGCTGCACACAGTGCCGCAAGGATTCCAGTTTCTGTTCGATCACTTCCCGATCCATGACCGCCTCCGCTCGGCAAGAATTCTACGCTGATAGGGCATGAAATCGGCTTCTTCGAATAGATGCCGCTTGAGGAGTTCGGCATAGTGGTGATCGCTGCCCAGAATACGCCTCCCATGCTGGAGAATCTGGCCTAGCAGCGGTTCACCCACGGTATTGAGATCGACCAGATCCACAGCCCGCCCCGTCACCTCGGCCAGTTCCCCGATGAGGTTGATCCTTGCCACGCTCGTCAGCAGGTGTCCGGCATCGACCGCCAGGTCGAGGTCGCTGTCCGCATGGGAACGGCCCGCTGCGAGGGAACCGAACAGTACGGCCAGGCGGATATCCGGGTGACGGGCAAGGACGCCGTGTAGCCGTTTTAGCAGGTTTTTATTCGGCATATCGACCCGAGAGGAAGACGTCTGAAAGACCGTGTGAATTATATTCGAACTCGCGGCATCCTTTGTCAATCGCATGGAACTTACCCGATTTTTATAGTATATTTCTTATAATGAGAAGCCAAAAAAGCGGTAATCCTGCCAGGTTCCAGGTTCCAGGTTTCCGTTGCGTTGCGCCCGGATGCGTTCGCGCAATGGTGTACACGATCTGCCAGTCGATAGCGAGGTAGATCCCTCGTGACACCGCTCCGTGGTGTCACGCTTCCAGCTCGTGCCTGATCTCGGCGCCAAGCGCCTTCCGATGGGTAACACCGCAGAGCGGTGTTACCAGGAAAGACCGTATCGGGGAACGCCGGGTTGTACAGTGTGAGTTCCTCGCCATGTTGCGGTTCTCTTCGCTCACCGGCAACCTACCCGGGGCTTCGTCACCTCGTAGGTTGCGAATGATTCGGATATTCGTGCGCCAACCGGACACGGCCGCGGTCGGCTTCCCAAAGCACGGCAGCGAGCTTGTCTGTGGTGGGCATCATGTTTGGGTAAGCAGAATGCCGGTGCGTTTTGCCTCCGCCACCACCGCCCTCGGATCCGGTTCACCAGGCGTCGTGATGAGAACGTCGATACGCTGTTCCTCGAGTGCGCGGTACAGGCGGGCGACGTAGCGGGTCCGGCGTTCGACCTGTTCGGCCGGGCTCAAGGCTTGAGGGGTTTCGATGAGAAGATCGATATCACCGCCACGCGTGGCGTCGTCCACACGGGAGCCGAACAGGAATACCGCGGCACCCGGTGCAAACACCTCACGGGTGGCTCGGGCGATGGCGTCACGCTCTTGCTGTTTCAACCTCATAGTGAATACCTCAGACTTTGCTCTGCCGACCGGCCTGCGGTCGGGAAAAGCCGAATCGGGGCGTTGTTGCAAGCGGGATCATCGTGTTTATGGGTTCTCCGGGGCGAGTCGGCAACTTACCGCCGCCACATCGCAGAGGCTATTCGGGTCGGACATGCAGATGGCCCTCCGCGTAGTGTCGAATGCGCAGGTAGTCGGCGTGCAGGCTCTGCGTAAACCGACAGGCACGGGCCAGCGCCTGGGCAAGATCGGCGGGCCGTTCGGCCTCTTCCCGTATCGGCCCGCTCACAGCACGACCCCCGTGCGGATGGCCTGCACATCGATGGGGCGCAGCGCCTGGCCGCGCGGGTGCAGCACGATGTCGATGCGTCGGTCCCCCAACCTGCGGATCAGGCGTGCGTAGAGCTTGAGTTCGAGATCGAGCAGGGCGCCGGCGCTGCCCTCCGCCTCGATGTGCAGATCGATATCGCCGCCGCGCAGGGCGTCGTCGACGCGGGAGCCGAACAGGCGCACGGTGGCATGCGGCCCGAAGACACGGGCTGCTTCCGTCACGATCGCGCGTTGCTGGGCTTCGGTCAGGCGCATGATATGCAGGCTCCACGTTTGATGGTTTCACGCTGCCGGAACGCGTGGGGGAAACCGATTATAGAGGCTCCTTTGCACTTACCGGCGGCATGACGGGAGCACCACGGACGATTGAACGGGGTCAGGGCGCGCCCGTCTTCGCAGGCGGGCGGCAGTGCGGCAAAACACCGTTCGAGCCGGTCGGGGTATTCGTGCGTCGACCGAGCGAGCGTGGCCGGCACAATGATCATGGTTATGGGCTCTCCGGGCTAAGTCGGCGGCGCACGGCGGCTACATAGTTGACCAGTGCCGCAGCGAGAAGTGCCAGGAACACCCCGATGACGGCGCCGAGGATGGCTATGACCTTCCTACCCAGCCCGACCGGATTAATCGAAATACCGGGTTGGGCCGCAAGCTTGGTCGCGTTGAGGTTTGCCAGCCGGACATTTAATACCTGAATCGCGGCTTTCTGGTCGGCAATTTGCGTGGCTTGTTTGGACTGAAAGGAAGTAATCGCAACCTGGGTGGCGTGCACGGAGGCGGATGCCTGCTTCAATTTGCGCTGATGGGAAGCCAGAAAGCTGGCCAGGGCCTGTTTATATTGATCTACAGCCCGGTTGGCAATCACCAATTCGCGTTGGGTCGCGGTGATCTTATTCTCCACGGCTTTAAACTGTTGCGGCAAATTGACCAAAAGATTTCTTTCTGCAAGGTTTACCTGGTTGATCGTACGCTGCTCCTCGGTGCTGAGCAGGAGAACTGCCGTTGCCTGCGTCGGCGTTTGTGGCCTCTCTGAGGCGGTAAGAACCGCTTTTTGTACCTGTACCAGGTGTCCCTTCAGCTGTTTTGTTTCCGCTTGGTACAGTTTGCGGGCCGCATCAAGAGAGGACTTCCTTACCCCAAGGGCCTGGAGTTCTGCCTGCAGGTTCTTTACCTTGGCCTCGGCCGTAGCGATTGCCTGCTTACGGGTCAAAACTTGCTGCTGATAGGCAGCCTTATCCTTTAAACCTTGCAGCTTGAGCTGAGACTTCAGAAGCCTTAGGCGCAATGGGGTAAGATTGGCTTGAACGACCGTTTGATTTTGGAGCAAGGCCAACCGGTTTTGCGCTTGCGCCAGGGAGTGCTCGAGATTGCCCCGCAAGATCCGAATGCTCGGCGCATCCCGCGCTACCAATGCATTGACCGCTTCGAGTTCCACCTGCTTATAGGCGGCGGCAAGTTTCAGAGTCCCCTTGCCGGTAAGCACCACGAGATTGGTTTTCGGCGGATTCTCCACTTTGATCCGGATGCTCCGGCGCTTAATTCCCTGGCTGGCGGCAACCCGGTGTATGGCCTCGGGCAGGAACGCCTTCTCGATCACGGTGACTGCCGATTCAGGCGCTTCGATGGGGATTACGTCCCCTTTGGGCGTTGTGTAGTGACCCAGCCCCACCACGGCGGTATAGCGATAGGTACGCGGCAGAGCGAAGGCAAGCGCCAGCCCAAGGCCGGTGCAGAGCAGAAAGATGGTGAGCATCAGTTTCCAGCGCCGCCACAGACGGACCCCGAGATCGACCAGGTCGATCTCATCGTTGGGACTGGAATAGGGGATCAGCGCCCGGGGGTCGGGTGGCGCCGGGTCAGGCGGCGCCGTGGGGCGGTTATCTTCGGCCATCTTGATCGGGTTCCTCCTTGCCAAGCCGCACATTATAGGGGATCATCACCCGAATTAAAGGATCAACCCTTAAAGGGGACAGATTTATTTATTGCTACTACCGACTTGATTAGCCCGTCCCTGGGCTTGGCATCACCAGCCTCCTTGCTATTCGAGGAATAGTTCACTTTACCCCACAAGAGAGAAAATAAATCTGTCCCCATTTCTCCTGAGATCGACCAGGAGTTACCTTCTGAAGGAAGAGCCTTCAATTATTAGTCGCCCGGTGCCTATTTCCATTTATATCGCACCTTGCATTTGTTTAATAAAGCCCATGATAAGTAACCCTCTTTTTGCATTCGTCCCACAACAATAGCGGATGCGACATCGGCCTCTACAGCAAATTGCTTCACCGCCGCGTATGTTTTTTCTAGTGTTGGTAGTTGTTTCGCATAAGCCGGAGGGATGAGTAAATTACAAGCAAATTTATCTGCTTGCTGCTCCTGTTTACCATCCAGACCTTTTGTTTCCAGAAACATCATTTTCTTGCCATGCAGCAGTAAATGCCCGGCCTCATGAAAAAAGGCAAACCATAAGTGATCATTCGTCGCATGACGAAGACTTAACATAAGCAAGGCCTTGTCGGAAGAAAGCCAGCGTGTTGCCCCACTAACGGGGCAGCCTTTTGGCGTGGGTGCAAATACCACGGCAACACCCGCTTGCGCACAGGTCCCAACCAGTTGGGGAATAAAAACGTCCGGCTCAATTTCATTTGTCAAAGCACGCAGCTCAGATAACACTCGCCTGAAATGCTCCTTGTCAAAAGCTTGACAAGCAATTTTATCTGCACAACGCTCACCCTGAGATAAAGGGGACAGATTTATTTATTGCCACTACCGGCCTGATTAGGCCGTCCCCGGGCCCGGAATTCTATTCTGCGGCCTAGAATCTTCTCAACCTCATTAACAAACCTGTCATTTCCGGTCAGTTGTCCTCGCTGCAGTGCCTGGCGTATCAGACCCAGCTCCCGCTCGGGTATGGCTTCATGGATAATGCGACTGTACTGCCGACGCCGTTCTGCTTCTGTTGAACCAAGCCCAAGATAACTGGGATCACGATCAATCCATTCATCCATTTCAATTCCCACCCGCCGGCGGTAACTCGACCACAAATACTCATCCGGCCTACAGACCATACGCGCACGCACCGGGTTAAGTTCGATATACCGGCAGCATGCCAGCAAGTATCGATCGGTCTGTACCGGACTCGATTTGTAACGGCTTTCCCACAATGTGCCAGACCGCCCTTCCCGCTTATTGCGCCGGCGGGTCGCCCGTGCTGCCAGCGCCTTCATCAGCCGCCCCATCGCTTCAGGTGACTCCCCCGGAGCCAACAAAAGATGCACATGGTTTGTCATCAGGCAGTACGCATATACACGTACATCAAACAATTCCTTCAGCTCTCGCAGGTCATTCAGATAACGACGAAAATCCGCTTCATCCGCAAATACAACTTGGCGGTTGTGCCCCCGCTGGAGCACGTGGTGCGGGTAATTCGGCAATACAACCCGGCCTACCCTTGGCATCGCCGGCCTCCTTGGTATTCCGATGTAGGTCAACTTTAACCCACAAGAGGCAAAAAATAAATCTGTCCCCTTTTCTCCCCCTTTTCTCCCGAACCCCGTGAGCCACACCCCCGCCAAGAAACTACTTTAGCAAGGGCGCTTGATCTCCGCTACCATGCAAAATCTAATGGTAGACCCCGTGGTGGAGTCAACCGGGGAGGCGGCTGGCCGTTATTGGTTTTTGTGTGGGTTCTTTTGCGGTGAGATATGAAACGAATCGGCTGGAGGCAACCGCTGCTTGCGTTGGCGCTGTTGCTGTTCCTTGCTCCGGCGGCGAGTGCCGGAGCCTCCTGGTCGCTGTGGCTGTGGCTGCCCCCGGTGGGGGTGCGGATCGCCACCCCGGCGGTTCGAGTGTGGCTGCCGGGGCGTTGGGTGTGGCGTAATGCCTGGGTATGGGCCCCCGGCTACTGGGCCTGGCGGCCTTATCCCCGGTGGCGCGGCTATGCCCGCTGGAGGCTGCACCCGTATCCGCTGTGGCGCGAGCGCGATCATTGGCGCCGGTGGCATAATCGCGGCCACTGGCGGAGATCCGAATGGCGCGAAAACCACGCCTATCCGAGAGTCCGGAATCATTGGCCGCGTTCCCGGATGAATCCCCGGATGATGCGCGGCCGCCACTCTCGCCCACCACCCGGCTAGGCCCGCCGCGCGTAATTCAAGCCGAACCCGCGGCATCTGCGAATCCGCCGACCGATCTCATTTTCGCCGGGCGGGGTTTGTCGGCGCATCGCGACACGGGCGGCAGCGGTGAATCGCTGCCGCCCGACGAATAAACATAACCGGGCGGATCCGGACTAGAATGAATCGGGACGGCGGGCACTGTCGTCGCCGTTTTCGATAGTTAAAGGTGTTTTATGGCCGCAACCGATTCCACTCGCAGTATCGCCCTGTTTTGTGATTTTGAAAACGTGGCGCTCGGGGTGCGGGATGCGAAATTTGCCGCCTTTGATATCCGCAAGGTTCTGGAACGGCTGCTGCTTAAGGGGAATATAGTCGTCAAGAAGGCCTACTGCGACTGGGAACGCTACAAGGAGTTCAAACCGGCGATGCACGAGGCAGCTTTCGAGTTGATCGAAATCCCGCATGTCCGCATGTCGGGCAAGAACTCGGCTGATATTCGTATGGTGGTCGATGCGCTGGATCTTTGCTATACCAAGTCGCATGTCGATACGTTCGTCATCATCAGCGGCGATTCGGATTTTTCCCCGCTGGTGAGCAAGTTACGCGAAAATAATAAATTGGTAATCGGTGTCGGCGTGAAAAGCTCCAGCTCCGATCTGCTGGTTTCGAACTGTGACGAGTTCATCTTCTACGATGATTTGGTCCGGGAAGCGGACAAGTCCCGGCGGCGCAAGCGCAAGCCTGCCCCCAAGGGCAGCGGCGGCAAAAAATCTCCCTCTCAAACCGAAGATGCCAAGCGCCAGGAGGCGTTCGACCTGGTCCTGGAAACCGTGGATGATCTGTTCAAGGAACGCGGCGATGAAGACAAGGTCTGGGGCTCGATGGTCAAACAGGCGATCAAACGCAGGAAACCCGGCTTCAACGAAAGTTACCACGGTTTCCACAGCTTCGGCGAGCTGCTCGAAGAAGCCCGCGATAATGGCCTGCTGGAGCTGCACCCGGACGAGAAGTCCGGCGGCTATATCATTCGCTCCTACCACCGCGAATAACCGCCCCCCGACCCGGTTCGGCACGAAAATACGGGGGTAGCGTACGGCGCCCGGCCGGCGATACCGGCAAGGCGGCCGCCGTCGAGCGCACCGGAGAGCTGCCCACTCTCGAAAAGAAAATACTGATGAATGTAGCAAGATGGTTTTCGGTTCTATCCGAGAAATTCCACCGTCCCCGAATCCAGGTGGTAAAAAGCGCCTTCGATCCGCAGGATCCCCTCCCGGAATTTCGGGGCAAGAATCGGTGCCGCCGCTTTTAATTGCACCACTCCGCGCTTGATATTTTCCCTGACGGCATTGTCAACCTTGTCGCCGGGCCGATCCGCCGCTTGTTCCACCGCCGGGCGGATGGCCTTGACCAGGGATTCGATCTTCCCCGGCGCCGTACCTCCCTGCACGGCGGCAGTGACGGCGCCACAGCGTTGGTGACCCAGGACAACGATCAATTGCACCCCCAGGTATGCCACGGCGTATTCGAGGCTCCCCACGATCATGTCGTTGACCAGGTTCCCCGCAACCCGCAGGACAAACAGGTCGCCCAGCCCCTGGTCAAAAATAATTTCCGGTGCGACTCTCGAATCGGCACAGCCGAGTATGCACGCAACGGGTTCCTGGCCCTGCGCTAACTTATTTCGCCGATCGGAGAATCGATTCGGGTTGCGGGAGCGTCCTTCCACGAACCGCTGATTTCCCGATACCAAGGCTCCGATAGCCTCTTTTGCGTACATATCCCTCTCTGTTTCAAAAGAGCTGGGAAATAGTATCAGAAATATTTTGTGCACTTCCGCCGTACTCGTCGCGATTGTCCAAGCCCGGCAGGCTCCCGGAGATTTTTTGGCGGGAAGAGTTTTATTTTCTATCGGCTGCACCTATATGATCCGCTTGAATCCGATAGTGCTTCCCGCTTCCCGGAAAATTTCCCGGGTATGGCCCCCGGTATTTCCCGTTGTGAGCTCGGTGCCCCGGGATTACACCGACATCAGCCGTCGACGCTCCAACTCGCCGCAATGGGCGAGAATCCAGGCCCGCGACTGTTCACTCAGATGCATTGCGGCCCGCAAGAGGTCGCTGGCATCACGCGGCGGCGATATCGGCGCGCCGATGCGCATGCCAATGGCTCCGGGGCGCGGCAGCCAATGGTGGGCCCGGAGTATCTCCCGCGTGCCGTGCACCGCGACCGGCACGACCTGCAAATTCGCCCGCACGGCCGCAACGAAGGCCCCAAGGTGGAAGGGCAACAGCCCCGGAGCGGCGGTGAAAGTGCCTTCGGGAAAGAACACCAACGTGCGCCCAGCCTGCGCGGCCTGCACGATTCGTTGCGCGTCCTGCACGCTTTCCCGGATCGCAAAACGCTCGACGAACTCACAGCCCAATCGGCGCAGAAGAACGCGCGGCACCAGCCGGTTCAGCAGCTCGCGCTTGGCAACAAACCCGTAGGGTCCGGGCAATGCGGCCAGCAGCGCCACCCCATCCAGGTAGCTGGAGTGGTTGACCACCATCACGAACGGCGTGTCGCGAGGCAGGTTATCCAGTCCCCGGACCACCAGCGACATGCCGCTCAGGCGCAGGAACAGTCGTGCCGCACGCCGATTGATCCACCACGCCTGCACCGGGCGACGTGTCAGCGCGGTCGCCAACCAGACCGGGGGGGCCATCAGCAGGGCCAACGACCAAGCGTACGCCGCGTAGCCCCCCTCGCGGAAGGCGCGTAGCCGGCGTTTCAACAGCGGCCACAACGCGCCACCCACAAGCCGCACCATCTGCCAACCAAACGCGGGAGGCCGCGTGCCGACTCGCCCGGCCTCGTAGAGGTCGCGGGTCGCCGAGCGCCGCAGCTTGCCACTGGAAGTCTTGAGTACGGTGCGCGGCGGAGCCAACACAACTTCATCCGGGGGTTCGCCGAGCAGCTCGACCGTCACCCGGGTAATCTCCCCCCGCAAGCGGGCTCGGGTCTGCGCCCGGGTTTCACGCGTTTCGGCCAGTACCACCAGTCGCTCGGTGCCGTTCCTGCGATCCAGGCAGCCGAATGCGGCGACACAGCCGCGGCGAATTCCCGCCAGCCGTCCAACTACCTCTTCGATCTCGTGGGGATAGAGGTTCCGTCCGCCCCGCTGGATGATGTCTTTGACCCGTCCGGTGAGGTAGAATTCCTCGCCGACACGGTAGGCGCGATCGCCGGAATCCAGCCAGTCGCCGGTGAACAGCTTCCGAGTTTGCTGCGGATCACGGTAATAGCCCTGGGTCGCCGACGGCCCCTTGAACTGCAACCGCCCCTCGATCCGTTCCCCGACTTCAGCTCCCGCGGCATCGACCAGGCGTACGGAATGCCCCGGCAACACCCGGCCGCAGTTGGCGAACTGTAATGTGGCGGGCTCATCCGCCGCTGCCGGCCGCGCCCGGCCGGTGCATAAAAACGGCTGCCGCTGTATTCGGTCGATTACCGGTTCCCGCCCCGGCGGCGGCGCCAGCAGGCCGACCGAGGCCTCGGCCAGGCCATACACCGGGGTCATCGCCGTGCGGCGGAATCCATAACGGCCGAAACGGGCCTGGAACCGTTCCAGGGTTTCGGGGACGACCGCCTCGGAGCCGTTCGCCGCCAGGCGCATCGAGGACAGGTCCAGGCCGTCCAGTTCCGACTCATCGATCCGCTTGGTGCACAGCTCATAGGCGAAATTAGGAGCCGCGGTAATGGTGCCCCGGTAGTGATGAATCGCCCACAGCCACCGCGACGGGCGGGCCAGGAAGGCCAGCGGAGGCATCACCACCAGTTGCGAGCCGAAGTACAGGCTCCCCAGCCAGGCGGCGATCAGACCCATATCGTGATACAGCGGCAGCCAGCTGACGAACACATCTTGCGAGCTGATGTGTACCCCCGCGCCGATCGCGCGCACATTGGCCAGCAGGTTGGCATGCGTCAGGACCACTCCCTTGGGATTTCCGGTGCTGCCCGAGGTGTACTGGATAAAGGCAATATCACTTCCCCGGGCCGGTATGCGGGCTGGGAGCCCGACGGATTCGCCCAGCATCGCGGGGGTGACGATGTGGCGTAACCCCGGCACATGCGCTTCCAGCAGGTGAGCAACGACTATCGCCTCGGGGATCGTCACCAGGATTTGCGCTTCGGCATTGGCCAAAATGCGGGCGTGCCGGCGGATATGTTCTTGCAACTGCGAGCGCCGGGCCGGCGGATAGATCGGCACCGGCACACAGCCGGCCATCAACGCTCCGAAATAGGTGTAAAAATAGTCGCTCCCGGTAGGCAACATGATCGCCACCGTCTGCCCGTGCCCCAACCCCCGGGCCTGGAGACCGACGGCAAAGCTGGCCGCGCGTTCGTGCAGGCGCCGGTAGCTGATGCGCTCGACGCGCCCATCCTGTGGATCGTCACCATAAATCAGCTGGATTCGATCGGGGTGGCGCTCGACGTGCCAGTCCAACACCTCCAGCAATGTCGCCAGGTTTTCCGGTGGCGGCGCGATTGCCGCCGCCGTGGCCGGAGCCTCGTCCCGGGCCACGACCGGCAACGAGGGCACCTCCACCCGACCCACCCGCTGCAGCGCCTGCACCAGGTCTGTCGGCCTCTCCGCAGTTTCGAGAACACCGGGGGGCATCCGGATGGAAAACATTCGCTCCAGGCGCAACAATAACTCCACCCGCGCCAGGCTGTCGAAACCCCAGTCGCGATCCAGGCTGCTGTTGAGTGTTAATGTGCCCGCCGCCGCACCACCCGGGTGCAGATCGGCATAGGTTCGACGCACTACCGCGAGTACCGCTTCGGCGAGATCGGCCGGGGGCGACTCTACGGATTGCGCCGATTCCCGGGACCGCTTCGGATCCGGCGTCACTGCGGCAGCCCTCGCAATTGAGTCATGGTAATCAATTTTAGGCGCCTGGTTCTCCTGCCAATTTGAGATAAGTCAAATGCCGGAAACCGGCAAATGCGAAAAGCATCACCCAGGATGGCGGCCCGGCGCAGCCCGATCCCGCTATCCACGTTAAGCCGCCTCAAGGTTACGCTGCGCTTGGCTGCTCATAATCCGGGCTGTCCAGGGCAATTCAGACAACGATTTTCCTCTCCGGTAAGTTCGATCGCCTATGGGATATTTTTCTTTTCTATCGCAATATCGGCACGCTTTCTTAGCCAGGATAAATAACTTGCCGTCAAGGTTTGGGCGTTGATTTGCGCAATTTGTGTCTGGTAAATCTCGGCCTCCGGTTTCTTCAAGTCGTTTATCCGGCCCGGCTCTACCTTGGTCAGTTCATAGATGAGCGGGGTGCCGTTACCCAGCTCTACCAGTCCGAACTGCGGCTTGCCTCGAGGATTCGGTGCGAGGGAGAAAACGGCGGCAACCAGCTCAGGCGGTAATTTAGCGGCCCCCCGAGATACGATTTTCGGGCCCACGAGCTTCAGCCGCAGAGATTTCATGACATTTTCAATAGGTTCGCCGGCTTCAATCTTGGTTAACGCCTGTTTCGCGGCACGGTGGGCATTCGCGATCGTTTCCTGTCGCAACAACAGGGCGATTATTTTGGATTTCACCCGGGCCAGCGGTTTGACCCGGCTCTTGTGTACCTGGGCAACTCGCAGAACCACGGCGTTTTGCGGTCCCATTTTCACCGGAGCGCTATTCATGCCCTGGTCTAGCACCAAGGGACTAAAGGCGGCTTTCCTGATCGCCTTGGAGCCCGCGATTCCGCTACCGGAATTGCGCGTGACCCCGGAAATGGAATGCACCTTGAGCCCCAGTTCCTTGGTTATCGGTACAAGCGATCCCGGGTGCTCATAGGCCAGGTTGGCGAGTTTATCGCCCAACTGGTAATAAAGTTTTTTTGTCTGCTCGGCACGATAGGCTGCAATCACCTTGTTTTTTACCGCGGCGAACGGTTGCACGGATCCCGGGCGTATTCCCAGCAACCGGATCAAGCTCCAGCCACTCGCCGTCTTTACGGGTCCCGCCACCTGGCCCTTCTTAGCGATCGAGAAAAGGGCCTTCCCAAAGCCGTTATTTACCTGCCCCCGGGCGATCCACCCCATGGACCCCCCATTGCGACGGGAGATAAGATCATCCGAATATTTCCGCGCTAATTCTGCGAACCGCTTTTCGCCGGGAGTTTTCTCATGATAAATCTCCAGGATATGCTCCGCCTTTTCCCTGGCTTCGGCCCAGCCCTGGGGTGAGTCGTTCTTGGGTTTGATTAAAATCTGTGCCGCTTTTCGTGCCGCGGGAATACC
Organism: Gammaproteobacteria bacterium; assembly: GCA_027018875.1. GTDB lineage: Bacteria > Pseudomonadota > Gammaproteobacteria > JAKDMP01 > JAKDMP01 > JALUYA01. The sequence continues at coordinate 29,452 of JALUYA010000047.1, forward strand.
GTAGAGAATTTGATTGGTCTCATAAAACGATTGCAACTCCTGCGGCGTTATCTTGACTCTTTTTTCAAGTTCCGTTTTGTCAAGCTGCACATAATTCAGGGTTACGGTTTCCGGAAGAACAAAACTCTGTTGATGTGCTCGATAATAAGCGGAAATCATTTTCGCATCGGGAGCCGCGCCCGGGTATCGGGAAAGAGGGAATGCGCCCCACAGTGCCGTCCTCTTTTCCTTGAGCAGGGAAATCATGGATGTAAATTCCACCGGCGTTACGAATACGGTGGCGGCGAGCCCGCCCTGCAATTGCCGGACAAGCAATTGCCGTGCGACACGCGCCTCGAACGCATCCGGACTCAGGCCATTGGACGCAAGCACCGCTTGGTACTGCGCCAAGTTGAATTTTCCGTTGGACTGGAAGGCGGAAATTTGATCGATCTCAGCCCTAATCTCGGGTTTCAATGTCACCATGTGATCGGCTTGCGCCTGTTGCAAGAGTAAAGTTTGATTGATCAGTTGCTGCAGCACCTGCTGCTTGAGTGTTTTCTCCTGTGCGGGGGAGAGATCCCCGTCGGGGGATGCTTGCTGGTAGGCCTGCCGATAAGCATCCTGAAAGACATTCGGCATGATTTTCTCGCCATTGACCTTGGCGACGTAGTTGGCTATCACCAAGCTGCTGAATTGGCCGACACCAAAGAAAACAAAGGGAATGGAAACGAGTATCACAAAGGCCCAGGCAATCAGGCCCTTGGTATGTTTACGAAAAACAGCCAGCATACAGTCCAGAACTCCTGTTGAACGGTTCGGGCGCCGGGGGTGACATCCGCACCTTGCGGATGGCGTCGCCTTGCAAAAACCATTGGTTCATGCCGGAATTTTCGGGCGCCAAATCCCGAGCGTATTTACAGTTAATCGACATAAAACCAAAGAGGGTGCCACGGCACCCTCAACAGCTATGGCGGAGTGGACGGGACTCGAACCCGCGACCCCCGGCGTGACAGGCCGGTATTCTAACCAACTGAACTACCACTCCGTTTTTTTCGTGGTGGGTGCTGAGGGATTTGAACCCCCGACCCTCGCCTTGTAAGGGCGATGCTCTTCCACTGAGCTAAGCACCCTCGCCTTACTGGCAGTTAGTTTACGGCATCTTTAAGTGCCTTGCCGGCCTTGAAGGCAGGTGCCTTGCTGGCCGGAATCTGTAAAGTCGCCCCGGTCTGGGGGTTTCTCCCGGAACGGGCGGCTCTATCTCGAACCCGAAAAGTTCCAAAACCTGCCAAAGTGACCTGATCGCCTCCTGCAAGCGCCCGGGTAATTCCATCGAAAGTGGCTTCCACAGCGCGCCCCGATTCCGCCTTGGACAGGCCCGTATCCTCAGCAACCCTATCAATCAACTCTGCTTTATTCATGTGCAACATTCTCCGGTTATGTGAATCAAATCAATAAGCCAATCCTGCGATTGCGCCTCATTACCCTTTGACCGCCTCGAATATCGAGCAACGCCCCTTGTTTTATACCAGCGACAAGGAAACCCTGTCAAATCTTTATTAGTGCGCAGGCAGCAAGTCGGAGTACGATTTTACCTGATGCGAGTCGCCGGGGGGGTAATCGGATGCAGGCGGCTCTTTGACATAAGGTGAACGCACCAGGGCCTGCTCCAGCACCGCATCTATCCAGCGGACGGGCTCAATCTCCATCCCGGATTTTACGGTATCCGGCATTTCAACTAGGTTCTTGGCATTTTCCTCTGGAATCAATACCTTGGAAATCCCACCCCGCTGGGCGGCCAGCAGTTTCTCTTTCAGCCCGCCGATAGGGAGAACCTCTCCCCGCAGGGTGATCTCACCCGTCATCGCCACATCGGCCCGAACGGGAATGCCCCGCAGCGCGGATACCAGCGCAACCACCATGCCGATGCCGGCGCTGGGGCCGTCTTTCGGGGTGGCGCCTTCGGGAACATGAATATGAAAATCATGCTTTTGAAAAACGCCTTGCGCAAGTCCCATGTCGGCCCCCCGACTCCGAACCACGGTAAGTGCCGCCTGCACGGACTCTTTCATGACCTCCCCCAATTGCCCGGTATGCGTTAAATGGCCCTTTCCGGGAATGACGGCCGCCTCGATCCTGAGCAGTTCTCCCCCCACCTCGGTCCAGGCGAGCCCGACTACCTGCCCGACTTGATCCCGGGCCTCGGCCCGGCCATAACGATACCGCTCGACACCCAGTAGATCCGCCAACTGCGCCTGACCGACACGAATGGGCGTGGCAATATTCGGATCCAGCGTCAGGCTCTTAACCGTCTTACGGCAAATTTTGGCGATCTCCCGTTCCAGGTTCCTCACCCCCGCTTCCCGCGTATAAAGCCGGATAATGCCTTTAATGGCATCGTCTTCGACTTCAAGCTCCGTGCCTTTGAGGCCATTCAATTTCAGTTGCTTGGGCACCAGGTGGCGCCGGGCGATGACCCGTTTTTCCTCCTCGGTGTAGCCCGGAATCCGAATGACTTCCATCCTGTCGCGCAAGGCAGGCGGTATGTCCAACGTGTTGGCCGTGGCGATAAAAAGAATTTCGGAAAGATCGAAATCCACCTCCAGGTAGTGATCGCTAAAGGCGTGGTTTTGCTCCGGATCCAGCACCTCCAGCAGCGCGGAAGAGGGATCTCCCCGAAAGTCCATCGCCATTTTATCCACTTCATCTAGCAGAAAAAGCGGATTGTGCGTGCCCACCCGGGCCAATTTCTGAATGATCTTCCCGGGCATGGAACCGATATAGGTGCGCCGATGGCCGCGGATTTCGGCCTCATCGCGCACCCCACCGAGAGAGATCCGCGTGAATTTTCGATGTGTGGCCCGGGCAATACTCTGCCCCAGGGAAGTCTTGCCGACACCCGGCGGACCAACCAGGCAGAGGATAGGGCCCCTCATTTTCCGTACCCGCTGGCCTACGGCCAGGTATTCGAGAATGCGTTCCTTGACCTTATCCAACCCGTAATGATCTTCTTCCAGAATGGCTCGGGCCCCTTCCAGGTCGCGCCGAACCCGATTCCGCCGATTCCAGGGCAGCTGAATCAACCAATCCAGGTAGTTCCTCAAAACGGTTGCCTCGGCCGACATCGGGGGCATTTGCCGCAATTTGACCAGCTCGGATTCGGCCCGGGTGCGAGCCTCCGCAGACATCCCGACCTGCTCGATCTTGTGTTTCAGTTCATCCAGATCGCTACCGCCTTCGTCGAGTTCACCCAACTCTTTTTGGATGGCCTTGATTTGCTCATTCAAATAATATTCTCGTTGGCTCTTCTCCATCTGCTGTTTGACCCGTCCGCGTATGCGGCGCTCGATCTGCAGAACATCTATTTCCCCTCCGGCAAATGCCATTACCTTTTCCAGGCGCTTACAGGCATCGAATTGCGCCAACAGATTCTGCTTGTCCTCCAGGCGCAGGTTCATGTGCGCGGCCATGGTGTCCGCAAGCCGACTCAAGTCATGGATCTGACCCAGAGAGGTCAGGATCTCGCTGGGAACCTTGTTGCTCAGCTTCACGTACTGCTCGAAGATAGACAGTGCGGCCCGCTGAAGTGCGATCGCATTTTCCGCAGCCACATCGGACTCGCCCACGACTTCCCTCACCACGGCACTGAAATAGTCGGTTTCCATTAAATCTTCGATGGCGATACGGGCCAAGCCCTCAACGAGTACCTTGACCGTTCCGTCCGGCAATTTAAGCATCTGCAGGATATTGGCCATCGTGCCCACGCGATACAAATCGTCACCGCTGGGTTCATCCAATTCAGCCTGTTTTTGAGCCAGCAAGACAATACGGCTGTCCCCCCCGGCACTGATGTCCAGGGCCTTAATGGAGGTTGGTCTGCCCACAAACAGGGGCATAACCATATGCGGGTACACCACGACATCACGTAGCGGCAAGACGGGTAGATTTTTTGGGGGCACGCCGGAGTCACTCATGAACGCTTAACACCTGTTTACACAAACAATATATTGCAACCAGAATGGAGGCTGCGGTGACACCTTTCAAGTCGGAGTTCACCGATTCTTCAGGAGGCGGGTGGTTACCGCCGCATGATCATTCCTCACTGGCGACCAAGCCTCGATCAGCCTGCTCGTACACAATATAGGGTTGTGTCTCGCCGCGAATGACTTTTTCATCAACTACCACCTTGGAAACTCCTTCCAGGGCCGGAAGCTCGTACATGCAGTCAAGCAATGCCCGCTCGAGAATGGTTCGCAGACCCCGGGCTCCGGTTTTTCGGGCCAGTGCCTGGCTGGCACACTCGTACAGCGATTCATTCCTAAACTCCAGGCCGGCACCTTCCATTTCAAAAAGGCGCTTGTACTGTTTCGTAAGGGCGTTTTTGGGCTCCACCAGGATGCGTACCAATGCCGCCTCATCGAGGGAGTCCAATATGGCGGTAACCGGAAGCCGACCGACAAATTCAGGGATCAGCCCGTAGCGGATCAGATCCTCCGGTTCGACCCGACGTAAAACCCGGCTTTCCTCTTCGGCCTGGGCCTTGCCGGTTTTCACCTCGGCAACAAAACCGATACCGGACTTTTCGGTACGAGCCCGAATCAACTTGTCAAGCCCGGCGAAAGCCCCCCCGGCAATGAACAGGATGTTGCGGCTGTCCACCTGCAGAAATTCCTGTTGCGGATGCTTGCGCCCCCCCTGAGGCGGCACCGAGGCCACCGTCCCCTCAATGAGCTTCAAAAGCGCCTGCTGCACTCCTTCCCCGGAAACATCCCGGGTAATCGACGGATTATCCGTCTTGCGTGAAAGCTTGTCTATCTCATCTATGTAAACAATTCCCTTCTGCGCTCTTTCCACATCGTAATCGCATCTTTGCAACAACTTCTGAATAATATTTTCAACGTCCTCTCCCACATAACCGGCCTCGGTCAACGTAGTGGCATCGGCAATGGTGAAGGGAACATTCAGAATCCGTGCCAAGGTCTCGGCAAGCAAGGTTTTGCCCGACCCCGTGGGACCGATCAAAAGAATGTTACTCTTGGAAAGTTCTACGTCATCCTTGCTGTTCTTGCTGTTTATGCGCTTGTAATGGTTATAGACCGCAACGGACAAAACCTTTTTTGCGTTCTCTTGCCCAATCACGTATTGATCAAGTATCGCCTTAATCTCCTGGGGTTTCGGAAGGCCCGGATCCCCCTCATCCGATCGGTTCTGCAGCTCCTCGCGAATAATTTCATTACACAGTTCCACGCATTCATTGCAAATATAAACCGATGGACCGGCAATGAGTTTCTCAACCTCATGTTGGCTTTTGTTGCAAAACGAGCAAAAAAGCACCTTGCCGCCATCGCTCGCTCCACGCTTGTCTTCGCTCATCACCTCACCTCATTTCGAGTGCATAGAGCCTCGTGCCTACTTTTAGCGCAGATGGCGGCCACAAAACAAGTCCCCCGGAAATACCCGCGGGATCGAAGGCGACGTGCTGCCTGCGTAAGATCTTATGCACCTCCGGCTCCCGGAAGTTCCGCCCGGTTCTCCAAAATAATATCGATCAACCCATACTCCAGTGCCTCATCCGCCGCCATAAACCGGTCACGATCCGTATCTTCCCGCACCTGCTCGATCGACTTCCCGGTGTGGCGGGATAGAATCTTGTTCAATCGTTCACGAATCGCCAGGATTTCACGAGCATGAATCTCAAAATCGGCTGCCTGCCCCTGAAACCCGCCCAAGGGTTGGTGGATCATTATCCGCGAATGGGGCAAGCTGTACCTTTTATTCGCGGCGCCACCGGCAAGGAGCAAGGCTCCCATGCTGGCAGCCTGGCCCAGGCAGATCGTGGAGACATCTGATTTGACAAACTGCATGGTGTCGTAAATCGACAGGCCCGCCGTCACCGAGCCCCCGGGGGAATTGATATACAGGCTGATATCCTTGTCCGGGTTTTCCGATTCCAGGAACAGTAACTGGGCCACAACCAGGTTAGCCAAATGGTCCTCGATGGCGCCGACGACAAAAATCACCCGCTCCTTCAGCAGCCGCGAATAAATATCGTAGGCCCGTTCTCCCCGGGCGGTTTGCTCGACAACGATGGGAACCAGCCCCTGGGCGGAAATATCACTCATTTGCGGCATCCTCTTCTTGCTGTGCTGATGGTTCCATAAAGTCAAAAAACTTTTGGGGTTGATCTTCAAAAGTAGCCTGCTCCAGTAGCTGGTCGTAAACCATATCCTCGAGGATCATCGCCTCGATACCGCGCATGGCCTCCTTGTCCCCGCGCATGGCCCGGGCCCGTGCCTGCGGGTTTTCCGACTGGGCACTGAGTTCGGCGATACGGCTCTCGACCCGGGCGGGATCGGGCCGAAGCGCCCTGCGTTCAATCAGTCGCGACAGGATCAAGCCCAGCCGCACCCGTCTTTCGGCCTCTTCCTGGTAGGGTTCCCGGGGCAATTGGGGCGTTTGCGCGGCATCGGGCGCAATCCCCAGCCGCCGCAGGGTACTCCGCTGCTGGCGCGTGATCTCCTGCTCCACCAGGGCCTTGGGAACGGCGATAGGGTTGGCGGCGATAAGTTGCTCCCCAATCTGCTTAACCAGATCCGAGCGGACGCGCTCGTCCAGCTCGGCAGCCATATTTTCGCGCACCTTCTCGCGCAGCGTATCGAGGCCTCCCTCGGTCACGCCGAAGCTCCGAGCAAACTCATCGTCCAGTTCGGGCAACACGCGTTCCTCGACCCGCTGCGCCGTGATATCGAAATGTACCGGACGCCCCGCCAACTCGGGTTTGTGATAATCTTTCGGAAATTCAAGATCCAACGTACGCTTCTCGGCGGCACGAATGCCCTCGAGCCCCTGTTCGAACCCCGGAATCAGCTCGCCGGCACCCAAGGTAACGGCCATTCCGGTGGCGGCATTCCCATCGAAGGGCTCGTTGTCTATTGTCCCCTCAAAGTCAATAATGACCTGATCGCCTTGGCGTGCGGGCCGCTCCACCGGTTTCCATTCACCCCGCTGTTGGCGTAGCCTCTCGATAACGACGGCCACATCGTCCGGGGTGATCTCCACCTGGGGCCGTAGCAAACGGATGGAGTCTTCATCCGCGAGCTCGAATTCGGGAAATATTTCGAACTCCGCGGTAAAGGTGTAATCGCCGCCGGCACCCGTTTCACCACCGATCAACCGCGGCAGATCGACTGGAGACAGTTTTTCCTGGGTGATGGCTTCCGCGTAATGAATGCGCATCAACTCGTCGACGACCTCCTCCTTGACGGAAGCTCCATAGCGTTGCCGGACCACCCTGGCGGGCGCTTTTCCCGGCCTGAATCCCTTGATCCTCGATTTTTTTCCCAGATCTTCCAGGCGTCGGTTCATCTCGACCGAGATGCGCTCGGCCGGGATCGTAACCACGATGCGACGCTCCAGGGCGCCTTTTTCTTCAACTGTTACTTGCATGTTTCCCCTTTGGCTGACGGGCGAGAATCTTTTCTGGTGCGAAAGGAGAGACTCGAACTCTCACGGGGGGATGCCCCACCGGCTCCTAAGGCCGACGCGTCTACCGGTTCCGCCACTTTCGCTATCCGCATATACGAACCCAGTACACTATTATACTGAGATCAGGTTAATTGGTTAGCGCGCCTACAAGGCGCGCTAACCCCCATGCCGATTGCGCAGGGTGAAGGTAAAAACAAATGCCCGCGCCATCACCCGGAAAGGTTATCTCCATTCTTCAGTACCCTGTTCGCGAGTTCCGCTCTGCATCGAGAAAAGAGGACACCCGCTCCGCTACGAACCCGCGAGTGGGGATCCCGCAACCCCTCCGGGTTTGGGGATGCAATACGGGAAAAGGGCACCGCTCACGGGATCCGGTGCCCACGGGAAGATCCGTGCAGCCCGCTTCCCGGCGGCGGCCGGAATACAAGAAGGGCTATCCCGCTATCCGCGGGCCATTCAGAACCGCATCCCGGGTCGCCTCGACGAGCAGATCCACCTCGTCCGAGGTGACGCCGAAGTGCGGCGTATAACGCAGCGAATGCCTCCCGCCGTGGATGATTCCGATGCCATGCCGACGCAAATAATCCTCGATGGAATTCGCTCCGAAAACCTTGAACTCCGGTGCCAACTCGCAGCTGAACAACAACCCGGTTCCCTGTACCCGGCGAACGAGACCGTTTGTCGCGGCAACCAGGGTCGACAGTTTGCGCACGAACTCGCGGCCCCGTTGCCGGATGTTTTCCCGCAGCTCGGGCGTTACGGCATCCAGTACCGCCACGGCAACATCCATGGCCCGGGGATTGGCGGTCATGGTATTCCCATAGATGCCTTTCCGATACAAGCCGGCCGCGCGCTCCCCCAGGGCCAACACGGAAAGAGGGTATTGCCCGGCATTGAGGGCCTTGGAGTAGGTCTCCATATCCGGGGCTTCCTCTTTTTCGAACCCGGGATAATCGACGATCGACAATACTCCCTGGGCACGCAATCCCGCCTGGATGGAATCGACCAGAAGCAAGCCGCCATGGTCCCGCGTCAATTCCCGGGCCAGGCGATAGAACTCGGGCGTAATCGCCTGGCCGGGGTTGCCCTCCCCCATCACCGGCTCCAGGAAGAAGGCCTCCAGAAACACCCCCTCGCTCGCGGCCCGATTGAACACGGCCCGCAGCCCGGCAAGGTCATTGGGCGCGACGGACCATAAATCGTCCGCATCCCGAAAACTGGCAAGATACTTACGATAGGTATCCCGGCTCGAATCGGAAAACCGCGCCGGGCGGGCGGTGCGCCCATGGAAACTTCCGGCCAGGGAAAGATGCTTGATTTGGCGGCCGGCATAGCGGGCGCCCGGATCGGTTAGCAGCTTGGCATTGACATCCGAGATTCGTGCGGCGACGGTCACCGCCTCCGAACCACTGTTCATGGCCACAAAGCGGGCAAACGGGCAGCCCCCCAGCGTGTGACCGATCTCCCGCTGCAGTGCCCGGACCAGCCGCAACTGGGAATAGTTGGCCGTCATGATATTGGCCATGACGTGGGGGCGGCTCATCGCCGTGATTACGGATTCGGGCACATGCCCCAGACCCAGCATGCCGTAGCCCTCATTATCATGGATCACGGCCCCGGCAACCGTCACCATCCAAGTCCCACGAGCCGCCAGCGGCACGTACGGGTTGACCGCATCATCGGGATAGAAATTCACGAACCCGGCCTGTATCGCCGCAATCTGCTCGCTTTCATCCTTGCCGATCAAATCGGGAAAATCCGCTTCGAGCACGGCCAGCTGACGTTCCGCGGCGGCCACGGCCTTGCCGAGATTCGGGTCGCGCTGCGCAAACCGCTCGATAACGGCATCGGACAAGCCCTGGGCACAGGGCCGTCCCGTACGGGAGCGGATACGCTCAAGCGCGGCGAGAATGTCACTCATGGCAGACCTCCAGGATTACCACGCCAGGCGAGCCATATACGCAATGACGTGAATCGATTATTGAATTGATCATTTTACCAGCTAAACCCTTGCCGCAGGATTGGAACGGTGGCCGGGGTAAATTCAGCGTGTCCGAGTGATCCGGTGCCTGAACTGCGCAAGATGGGTGGCCTGAGGCCGGCGGGCCTATTCCCCTGAATCGCGGAACCGGCCTGCCGATAAACCGGAATAGTCCGGTTCGTTACCCCGCCGCCACTTGATGTTACATCCCAGGCTTGGGCGCTGCTGCGCCGGCGGCGGCTCCCCGGCGAGAAGCGCATCCGCCGCGCCGCGCAGGCTATTGCCGCTCACGGGAACGCCGTTGCCGGGCCTCGCCCCGTCGAACTCTCCCCGGTAAAACAGCTTCCCACTCGCATCGAACAGAAACAGATCCGGGGTACAGGCCGCGGAAAACGCCCGCGCCACCGCCTGGGTTTCGTCGTAGAGGTAGGGAAAATCGAAGCCCTGGCGGCGCACGACCGCCCGCATATGCTCCGGGGCATCCTCCGGATAGGCGGCCACATCATTCGACATGATCGCCACCACGCCGATGCCCCGGGGAAGGTAGGCCCGGGCAAAGTCGGCGAAAGCACCCCGCATCAGCTTGACATACGGACAATGGTTGCTCAGAAAGGCTACCACCAGACCTTTGTCACCCATCAATTCCGCCACGGAACAGATCCGGCCATCGCGTGAATCCGGCAGGGTAAATTCCGGTATCGGTGTGCCGATCCGGATCATGGTTGAAGCAGTTTCCATGCCGCGAAGACCCCCTTTCCCAAAGCCCCTACCATAGTACCAAGCCTGCGGGGCAGCGCGCGGCCGCCCCCGCCGGATGATATTTCCCATTCTCCGGGCCGCGCCGAGCGCCGCGTCCCGAGCAGGCCCCGACTCCAGCGCCGCCGCGAGCGACGGCGTCACCTTCCAGGGTAACCGCAGATTGGTATCGGAGACAAGGGATGAGGCCCCGAACTGAAGTACAATTCAGGTCTCTTCGCCGGGCAATGACACAGGCTGACCTAATGAGCGACAAACCTCTCGATCCGGCATACCTGCGGCAACAGATCGTCGGCGTGGACTCGACCTTCAAGACCCCCTTTGGCGAGCGGCTCTTGTTTTATTGCGATTACACGGCATCGGGACGCTGCCTGCGCTTCATCGAGACCTACCTGCAAGACCTGCAACGGATCTACGCCAACACCCACACGGAGGATGACATCACCGGGCGAAGCATGAGCCGGTTGCTGCGCGCGGCCGAAGCCGGCATCAAGCGCTCGGTGAACGCCGGCCCGAACGGGTGCATTGTCGCCTGCGGCACCGGCGCAACCGGGGCAATCGACAAGTTGCAGCAAATCGTCGGGGTCGCGCTGGCACCGGCGACCCGCAAGAATATCCAGGCCCTGATGAGGGCGGCGAACCCGGATCTGCAGGATGAGGATATCGACGCACTCTTCGCGAAGCGGCAACCGGTGGTATTCATCGGTCCCTATGAACATCACTCGAACGAGCTGTCCTGGCGCGAATCGCTGGCGACCACGGTCAGGGTCCGCATGGATGCCGACGGCGGTATCGACCTGGATCATCTCGAGGAGCTGTTGCGCCAGCCCGCGTACCAGAATCGACTGCGCATCGGGTCTTTTTCCGCGGCCTCGAATGTGACCGGCATGCGCACCGAGGTACACCGCATTGCCAGCCTATTGCATCGCTACGGCGCGATCGCCTGCTTCGACTATGCCGCCTGCGCGCCCTACGTCACAATCGACATGAATCCCGAGCCGTCGGGCGAGGAGGATGATCCTTCGATCGACGCGATTTTCATCTCGCCCCACAAGTTTCTCGGCGGCCCCGGCGCCAGCGGAATTCTCGTCTTCAACCAACGCATCTACCACCGCGAGCTGCCGCCCAGCGTGAGCGGAGGAGGAACGGTCGATTACGTGAGTCCGGACAGCCAGGATTTCATCCGCGATATCGAGGAGCGGGAAAAGGCCGGTACGCCCGGGGTGCTGCAAACGCTCAAGGCGGGGCTGGTGTTCCAAGTCAAGGATCGGGTCGGCGTCGAGCGTATCGAGCGCAGGGAGAACGAACTGACCCGGCGCGCCCTGGAAAGCTGGGGAAAGAACGAGCGCATAGAGATACTCGGAAATCCCGACCCGGCGCGGCGAATCGGTATCATTTCATTTAATATAAAAAGTCCGAAGGGCGGCTACCTGCATCACAAGTTCGTTACGGCGCTACTGAACGACCTGTTCGGCATCCAGTCCCGGGCCGGCTGTTCCTGCGCCGGGCCCTACGGTCACAGATTGCTGCGGATCAACCGCGGCACCTCGGAGCGTTTCCGCGAAGTGGTCCAGGATGGCCACTGCGGCATGAAGCCGGGCTGGTGCCGGGTGGGGCTGCACTGGGTGATGGATGACGCCGAGGCCGAGTACGTGATCGCTGCCGTGCACCTGGTCGCGCACCAGGGTTACTTGTTTCTACGCTTATACGACTTCGACCTGCACAGCGGTACATGGACGCATCGAAGCGCGGTGGATACCTTGCCCAGCTTCTCGCTGGAGGCGGCGCTCGGCGGCCCCGCCGCAGAACCCGAGGTGGTGCCGCTTGCAACCCGCAGGCACCTCTACGATCACTACCTGGCCGAGGCGAAACGCTGGGCCGAGCGGCTGCAAAACGAGCCTCCCGGTTCGTCGGCGACCCTGGCGGGCGAGCTTGGCGACCTGCAGTTCTTCCCGTTGCCGGGCGCCGCCTCGCAGCAACACTAGCAGCCTCCGTCGGGGGCGGGCCCGGACCTACTCAAAGCTCACGGCCGTCTTGATGGCATTGTGGGCCGCCTTGTTCCGGTTGATCTCGATCATCTTGCGGTAGTCGCGGAGGGGGAATTTGTGGGTCAACATGTCGGCTACATGAATCTTGCCGCAAGCCATCATCTGCAGGGCCATCCGAAAGGCATGTTTCGGCCCTTCCCGGGTTTTGTTGTAGCCGTAGGCATACGACCCCTTGATGGTCTGGATCTTGAGCCAGAGCGGCGTGAGATCCAGTTTTACCTCCTTCCCGATCCCCACGACGCTTATGGTGCCGCCGGCGGTCGTGACCCGGAGCGCGGTGTTCAGCGTCGGGGTACGGGCCACTATGTCGTAGACCCGGTCGAAGCCGCCCATCAGGAGTTTCTCCCCCAGCAGCGGCTTGTAGGCCCGGGCCCCGGTGATATTAACGCCGGCCTCCATGATGCCGCCGTTAATGACCCGATCGGCGCCGCAGTCCTTGATATACCCGGCATGGAACGGGGAAGGTTCAACCACGGTGATGTCACAGCCGATATCCAGTGCCCGGATTACCTTGACCACCAGGGAACCGATAACCCCGCCGCCGATCACCAGCACTTTTTCCCGGTTGGAGGGAAGATTGTCCAGCACCGCCTGGAGGGCCACCGCCAAGGGCTCGGTGAGGGTCGCCGCCTCCGGGCTCACGCGCGAGGGAACGCGGTATACCTGGCTCCGATGAGCCACCAGGTATGGCGCGAATCCCCCGTTGATATCCCGGCACAGGCCCGCGAACATCCCCGGGGAGAAGTTTCCCCGGGCAAAATTCTCGCAACTGGCCGGCCGGCCTTCCCGGCAACTGCAGCATTCCGGGGCGATGCCCCGGGTGGTACAGTTGAGCATGGGCGCGATGGTTACGAAGTCCCCTTCTTCGAGGTCTCCCGCCTCCGCGCCGGTTTCCACGATCCAGCCGCAGACCTCATGGCCGGGCACGCAGGGAAAAGAGGTGAAGGGAGAGGCCGTGGGAGAATCGCGCATGAGAATGAGGCTGAGATCACTCCCGCAGAAACCGCAGAGCCGGGTTTTGATCTTTACCCACTGGGGGGAAGGCAGGGAGGGTTGCGGAACGTCGGCCAGCCCGATCGCGGCAAAAGGCCCCTGGTAACAGAACCGGGGGCTGATCGGGCGAAGCAACCGCAGGGCGAGAAACCGGGGGGTGTTCACGCGCAGCAGCAGTGCCTCCATTGCCTTACTCCACCTTGAGAGCCTGTTCGAACATGATGGTTGCCGGACTGGTCACGGTGGGATCGGTCAGCACATTGATACAGGAGGGTTTGTTGGCGGCCATGGCCCGCTTCAGCGCGGGGACGATCTGCTCGTCCCGGGTCACAAATTCGCCGTATCCCCCCAGCCCCTCGACCATCTTTTCGTAGTGCCGCCGGCCAAGTTCCGAACACTGGAGCCGCTCTTTGCCCAGGGTCAACTCCTGGCCGTGCTTGATCATCCCCCAGGCACAGTCGTTGTTGATCACGCACACGAAGGGAATGTTGTGGCGGACCGCCGTATCGAATTCCATGGCATTGAAGCCGAAGGATCCATCCCCGTTGAGCACCACCACCTGCTTGTCCGGCCGGGCCAGCTTGGCCGCTATCGCGTAAGGGATCCCGGTGCCCAGGCACCCGAACAGGTTGCCCGTGGGGGTGAGGACCCCGGCCCGCTCCCGCGAGCGCAGACCCACCAGGCCAAAATAGGTGGTGTCGCCGCCATCGACCACATAGAGCGCCTCCTCCCCGGCCGCTTCCTGGACCTGCGCCACCAGCCGGATGGGATGTATCGGCTCGGATGGGCTCTCCCGTTGCCTGAGTTCCGAATCCATGAATGCCCGGGAGGCGTTGCGAAGATCGGTGATCCAGCCCGTATGATCCCGCTGCTCCACGTGGGGCAGCATATGCTCCAGAACCGATGCCACGTCTCCCGGCAGCCCCACATCGGCGCTGCGGTTGCGGTCTATCTCATGGGGATCCACATCGATCCGCACCACCTTCGCCTCCGGAAAAATCCCCCCGAACTGGAGGGTCCAGTTGAATCGGATCCCGGCGGCGATGATCACATCGGCGCGGGAAAGCCCCAGGGTCATCCCCGCAAACCCGGTGTCGATAACACACAGGGGATGGGAATCCGGCAACACCCCCCGGCCGTTGTTGAGCAGCAGGAAGGGTATTCCCGCCTTTTCCACGAAGGCCCGCAGATCCTGGTCCGAGCGGCTGAATCCCACCCCGCTACCGCCTAGGAAAATGGGCTTTTTCGCCCCGTTGATCAGTTCCGCCGCCCTTTTCAAGGCACGGTCACCGGGATGGCAGGTGAATTTCCGCGTACCTCCGGCCAACCCCGGGGCAATTTCCCCCGGAACCTTCGCGTTGAGTATATCGGGCGGGAGTTCCAGGAAAACCGGTCCCGGCCTGCCCTGCATGGCATGGCGAAAGGCGGTGGCCAGGTACTCGGGGATGCGCGCGGGATCGTGGCAGGTGGCGGCCCACTTGACCACCGGCTTGACCATATCCATCTGGTTCATCTCCTGCAACGCTCCGCGGAGGTCGTCCCGGATCGGGGACCGGCCGCAAAGCACCAGGAGGGGGGCATTGTCCAGGTGGGCGTTTACGATTCCGGTAAGGGCGTTGGTGAATCCGGGGCCGGCCGTGACCAGGCATACCCCGGGGTTTCCCGTGTAGATGGACCAGGCGTGAGCCATCATGGCCGCGGCCTGTTCGTGGCGCACGTCTATGGCCCTGATTCCGTATTCGGTGAACCCATCGAGGATCTGTTCTATGTGCCCCCCGGAAAGGCCGAATGCCATCTCGACCCGTTCCACCTCCTTCAGGTATTTCGCTACCAGGTGACCCCCATAAATTCGTGCCATGACATCCTCCTGCTCAGCAGATCAACGGAGCGGTGCCGGGGAGCAGACCCCGACCGGCGATTTTTATGGCCGGTCAGAGGATCAGTTTCACCCCGTCAGTAAACCATTGCGCAAAATAGGCCATCCCCTCCACCTTCAGTTTCCCCCCGGCCGCGGCCAGGAAGGATGCTTCGTCGCTTGCGGCGGACATTACCCTGAAGGCGGTACCGGCATCGGACCAGACGAGTGCCACATCGAAGCCGGCATGATCGCCTCCACCCCGTGACGATATTCGCCCCCGGTCGAACAGGAAAAGCCGACCCCGCCTGCCATCGGTGGTCTTTATGAGAATTCGGGCCCTCATGGTAGCGATATATTTTTTGAACCGCAGGTTTTTTTCAGAGGCCTTTTTCAATTTACGGTAAAGAACCAGGAGCAGGATGGAGAATCTCATAGGATTTTCTCCTCAGTCCCTGTTATAAGCCAAGTATTGCATTGGAGCGCTCAAGCTTTGCACGGGTTTTCGTGGCAAGACGACGGCGAGATTTCGAGTATAAGCCGAGCGCGGAAAAATAGCCAGGGAAAGGTTCCGGCAGCGCATTCCGGGTTCAATACAAGAGCACCCCGGCACGCACCCGAGGCGGGAGCGCCTCATTCCTTTCCGGACGCACCCCGCCGCCCGGGCGCGAGCAGCCCGCACCGCCGCAGGCGGGAGCGGAACTGGTGATACCCCAGCCCCAGGCTCTCGGCGGCATGCCCCTGATGTCCGCCCGCGCGCTCAAGCGCCCGCGCCAAGAGGGTCCGCTCGCTTGCGCCCAGCCACTCATCCAGTTTGAGCGGCGGCTCCGGAAGCGCCGCGGGAAGCGGCGCAAAGGCCCCGGCAAAGGGATCCAGGCACAGCCGTTCGACCGG
This sequence comes from Gammaproteobacteria bacterium, assembly GCA_027018875.1. Lineage (GTDB taxonomy): Bacteria > Pseudomonadota > Gammaproteobacteria > JAKDMP01 > JAKDMP01 > JALUYA01. Next base: position 45,443 of record JALUYA010000047.1, read on the forward strand.
TTCGCCCGCGGCCACGTGAAACAACGAGCGTTCGACCGCGTTGCGCAACTCCCGCACGTTGCCCGGCCACGAATGGCTCCGCAACGCGGCCAGCGCAATCTCGCCAAAGCCCGGAAACAGGCTGCGGCCAAACTCGCGGGCGGCCCGAACCGCAAAATGTTCCGCCAACAGAATCACGTCATCGCCCCGCTCGCGTAGCGGCGGCACGGCAATCACGTCGAAGGCGAGCCGATCGAGCAGGTCCGCGCGAAACCGCCCCGCATCGACCTCGGTGCGTAAATCGATATTCGCCGCCCCGATTATGCGCACATCGACCCGGCGGAGGCCGGTTCCGCCGACCCGCTCGAACTCGCCGTACTCGATGGCGCGCAGCAATTTTTCCTGCAGCCGCGGCGACATGGTAGCCACTTCGTCGAGGAACAGAGTGCCGCCATCGGCGCGTTCGAAGCGCCCGCTGCGCGCCCCCCGGGCGCCGGTAAAGGCCCCTCCCTCGTGACCGAACAGCTCACTGTCGAGCAGGGTCTCGGTCAGGGCCGCGCAGTTCACCTTGACCAGCGGCCCCTGCCACCGTGGAGAAAGATAGTGCAGCCGGGCGGCAATCAACTCCTTGCCCGTACCCCGTTCACCCAGAACCAGCACGGGACGGTTGATTCCGGCCAGGCACGAGGTCTGCTCGACGGCCTTGAGGAAGCGGGGATGTTCACCGATAAGTGGCGGCAGCGTATCGGGCTCCAGCGCCATGAATCTAGCCATATAAACTAAACATATAGTCTATTTGACCATATATTTGAATTCTATGGGGGGGTACCTTCTGAATAATATTGCGGAATTCCGGGATTTTTCCGCTTATTGGGACTTTGGCACGCTGCTTGCTTTACTTTCAGCACACACATCGAGAAGTGACCTCATGAGCATCTTTTCGCGTATGGGCGATATCGTCAATGCCAACCTCAATGCCATGCTGGACCGGGCGGAAGACCCCGAGAAGGTGATTCGACTGGTTATTCAGGAGATGGAAGATACGCTGGTCGAGGTGCGCTCGGGCGCCGCCCGCCTGATCGCCGAGCGCAAGCGACTCGAACGGCGCCTTGCCGAGACCCGGCGCGAGGTCGAGGACTGGGCCGGGAAGGCCGAACTCGCGGTGACTCATGATCGCGAGGATCTGGCCATCGCCGCCCTGGAGGAAAAGCGCCAGGCCGAGCATGACCTTGCCATACTGGAACAAGAAAATAGCGCCATCACCACGGAACTGGCCGCGCTGGACGAAGATATCGGCCACCTGCAGGTCAAGCTGGATGAGGCCAAGACCCGGCAAAAGACGTTGCTGCTGCGCCAACGCACCGCCTCCCAGCGGTTGCGGACCCGCCAGAGTCTCTATGATGGTCGCCTCGATCGGGCGCTGGATCGCTTCGAACATTACGAGCAACGGGTGCAGCAGTTGCAGGCCAAGGTCGAATCCTATGACCTGGGCCGTAACCCCGACCTGCGGAGCCGATTCCACGATCTCGAGATGAGCACGGAGGTGGCTTCCGAACTCGAAAGCCTGCGCCGTAAACTAGGCAAGGCGGCGGCGGACGATCATTCCACGGAGGCCTGAAGATGAATGTCATCGGCATCATTGCCGTTACTTTTGTTGCCTTGTTCTTGACCATCGTGGTGCCGTTGTGGCTGATCCTGCACTACAGCACCCGCTGGCGCCAGGGCCGGGGGCTCGGACGCGCCGATCGCGAGCGGTTCGAGTCCTTGTGGCTCAGCGCCCGAAAACTGCGCCAACGAATGAACGAGATTGAAGCCATCCTCGATGGCGATTCTCCCAATTGGAGGCGCGACGATGATTGATTCCACCCGCAGGGGCATCCGGGCCATATTGCGCGGACGAACCCTGCAGCGCGATCCCGACCGTGGCTGGATACTTGGCGTCTGCGCCGGATTCGCGGAGTACTTCGGCCTGCCGGTGACCCTGGTACGGATTCTCGCCGTGGCCGGACTCCTGCTCCTCACCGTCGTCACCCTGACGGCCTACCTGAGCGCGGCACTGCTGCTGCCACGGCGTGGTTTTCGCGCCCTGCCAACCCGGCGAGGACACGGCCCGAGGCGATATTCATGAACGTTCGCCACGAGGATTACCGCCTGCGACGCGACCCCGAAAACGGCTGGGTGCTGGGTGTTTGCGCCGGGCTCGCGGAGTACTTCGGCCTGCCGGTGGCCCTGGTCCGGATCCTCACCATGGCCGGGCTCGTATTCTTCTCGGTACCCACGCTGGTACTCTACTTCGCGCTGGCCCTGTTCGTGCCCCGCCGCCAGAGCAGCCTGTCGGCGGATCCCGACACCCGTCGGTTCCATCAGCGGCTGAACCGGGGAACGCACGAGGCGCTCGATGACATCGAGGCGGACATGACGACAATCGGGACCCGGCTCGAACAGGTGGAGCGCTACCTCACCTCCCGGCGGTATCGCCTCAACGAGGAATTCCGCGACCTGGCAACCGGTAACAAGCGCGGCCCCTCCGCATGAGGACCGCGCGCCCCCGCCCGGGCGACACTCCCCTGCGGCTTCCATCCGCCAGGCGGGAGCAAGGGGCACCGCACACGAACCCGGCGCTTTCTGCTATTTTGCCGGGGTAGATTCGCCCAGGAACCCCCGAGAAATGCCCTCCCCAAGCCGCATCCCATGACCCGCCGCTGGAACGGCTGGGGATCGAGCCACATCGCCCCGGCGCTCTCCCCCCCGGCCATTGCGTTTCTGCACGCGCACCTGGGAGCCGCCGAGCCGCCGCCCGGACTCCGCTGGGAAGCGGCGCTCGCCACCGTCCCGGCCGCGCGGCTGCCCGAGATACGGGGTCTTTACCGCGATGCCACCACCCGTCTCAGGCATGCCCGGGGGCAATCATTTCCCGACTGGGTGGCGCTGCGCATCGGCCCGCCGGGGCCGGTGGCGGACGGCGTGGTCTTTCCCGCCGACGAGGACGAGGTTATCCACTGGTTGCGCCTGGCCGCCGAGCACGATTGGGTGATCATTCCCCGTGGCGGCGGCACGGCGGTGCTGGGCCAGGTGAATGTGGGCGCGTCCCCGCGCCCGACCCTGGTGCTATCGACCGCGCGGCTCGTGCGCCTGCGCGAACTGGATTTAGCCAGTGGGTTGGCGCGCATCGAGGCCGGGGCCAACGGGCCCCTGGTCGAGGCCCAGCTTGCGGCGCATGGCCTGACGCTGGGGCACTTCCCCCAATCCTTTGAATACGCCACCCTCGGCGGCTGGGTCGCCTGCCGCTCGAGCGGGCAGGAGTCCTCGCGCTACGGACGCATCGAAACGCTGTTCCGCGGCGGCACGCTCCTGGCCCCGGCGGGACGCGTCAGCTACCCCCCGCATCCGGCTTCAGCCGCGGGTCCGGACCCCCGAAGCCTGCTGCTGGGTGCCGAGGGACGCCTGGGAGTACTCAGCGAGGCCTGGGTCCGGGTGCGCCCGCGTCCCCCCCGGCCGCGGGTCACGGCCTGGCTCCTGCCCGGGTGGGAAGAGGGGCTCGAGGCGCTGCGCCGAATCGCCCGGGCGCGGTTGCCGGTGCGGCTCCTGCGCCTGTCCGACCCGCTCGAAACCGACCTCCTACTGACATTCGGCGCCGGCGAACGGCGCCACTGGATCGATGCCTATGCGCGGCTTCGGAGCCTGGGTCCCGCCCCCTGCCTGCTCCTCAGCGGCTGGGCCGGTGACGAACCCGGCCCATCACGGCGGGCGCTTATCGGCATTCTTCACCGCCAGGGGGCGCGACGCGCCCCCGCCCTGATCGCCCATGCCTGGCGCCGTAACCGCTTTCGCGGCGCCTACCTGCGAAACGCCCTGTGGGAGGCCGGCTACGGCGTGGACACCATGGAAAGCGCCGCTCCGTGGAGCGGCCTCGCCCGGCTCGCCGCAGCAATGTGCAAGGCCGCCGTGGAACGGCCGAACCGCCTCGCCTATGGCCACGTATCGCACGTATATCCCGACGGCGCAAGCTATTACCTGACCACCCTGTTCCCACTCGCCGCCGATGCCGCAACCTGCCTCGATGCCTGGCGTCGGCTCAAGCGCGGGGTTACCGAGGCGGTACTGAACGCGGGCGGCACCCTCAGCCATCATCACGGTGTCGGCCGCGACCACCTGCCGTGGATGGCCTGCGAACAGGGCCCGGTGCCGCTTAAAGCCCTGGCCGCCGCCGCCCGGGTCTTCGATCCCGCCGGCATCATGAACCCGGGTAAGCTGTTTCCGGGAGACGGCGCATGATGTGGTCTGGCGGCTGGCGCCAACGGCTATGGGAGCGGATCCGCGACCCCTGGGACGTGATCATCCTCGGCGGCGGCATCAGCGGCGCCGGCGTATTCCGCGAGGCCTCGCGACGGGGGTTGAAGGTTCTGCTGCTCGAGCGCGACGACTTTGCCGCGGCGACCTCCAGCGCCTCGTCCAAGCTGGTGCATGGTGGCCTGCGTTATCTCGCCCAGGGCCAGTGGCGGGTAACCCGCACGGCGGTGCGGGAGCGGGAACACCTGTTGCGGGCCGCGCCCGGGCTGGTCGAACCACTCGAGTTTCTATTGCCGCTGCGCCGGGGCATGCACCCGCTGCTGATGGGCATCGGGCTGAGTGCCTACGACTTCCTGGCCGGGCGCTCGGCGCCACGCCACCGCCGGGTCGGCCGCGATGAGTTGGCCACGCGCTTACCGCTGCCGCTTGCCGGGGATCTGCGCGGAGCCTACCGCTTCCGCGACGCGGTCAGCGACGACGCCCGCCTGGTGTTCCGCCTGCTGGCCGAAGGCCTGGGAGAGAACTCCGCCGCCGCCAACTATATCGTGGCCGAACGCTTGCTGGCCGCCAAGGGCCGGGTGTGTGGCGTCGCGGTACGCGACCGCATACTCGGGCGCCATGCCGAACTCCACGCCCGGGTGGTTATCGACGCCACCGGCACGGCCGCGGGGAGGCTCGATCCGGCGCGGGATCCCGCGCCGCACCTGCGCCCGCTGCGCGGCAGCCACCTGGTCTTTCCCTTCTGGCGCCTGCCCCTTCCCGCCGCGATGATTCTGCGCCACCCGCGCGACGGCCGGTTTCTGTTCGCCTTCCCCTGGCTGGGGCGAACGCTGCTCGGTACCACCGACCTGGATCACGCGTCGGGTCCGGTGGTCATGAGCCGGCAGGAGGGGGCCTATCTGATCGCCGCGCTCACGGATTATTTCCCCGGACTCGGGCTCGACACCGGCGCGGCCCTCGCCAGCTATTCCGGACTCCGGGCCATCGTCGGTTCCGGCCACGGCGCCCCCTCCTCGGCCTCGCGCGAAGAGGCCATCTGGCACCGGCCGGGACTGGTCGGCGTCGCCGGCGGCAAGCTGACCAGCTTTCGGCGCATCGCCCATGCCGTACTGCGACAGGCCGCCGCCGAACTGGGCCCCGCCGCGCCCACCGCACTGGCCCCGGCCTTCGATGCCGTCGCCCAGCCCCCGTCCGGGCGGCTTACCCCCGGGACCTGGCACCACCTGCTCGGGCGCCACGGCCGGCAGGCACCCGCCTTGCTCGCCCAGGCCCGCTCCGACGCCCTGGCGCCGGTGGCCGATACCGAAGTCCTGTGGGCCGAGCTCGGGTGGAGCGCGCAAAATGAAGCGGTGGAGCATCTCGACGACCTGCTGCTGCGCCGCACCCGCCTCGGCCTGCTGCTGCCCGCGGGCGGCTCGGCCCGGCTGAAGGAGATCGGCGCCCGAATCCGCCCGCTGATCGGCTGGGATCAAACCTGCTGGGAGAGCGAGGTCAAACGTTACCGCGCGCTCTGGTCGGCGCGGCATCGACCCGAGGGCTACCCGTGAGCTCTCCGCTGATCCTCGGCCTCGACGCCGGCACTCAAAGTACCCGCACGGCCTTGTTCGGTGCCGACGGGGAACTGATCGACCTGCAACGCGAGATCCTCGATCCGGCCGTCGAGGCCCCCGAGGCGGATGCCGCCGAGCAGAATCCGGAACGCTACTTCGACACTCTCGCCCGGGCCACGCAGCGCCTCGCGCAAAGACACCCTGAGGACTGGAAACGGATCGCCGGACTCGCCCTCAGTTGCCAGCGCGCCACCGTGGTATGCGTGGACCGGGATGGGCAGGCGCTGCGCCCGGCCATCGTCTGGCTCGACCGCCGCCGGGCGCTTCACCCGCCCGCCTTGCCCCTGGCGCTGCGGGCGCTGTTCGCGGCCGCCGGCGCGGGTGCCGCGGTCCGCCATTATCGCCACAACGCCGAGGTCAACTGGCTCGCCGAACATGAGCCCCGAGTCCTCGAACGCGCCTACAAGGTGCTGTATCTTTCCGGTTACCTGCACCACCGCCTAAGCGGGCGCTTTGTCGATTCCGACGCCTGCCAGGTCGGTTATCTGCCGTTCGATTTCAAGTATCGCCGCTGGGCGAAAACGACGGACTGGCGCTGGCGGGTACTGGCGCTGCGTCCCGAACAATTACCGGACCTGGTTACCTCCGCCACCAGGCTCGGCAACCTCACCCGGGAAGCGGCGCGGCGATTCGCCCTGCCGGCCGGGCTTCCCATAGTAGCCGGCGCCGCGGACCAGGCCGCCGCGCTGCTCGCCGCCGGCGGCCACTGCGCCGACATCCCGTGTATCTCGCTGGGAACGACGGCAACCGTGCTTTGGCCGCTGCAACGCTACCGCCCCCTGGAACGTTGGTTTCCCCTGTATCCAGCCGCCGGCCCCGGCGGCTGGCACGCGGAATACGAAGTCTTTCGCGGCCTGTGGCTCGCCGGCTGGTTCGCCCGCGAACTGGCGCCGAATCCGGGTGCCGACGCCATCGCCGAGCTCGATCGCGAAGCGCTGGCCGTCGCCCCCGGCGCCGCCGGCCTGATCGCCCTGCCCACCTGGTCTCCCGGCGTCCCCCGCCCGGGCGCCGAGGCCCGCGGCGCCTTCGTGGGCCTGCGGGAATCTCACCGGCGGGCGCATCTGTACCGGGCGCTCATCGAAGGACTGGGGTTCGAACTGCGCGGCGGGCTCGAACGTATTTGTCACCGTTACCGCCTGCGTCCACCGCGTATCCGGCTCGCGGGCGCGGGGGCGCAAAGCCCCCTGGTCGTCCAGTGCCTCGCCGGGATCACCGGTCTGGCGGTCGAGCGCCCGCGGGTGGCCGAAAGCGCCGCCCTCGGTGCCGCCATTCTGGCCGCCACGGGGTTGGGACTCTATCCCGATGTGGCCGCGTCCGCCCGGGCCATGTCGCGCTACCGCCCGGCGGTGGTACCGGAGCCGACGGTTCATGCCCACTATGAACGGCTCTACCGGGAGGTGTACCGCGGACTCTATGCCACCCTCGCCCCACGCTTCGCCCGCCTCGCGACGCTGGCCGCCGAGGCACCCCCCAAGCGCTGAAAGGTATCCATAAGGGCCGGTCGGCGCCCTCCCGACCGGGCCGGGATCAATAGACTTCGAGGAACATCCTCGGGCCGGGACGAATGTGGCGCCGCAGCGCCTCATGCCCGAGCCTCAGCGGATCCACGTTGGCTTCGAGGCCGCGCAATTCGAGATAATCGCCGAGTCCGGCGCGCAGCAGTTCCCGGTAGATCGCCGTTTCCATGTCCTTGATGCCACAAACGTAGATCAGCGTGTTGGCCCGGGCGAGCGTATCCCGAAGTGCCGGATCCACGCCTATCTGGTGATGCACATAGTGCTTGGAACCATCCGGGCGCCGATCTTCACGGGAAACCACCACCCGGTAATCCAGTCCCGGTAACTGGTCCGCGGCGGCAGTAAACAGATCGTGGTAAAGGTAATCGGTGCGATAGGGGACTCCAACGACCAGGTGGATCCGCGAACTCACCCCCGCGGCCAGCAGGTCAAGCACCATGGCGCGAAATGGCGCGACACCCGTTCCGGTGGCAAAAAAGACGTAGTGATACGCACCCGGCTCGGTGGGAAGCAGAAACCGCTTGCCCGCGGGGCCGGTCAACAGGACTTGCGCGCCCGGCTGCAGGTCGCACAGATAATTCGAGCACACCCCAAGATACAACCGGTGTGTCGCGGGATCCTCCTCGATCACCCGTTTCACCAGGGTCGAGATCAGCCGCCCGGCACCCTCCTCGCCCCGCGACGGCGAGCTGAGCGAGTACAGCCGCAGCTTGTAAGGCTTGCCGTCGGCGTCCGTTCCCGGCGGAACGACTCCGAAGCTCTGCCCGGCGATCAACTTGCCTTCCAGGGGGGTGTTGCCGACGTCAAAGCTCACGTGACGGACAAAATTAGGACTCCCCTCGCTGGTGGCTACGCGCGATTCGACCAGCGTCGCCGCCACCGGCGCATGGGGTTTGGCGAGTCCGATCCGAACCTCGGGAAACACCGGCATATTATCCATAGTTTGATTCAATGACTGATTCCTCCGGCAATAGAAACCAAAACGGTACAAGATAACCCATGCGCGTCCCGGCACGGCGCCGGATTCGATAGCATAAAATCAGAGGAACCGATCCGTCCTCCCCGATAAGGGTTCCGCGCCTTCGAACTCGGACGGGCCAATCCCTTATGTCTAGGCGTGCAGATAGGCGACAATACCCGTGATCGCACCGTAAACGCCCAATACCGAGGTCAATACCACCACCGCCGTCACCATCCAGGCATAGGCGCCACGCAACCGCACGCCCGTCGGCAGGGCCTTGAACGCGAGCGCCAGCAGAAACCCCAGCACCAACGGTAACAGCAGGGCATTCATGACCTCAACGGCAACGGAAAGCGAAACCAGATCCTTGACCGTGCCGACTACGACCGCACCGCCGACCACCGCAAGCACATAGACGGCATAAAACCAGCGGGCATGACGCGGTCGATCCGCCAGCGAATGACGGTAGCCGGTTACCTCCCCCAACCCCCAGGCGGCGGCAAGCGAAACCACGATCGCGGCCACCATGGCGGCGCCAAGCACGCCAAGAGCAAAAATCACGCGCCCCACATTGACGCCCAACAAGGGCACCAGGGCGTGAGAGATCTCCCCGACGGTATCGAGTGAGGCCCCCGGGTTTTCCCGGCCGATCGTCGCCGCGCTGGCAACCAGTACCGCGGCCATAATGATCTGGGTGACGATTGCACCGATCGCGGTATCCCAGCGTGAAGCGCGATAGTCGGCCGGAGCGAGCCCCTTGTCGGCAACCGCCGATTGTTGGTAAAAAACCATCCACGGCATGATAACCGCACCGATGTTGGCGGCCACCAGGTACAGATACGCCGGGTCCCGCAAGGGGATATGCATAAACCCGGCCGCCATGCGGCTCCCGTCCGGCCGGGCATAGATCGCAACCGCAATGAAGGCCAGTTCAAAGGCCCCGATCAGCATGGCCGCGCGCTCGACCCGTGTGTGGCTACCGGTAAACACGATCGCCAACAGGGTGAATACCGCCAACAGCAGGCTCTCCCACGCCGGCATCCCGAACAGCTGACCCACCCCGACCACGCCGGCAAACTCGGTAATGATCGCTCCGATGCAGGCGATGACCAGCCCGCCGACCGAAACCCAGGCCCAAACCGGGCCGAAGGTATCGCGAATCAGTTCGCCGTGACCCTTGCCGGTGTGCACCCCGAGGCGTACCGTCAACTCCTGCACCAGGTACAAGATCGGGATCAGGATCACCTGCAACCATAGCAACCCGTAGCCCCACTGCGCCCCGCTCTGGGCGGCGGTTATCACGCTGCCGACATCGGTATCGGCCAGCATCACCACCAGCCCCGGGCCGAAAACCGCGAAGGCAACCAGTAACCGGTGGCGCCAGCTCTTGGGAGCGGTAACCCTCATACCGACCCGAGTTCCCGGACTGACATTACCCTCCATGCCGGCTCGATAAAGTTTCGTGGAAAGCGTAAATGATAACGCAATTCATCCGCAAAAACATATAGGCCGGTAATACTCATAATGTCCCGGTAAAAAAAGGAGGGCCGACTTCATGCCGGCCCTATGAATTCTATTCCCCGGTTGCTATTGACAGGTTGGAGTCGCCGGGCAAGGTGGATAGGCCGGCTGCTGCGGAAAGAACGGTATCCACGGTGGCAGCACCGGCAACTTGCGCGGCGCCGCCTTGAGCTTGCGCAGCAGCACCTGGACCGCCTTTTCCAGCTGCAAATCGTGCCCCTTGTTGAGGGCACCGAAGGAATCCATCACATGAATATCGGGTATCACCCCGATATTTTCCACGATCCACTTGGAATGGGTGCCGTACATGGCATCCTCGCTCACCACCAGGTGGCCGCCGTCCATCAGGGTAAAGGGTGCCGAGTAACCGCGAACCCCGCCCCAGGTGCGCGTGCCGATGGTCGGCCCCAGGTGGTAGAACTTGAACATGTAGGCAAAGATGTCGCCATCGGAGGCCGAGCCATGATTGATCAGCGCCGCCATATAGCCCGGGTAGGCATTCGGCGTCGGCTGCGCAATGCCGTGGCGGTTGGTGAACATCCCCGCCACGCGGCGTGTCAGCCGGTCGAATAACACCGGATCGATAAATCCTCCCAGGTTCCAGCGATCGTCGAAGACCAGGGCCTTCTTGGTGATCTGGCTGTAGTACTGGCGGATGAACTGGCGCATCCCGACCGTTTCCATGTCTTCCAGATAGACGTAGCCGATCTTGCCGCCGGAGAGCCGGTTCACCACCTTGCGGTTATGCCGAATCCAGGCCAGCATGCGAATCTTCTGGCTGTTGGCGATCGGGCGCACCCGGATCGTCCAGGCGTCCCGGCCCTCGGGGTTGGTGGCCAGGGTGAGGCGCACCGTCGTGCCATAGGTTCCCAGCAGCAACCGGTAGGGGTTGGTGGGCGCCTTGAGCGTCCGGCCGTTGATCGCGATTATGTAATCTCCCCGGTGCGCCCTAAGCCCGGGCTGGGCAAGCGGGGCATAGTAACCGGGAAGCATGTTATCGCCGTGGAAGATGCGGGCGAGGTAATAGCGCCCCGCCTTCCGGTTCAATGCCAAGTTGACGCCGAGATCCGCCGAGGGAGCGAACGGGGTCTGCCAACCGTTCTTGCCCCCGAAGATATACATGTGGCTCTCTCCCAGCGAACCGACCATGTTCCCCAGGATCCAGTTGACGTCCTGGCGCGAGGCGGCATATTGAAGCAGCGGCCGGTAGGTCGCGACGATACCGGGCCATTTTTGGTTGATGTACTTGGCATTGATGAAGTAGGCCTGTACATCGCGCACGGCCTCACCAAAAATTTCGGCCCATTCCGCCCGCGGCTCGACCCACAGCTTCATGTGCGCCAGGTTCAACGGCTTGGCATGCACTCCCTTGGCGAAGGTCGAGGGACGCAACACCCATTTACCCCGGGCACGGTACAACAGGGTTGAGCCATCGGCGGAGAGCGCAAACCCGCCTCCCACCCCGGCGGCCAGGGTCATGCTCTTGCGCTTCGCCAAATTGTAGGCGCGCAGCGCAGGGGTGTCTCCGGGAAGCGTCGCGCCGAGTACCGCGTTAGGCATAGTGGCGTAATAGACCACGCCATCGGCGGCGGCGACCTCGCCGATATTGGCCGCGGGCACCGGCACCCGAACGGCACGGGTCATCAAACCGGCCAGATCAATCCGGATCGGCTTGACCTTTTTGGCTTTCTTACCCTTCTCTTTCTTTTTACCCGGCTTCGATTTCGATGCCGCCGGACTCTGGCTCCGCGGGGCAAAAGGAGAGGGGGTATCCTTCTGCAAGGTCGTCACATACAGGCCGTCGGAGTCGAGGCCCGCCACGGTGAAATCGAAACTGGAAATCGCCGGGTTCACCAGCCGCTGCGAGACGAAATAGAGATATTTGCCGTTCTTCGAAAAGGCGGGGTTCGAATCCGCAAAACCGCCCCGGGAAACCTGATGCCGAGTATGGTCGGCGACGTTATAGAGAAACAGCCCGCTCAGGTAGTTCGAAAGCGTATTGGAAAAGGCGATCCAGCGGCTGTCGCCGGACCAGGCCACGGCCTGAAATTGCGGGGTCACATGATAAGGATTACGCGCCACGCGATAACGCTTGGCGGTCTTGACGTTCTGCAGCCACAGCACCTGGTCGGAATCGACGTAGGTGATCCACTCGCTGTTGGGGCTCCAGGTAATTTGGCCGCGGTAGATCACCCTGCTGGTGTGGGTGAGAAACCGCGCCCGGCCCTTGCCGTCCCAGCGGCGCAGGGCGATCTCGCTCTGTCCGGTGGCATCGGTAATGTAGGCGATCCATTTACCGTCCGGGGACCAGGAGGGATTGCGCTCGCGGGCGGACTGGCTGCGAGTGATATCAAGGATGGCACCGTGCTTGGAGGGCACCACGAAGATGTCTCCCCGGGCACCGAATACGGCCAGCTTGCCGTTGGGGGCAATCGCGGCACTACGGATCATTTTCGCGGCCTGGTACCAGTGGGGCTGGGTGCGCGCGCCGTCGAGCGGAATCCGCACCGCGACCGGCACCAGTTGCGCCGACGGCAACTTGAGCACATAGAGCTTGCCGCCATCGGTAAAGGCGATCCCGCTATTGCCGAGGCGCGGCCAGTCCACGCCGAAGGTCTTGAAGTGGGTCACCTGGCGGTATTGTTTCGTCTTGAACGAATAGGCCCAGAGGTTGAGAATCCGGTTCGGCCCCCGATCCGAGGCGAAGTAGAGCGTGTCACCGCGCCACATGGGCCAGGTGTTCGCGCCCTTCCAGCCGGTCAGTTTTTCGCCTTGCCCGGTCCGAAAGTTATAGAGATAGATCTTCGGCGCCTGGCCGGCGTAGTAATACTTGCGGTGGAATGCCCTCAGGTCCGATCCCAGGCGATTGTAGGCGACCTCGGTACCGTTCGCGTTAAACGACAGGGGGCCGCTCCAGGGCAGCGGCAGCGCCCGGGGAAGCCCCCCGGCCAGAGGCACCCGGTAGGCCTGGAACATCTGCGGGTTGACACTGTGGCGGCGGGAGAGGAAAACGACATCCTTGCCGTCCGGCGTCCAGCCCAGAACCAGGTTATCGGTACTCGGCGCAAGCTTGCCGCCACGCGGATTATTCATCGAGTGAAAGGTCAGCCGGCGCACGCGACCGCCGGCAACCGGGATCACATAGACGTCGGTGTTGCCTTGATACCAGCCAGTAAAGGCAATCCAGCGGCCGTTGGGTGAAAATGCCGGGGCGAAATCAAACCCGGAATCGGAGGTAAGCCGCGTTGCCACCCCCCCGGCGATGCCGATCTTCCATAGGTTGCCACCGGCCTCGAAGACAACCGTACCGCCATGGATGGTGGGATAGCGCACCAGCGCCTCGATCGGGCCGGAAACGGCGGCGGCGCTCGGCGTGGGGGATTGAGCCAGGGCGGGAACGGCGACGAGTGAAACGAGAATCAATGAAAATGAGCGGATCCATCCATGACGCGACATCTTCTCTCCTGAGAGCCGAAAATTGCCGCTAATATACTCCTTGACGCCATAATTTTCAGCCGCGGTTCCCGCACGGTTGCGCCCAGGGGTGTTTCTTGCCGCCACGGCAGGCGATTCCCGCCCTATCCCCGGGGCGGCCCGGGAAACGAACCGGATTCCACCGAGCGCACACCACCTCCAGGATGGCCCTTGAATACCCCCGCCGGGAAGTCCGCCCGCGCCCATCGCGCCGTCCCTTATCGGGGCCGCTCCGGCGCCACAATCCGATTCCCCGCGGCAAGCCGCCGGTCATCGCCGCCGGGGTTTGGTTACACTGCATGCCATGCTCGTGTCGCAACCCCACCCGGCGTTCCTCCTGAGGCGGATCGTCCTGGGCCTCCTCGTTTTGATCGCCGTTCCGGCCTGGGGCCGGCTGCCGCGGGTGCTCGCCGTGAACTGCCGGGTAAAAAACGGCCAGACCCGGGTGCGCATTGTCCTGTCGGCCGCCCTGGGGTACCACGACTTCAGCCTGGTTCACCCCGCCCGGTTCGTGATCGATCTCGACGGCGCCAGCGTCGCGCCCGAGGCGGCGCGGGGACGCCCCGGCTGCGGTGCGGTCCGGAGTATCCGGCGCGGTCTCCACCCGGGCCACCGGGTGCGCTATGTACTGATGCTGCCGCGGCCCCTGGCGCACGAGGTCGTGCCCTATCCGGGCCCCCACGGCGGCATGAGGCTGTCCTTGCGCATCGGCCACGAAACTCCCCCGGCGCCGGTAAGACCTCCCGTCGGACCCGTTTACCGCCTGCGACGCGGCACCGGGCCAATCGTGATCGCCATCGACCCCGGCCACGGTGGCCGCGATCCCGGCACCACCGGCCCCCACGGCCTGCGGGAAAAAACCGTGGTGTTGGAAATCGCCCGGGTGGTGGCGGCAAAAATCGATGCAACTGCCGGGTTCCGGGCCTTTCTGACCCGTACCGGCGACTATTACGTGAGTCTGCCGCGGCGGGTTTATCTTGCCCAGCGGGCCCACGCCGCCGTGTTCGTCTCGATCCATGCCAATGCCTTTGACCAGGCGCGCGCGGTTAAAGGAGGCGTGGTTTACCTGCTGTCGCTGCACGGGGCCTCGAGCGCCGAGGCCCGGCTCGAAGCCCGAGCCGAAAATGCCGCCGACCCCGGCATCGGCGGCGTCACCTTCAGCCAACTCCCGCAGGTCAACTCGGTTCTGACCCAGATGATGCAAAACGAATCGATCGCACTGGCGCGGCTACTCGGTCGCGACATCCTGCACCGACTCGGGCGGGTCGAACCCCTCTACGAGCGCCACGTGCAGCAGGCCGACTTCGCCGTCCTGCGCGACCCGATGATCCCCTCGGTGCTGGTCGAAACCGCGTTCCTGTCCAATCCCGCCCAGGCCCGGGACTTGCATCACCGGTGGTTCATCGACGCCCTGGCCGAAGCAATCTTCCGGGGCATCATCGGCTATGCCCGCGCCGAACATCTCACGGCCCAGAAAGTAACCCGAATCCATCCACCGGGCCGCTCCAAGAGCACCGCCGACCCGCGCTAAACCACCCGGATAAAAATCCCCGCCCCCGGTGACCATCCGGATCCGGGAGGAAGTGCGCCTCGCGGCCCGGATTCAGGCGCTCACGGCTCCGGCAACCCGCTCGAATACCAGCCCCTGATCGTTCGCATCCACCCGGATTCCATCGCCGGGACCGAACTCACCGGCAAGCATCCGTTCGGCCAGCGGATTCTCCAGCTCGCGCTGGATCGTGCGCTTCAAGGGCCGGGCTCCATACACCGGATCGAAGCCGGCCTCGCCCAGCCGATCGAGGGCGCGCTCCCCCACCTCGAGGGAGATCTCGTGGGCCTCGAGGCGCCGGCTCAGATAACCGATCTGAATCCGGGTAATGAGGCGTAGTTGGCCATGGTCGAGCGGATGGAACACGACCACGTCATCGACCCGGTTGATGAACTCGGGGCGGAAACGGGTGGCGACGATCTCCATCACCGCGGCGCGCATCCGCGCATAGTTTTCCTCGCCCGCCATCTGCTGGATCACGTCCGAGCCCAGGTTCGAAGTCATGATGATCACGCTGTTACGGAAATCCACGGTGCGCCCCTGCCCATCGGTCAGGCGCCCGTCATCGAGTACCTGGAGCAACACGTTGAACACGTCCGGATGCGCCTTCTCGATCTCGTCGAGCAGAATGACCGAATAGGGCCGGCGCCGCACCGCTTCGGTCAGGTACCCGCCCTCGTCGTAGCCGACGTACCCGGGCGGGGCGCCGATAAGCCGAGCCACCGAATGCTTTTCCATGAATTCACTCATGTCGATGCGCACCATCGCCTCTTCGGTAGCGAACAGGAATGCGGCCAGCGCCTTGGATAACTCGGTCTTACCGACGCCCGTCGGGCCGAGGAACAGGAACGAGCCGTTGGGACGGTTGGGGTCGGACAATCCGGCACGCGAGCGCCGGATGGCGTTGGCCACCACCCCGATCGCCTCGTCCTGACCGACCACCCGCTGGTGCAGTTCCCGCTCCAGGTGCAACAGTTTCTCCTTTTCACCCTCGAGCATCTTCGCCACCGGAATACCAGTCCAGCGCGAGACGATTTCGGCAATTTCCCCTGCCGTCACCTTGTTGCGTAACAGCCGCGGGGCCGCGCTATCCTCGGCCTGCTCCTCGCGGGCCTGGGCCTCGGCCAGCCGGCGCTCGAGTTCCGGGATGCGTCCATACTGGACTTCGGACATACGTGCCAGGTCACCGGCCCGGCGGGCGGCATCAAAATCGATCCGCGCCCGCTCGAGTTCCTCCTTGATCTGTGCCGCTCCCTGCAGCACCGCCTTTTCCGCCTGCAGCACCTCCTCCATATCGGCGTACTCGTGCTCGAGCGTGCCGATCTCCTCGTCCAACGCGGCCAGGCGCCGCTTGGAGGCATCGTCTTTTTCTTTTTTCAGGGCCTCGTGCTCGATCTTGAGCTGGATCAACCGGCGCTCCAGTCGGTCCATGGCCTCCGGCTTGGAGTCGATCTCCATGCGGATGCGGCTGGCGGCCTCGTCGATCAGGTCGATCGCCTTGTCCGGCAGTTGCCGGTCGGCGATATAGCGATGCGCCAGGGTGGCCGCGGCGACGAGGGCCGGATCGGTAATTTCGACCCCGTGATGAACCTCATAGCGTTCCTTGAGCCCGCGTAGAATGGCCACGGTGTCCTCCACGCTCGGCTCGCCGACCAGCACCCGCTGGAAACGGCGCTCGAGCGCGGCGTCCTTCTCGATATACTTGCGATACTCATCCAGGGTGGTCGCACCAATGCAGTGCAGCTCCCCACGGGCCAGCGCGGGCTTGAGCATATTGCCCGCATCCATCGCCCCCTCGGCCTTGCCGGCACCGACCACCGTGTGAATCTCGTCGATAAACAAAATAATGCGCCCTTCCTCTTTCGAGATCTCCTGCAACACGGCCTTCAGGCGTTCTTCGAATTCACCGCGAAACTTGGCCCCGGCCAGTAGCGCCGCCATATCCAGCGCCAGCAGGCGCTTGTGCTTCAGCCCCTCGGGCACCTCGGCGTTGATGATCCGCTGCGCCAGCCCCTCGACGATCGCGGTCTTGCCCACGCCCGGCTCGCCGATCAGCACCGGGTTGTTCTTGGTTCGCCGCTGCAGAATCTGTACCACGCGGCGAATCTCCTCGTCGCGCCCAATCACCGGATCGAGTTTGCTCGCCTCGGCTCGGGCGGTCAGATCCAGGGTGTATTTCTCCAGCGCCTGGCGCTTCTCCTCGGCATTGGGGTCATTCACCCGGGTCCCGCCACGCACCTCCTCGATGGCCCGTTCGAACGCTCCCTTGGTCGCACCGGCCTCCTTCAAGGCCTGGGCGACCTCGCCGCGATCCTCGAGCAACGCCAGCGGGAACAGTTCGGAGGAGATAAACTCATCCCTCCGTTGCTGGGCCAGCTTGTCGGTCATATTCAGCACCCGCTGCAGGTCATTGCCGATCGGCACCTCGCCCGGCGCACCTTCCTGGCGCGGCAGCCGCTCGATCACCATGGCCAGGCGGTCGCGCAGAACATTCAGGTTTACGCCCGACTTCTCGAGCAATGGCCGGACGCCGCCGCCCTCCTGGTCGATCAGCGCCGACAGCAGGTGCACCGGTTCGATGAAGGGATGATCGCGCCCCACCGCAAGGGACTGCGCATCGGCAAGCGCCATCTGAAATTTGGTCGTCAACTTATCGAGTCGCACGCAAGCTCTCCTGTTAGCAGGAGCCCGCCGGAGCTGAAAACAACCTACCGCGATGCTGGAATGGCGGCCAAAATATCTCCGGTTCCTCGTCCAGGCCCGCTATGCGCCTTAAAGTCAGAAATATTTTGACTCGTTTTCCCATTGTACTCGCTACGATTGCCTCGGCCCGACCGGCCCGTGGGTAAAATCCCGCAACGGGTGTTGCCTTATATGTTGTGTACAAAGCCGCGATATTCAACCGCTCATCCGCTGCGGGCAAACCCCATGGCGCGTTTCGCTACCGCCGCGGCATCCGCCAGATCAGGCTTGCCATGCGCCCGGTAGCGCCATCGCGGCGATAAGAATAAAACCGCCGCGAATCGCTGAAGGTGCACTCCCCGCCGATCCCCACCCAGCCGACACCCGCCGCCCGCAGGCGCGCCCGGGCCAGCAGCGGCAGATCACAATACCAGTACCCGGGCTCGGCGGCGGCAACCAATCCCGCCGCGCTTCCCGGCGCATCCGCGAAGGCCGCGCGCACCGCTGCACCCACCCGGTAGCGGCGCACCCCGATGCCGGGGCCGATCCAGGCCTGAACCTCGGCCGCCGCCGTGCCCAGGGCCCGCAGCGTCCGTTCCAGCACCCCGGCGGCAAGCCCCCGCCAACCGGCATGGGCCAACCCCACCACGGCGCCATCGACGGAGGCAAAAAAGACCGGCAGGCAATCGGCGCTGAGAACGGCCAGCACCTCGCCGGTTCCGCGCGCGACCGCGGCATCGGCCTCGGGCTCCGGTTCACAGGCCCCGGCCTCGACCACCCGGGTTCCATGAACCTGGCGTAACCACAGGGGCGCGGCGGGAAGGGCCAGCGCGGCGGCGAGGCGGCGCCGGTTATCCGCCACCGCCTCGGGCCGATCGCCGACTCGGGTGCCAAGGTTGAGCCCGGCCCAGACGCCGCTACTCACCCCCCCCACGCGTGTCGTGGTCACCGCCCGTACCCCCGGGACCGGACGCCAACCGGGCACGATAAACTCGGGTTTCATCGACCCACGGTGCGGAGACAATCCAGCAGCCGGGAAAAATCCGCCGGCAGGGGCGCCTCGAAACTCAGGGTTGCCCCGCTTGCGGGATGCACCAGTTCCAGTTGTGCCGCATGCAACGCCTGGCGCCGAAAGGCCTGTACCACGGAGCGGGCCTCGAGACCGAGCCCGGGAGGCAATACCCGCCGCCCGCCATAGACCGAATCACCCACCACGGGCGTTCCGACATGCGCCAGGTGAACCCGAATCTGGTGGGTGCGCCCGGTTTCGAGCCACACGTCAAGCAGCGTGAATTCCCCCAGGCGCTCGGCGATCCGGGTATGCGTCAGCGCCGGGCGGCCCCGTTGGATGACGGCCATGCGGGTACGCACCCCGGGGTGGCGCCCGATCGGGGCATCGATACTGCGCCCGCCCGTCACCCGACCCCGCACCAGTGCCCGGTAACGGCGCCCGATTTCGCGCCGGGCCAGCGCGGCGACCAACGCCGCGTGCGCAGCGGGCGTACGGGCGACCACCAGCAGCCCGGTGGTATCTTTGTCGAGCCGGTGCACCAGCCCGGCACGCGGCAGGCGGGCCAACTCCGGGGCATAGTGCAACAGCGCATTGACCAGGGTACCACTGCGGTTGCCGGCTCCCGGATGCACCACCAGCCCGGCCGGCTTATTGATGATAATCAGCGCGGCATCGGCATGAACGACATCCAGCGGGATCGCCTCGGCCCGATCCTCTCCCACCGGCTCGAGCACCGCCTCCAGCTCGATTCGCTCGCCCCCGGCCACCGGGTCGCGGGCGCGGCGCACCACGCCGTCCACACGGACTTTTTCGGTGTCGATCCAGCGCCGTAAACGGCTGCGTGAATACTCGGGCAAGGCCCGCGCCAACGCCTGATCCAGGCGCAAACCGGCAAGCTCCTGCGCCACAATCAATTCGTGGCGTCGAACTTCGCGGGCAAACAAGGGTCCGACCAACGTACAATGCCTCCTTTGAACCACCGACGAGCCATGCGCCGGATCCATATTTATCTTATCCCCGTCCTCTTCGCCGCCCTGTTGCTTGCCGGCTGCGCCGGTGGCCCGAAACCGGTGACGAAGGCCGCCAAGATCTACCACCAGGCCTACAACGCCATGATTACCGAGCGCTGGAATGCCGCCGCGGCCAAGTACCGTCAATTGCTGGCCACCTATCCCTTCGGAAAATATGCCACGCAATCACGCCTGAATCTGATCTATACCTATTTTCGCGCGGGGATGCCCGAGGAGGCCGGCCGCCAGGCGGACTCATTCGCCAGGGAAAACCAAGCCAGTCCCTATGTTCCCTACGCGCTTTACATCAAGGGTGTCGCCTATGCGATGGCAATGCAACCGGGATTGCTGGACAAGGCCTTTATCGTGGACATGTCCCGGCGCGACCCCCGTGACCAACAACAGGCCTTCGCCGCCTTCAAACAACTGGTAACCCGCTACCCGAAAAGCGCCTATGCCCAACCGGCGAAGCGCTGGATGGTTTACGTTCGCAATCGCCTCGCGCGCTTCAATCTCGGGCTCGCCCGATTCTATTTCCGCCGCAAGGAGTGGGTCGCCGCGGCCAATCGGGCCGCGATCATCATCACCCGTTTTCCGCGCACTCCCGCGGCCAAGCCGGCATTGAAGATCCTGGCACAATCCTACCGGGCGCTCGGAGAGAAAAAGCTGGCCGCGGCCGCGGCCGGCTATTATCGCTACAACTTCCAGTTGAAAACCCCACCCGCCTGATCGGCTCACCGGAGCGTCAATCGTCGGCCCGATTCTCCCCCGGCTTGTCCGCGGGCGGCTTGAGTACGAACCCCGAGGTGATCGGGTAACGCCGTTCCCGTCCAAAGGCCCGGGGAGAAATCTTCACCCCCGGCGGGGCCTGGCGGCGCTTGTACTCATTGCTTTTGACCATCTCGGCGATCCGATAAACCGTATCGGCCTCGAATCCCTCCCGCATCAGATCGTCCGGGGTCCGGTCATTTTCGATCAACCCGTTGAGCACGCCGTCCAGCACCGGGTAGGGGGGCAACCGATCGGTATCCTTCTGCCCCGCCGCGAGTTCCGCCGACGGCTCCCGGGTCAGCACCGGCTCGGGGATCGGCGCTATATCACCCAGGCGGTTGCGATAGCGCGCAAGCCGATAGGCCAGCGTCTTGTAGACATCTTTCAGCGGCGCGTAACCGCCGGCCATGTCGCCGTACAGAGTCGCGTAACCGGTGGCATATTCACTCTTGTTCCCGGTTGTCAATACCAACTTGCCGGTCTTGTTGGAAATGGCCATCAGGATCACGCCCCGGCAACGCGCCTGGATATTCTCCTCGGTGACATCGGGCTCCAGCCCGCCAAACACATCCTGGAGCGCATTCTGAAACGCCTGGAACGGCTCCTCGATAGACACCACATGCGACTTGATGCCCAGCCGTCGCACCTGCTCCCGGGCCAACTCCACGCTGATCTCGGAGGTATAACGCGAAGGCATCATCACCGCGCTGACCTGCTGGGTCCCCAACGCATCGACCGCAATCGCCAGGGTCAACGCCGAATCGATCCCTCCCGACAAACCCACCAACGCACCCTGAAAGCCATTCTTCAAGGCGTAATCGCGCACCGCCAGGGTCAGGGCGCGATAGACATCGGCATCGGACTCGAATGCCGTTCCCGCCTCCGCCAGGCCCGAAAGCGATGCCCCCTTGGCCTCCTCTTCCGCCGCCTCCTCGTCCTCGTCCTCGGCTTGGCGATCCGAACCCGGCTTGATGTTGGCATACGCCGCCCGCCCGCCGATGTGCCCCCGCCGTCCCGGCATGGCCGAGACATTCAGCACCACGAACTCTTCCTCGAAGCCCGGCAGGCGATCGACAATATTTCCATCCTTGCCCACGGCAAAGGAATGGCCGTCGAAGACCAGTTCGTCCTGCCCCCCGACCAGGTTCAGGTACAGGATCGAAACCCCGTTGTCCCGGGCCCGGGCACTCACCACCTGCTCGCGGTTGGCCCGCTTGCCGATGCAGTAGGGAGAAGCATTGACATTGATCACCAACCGGGCACCGGCCGCGACCGCCTCCTCGACAGGCCCCTCTTCCCATACGTCCTCGCAAATTGTGAGTCCAATGGGAAGATTGTTGAGGTCCATCACCACTGTCTCGCTGCCGGGAGTGAAATAGCGCTTTTCGTCGAACACGCCGTAGTTGGGCAACCTGCGCTTGCGGTAGGTGGCCAGCGTCTGGCCATCGCCGATCAGCGAGCAGGCATTGTAAATGAGCCCATCCTGGTACTCCGGATGCCCCACCAACACCCGGGTTCCACGCACCTGCTCCCGCAGATGGTTCAGCGCCTCCTCGACCTGGCGCCGCAGCTCGGAGTGCAGCAGTAGATCCTCGGGAGGATAACCGGTCAGGTTGAGCTCGGGGAATACCAACAGATCGACATGCTTGTGCTGCGCCTCGACCCACTGGAGAACCCGCCGGGCATTGCCCGTAACGTTTCCGACCAGGCAATCGACCTGAACCATTCCGATACGGACATTTGCCATGGAGTACCCCTCGCCCGGCGTTGGGACGCCGATCCGCTTCGCTCAGCCCAGTACCTGGGTCACGGCGCGGCCGATATCCGCACTCGAGCGAACCGTCGTCACTCCCGCCCGCTCGAGCGCGGCGAACTTGTGCCCGGCGGTTCCCTTCCCTCCGGAAATGATGGCACCGGCATGGCCCATGCGCTTGCCCGGCGGCGCGGTCACCCCGGCGATGTAGGCCACCACCGGCTTGGTGACCTCGGAGCGGATATACTCCGCCGCCTGCTCCTCGTCGTTGCCGCCGATCTCACCCACCATCACGATAGCCTGGGTCGCCGAATCCTGCTGAAACAGCGCCAATACCTCCACAAAGCCCAGGCCATGAACCGGGTCGCCGCCGATGCCGACGCAAGTCGATTGCCCCAACCCCTCGAGCGTGGTTTGGTACACCGCGACATAGGTGAGGGTGCCCGAGCGCGAAACGATGCCGACTTTGCCCGGGCGGTGAATGTGCCCGGGCATGATGCCGATCTTGCACTCTCCCGGGGTGATCACCCCGGGGCAATTCGGCCCTACCAGGCGAACCGATGAGCCCTTCAGCGCCGCCTTCACCCGTACCATATCCAGCACCGGAATGCCTTCGGTGATACAAACGATGGTCTCGATCCCGGCGGCGGCCGCCTCGAGGATCGCATCGGCGGCAAAGGGCGCCGGCACGTAGATCATGCTGGCGCCGGCCCCGGTCGCCTCCACCGCCTCCCGACAGGTGTTGAACACCGGCCGGTCGAGGTGGGTTTCTCCGCCCCGTCCCGGCGTTACCCCGCCCACCAGGCGGGTGCCGTAGGCAATGGCCTGCTCACTGTGAAACGTCCCCTGGCGGCCGGTAAATCCCTGGCAGATGACCCGTGTGTCCCGGTCGATCAAAATACTCATGATGGCTTTCCTTCGCGTTGCGTATGACGTGCCGCGGCTACCGCCTTCTCGGCGGCATCGGTCAGATTCTCGGCGGCGATGATGTCCAGCCCGCTCTCGGTGAGCAGCTTGCGCCCGGCCTCCACATTGGTGCCCTCGAGCCGCACCACCACCGGCACCGGAACGCCCACGCCCTTGACCGCATTGATGACCCCCTCGGCGATCATGTCGCAGTGGACGATTCCGCCGAAGATGTTCACCAGGATCGCCTTGACCCGCGGGTTGGACAGAATCAGCCGAAACGCCACGGTGACCCGCTCGGCGGTCGCGCTGCCGCCCACGTCGAGGAAGTTCGCGGGCTCACCGCCGGCGAGCTTGATCAGATCCATCGTCGCCATCGCCAGCCCCGCGCCGTTGACCATGCAGGCGATATCGCCATCGAGCGAAACGTAGTTCAAACCATGCTCGCCCGCCTCGGCCTCGGTGGCATCCTCCTGGCTCGGATCACGCAGATCGGCAAGATCCTGGTGCCGGAACAGGGCATTGTCATCCAGGTTCACCTTGGCGTCGAGTGCCAACAACTCGCCGGCGGCGGTGACGATCAGCGGGTTGATCTCGATCAAACTGGCATCCTTGGCTACAAACAGGTCATACAGCCCCCGCGCGAGGCGCGTAAAGGCCTTGACCTGCCCCCCCTCGAGCCCGAGCGCAAAGGCCAGGCGCCGGGCCTCGAAACCGGAAAACCCGGAGGCCGGGTTGATGGCAACAGTAATAATCTGCTCCGGGTGCTTGGCCGCGACCTCTTCGATCTCCATGCCACCGGCGGCCGAAGCGATAAAGGCGAGGCACTCGCGCGAACGATCCACCACCAGGCTCAGGTACAGTTCGCGGGCGATCGCCGAGCCGCACTCGACCCACACCTTCTCGATCGGCAGCCCCTGGGCCTGGGTCTGGTGCGTCACCAGCCGCCGCCCGATCATCGCCTCGGCGGCCGCGCCGGCCTCGGCGGCCGAGCGGCACAGCTTCACCCCGCCCGCCTTGCCACGCCCCCCGGCGTGGATCTGCGCCTTGACCACCCAAAGTTCACCCCCGAGCGAACGCGTCGCGGCCTCGGCCTCGGCGCGGTTGCCGGCCACCCGCCCCGCGGGCACCGGAACGCCAAAACGCGCGAACAGCGGCTTGGCCTGATATTCATGTAAATTCATTGAATTTCCCATTCCATAGGTATAAAAAATGTTCCGCCCGGCTGCGGCGGAACCAATAAACCTTTATATTTTGCATTATGCGTATTGATTTCGCAAAATGGCCGGTCGATAAAATCGGCAAGCGGGGCGAACGGACGGTTCGCTGGCGCCTGCTCGAACTGCTGAATATCTACCGCCTGATCCTGGCCGGTTCCGCGCTGAGCGTTGCCGC
Organism: Gammaproteobacteria bacterium; assembly: GCA_027018875.1. Taxonomy (GTDB): domain Bacteria; phylum Pseudomonadota; class Gammaproteobacteria; order JAKDMP01; family JAKDMP01; genus JALUYA01. The sequence continues at coordinate 69,873 of JALUYA010000047.1, forward strand.
CGCGCCGCACATGGCCGTGGCGCTGGGCATTCGCTCGCCCCGGGTACTGGCCGCGACGGCGCTGTTCTACCTGCTGTTCGGGCTGCTCGCAATCCCCATGCTGGTGCGGGAACGGCCCAGTCTCTTCCTGCAAAGCCGCCTCGAACCGCTTCTCGATCTGCTCGCCGCCGCCGTGTTGACCCAGGCCGTTGGGGTCGATCTTGCCGGGCTGGCTCTCCTGCTGGTGCTGCCCGTGGCGGTCGGCTCGGCCGCCGCCGCGAACCGCTCCCACGCCTATTTCCCCGCCGCCGCCGCCGCCCTGCTCCTGCTTACCGTCGTGCTCGTGAAAAACCTCGGCGGCACGGCTTTTATCGCCGGCTATACCGCGGCCGCCCTGCTCGGACTCGGCCTGTTCGCCCTCGCCTGGCTGGGGCATTTCCTTGCCACCCGCCTGCTCGCGAGCGAAGCCCTGGCGCAACGCCGGGGCCTGGATGTGGCGCGCCTCGATGCGCTCAACCGCCGGGTCATCGCCGAACTCGATATCGGCCTCGTGGTCATCGATGCCGCGGGGCGCATCCTGCGCAGCAACCCCGCGGTGCATCACCTGCTCGGCGACGAGGGGCTGCTCCGGCTGGCGGAACTGATTCACGAACCGCAGGAAGATTACGCCGCGGAACGGCTCATCAATCTCTCCGGGGGGGCGCAACGCCGCATCCGCCTGCGCACCCTGGGCAACCACAGGGAGCGGCTGGTGTTTATCGAAGACGCCAATGCCGCGGCCGAGCAGGCCCAGGCCCTCAAGCTCACCGCCCTCGGGCGCCTCAGCGCCGGCATCGCTCACCAGGTACGCAATCCGCTCGCGGCCATCAGCCACGCGAACCAGTTGCTCGGCGAAAGCGCGGCGCTCGGCGAACCCGAGCAACGGCTGGTCGGGATCATCGAACGCCAATCCCGCCGCCTGGAACAGATAATCGAGGACGTGCTTCGCCTGTCCCGGCGCGCCCCCGCCGACACCCGCGACCTCGACCTGCCCGAGTGGCTGCAAAACTTTCGCTCCCGCTACGGTGAAAGCCACCCCGAACGCCTGGCACGGCTCAAAATCCACGTTCCCGAACGAATCCCGCCCGTGCGCTTCGACTCGGGGCACCTGTCGCTGATCGTGGAAAACCTGGTGGATAATGCCTTCGGTCACGGGGCCTCGCCCGCGGGAGCCACCATCCGGGCGAGCCGCTCCGCGGCGATGGTGTATCTTGACGTACTGGACCGCGGCCCCGGAGTCGCAGGTCGGGAGGAAGCCATGTTCGAACCGTTTACCACCACCCACGCCCAGGGCACCGGGCTCGGCCTGTACCTGGCCCGCGAACTGGCGGTAGCCAACGGCGCCGAAATCATCGCCGCCACCCGCCCCGGCGGAGGTGCGCGGTTTCGCCTCAGGATGCGCACCGAGCCATGAGCCAGCCCCGCAGTATCTCCCCCCCCGCCCGGGTTTTGATCGTCGACGATGAACCCGACATCTGCGACCTGATCGCGCTCACGCTGGAGCAGATGGGCTGCCTGGCCACCATCGCCGCCAGCCTGGCCGAGGCCCGCCACCAGTTGAGCGCCAACCCGATCGATGCGGTACTGACCGACCTGCGCCTGCCCGACGGCGAGGGGCTCGAACTGGTCGAGTGGATGCAGACCCAGGCCGCCACGGTGCCGATCGCGGTCATCACCGCCTATGGCAACGTGGAAAGCGCCGTCGCCGCGCTCAAGGCCGGCGCCTTCGACTTCGTCGCCAAGCCCGTCGATCTCGGCGTACTGCGCCGCCTCATCACCCGTGCCCTCGAATTACGCCACACCCCCCAGGCCCGGCCCCCGACCTCGCTGCTCGGCGAATCGCCGGCGCTCTACAAGCTGCGGGGGCTGATCGCGCGGGTAGCCCGCAGCCAGGCCCCGGTACTGATCCGCGGTGAATCGGGTACCGGCAAGGAACTGGTCGCCCGGCTCATCCACGACAGCGGCCCCCGCGCCCCGGGGCCCTTCATCCCCGTCAACTGCGGCGCCATTCCCGCCGAACTGGTCGAAAGCGAACTGTTCGGCCACAGAAAGGGCGCCTTCACCGGGGCGATCGCGAACCGCCGGGGCCTGGTCGAGGCCGCCGAGGGCGGCACCCTGTTTCTCGACGAGGTGAGCGAACTGCCCCCGGCAATGCAAGTCAAGCTGCTGCGCCTGATTCAGGAACGCGCCGTCCGTCCCGTCGGCGAGAGCCGAGAAAAACCGGTGGACGTGCGCTTTCTTTCCGCCACCCACCGGGACCTGGAACGCTGGATCGGCGCGGGCAAGTTCCGCGAGGATCTCTATTACCGCCTCGACGTCATCACCCTGCATGTGCCCCCGCTGCGCGAACGCCGGGAAGATATCCCGCTGCTGACCGAACACTTTCTGGAACGGTTTGCGGCCCGGGTCGGCCGGCCCGCCCCGCGCCTGAGCAGCGCCGCCCGCTATCGGCTCGATGCCCACCCCTGGCCCGGCAACGTCCGCGAACTGGAAAACGTGATCGAGCGCGCCTTCACGCTGGCCACCGGCCCGCGGATCGAGGTCGAGGATCTGCAACTTCGCGACCATCCGACGACCGCGGGCGAAACTTTTCTCGGCACCTGCACCCTGCCCAACCTGCTGGAGCAGCTCGAGCGCGAAGCCATCGTCAAGGCCCTGCGCGCGACCGGCGGCAACCGCACCGAGGCGGCGCGACGGCTCGGCGTCAGCTTCCGCCAACTCCGCTACCGCATCGACAAGCTCGGCATCAACCTGTAATCCCCGCCGATCCCCGCGTCCGGGCACCGCGCCCGAGTGCCGATTTTTGTCACCCGGTGACGCAAAATGTCGCCCGCGCCCCCCCTGCCACCGCCCGGTCTCCGCGTGGCCGCCGCTTGCGGGAAAACCGGTCCGCAACGCGGGATAAACCCCCATGGATTTCTCCCATAAAAATGGTTTTTTATTTAACAAGAAACACTTACTGGAGTAAAACCAGAAACCGTATGAATTGAGAACGCGCGTTTTGAACGATCCTGACTCGCATCTTTCGGGACTTCGGCACGCATCTTGCTGTAGTTTTGGCGTAGGCCATGGTGGCCTGCCCCGCAAGCTTTTTGGAGGACCGATAACATGCGTAAACAGCAACAGGGCTTCACCCTGATCGAACTGATGATCGTGGTCGCGATCATCGCCATCCTGGCGGCGATTGCGATCCCCCTGTACCTCAACTACACCAACCGCGCCAAGCTGTCGGCGACCATCGTCAAAATGGGGCCGGCCAAGACCGCGGTGGCCGAGTACTACTCCACCAACGGCAGATTTCCCGGGAGCAACGCTTCGGCTGGACTCAGCTCGCCGACCTCCTACGCCGGCCCGGCCACGGCCTCGGTCACCGTCGGCGCCGGTGGCCGGATCACCGCTCTAACGTCGGGTGCAAGTGGCAACCTACCCCCTCCCGCACAGGGAAAAACCATCATTCTCAGTCCGGTTGTCGCTGGAGGCGGCGCCTCGATTACCTGGATCTGCAAAAAAGGCACTACCCCGCCACAATACCTGCCGGCCAACTGTCGTAACCCCTAAAAACCGTCCTCCTCTCGTCGCACGCTGGTGCGGCGGACACCCCTACGGCCCGCCTCGGCGGGCCGTTTTTTAACCCGCCCCCGCGCCCCGAAAACGCCTCCGAATGCCAATGATTGCCAATCACGGCAAGCCGGGGTACACTGGTTCCAGGGCCTGGCAACCGAAACTCGAGGGAGGGCACGGTCATGCAGCCAAAGGCAGCGCGTAACGGGCATCCGGCGTACCGGCCGTTGTATCTCGTCCAGCAAATACTGGTCCTGGTCTTTCTCGGCGTGGCCGCGTGGTACCTGATCTGGCGCAGCGGCACCTTCAACCCGTTGGCCCGTTACTTCTCCTGGGCGGTGTACGCGGCCGAGACCTACGGCCTGTTGAGCGTGTTGCTACATCTGTTCATGGTGTGGCGCCTGAGCGTACGCAAACCACCCGCCGCGCCCGCGGACAAAAGCGTGGATGTGTTCATCCCTACCTATAACGAACCCGTCGAGCTGGTACGGCGCACCCTGATCGGAGCGCTCGCCATCGACTACCCGCACCAGACCTGGCTGCTGGACGACGGCGACCGCCCGCAGATGCGGCAACTGGCCACGGAACTCGGCTGCCGTTATCTCGCCCGCGCCGCCAATACCGACGCCAAGGCCGGCAACCTCAACAACGCCCTCAACCACAGCGATGCCGAGTTCATCGCCGTATTCGATGCCGACCACATCCCGAACGCCCACTTTCTCTCCCGCACGCTGGGTTACTTCACCGACGACAAGGTCGCCTTCGTGCAGTGCCCACAGGAGTTCTATAACCTCGATTCCTACCAGAACCGCGGCCGCGGACGGCTGCGCTGGGGCGAGCAGTCGCTGTTTTTCCGGGTGGTCCAGCGCGGCAAGGACTACTGGAACGCCACCATGTTCGCCGGCACCACGGCGGTGCTACGCCGCCGGGCGCTCGACTCGGTCGATGGCTTCGCCACCGGCACCGTGGCCGAGGATCTGCACACCACGCTGCGGCTGCAGAAAAAAGGCTGGCGCTCGGTCTATCACGCCGAGGCCCTGGCCTTCGGGATCGCCTCGCCCACGCTACGCGCCTTTTTGCGCCAGCGCCTGCGTTGGGGTCAGGGGGCGATGCAGATCTGGCGCCAGGAAGGGCTGCTGTTCGCGCGCGGCTACACCATGGCCCAGCGCCTCTGCAATGCCGCCTCGGTGCTCACCTACTTCGACGCCTGGCAACGATTGCTCCTCTACGTGGTGCCGGGGGTGGTACTGTTCACCGGCATCATGCCCATCAACACCTTCAATATCGACTTCCTGATGCACTTCCTGCCCTACTACTTTCTCAGCTTCTGGCTGTTCGAGGAGCTGGCCCGGGGCTACGGCAGCACCCCCAACATCGAGCAGTACAACCTGCTACGCGCCTTCGTGTTCGCCTACGCCACGCTCTCGCTGGCACGCGGCAAGATCAGTTTCAAGGTAAGCAGCAAGGGGCAGAACACCCGCGGCAGCGAGGCCGCCCTGCTGCTGCCGCAAATGCTGCTGCTGGCGTTTCTCGCCACCTCGATCGGCATCGGTGCCTGGCTCTATCCCGCGCAGCATCAACTGCCGTGGGAGGCACTGGTAGCCAACATCCTGTGGGCGGGCCTGGTCGTGCTCCTGGGGCTTGCGGTGGTGGGCTTTACCCTGGGCCGGCGGGGCCAGCGGGCCGAATACCGCTTCCCGGTACCGCTCGCGGTGCGGGTCGAACACGGCGGGGAAGAAACCCTCGGCGTCGCCGACGATATCTCCGTCGGCGGGATGCGCCTGTACGCCGAATGCACCCCGCCCCCGACTGCGGGCACAACCCTGAAGGGCCGGCTCCTGCTGCCGGGAGGCGAGCTACCGTTCGCGGCCCGGGTGGTGGAAACACCGGGGGATGAACGGCGTCATTACGGCCTGAATTTTCTCTGGACCGAGGCGGAGACTCCGGTCGAGCTGCTGCGGTTTCTCTACGGTTCGGAGCTACAGTGGCGGGTACGTGGACTCACCGCCCGCCTGCGCACGCCGCTCGAAGTGATGCTGGACCTGCTCCAGGGTCACCCGCGGCAGCGCTTGCCCAATCTCCGTTTCTGGGCGCCCCTGCTGGGTACCGGCGGAAAAGACCGTAAACCGCGCCCGCTGGGGCTGATCAGCGGGGAACAGGAGGGCGAACGCCCGCTGATACTCAGTCTCAACGCCCTGCCCACCGACAAGACTCTCGCCCTGCTGCGGCTGGGCAAGTATCACCGGGACCTGATCCAGGGCAAACTCAAGCCGCTCGCAAGGCACAATTCCGCGGCGGTCGAACCCTATCTGTACGAGGTAATATCATGATGGCTTGCGGATCGCGCGGCTGGACACACATGGCGCTGTTGGGCGCGGTGCTGGCGCTCGCCCTGCCGGCGGCCGCCACGGGCGCCGCCCCGCGGAACCTGTTCCTGGTCGGCGGACAATTCTCGGCGAACGGCGACTCGGCCTATTTGGGCAGTCTCATCCCCCTGGCCGGATCGCGCCTCGGCCAGGGCTGGTTCGTGCGTCCCTGGCTGCAGTACACCACCTACCGCTATGTCGGCGGACCGGGCCTGGTCAAGGCTCACGTTCCGGGAGCGGCTTTCGGCTTCGGCTATGGCTGGTCGGGCGCGGGCTGGAGCCGGGCGCTCTCGATCGCACCGGGCTGGCAGAATACGCATCTCAGTCCGAATGACCCCGGCGCCCGCAATCGCGGCGGCCGGGCCTTTGTGCTCGTCCAGGCCGAGTTCAGCCGAGCCTTTACCCCCCGGCTCGCAGGCGAGCTGATCGCCAACTACAGCATCGGCCCCCGTCAATACTGGAGCCGGGCGCGCCTGGGCTACGCCTTTACCCCCCGATTCTCCTTCGGCCCGGCGGCAGGCTACCAGGGAGGGCCGGATTATCACATCTGGCGGGCGGGATTATTTTCCGGCTGGCGCCTTACCCGGCACCTGCGCCTGGATACCGGCGCGGGGTATCTCAAGAGTTCGGGGGTGAGCGGCGTCGGCTACGTCAGCCTGTCCCTCAGCATGGGCTATTGACCCCGGTCCCGTTGGGTTAAAGCCGGCGCAGCGGCCGCGACAAGGAATCCGAATGGTGCCGCCCGATCAGGGTTGCGGGGAATCAAGGATCGCTCCCCACTCATCCAGCGCATCCAGTATCCGTTGGGCCTGGGCATCGCCCGCATGCTTATCCCGGAGCCGCGCGATCCGCGCGTAATAATCCCGCAGGGTGATCCCGTCAACCCCCTCTGCATCCCGTAGCCGCCGGTGGCAAAATCGTTCCCAGCGCCGGGCTTCCTCCGGGGACAGGGTCTCCGGCCAGTTTCGGGCCCGGTAACGGAATAGCAGTTCCGACAACCGGGTATCGTGAAAATCGAACCGGGTTGTTGCCAGTTCCCGCGGCGAAGCATCACGCACCCGGATTAACAACGCCCGGTCTGCATCGCCCAGAAAACCATCATATAGCGCCAGGTCGACGTCCGCGGCGGGGCGGAATTCCCGTCGGCCATAGGCTTGGGCAACTCGCTGGATGAAGCCCTGGTTCGCACTTAATCGGTGCCAATTCCGGCTACAGGCATCCAGGTCGATCGCGATCCGCTCGACAACCGCTCGATCGAGCGTCTTGGGGGGTGCCAGGGCCGGGCAGCGGTTGATTTTCACGGACTTGACCGGCAGCCGCTCCACCCCCTCCGGTAAATCCTCAACCCGGGTGAACAAGCGTTCACGCAGACTCGCCTCGTCCAGATCCAGGAACGGTGCCGGATCCCGGCGCAGATCGTAGACCAACACCCCGTTGGAGTTCCCCGGCTCGCCGACCAGCGGCATGACCAGGGTAGTGCAACCGGTCTGGGCCGGGTACCGCCGCGAGGTGTGTACCACGGGCCGATGCCCTACCAGGTCCAGCTGCTCGGCCGCCCGGCGCTTGTCGCGCAGCCGGAATAGCCAATCATAGAGACGGGGTTGGCGGCTACGAACCCGGCGTGCCAGGCCAAGGGTGGCCTGCACGTCGGACAACGCATCGTGGGCGCGGTCGTGGCCGATCCCGTTGGCCGCGGCCAGGTCCTCGAGCCGAAAGCTGGGCCGGCCATCGCCGTAGCGGGGCCACTCGATTCCCTCCGGGCGCAGGGCATAGGCCATGCGCGCCAGGTCGATGATATCCCAGCGCGAATTTCCTTCTCGCCATTCCCGGGCATAGGGATCGTAGAAATTCCGGTACAACGCGTGGCGGGTCACCTCGTCGTCGAACCGCAGGCTGTTGTAACCCACGCCGCAGGTGCCCGGGTGACTCAGCTCGGCGTGAATGCGGGCGATGAACTCGGGCTCCGGCAGGCCCCGCGCAGCCGCCAGCTGGGGGGTGATACCGGTGAGCAGGCAGGCCTCCGGGGAGGGCAAACCATCCCGCGCCGGCCGGCAGTAGATGACCAGCGGCTCGCCGATTTCGTTGAGCGCGGCATCGGTACGCAGCCCGGCAAACTGCGCCGGGCGATCCCGCCTGGGATCGACGCCGAAGGTCTCATAGTCATGCCAGTACAGCGTCACCGTCACGGGCTTCGATACCCGCTTGCCGCGTATCGCCCCACCCCGGTGTTCCAGCCGCCCATCACCCGTCGAACCTCCCGGTACCCGCACTTGATTCTGCCACAGCAACGACCTCCCGGCTACAACGGCCACTCCCGCCACCCCCCCAGAAGCGGGAAATACAGGCCCAGGCGAATCGGTTTTGTTTCTATTTTGCGCATCAAGGCAGCGTAGCGTTCCAACTGCTGCCGGTAGCGCTCTTGCTCTCGGTCCAAAAATTCTTCGACGCCGCCCCCGGCGTGAATGCCGGTCTTGTAATCGATGATCCAGCGGGTGCCGCGTTCATCCACGAATGTCCGATCGATGACCAGGTGGACGATCCCGCCGGCGTGGGCGGCGCTCAGCGCCAGCTCGCAGTGTGCCTGCTCATGCCGTCCGCTGAGAATCCACTTTCCCCGCGCATCCTGCAGCATCACCCGCAGGGCCGCGCCCACCTTCCCGGCCGCAACCGCAAGATGATCCCCGGACACTCCCAGGTCGATCAACATCTTGCGGCCAATTCGCTCGAAGCGCCGCAATTCACCGGCCGTAACGGACTCGGCACCCATTGCCCCAATCCGTTGCAGCAACCGGTGCACCACGGTACCGACGTGTCGCGCGGTCTCTCCGGCCCAATGAAACTCCGGTAACCCGCCGCTGCTCTGCGCGACCGTAGCGGCAACCGGAACGGATTCCGGCGGGGCCGGCAAGGACCAGTCCGGCGCCAGCCGGGTGCGCCCAAAGGCATGGATCGCCGGTTCAAGTGAATCTTTCGGTTCCGCCGTGGCACCGCCGGAGGCGGCCAGCAGCGCTCGAAAGTCATTGGCAACCGCCGGCCACAGGCGCGCCAAAAGAGAATCCCGGGGCGGATCCTTGAGTCCGGGTCCCGATCCGCCATCGGGTTCCCGAACCTCAACATGCCCCAGAAGATGCAGTCGTTGCTTGGCCCGGGTCGCGGCAACATACAGCAAACGTCCATCCTCAAAGTGCCCCTTCGCGGTGTCCAGCCGCTGCAGGTAGGCCGCCATCGGGTTCTTATCCTCGCCATGGGCGCTGATCGGGGCAAGCAGGAGATCGCTGCCACCCGACTCCCGGCCCCGCTCCAGCCAATGCAACAGTTTCGCCTCATCACGGCCCGGGCCGCGGCCCAGCCCGGGCACGATCACCGTATCGAATTCCAATCCCTTGGCCTTATGAATCGTCATCAGTTGCAGGGAATCGTCCGCTGCCACATCCGCCAAGGCAAAGAGCTGTTCGACCTGGCGGTTAAGCTCGGCGATATCCGGCATATCTCCTTCGCCGCCGAGCCTTTCCAGCAACTGAAAATAGACCTCTCCATCCTCCAGGTCCGTCTCCTCGGTCACGCAAGCCGGACCGCCCAAGGCGATCCACGCCCCTTCGATGGTACTGCGCAGGGGCCGCCGCGCCTGCTCCGAGAGCAGCGCATCCAGCACCGGCAGCACCCGGGCGATACGCTCTTGACCCTCCGGGCTCAACCGCTTCAGGCGCCGTTGCTGGTGCAATAAATCGATAATCGTATGCTCGGAATCGTCTCCCGCCAAGGTATGCAGATCCTTCAGCGTCAGCCCGCAATACGGCGCCCTGAGCACCGCCAGCCAAGCGATGCGATCACCAAGATGGCTCAATGCCCGGGTCAGCGCCAGCAGATCCTGCACCACCGTCCGGTGTGCCAGGCGCTCGATCTCCACCGCCCGGAAGCGCAAGCCGGCCTCGTGGAGCCGCTCCACGATCCGCGCCAGGTGGGCCCGGCTCCGGACCAGGATGGCGGTCGTGCCCTGTGGGTGCGCCGCCTTCGCCTGCCGCACCAGCGCCACGACCCGGCATGCTTCCGCGGCATCATCCCGTGCCAACGAGGGATAGACGCTGACGGCCGCCCCCGCCAATGGCGGGTGAAAGGCGGTCGTCGGCGCATAGGACACGGCGCCGCCGGCAACATCGTCCGCACCCGGCAATATGGCCGGAAAGTGTTGATTGATCCAATCGACGATCCCCTGCTGCGAGCGAAAATTGACCGCGAGACGGAGAAATTCGAGCGGTACCTGACCGATCCCATGTTTTCTGGCGGCCAAAAACAAGCCGACTTCCGCTTCCCGGAAGCGGTAGATGGACTGCATGGGATCACCCACCACGAACAGGGTATGGCCATCTCCCGGCTGCCAGCCGGCCGTTAGGCGCTGGAGTAATTCGTACTGGTTGAACGAGGTATCCTGAAACTCGTCCACCAACAAGTGGCGAATACGATAGTCCAGCGCCAAAGCGAGATCCGTCGGCGCTTCGGGCTCGCCCAATGCCCGGATAGCCGCCTGGGCCAAGGCGGGAAAATCCACCCGGCCTCGTTCCCGGAATACCAGCTCGAGCTGTGCCGCCGCCACCCGCAACAGCTCGACCAGGGCCTGCAAGGTTTCCCACTCCCCGGCACTATATCGATGCGGCGGCAACTCCCGCAGCCCAGCCAACTGTTTCCTGAATTCCTCCTCGTCCGACCACGCCTCCAGCAACGTCGTAATGCGCTGCTTCATCTCGGCAAAGCGGGCCCTGGCATCATTCTTCGCACGACTCGGCGCCGGAAATCCCTGATCCTTGGTCAAGCGCTGCCGCCAAGCCCCATCCCGGGTCAACAACATTTCCGCCAGCCCTTCCCAGCGGCTACGCTCCGTCACCTGCCGCCCCGGCAAACCTTGAAGCCCGGCACAAGCGAGGATCGGGGAATCCGTGCCCCGCAGGTTATCCGCGGCGAAGCGGGCCAGCTCGATCAGCTCCGGCTCCCAAGACCCGGGAACCCGCGCCGCCAGACCGCGCAACGAATCGGTAACCAGGCGGGCCCAGGCCGCTTCCAGGTTTTCCCGTTTCAGGATCGGGTGGCCCGGATCGGCGACGTGACGCAACCATTGATCCCGGCGGGCGAGCATGGTCGCGATCAGGTCCCGCAATTTATCCAACCGATTATCCAGGTGCTGAACCAAGTGGGCGATGGCATCCGAGTATTCGGCGCCGGATTCCAATTCGGCAATGGTGTTGCCGGCCGCCTCGAAATAGAGCGATGCGGCGTCCTCGGCAACGGCCGGAACCGAGCCGAACCGGGAGAGAATAGGCATCTGCCGTGCCAACGCCGTACTCAGGGAGTCGATGGTTTGGATGCGCAGGCGGGCCGGGTTAGCCAGCAACTGCCATCCCCGTTCCTCGTCCCGCGCCAGGGCTCGCCGGGCAAGCTCCCAGGTACGCCTGGCATGATCCTGCTCCGGCGCCCGCCCGCTCCCGCTCCGTTCCAATGCCTCCAATATCCGTTGCCGCATCTCACCGGCCGCCTTGCGGGTGAACGTAATCGCAACGATCTCCTCCGGGGCATCGACTCCCGCTAGAAGCACCAGGAACCGCTGCGTGAGCAAACCCGTTTTTCCCGAGCCCGCCGGCGCCTGGACAATGAATGATGCCGTCGGATCGAGGGCCCGCAAGCGGGCCTCGCGATCGGCTGTTTGTTGCCGGGAGTTCATGGGCGGTCCGCCCCGGCGACAGGCCCGCCCAGCGCGCGCAATTCATCGATGCGACACAATGGTCCAAGCCCACAGTGGGCACAGGTATCCGGGTACTTCCTGGGTTTAACCGCCGCGTCTCCGCGGCAAAAAGACTCTCCCAACCGCTCCATCGCCGTGCGCCAGTGCCCCAGCACCTCGGCCCAGGAATTCATCTGGCGCGTCTGCGGTAACTCTTTATAAGTCTTTGCCCCCGGCACCAGCCCGGCCTCGGCGACCACCCCCTTGAAGGCCATTGCTCCCGCCTTGACTTGTGCGAACAGCACCCCGGAAACATCTCCTCCAAGCGCCATGCTGTAGAGCAGCAGTTGTGGTTCCTCGGGCGGCTCCCCGGGCCGCTCCCCGAACCACTGCCGTGGCTTCACCTCACCGGTCTTGTAGTCGATCACCACCCGGCGGCCGGCGGCCAGTTCATCGATCCGATCGATTTTCAACCGCACCCGGACCCCGCCGGCGGTCACGCTGTATTTCCGCTCCTTCTCCACCACCCGAAATGGTTCCCGTCGCCGCTCCAGCTCCAGCCATTCCAATGCCTGCCGCCGCAGGCGCCCGGCCTCCAGTTCCCGGAAGCGAGCGGTAAATGCCTGGGGATGACGTCCGGCGGCTTCCTCGATCGCCTCATCCACCAGGGCTTGCACCAGGGCTTCCAGGCCGGTGGCTTCCAGGGAGAGCAGCCGCTCGTGTGAATTCAATGCCCGCCATATCCGCTCCAGGATACGGTGCATCAATGTCCCCCGGGTCTTGGCATTCAAGCCGATCTCCGCCGGCTCCAGGGGCCGCGCCCCCAACCGCAGTTCCGCAAAGGCGCGAAAGGGGCAGGCCGCCTGGAGCTTGAAAACCTTACTGCCCCCCCCCGCCTCTCTATTTTCCAGGGGCGGTGCGGGATCTTGCGCCAACGGCACCAACCTGGCGCCGGCGTGAACCGCATCCCGCCATCTCATCGCCGGCCACAGCCGCAAGGCCCGCGAATCCACCAGGGGAAGCGCGGCGATCAGCGGGCTGGGCCGCAGTTGCTCATCGCCGCTGCGCTGCGGAAAACTCACCACCACCTCGGTCGCGCTCGTCAATATCCGCCGGGTAACGGTGCGCGCCACCCGCAGTTCGCGCTCTTCGCTGGAATGCGGCAGTCCGGCATCGCGCTGCAAGGGCAATGGGATGAACGGATTCGGTCGTGGGCTTGCCGGCCACATGCCGTCATGCAGCCCCATGACCCAGAGGCAATCGAATCGAAGCCCACCGGCCTCGAGCATTCCCAGCACCTGCACCGGCACCGCCCCGGTTTGCGGCTGGAACGTTCGCTCCCCGGCCAGGCGCCACAGTTGCGCCACCGCCGCGGCCGCACCCAGCGATCCGGTGACCGGCTCCAGGGCCGCAAACACGCCCAATAACTCATGCCAGGCCTCCGCGGCCTGGTATTCCTCACTCGACAAGGGCCGCCCGTTCGCCCAGCCAACGGCGCTCAATAATTGCGTAAACCATTCCGCCCACTGCCCCGGACGAGCGCTACAGGGAAGATTGCGCGCGATCCCGATCCAGGCGCCGAGCCTCTGCGCGAGCGCCGGGCAGGAGTACGGCCTGTCGGGTTGCGCGGCGTGGTAGTGCAGCGTCTTCACCGCCACGTGAAGTTCGCCGGTCTCCCGCAATCGGGCATCCAGCAACGCCCGGGTGCCGGCTTCCCGTTCCCACCCCGCGAGGAACGGTGAACGCAGCAACCCGCCCGCCTTTTCCAGGTCAATGCTCGAGGCCAATAGGTCGAGCAGCCGCAGTGCCGTACGGACCAGGGGATAGGTACTCAACGGCGCCCCCAGCGAGATGTTGTAAGGACGGGCGCCGGAGTGACATCCCGGCGATAATACCCTCGGGGCCAGAATCCGGTCGAGCGCATGAATCAGGAGTTCCCGCTGCGACGCCAGGTCCGGAACCACGATGCCGATCCGGGCCCCGGGCTTCTCGTCGAGCCACCGCCGCGCCCAGCGGGCGGCGGTTAGCGCCTCTTCGCGCCCATCGGCGCAACCGCTCCGGGCCACTCGACTCTTCTTGCCCATGAGCCGCACCCAGCGCAGCTCGCAACCCGACCCGGCCAGGGTTGATAATAACGACTGCTGCCGTGGTGTCAGTTCATCGAAACCGATCAGCATCAATTCGCCGGGCACGGCCAGGTCCCCGGCCCGAATGCGGCGCTGGAGTTCAGCGCCGAGCCGGGCGAGGGGCAACCACCCGTTGCGCGCGCACCGGGCCTCGAATTCCGTTGCCCATTCCCAGAATGCCGCACTGTCGATGTTGTAACGAAATACCGCCGCATCCCACGGTAATCGCCACGATTGGATCAACTGCCAGGCTTGCTGCACCCGGCGTACCGTCCCGGGTACCTGCTGTAGGGGCCGATCCACCATGTTCGCGGTAATGATCGCTTCCCACACCCACTGTTCCTGCGGGGAGGTGAGCAAGAGTTCGCCCGCCGTCGCGGCACCGCCGAGCACGACCTCCTCCCAGGTCCTGTGCAACCACGCGGACCAGGGCAGCAGATCCGGAGTCGGCCAAACTTCGCGCCCCCGGTCCATCGCCGCTTGTTCATAGGCGCGGCGCAGCGCGCCTGCCAAACGCTTGTTGCCGGTAACCACGGTCACCCCGCGGTCCAGGGTGGCGAATACTTGCGGTAAAGAAATTTCCTGCGGTTCAATCACACCGGTTTTCCTGGAAACTATCGAATTGGGTCAATCGCGGCAAATATGGGACGGCGGGCTTGCGCAGCATCCACCGCCGCGGGGGGTACCAAGGCAGCACCAAGTGCCCATCGTCGGCAAAGCGATAACGCCCGTCGAGAAACCCCAGGGCAAACAGCACCAGTACGTTCTGATAATAACGCGGCAGGTAACCCGGAGGCCGGGCATAAAGGCCATCGCGAACTCGGAAGGCGGCAAGACGCGCCCGCAAAGAAGCAAATACCGAGCGCTCGCCCAGCGCCTTGAGATCCGGCAGTATCGCGGCGAGGAACCCGACCGGGGCCTGCCCCCCACCGCCCCGTCCGGTGCGTATATTGATCTGCAGGGGAACCGCATCACGGCGGCGCAGGTACCGCCCCATGCCATCCGTCGCCCGCAACACGGCCCGATACCCCGGGCTCGCCGGTGCACTGATCCCGGCCCAAAGATAGACGCGGATGGCATCCCAGCTTCCCATCCCTTCCCGGGCAAGCGGCAGACCGTAGCCGAACCCCGGCAACCACAGGGCCCAGTCCGGGCACAGGCCGTTGCGGCATACGGCCGCCAGTTGCGCGGGCAACTCCCGGGCCAACCCGCTCCACGGTCCCCGCGGAGCGGCCCGGGCCAGGGCAAGCAACAGCGGCAGGGCGGGATAGCTGGGATTGAATAAATAACCCTCGTGGGTCACAAACCCCTTATCGCCTCCAAGCAGCAGAGTCAGCCCGGGGCGAGGCCGCACCACCTCGCGCGAGGCGATCAGGCGGGCCAGCGCAAGACCTTCCCGCCGCCAACCCGGCACCCGCCACAATCGGGCGGCCTGGATAAGCGTATAGGCGATCCACAGATCGGCATCGGCCGCGGAACGTCGCTCCTTCACCCCCCAGCGCCCATTCGTGTGCCGCCCCCACCACCAGGCAGGCAGATTCCGGGCCAGGTCGCCCGCGGCCAGGTGTCTGCGCGTCCACCCCAGCAGGCGCTCGAAGACGGGGCGATCATCGGCCACCAGGGCGAAGAACAGGGCATAGGCCTGGCCCTCGGAGACGGTGCGTAGATCCCTCTCCTTACGCACGATAACCCGCCCGTCGTAGGTAACGAAACGCGCCTTGAAGGCCTGCCACAGCGGCCAGGCCGGGGCCCGCCCCGCCGCCGGCGTGAGCGTTACCAGAACCAGGCCCAGGAACACTCCCCCGGAGACAAGGCGCTTGCCCGGGATTCCGCTCGGCGTTCGCTTCCCCATGAAAATTTTCCGGCTGTAATGTGTATTTCGCGTTGAGGTATACCATAAACGGAATGCCGTCACCGGCTTTCTCCCGGCTCGATCCCCTTCACACCGGCAGATCCACCCGCTCGTTCCCGCGCCTCGGGAAAGGTAAAATGCCTCCATGTTTCGCACCCGGATCCAGCCTTGGCTTCCCCTACTCGCCCTGCTGGCATTGCTGGGGGTAACCGCGGCGGCCTACCTTCCGGGTCTGGGTGGGCCGTTCCTGCTCGATGACTGGGGCACGCTACCGAAGCTCGGCGCCTATGGCCCGGTCGACAACCCGCTCACCCTGGTCAGCTACCTCACCAGCGGCAATGCCGGGCCCACGGGGCGCCCGCTCGCGCTGGCCAGTTTTCTCATCGATGCCCGCAACTGGCCGGCCCCGCCGTGGCCATTCAAGTTCACCAATCTTCTGATCCATCTTTTCAACGGCATCCTGCTCGCGTTTCTGCTCCTGCGCCTGTCGCGGACACGGGGACTCGATCCGCCGCGCGCGGCCTGGGCCGGGGTGCTCGGCGCCGGGCTGTGGCTGCTGCATCCACTCTTCGTCTCGACCACGCTTTACGTGGTGCAACGCATGGCCGAACTGGCCGCAACCTTTGTTTTCGCGGGGTTACTCGCCTGGCTTGCCGGGCGTGAGCGCCTGGCCCGGGGGCGAACCCGCAGCGGCTACGCCCTGATGCTGAGCGGACTGCTCGGGGGAACCTTCCTCGGCGTGCTGGCCAAGGAAAACGCGGTGCTGTTGCCGTTGCTCACCCTGGTGCTGGAGGCAACCGTGCTCGCCGCGCCCGCGGCGCACCAGCCCGCCCCAACCCGGCCCTGGTTCGGGTTTCGGCTCCTGTTCCTGGGACTGCCCGCGGCGCTGGTCGGGGCCTACCTGCTGGGCCTTTTGCGTCACGCCAGCCGCATCATCCCGTTTCGGGGAATCAGCATTGCCGAGCGTCTGCTCACCGAGCCCCGGGTACTCACACACTATCTTTACCTTCTCGTGATCCCCCATGTCGCGACCGGCGGCCTGTTCACCACGCCGGCCCCTTCGCGCGGCTGGTTCGAACCCTGGAGCACCCTGCCGGCGATCGTTCTGATTCTCGGGTTGATCGCCTTCGCCTGGCGTACCCGCCGCCGCTGGCCCGCACTTGCGGCGGCGATCCTGTTCTACTTCGCCGGGCAACTGCTCGAGTCCACCACCATCCCGCTGGAGCTTTACTTTGAGCATCGCAACTACCTGCCCGCCGCACTGCTGTTCTGGCCACTGGGACTGTGGCTGGTGCGCAGTCCCGGTGCCGGCCCCCGCCTGCGCACCGGCCTGGCCGTGGGCACGCTGGCGCTGCTTGCCGGGCTGACCGCGCTGCGCGCCGACCTGTGGGGAAACCGAACCCTACTCCTGCTCTCGTGGATGCGGCAAGACCCGAACTCCTCCCGCGCCATCGTCCGGGGCACCCAAACGCTCGTGGAGCAAGGACACCCCCTGGCGGCACTGGCTATCCTGCGGCGGGATTCGGCCCGCCTCCCCGAAGACATCAGCATCGGGCTCATGCGCCTGAGTACCGCCTGCGCACTGGGCCGAGCCACCCCCGCCGACCTGGCGGCGGCGCGGCGGGCCGCCGTCACCTCCCGCGCGGGTTCATCGCTGATCTACCAGGCAGTGCAACGTCTTGAGCGGCAAATGGCACGGCACCGGTGCGCCCCGTTCGATACCGCGGATATGCTCGCACTCGCCCGGGCCGCACTGGCTAATCCAAATTTCAGCCATGATCCCGCCTTGCGCCAAGAATTCACCATCCTCGAGGGCCGCCTCTACCTGGATGCCGGGAATATCCCGGCCGCCTACGAGCATTTTGCCGCCGCGCTTCCCCTCTACGTCAAACCCGATGTCGCCCTGGTAACCGCCTCACTGCTCGGTGCGGCCGATGCCCCGCGCCGCGGACTCGCCCTGCTGAATGAATACCGGCAGCTGCACCCCCTGCCACCACGCGGTTGGACCATGCGCCGCCTGCACCGCTGGTGGCTGGAGCGCAGCGGCTGGTATCGGGATTCCTTCCGCCACGTGCGCCGGCTGCTGGAATCGTCAGCCCGTAAACCCGCCTGATGCGCCGCCGCGGCCGAACCAGCGCCATCCTGGGAGCCATCCTGGCACTGGCCGCGCTCGTTTACTGGCCCGGCACACGCGGTGGATTCATGCTCGACGACTATCCCAATATCGTGCTCAACCCGGCCCTGCATATCCACAGACTGACCCCGGAAACCCTGCTTCAGGCCGCCTTCAGCGAACGCAGCGGCCTGCTTCGCCGCCCGCTCAGCATGGCCAGTTTCGCCCTCGACTATTACGCGAACGGCCTCGATCCCCGGCCCATGAAGCGCGTGAACCTGGCCATTCACCTACTCAACGGACTGCTCGTCTTCCTGCTCGTGCGCTTGATTCTCGCCGTCTTCGCCCGGGCTCGGAACCAGAACGCCCCCAGCGAAAAACTCCGCGATGCCGTGGCGCTCATGGTCACCGCCGCCTGGCTGCTCGCGCCCATCAATCTCACCTCGGTGTTGTACGTGGTGCAGCGCATGACTTCGCTGGCGGCCACCTTTACCCTGCTCGGCCTGATCGCCTGGCTCGCCGGGCGCGAGCGACTCTACACCGGCCGGGGCCGTCGCCGCGGCCTCCTGCTGCTCGCCTTCGCCGCGGTGGTGGCCACGCCGCTGGCCCTGCTCGCCAAGGAGATCGGCGCGCTGACCCTGCTCTATGCCCTGGTGCTCGAGTGGGCTCTGTACGGATTCCGCCGTGCCGATCGGCACCTCGATTGGGGTATCGTGGCCTATTTTCTGGCATTTCTTGTCCTCCCCGGAATACTCGGGCTGGCCTGGGTACTCCCCGGTATATTGGCTCCCAGCGCCTGGGCCGCGCGCCCGTTCAGTCTCGGTGAACGGCTGCTCACCGAGGGCCGGGTGCTGTGGCATTACCTGGCCTGGTCGCTGGTTCCCAATCCCTACGCACTGAGCCTGTATCACGATGACTTCCCGATCTCGACCGGGTTGTTCTCTCCCTGGACCAGCCTCCCCGCCTGGGCCGGGATTGCCGCGTTGACCGGGGCCGGGTTTGCCCTGCGCCGCCGGGCACCGCTGTTCGGCCTGGGAATCCTGTGGTTTCTCGCCGGGCAGGTGCTGACCGCGGGCTTTATTCCCCTGGAACTGGTCTTCGAACACCGGCAGTATCTGCCCACCCTGGGACTGTTCCTCGGACTTTTCGCAACCTTGCTACTCGCCACGCCACGGATGCGCCTCGCCCGGGCGGCCTGGCTGGGTGTTGCGGCCTTCGTCGCCCTTTCCACCGCCGCGCTGGCGCTGCGCGCCCAGACCTGGTCCAACCCCCTGCTTTACTATCTGAGTGCCGCGACCGATCATCCCCGCTCACCCCGCGCCACCTATGGGTACGGCCGCGAGCTGGCGATTCTCGCCAACGCCAACCCCGCGCTCGCGCCCAAGGCCTATGCCGCGCTGGAGCGGGCCGCACGGGTACCGGGGCAAAGCATCAACCCGGAATCCTCCATGATTTTACTCTCCTCGTGGCTTGGGAAACCGGTTAAATCCCGGTGGTACCAGGAGATGGAACGCTCCCTGGCCCGGCGCCGGATCCCCAACGCCCAGGATGTCTCGGCGCTGTTCGCCCTGGTGCGTTGCGCCACCCGGGCTACGAACCCCTGCCGCCTCGATCCGCGCCGCATGCGTGCCGTGTTCGCCGCCGCGCTGGCCAACCCCTACCCGAACCGCGACATCATGGCGATCCACGGCAACTACCAACTCAATGTACTGCATCGAGCGGACCGGGCGGTACAAACTTTTTCCGCCCTGGTGCGCTTGGCTCCGCGGCGCGCACTTTATCATTATGACCTCGGCGTGGCGCTCGCCGCGGGCGGCCGCTTCCAGGCCGCCCGCAGTGAACTCGCCACGCTCAAACGCCTGGATCGGGCCGGTCTCGAGCGCCCCCTGATCCGCCGACTCAGCCATCTCATTCACCGCCTGGATCCGTCCCATGCCGCAAAAACAACCAGCCTGCCGCCTGCCGATTCCTGATCTCTCGCTGCCGGCGTACGCTGCTATCGACCCCCGGCTGGCCTGGTGGCTGGCATTCACGGCCCTGCTCGCCGCCACCTGGCTGGTGTACCTGCCCGGGTTGACCGGAGGTTGGCTCCTCGACGATTACGGCAACCTCGTCAACAACGGGGGCCTGGCGATGTCGAACCTGAACTGGCAGGCATTGTGGCATGCCATGTGGTCATTCAAGGCCGGGCCGCTCGGGCGCCCGATATCGCTGGCCGGCTTCGCCCTCGAACGCTACTTTTTCGGGCTGGACCCTTATGTATTCAAAACGACCAATCTCGCCATTCACCTGCTGAACACGGCGCTTTTCATCGGCTTCACCCGCGCCCTTCTCGAAGCCTGGCGCCGCCGCCATGCCCCCGCCGTCTCCCCGCGACGAATCGTCTGGGTCGCACTCGGCAGCGGCACCCTGTGGGCGTTACACCCGGTTAATCTCACCTCGATTCTCTACGCGGTGCAGCGCGAGACCGCGCTCGCCGCCACCTTCACCCTCGCCGGGCTATGGGTCTATGTCGTAATCCGCAAGCGCCTCGCCCTGACGCCCTGGACCCTCGTGCTGCTCGGCACAACGGTTGGGCTCTTCGGACTACTCGGCACCTATACCAAGGAAACCGGTGCCCTGCTGCCGGTATTCACCCTGCTGCTGGAATTCACGGTACTGCGTTTCGCCGATCCGGATGGGCGCCGCCGCCCCCTGCTGATCGTTCTCTACGCGTTCATCCTGATCGTCCCGGCGGTGGCGGGACTGCTGTGGCTGCTGCCCGGCATCACCACGCACGGTTACCTGGGCCGCGAATTCAACCTCGGTGAGCGGCTGCTGACCGAGGGCCGGGTCGTGGTGTTCTACCTCGGGCTCATCCTCGGTCCCAGGCTCTCGGCCATGACGCTCTACCACGACGACTTCGTCATCTCGACCGGGTTGCTTTCACCGCCGACTACCCTGCTTTCGTTTTTGCTCCTCGGCGCATTGCTCGCCTTGGCACTGTGGCAAGTCCGCCGCCGACCCCTATTTGCGCTCGGTACCCTGTGGTTTTTTGCCGCCCAAATACTCACCTCTACTATTTTTCCACTGGAAATCGCCTTCGAGCATCGCCTGTATCTGGCCGCCTGGGGCATTATCCTTGCCCTGATGAGCCTGGTGTTCCTGGAACCCCTACGCATCCCGTTGCGACTTCCGCGGTGGCACCCGCGGCAGTGGCCTCGCTTCGGCGCGATCTTCGTGGTAATGCTGGCAATGGCGCTCGGGCTGGCCACCGCGGCGCGCGCCATGCACTGGAGCAGCAACCTGATGCTGGCGCGATGGAGCGCGAAAAACCACCCGGACTCGCCCCGAGGCACCTATCTGCTATCGCGGATCTACACCAATCTCGCCCTGGAAGGCAAACCGCAATTCATTGCTCCGGCCTTTGCGGCCTCGGAGAGAGCCGCCCGGGTATATGGTGCAGGGTTGGATCCGTGGGTGGCGATGGTCCTGCTGGCGGCCCAGACCGGGCGCCGGATCGATCCGGCCTGGTTCAAGGGCATGATCCGGACCGTCGCCGAGCGTCCCTTCACCGTCTCCGACGTCAATGCCATCGAGGCCCTGGTCTCGTGCATCACCCGGCAGCAGTGCCGGGTGCCGCGCACCGATATGCAACGCCTGTTCAGCGCCATCTATCACAGCCCCCACATTCGCCGACTGGGGATGAACTACGCCAACGTCTTGGTGACCGAGGCCAACTATATTGGCTACTCGAGCGCGGCGCAGCGCGCAAAATCCGCACCCCTGCTGCAACGGGCCGCAAACCTCATGCCCACGACGCCGCAGTACCAGGTCAACGTATTCAACATCGCCCTGACCGACGGTAAACTCGCCCTGGCACGCAAAATGTTGCACCGCGTGGAACGGCTGAACCGTCTCGGGAAACTCGACCTAACCGTTGCGCGCATGCGCCGCCGCCTCGCCGCCCATACTCACGCCGCGGCACCGGCCTCGAACGGGCCACACTGAACAAGCCGGGCGGCGGTATGCGACAATCGGCCGCATCCGCTCCCGGGGAACCCCGACCATGCCCGCACTATCCATCGTCCTGCCCGCCCACAACGAGGCCGAAACCCTGCCCTCGCTGCTTGCCGAGCTGCGCGGACTGTACCCCGAAGCCGAAATCGTGGTGGTCGATGACGGCTCCACCGACGGCACCGGGGAACTGGCCCGCGCCGGGGGCGCCGACCAGGTGCTGCGCCACCCTTACCCGATGGGTAACGGCGCGGCCATCAAGGACGGGGCCCGCAAGGTACGGGGAGAGGTGGTCGTGTTCATGGACGCCGACGGGCAACACCGGCCCGGTGAAATCGCCAAGTTGCTGGCGGCGCTGGAAGCAGGCTATGCCATGGCTGTCGGCGCCCGCACTGCCGGTGGCCATGCCAACCTCGCACGGCGCCTGGCCAACGGCTTCTACAACCGGCTCGCAAGCTGGGTCACCGGCTACCGCATCGCCGACCTCACCTCGGGTTTTCGCGCCGCCCGGCGTGAACTGTTCCGAAAAATTCTGTTTCTGCTGCCCAATGGCTTTTCCTACCCCACCACCAGCACGATGGCCTTCCTGCGCGCCGGATTTCCGGTGCGCTTCGTCCCGGTGGAGGTAAAACCCCGCGGCGGAGCCGCCAGCCACATCCGCCCCCTGCGCGACGGCAGCCGGTTCCTGCTCATCATCCTCAAGGTGGCCATGCTGTATTCACCGCTCAAGGTGTTCACACCGGCCTCGCTCGCCTTTTTTCTTGTCGGCGCCGGCTATTACGGCTGGACCTACACCACCTCGCACCGTTTCTCGAATATGAGCGCACTCCTGCTCATCGTCTCGGGGCTGGTGTTTCTGATGGGCCTGGTGGCCGAGCAGATCGCGACCTTGCTTTATGCCAACACCAGCCGCGACTGACACCCCGTGCCCGGCCCGCTCGCCCATGACTCGACGCCATCCTCGCCCGACTTCCACACACCGCCCGCCGGCGCTTCGCGCCCGAGCGCGCAGGCCGTGTGCCGAACCGGAAAACGGCGGCACGCAAGATCCGCGCCCATGAGGCCCCCGGCCCCCGGGCGGCAGGCCCATGCCGTTCTCGATCTGCCTTCCCGCCGACTCAAGGCGCTCAAGATCGAGCATCTACTTAACCTGGTATCCGATCCCCAGCCGTTGCGGCTGCTGGAGATAGGCACCGGCTCGGGCGGCATCTCCCATTACTTCGCCACCCACCCGGGGCTTGCCTGCGAAGTCACCGCCGTGGATACCGTCGATCAACGCCTGCTGCGCGAAGGCTTCGACTTCCACCGGGTCGAGGGCACTAAACTGCCGTTCCCGGACGCAAGTTTCGACGTCGTAATTACCAACCACGTGATCGAACATGTCGGCGATCTCAATGCCCAGCGCCATCATCTCCAGGAGGTGCATCGCATCCTGCGCACCACCGGCGTCGGCTACCTGGCCGTGCCCAACCGCTGGATGATCATCGAGCCCCATTTCCGCCTGCCGTTCCTGAGTTGGCTCTCCCGGTCGCTACGCAGTCCCTACCTGCACCTCGCACGCCGCGGCAAGCGCTACGACTGCGAGCCGTTGAGCCTCGGTCAATTAGAAAGGCTACTCACAGAAACCCGCTTTGAATACCGCAACCTCGGGGTCCAAGCCTGGCGCGAAATGTTAGCCATCGAGGGTGGCAGAGGCCTGCTCAACACGGCCGTCCGCAGGCTCCCCAATCTCTGGATCGCTCGGCTCGCCCCACTCGTTCCCACCCTGATCTACCGCCTCATTCGTAACCCCTGAGTCCCGTTTCCAGCCACCAGGGAGGTCACGCCCGAATCGGAGCAACGCGATCCCCGCAAGCCCTGAAACCCGGCCCGGCCGGCACGGGGTTCAGCGGATATAACCGCGATGCTCCAGCTTGAGCATCAGGCTCTGGGCGGCCTCCTCCGGGGTCATGCCCTGGGTATCGACCTTGATTTCGGGATTCTCGGGTACCTCGTAGGGATCGCTCACCCCGGTGAACTCCTTGATCTGTCCGGCCCGCGCCCGGGCATAGAGCCCCTTGCGATCGCGGGCCTCGCAAACCGCCAGCGAGGTCGCCACATAAACCTCGATGAAGCCGCCGCCGCTCGCCTCGACCATCTCGCGTACCGCGCGGCGGGTCGCCGCATAGGGGGCGATCGGGGCGCATAGAGCGATGCCCCCGTGCTTGGCGATTTCACTGGCGACAAACCCGATGCGCTGAATATTCAGGTCGCGATGGGCCTTGGAAAAGCCGAGTTCACTGGAGAGATTGCGGCGCACGATGTCGCCGTCGAGCAGCGTCACCCGCCGCCCGCCCAGTTCCAGCAACTTGACCATCAGGGCATTGGCGATGGTGGACTTGCCCGACCCCGACAGGCCGGTGAAAAATACCGTGAATCCGCGCCGATACAGCGGCGGATGCGTGCGGCGCAACTCCTCCACCACCTCGGGAAACGAGAACCAGTCGGGAATTTCCAGCCCTTCGGCGAGGCGGCGGCGAAACTCGGTACCGGAAATGTCGAGTACGGTCTCGCCTTCGCGTACCTCATTCACCGGCGCATACTGGGCGCGCTCGCGTACATAGACCATCTGCTTGAAGGGCAGCATCTCGATGCCGACCTCGGCGGCATATTCGGCGACCAGTTCCTGGGCCGCGTAGGGATCGTAAAATGGAGTCCCGTCGGCGCGCTTGCCGGGGCCGGCATGGTCGCGGCCAACGATGAGATGCGTCGCGCCGTGGTTGCGGCGGATGATCGCATGCCACAGCGCCTCGCGGGGACCGCCCATGCGCATCGCCAGCGGCAACAGGGCCAGCATCGTAGTCTGTTCCGGGTAGCGTTTGACCAAGTGTTCGTAACAGCGCACTCGGGTGAAATGGTCGATGTCACCCGGCTTGGTCATTCCCACGCTCGGGTGAATGAGCAAGTTGGCCTCGGCCTCGCGGGCGGCGCGAAAGGTCAGCTCCATGTGTGCCCGGTGCATCGGGTTACGGGTCTGAAAGGCCACGATCCGGCGCCAACTGCGCCGCTCGAAACGTTGCCGCAGATCATTCGGCGTCAGGCGCAAGTGCTTGAAATCGTAGTGCACCGGGGGAGCCAGGCCGATGACGCTTCCGCCCACATAGACTGGGTGGGTCTGCCCCAACAGGTAACGCACTCCCGGATGAGCCGGATCGGTGGTTCCGAACACTCCGGCCGCCTCCTCGCGCCGGTCGGGCTCCCACAGATCGGTCACCGTCAAAATCGCCAGTGCCACGCCTTCGGGATCGCGCAAGGTGATGCGCCGCCCCGGCGCGATCGTCTCGGCAAACGCTTGCGGAACATCCAGGGTGACCGGGATAGGCCACAATGCGCCGGAGGCGAGGCGCATCGAATCGATCACGCCGCGATAGTCGGCACGCCCCAGAAAACCCGTGAGCGGGGCAAACCCGCCGTTGCAGATCAGTTCCAGGTCGCAGCGCTGGCGTTCACTGAGGCACCATTCGGGCAGCGACCCCGCTTCCCGCTTCAACTCCCGGAGTTGAGATTCGGGGGCGTAGCGCTCGGGTACCCGCCCGACTACCCGGCGATCCACGCTGCTTCGGTTCATGGTTCGGAAAACCCCCTACCTGGAAATTGACAGGCTAGCATAACCGAGTGCCGCCCTCTCACTCAGGAAAAGGTCCAGGCGAGCTTGGCAACCAGCTGATTCCCGCCCGTGACCCCGTTCCCCTCGGGGTTGTTGGTGGTGATTACCGGAACATCGTGGTTCCACACCAGGTACAGGTCGCTTCCGGGGCGCAGGTGCCACCGAAAGATGCTTTTCACCGACACCCGGTGTGAAATCGTATCGTACTGAGCGCTGTTGCTGAGCGTCACCGCGGGCGATCCGGCCCAGGTCAGCCCGAGTCCATACAAGCGCAACACGAAATCGCCCTCCGGCAGGCGGCCGAAAACGCTTTCCGCGCTGAGCCGGACACTCCAATGCCCCCCCGGGGTGGCGTAGGCCACCGAGCCATCGACCTGGGTCAGGCGTCCATTGTAGAATCTCCCGGCGTGGATCGTGCCACCGATTTGCCAGGTGCGCCCCGCCGGCGAATTAGCCTGTATCCGGTAGCGGTTGTAACGATAGTCTCCCGCCGGAATAGTCACATTCGAAGCCACCTCGAAGGCCTGGGTCAGGCGCTGAAAGTGCGGCATCCAGTTCACCTCGAAGTGGGTGCCGTCGGCAAGCTGAAAATTGAACGGAGTCACAAAAAACCGCCAGTCGAGCAGCTCGCCCGTGGTGGCGGCGGTGTAATGCCCGTAGAACTCATAGAAGAACTGCCGCGCCCAACCGAAGTGGCCCAGCGGGTTCGGCCGCGGTTGATAGGCAAACCCGCCGTCCAGGGTGCGGATGCCGGGGCGCGGCAGAAACCCGAGCGCGGGGTACAGCGCCGGACCGAACTGATTGTAGCTCAGATGCCACGTCCACAGATCGTTGGGATAAGACACCCGGGCGCCCCAACCGCCGGCGTATCCCGGCACCGGATTGCCGACCGAGCGGGCGGTCCAGGCCGAGGCATTGAAGTTACGATCGCCGAACAGGTGAGTGGTTTCCCAGGCGGCGTCCATCCCAAGGAAAGTATTGTCGCTGGTGCCGGTCGGATCCCCATGAGTCACCAGTGTCCCGATTCGAAGCCCCCCGGGAAGCGGCCAGGCGAGCGCTCCGGCAAAGAGATTTTGCGGCCCGACACCCGCCCCCGAGGTGGTTTGGACATCCATTACCCCCACCGAAGTCAGGCCCGACCGGCCCACCAATTTGGCGCCGGCGAGCACCGGTATCACCACGCCGTCAACCTGTCCGACCTGCCGTGAATAAAATGGGATGAGGCGATCGGAAAGCCCCGGGGCAAAGGCGAACAGGTTGGCTCCCTCGAGAAAGAACGCCCGGGTCTCGGGAATGAACAAGGGATACGGAGTCAAGTTGAGTTGGGCACTCGGCGCCTCGGCTTCGGCAAAATCGGGCCGCACGGTCAGCACTCCGGTGAGCCGGGGAGTAAGCGTTCCCTTCAGGGTGATCCCGGCCTTCTGCCGCGCCCCCCCGCCACCCGCCTCGGCCACGACATAAGGCGTGAAGAACCAGTGCCGCCGCGCCGCGATCCCGGCCATGCCGAGCAACCGCCCGGCCTGGCGCAGATCGAATACGTTGCTGTTGAGCCTATGCCCGGCCCAGGTAAGCATCAGTTGCCGGCGCGGAACCATCCGCGCCAGGTTCATTTTCCAGCCCGAGTGGCCCGGATTAAAGCGCAGGGTGGAATAGGGAATGCGCAGCAGCGCCACCCAGCCCCAGGATCGGCGCCAGACCCGTACATCCCATAATCCGTTCCACTGCCACTCCGGGCGGGTGCGTCCCGGCGCCAGCAGACCGTCCCGGCGGGCGCCGCCGGCGTTGACCTGAAACACATAGCCCAGTTGACCGGTCGCATCGGGATCCAGCACCAGGCTGACGTGATCGTCGTTGTCCTGCGAGGCATCGCGCAGCAGCGTATTCACGCTGATTCCGCCCGGATACGGATCCCGGTTGAAAAAAGCGACATACAGTGCCCGCCGGCCGCGAAGCAGTTTGACCGTAGTCACGAACCGGGTTGCCGCTCCGGGATCCGGCGACTGCTGAACCAATTTGCGAATCAGCGTGGCCCGGGTCCACACCCCGCCCTGGGGAAAATGGCGCCAGGGCACACGCCCGGGCGCCTGAACGATCCGCAGCGTCGGGATCGGCGAGCCCCGGGCGGGCAGGGCTAGCATCAGGCCCAACACCGCCCCGCCCAGGCCGAGGACAGCCGAATGCCCGCACCACGCCCCGGCCACCCGCGGCACTCAGTCTTGCAACCGTTCGCGCAAAAAGCGCAAACTGCGATCCCAGGCAAGGGTCATCGCCGCCCGGTCATAGGTCTTACATTCCGCATTCAGGAAAGCGTGATCCGCTTCGTAGCGATAGAACTCGTAAGGCCGCCGGGCCGCCTCGAGCCCAGCCGCGAATTCGGCGACCATCCGTGGCGTAATCTCTTGGTCGCGGCTCGCGAAATGCCCCTGCAGGGGCGCCCGCACCCTGTCCGGGCTCAGGTGCTCGAGTGGGGGTAATCCGTAAAAGGTGATTGCGGCGCTCACCTCCGGCACATGCGCCGCGGCCAGGACACCGAGCATGCCGCCGAGGCCGAAACCGATGCACCCGACCCTGCCGCCGAGCGCCAGTCGGCGCGCGGCACCCGTGAGAATCTGCCCCACGACGTGCTCATAATCGAGCGCTTCCATCGCCTCGCCCGCCCCGATCGTATCGGTATAAGGCACCACCTCACCGGCGTAGAGATCCGGAGCGAGCGCCGCGAAACCCGCAGCGGCGAGGCGTTCACAGAGCGTATGGATCTGGCTGTTCACTCCCCACCATTCCTGGATCACCACAACACCCGGCGCCTTGACACCCCCGGCACGAAACCCCGTGGCCGCTGAGCCATCCGGCGTCTCGAACTCGATCCTCTCGGTCATCTCGTCACCATTCCCTGGAAACCGATTGCAAATTGTATAGCGTTGAGGTACTCCGTGCGGGCCGGGTGAGGCCCCGGCAAGGCGGCGGCGCAAGCGATGGGGGTCCAAGCAGCGGGGGCGGCGTCCGGGTCAAAGCGATTTTCTCGGTATCGAGCCGAACAATCAACGCCTACGGGTCAGCCACGGCGGCGGCGCGAAGCAACGCATCCCGAATGGAAGGCGAAGGTCTGGATCATCGGCACAGGCATGCCCGCAATGGCCAAGCCCAATCATCGGAATGCGGCCTCGGGCGCAATGGATCGCGGGTGCCAATGCAGGTACAACGCCGGAATCAAGTTGGTCGTCAGCAGGGCGCTCCAGAGGATGCCGCCGAGGATCACCACCGCGAGTCCCTGCTCGGGGGCCGCCCCCTGCCCCCAGCCAAGCGCCGTGGGTAGCATGCCGAGCACGGCCGTCAGGGTAGTCAAAAGGATCGGGCGAAAACGCACCTGAATGGCCTCGGTGATGGCCTCGCGTAGCGGCATCCCGCCACGTTCGTTACGGCGAATACGATGCAGCAGCACGATGCCATGGTTCAGGCTGATCCCCACCAGGGTCAGGAAGGCCACCAGTCCACCGAGGTTCAGCCCGACGCCGCTCAGCAGCAGCGCCAGCGCCCCACCGGTAAAGGCCAGTGGAATTTGCAGCAACAGCAAGCCGGGAACCAGCAAGCCATCGAATTGCAGGACCAGGATTCCCACCATCAAGACCAAGGCCACGATTCCGGCCAGGCCAAGGCCGATTGCCGCCTGTTCGAGTTCGGGATACAGACCGCCGAAACCAATCCGGTAACCGGGCGGCAAACTCAGGCCGGCGAGCGCCCGGCGGGCGCTCGAGATTGCGCTCCCCAGCGATCCCCGCGGCGTAGCCAGAATATCGACGGCTCGGGTCCCGTCGATATGACGGATCTGGTTGGGGGTGCTCACCCAGCGCAACCGGGCCAATTGCCCCAACGGGGTCCAGCCATCTCGGGTCTCGATGGGAATCGAGCCGAGTTGCCGCAAGGAACGCGCGGGGGCATCGGCAAGGCGGGTATAAATCGCCAGCGGTAGCGCGCCATCGGGCACCGAGGCGACAATCTCGCCCTGGAGCAGGGGTTTGAGTTGGGCGTACAATCCGGCGGCGCTCAGGCCATAGATTCCCAACGCGGAGGGTTTGGGCTTGATCCTGATCTGGGTAACGGGATAGGCATCGTTGTTAAAGATGTCCGCAAGCGCAGGAACCCGACGCAGGCGGTTCGTGATTTTCACCGAAAGTTCACGCAACTCGCCGATGCGATTGCCGTACAGCCGCAAGACGAAGGGTTGGGGAAGACCGGACAGGCTCTCCCCGACCCGCTCCACGGTCGGGGTATCGAGCGCCAGTTGTACCCCCGGCGAGCGACTTTCATGAAGCAGTCTTCGACCAATCCGATCCAGGCTGTTCACATCGACCCCGGGCTTCAGGACAATCATGATCTCCCCCGCCGAAGCCGGCTCGGTGTAGCCGGTATTTACCGCAGAACCGATGCGGGCATAGGTATGGGCGACGAGCGGGTCGGCTTGCAGGCGCCGGGTGATGCGATTCACCACCGCCTCGGTATCGGCAAACGCCGTTCCGGGCGACAGGGTAAAACTTTCCAGCAGAACCCCCTCGTTGGGAAGCGAAAGAAAATTGACCGCTACCAGGACGAGACCGGCAAGGCTTGCAAACAACAGCCCCACACAAGCCAGCAGCGCGGTGCGCGGAAAACCCGCCGCGAGTGCAAACAGCTTTCGGTTCAAGCGATACAGGGTTTCGAGCAGGCGCGTGGCGGCGCTCGGGCGGGTGCGCGGGGCCGCTCGGACGAACCCCAGTCCGAGCGGGATCAAACTCAGGGATATGGCCAGGGAAGCCAGGAGGGCAAAGCCCATGGCCAGCGCAAAGGGAAGGAAAAACAACCCCGCCAACCCGCCGACAAACAGCAGCGGGACAAACACGACCACCGTCGTCAAGGTGCCGGTCAGGTCCGGGCCGGCAATGTCGCGCAGGCCATTGCGGATGCCGTCCCAGCGGCTCTCGCCTCGCTCCCAGCGATGATAAATGCTCTCGAGCACGATAATGGCGTCATCGGCCAATAGGCCCACGGCGACGCTGAGCGCCCCGAGGGTCATCAGGTTCAGGCTTTGCCCGGTAAAGAAAAGCCCGGCCACGGCGATGAGAAGCGAGAGTGGAATACTCAGGGCAAGCATCCAGATCCCCCGCCCCGCTCCCAGGATCCAAAACAGTACCGCGATGGCAAGCAGGGCGCCAATGAGCAGATTCCGCCCCAGGTCGGCTCCGATCAGGTGCACGATGTGGCCCTGGCTGTAGGCACGGATCCAGCGAACCCCGTGCGGCAACTGGTTCAGGGTTTGATCGAGTGTCGCCTGAACCGCCCGGGTCACGGGCAGGGTGGATGCGCCGGGCTGCTTGAGCACGGTAATGGCGACACTCGGGCGTCCATCGAGCAACACCGCATTTTGCGCCGGTAGCGGTGCCCGCACGATGCGCGCCAACGCCGCGAGTGGAATCGGTCCCGAAGGCGAGGTGACCGGCAGCTCCCCAAGGGCACGAATGCTGAGCGGCAGGTTGCGCACCTCGATCAGGACATGGCGGTGACCGGCGGACAAGTAGCCGCCGGGCTTGAGCAGTACGGCCCGTCGCAACGCCTCGTCGAGCGCCGTGACCGGCACCCGGTAACGACGCAAGGCTTGCAGATCGGGCTGGACCCAGAGCGACTCCCTGCCCATCCCGTACACCTCGACTCGTTGCACCCCGGGCAACGCCCGCAGGGCGGGAACGACCCTTGCCCGTACCGCGCGTTGCACCGCGGCCGGCGACACCTGCGGCGGAATTTTTGCGGTGTAATCGGCCACCTCGTTGATGGCGTTTCCCATGATCTCGGCCAGGGGATGAACCGCAAGCGGCAGCCGCTCCCGGGCCCGGTCAATGGCGCCGTTCACGGCTTGAAGATCCGACTCCACCCGGCTCCCGTTGGTAAATCGCACGTCGGTCCGGACCGTACCGTTGCCCATGATGGAACGCACGCTTTGCACCCCGGGCAAGGCGAGAAGTTGCCCTTCGAGGGGGCGGGCGATCGAAGTCTCCAGCTCCGCCGCCGTGGCGCCCGGTCGGTGGGAGATCACCCGGATCAGGGGAAAGTCGAAACGTGGCAGCACTTCTACGGGAATATGCATCCAGGCGTAGGCCCCCGAAAGGCCCAAAAATCCGAAAACCAGCACCCAGAACAGCGGGCGTAGCAACAGCTTCCGGGGCCGATTCGGTTCAGCCATCCCGGTTAATCCGGAGCCTGGTAATACTTGGAGAAATCACGCTGAAACAGCAGGTAAACGTTTTCGACCACCACCTCGGCTCCCGGAGCAAGCCCCCCAAGCAGAAAGGTCTCGCTACCTCGGCTCGGTCCCGGGATCACCGCGCGCCGTGCGAGCCCGCTCCGGGTTCGCACCAGCACCCACCACCGCCCCCGATCCAGTACCAGGGCCCGGGTAGGAACCGCCACCAGGGTCCGGGGTTCCCCGGACAGGGTCACCGTACCGGCCTCGCCGGCAACCCACCCGGATCCCCTCCCTTGTGGCAAGAGTCCGACCCCGCGCGCGCCGTCGGCACGAACCAGCGACAAAATGCTCACCACCCGAACCGGGATGGACTTCGAGCCGCCGAGCGGAGAAAACCAGCCGCGCATGCCGCGGTGAATTACCGCGGCATCGTGGCCATAAAACTCGGCAAGCAGCCACAGGCTCCCGGGCGCTTGCAGGCGCAGAACGACCTGGCCCGCGCTCACCCGTTCGCCCTCGGCCACGGCCAGGGAAACGACCGTACCCGAGACCGGGGCCTTCACGAGCGTTTCCGCGCGCGTTGCCCGTAGCATGGCCGCGGCCGCCCGGAGTGTTTGACGGGCCTCGCTTGCGGCACCGCTCAACCGCGCCAGGGCGCCGCGGGTAATCCAATGCCCGAAATATTGTCCGCGGGCGACCCGCAGCACCTCGCGTGCCGTTTTCAATCGCACCCGCGCCGAGCTCACGGCCGCTTCGCGGGCGGCTAAAAGAGAGTTGATCTTCGGACCCGCCAACCGGGCCACGGCGACACCGGCCCGGAGCCGTTGCCCCGGCAATATCTCGAATCGGCTCACCCGCCCGGGCAGCGCCGCCCTCAAGGACAACAGGGCGATCGGCCTCACGCGGGCAAAGGCAAGGTAATGCGGCTCTACAACCCGCTTCCGGGCCGCTACCGTCCGCCGTAGCCCAGCGGATGTTTCGGCTCCGCCCGCCATCGCCGTGCCTGCAAGAGCGGCCAGTATGAGCGGCAGCAAAAGCAGATAACGCGAGCCGAAATATTGCATGGCCTCTAGTATAGAGGCATCCGCCGCCACTGCCCATCGAATCTTCATTACAATTGTTTCATCCGCCCGCCTCCACGGCAATCGGGCAAACCCGTTGCCGCAGCGCATGGAGGCAATCGCCCGAACGGCACCCGCCCCGACAATCCTCGGGTGCGGACACTTTCCTTTACTGCTTAAAATGCGTAAGCTCGATCTGCTCCCGGGGTATGCCACGATGCTCATTCTTGTCGTCGAGGACGACGCCGAACTTGCGCTCGATATTGTCAATGGACTGATCGATGCCGGCCACACGACAAGCCGGGCCGAATCGCTGGCCCAGGCCCGCGCGGCCTGCAATCAACGAACACCCCGGATCGTCGTGCTCGATCGCCTGCTGCCCGATGGCGAAGGCTTGGAACTGATCCCCTGGCTGCGCCGCCGACATCCCGCGGTAAAAATCCTGGTGCTCTCGGCCCTCGCATCGGTCGATGCCCGCGTCGGCGGACTGAACGCCGGCGCCGACGACTACCTGGGAAAACCCTATGCAATGCCCGAATTGCATGCCCGGATCAACGCCCTGGCCCGCCGCGACGACGATGCCAACCAGCCATGCCTCGGGAGCGGCGCCCTGGTGCTCGATCGTATCCGCCGCCGGATAACGGTCGGCGGAGAATCCCTGCGCCTGAAGCCACGTGAATACCTCCTGCTGGAGTACCTGTTGCTGCATTCGGGCGAAGTCGTCAGCCGCGAGATGATCCTGCGCGATGTCTGGGGGTACAACTTCGATCCCGGAACCAACGTGATCGATGTCCACATGAGCCGCCTGCGCGCCAAGCTTGCCGCGACCGCGGCCGCCGGCTGCCTCGAGACCGTCCGCGGCGAAGGGTATCGCCTGGACGCGCTCGGCGCATGAGCACAGCGACGCGGTTTTCGCTGCTGCGTACCACCGCTTTCCGTGTGGCCGCCCTGTATGCCTTCCTCTACGCATTTCTCACCGCCGCCATCGTCGCGATGGTGCTGGTGGCGACCCATGATCAGATCGGGGCCCAAGTCCAAGCCGGCCTCAAGGCCGAATCCCTGGCCCTTACCGCGCTATACGTCAACCGGGGAAGTATCGCCCTGGTACACGCCGTGGCCCAAAGGAGCAACGCCGTATTTGTTCCGGGCGACCGGGATGCGGACGATCCGGGCCGCCGATTCTATGCCTTGGCGAGCGCGCAAGGCAAGATACTCGCCGGAGATTTCCGGCATTGGCCCACGGGTGCACCGACCCGAGGCTGGTTTCGTTTCCGGTTCCGTGGCGGCGGGCCCCGCATCGAGGCCTTGGTGCGCCCCTTGCCCGGCGGCAACCGTCTCCTGATCGGCCAATCCCTGCGCATACCCGACCAGCTGACAGACAGTTTCAAGCTCTGGGGAGCCGTGGCCGCCGGATTGATGTTTCTCGCCGGCCTGGCCGGAGGCGTCGCCATCGGACGCAGCGTCATGAAGCGCATCGCCGGCGCCAGTGCAACCGCCGAGCGGATTCGCGGCGGCCGCCTGGGTGAGCGGCTCGATGAGACGGGACCCGGCGAGCATGTCGTACTCGCCCGGGCGTTCAACGCCATGCTTGAACGCATCGAAACGGCGGTCCTCGGCCTGCATGACCTCGGCTCACGCATGGCCCACGAGATAAAACACCCGCTGGCCCGCGCCTCGCGGGCGCTCGAGCGCGCGGCCACCGCCACCGGAAGCGATCCGGGCAAGGAGATCGCCCATGCCCGCGAGGAGCTGGCCGAGCTCGATCGCCGTGTCGAGGCGCTGTTGCGGCTGGCACAACTGGAAGGCGGCGCGAGCACGGAGTTCTTTCGCGAATTCGACTTGGGCGCCCTGGTGGCGGATCTGGCCGAACTCTACCTGCCGGTCGCACAAGAATGCGGCCAGCGGATCGAAAACCACACCCGGGGCCGAGTACGCTGCACCGGGGATCGTCAACTGATCGCCCAGGCCCTGGTCAACCTGCTGGAGAATGCTTTGCGCTACGCGCCGCGAACCGCTCCGATCATCCTCACCGCCC
Source organism: Gammaproteobacteria bacterium (assembly GCA_027018875.1). Lineage (GTDB taxonomy): Bacteria > Pseudomonadota > Gammaproteobacteria > JAKDMP01 > JAKDMP01 > JALUYA01. The sequence goes on from JALUYA010000047.1 coordinate 104,568, forward strand.
GCGCCGCCGGCCGGCAACTGGTACTGGAGGTGCATGACGGCGGCAAGGGCCCTCCGGAAGGCGGCGGCCGCCGCCCGGGAGGTGCCGGCCTGGGACTTGCTATCGCTCGCGCCATCGCCCGCTTGCATGAGGGAACCCTCGAGCTCGAACACGACTCCACAGGGTTTACCGCCCGGCTGAGAATGGCCGCGACGGCCGGCGCCTAAGCGCCGGCCTGGGAATTCCTCTCAACCTCCGCCGGGCGCATCCGCCCGGACCCTACCCAGGCAAAGGCGGTAGGTCACCGGAACCACGATCAGCGCGAGCGGCAACTGGACCAGCAGGCCGGAAACGATCGCGATCGCCAGCGGCTGCAACATCCGGGCTCCCTGCCCCATGCCGAAGGCCAGCGGTACGAGCGCGAGGATGAAGGCCAGCGTGGTCATCAGGATGGGACGCAGGCGGTTGGCCCCCGCCTCTACCAAGGCATCGTAAAGACCCAACCGCTTACGCACCTGCTCCAGCTCGGAAAAATAAAACACCGCAAGCTCAGTCACGATACCGACGATCATGGTCATGCCCATGATCGCGGCGATGTTCAGCTCGGTTCCCGTGAGCCACAGCCCCAGGAACACAGCCGGCAGAGCGAACAGCGGCGCGACGAGGATCGCCAGGGCGATGCGGAAGCGTTCGAACTGGTACAGCAAGGCGAAAAACACCAACGTCAGGGCGGCGAGAAAAACGATGACCAGGTCGTGAAAGGCGATCTGTTGCTGCCGATAAAGTCCGCCAAGCCGGTAATACACCCCCGGGGGAAGAAACCCCGGCCTGTCGAGCACCTGGCGCACATCGGCGAGCGCCGCCCCATAGCCGCGGCCCTGAATCCGGGCCGAGACCGTGACCTCGGGCTTGAGATCGTAGCGCGTCAGTTGCGCCTGACCCACCACCGGCACGAGGCGGGCGACCTCCCCGAGCGGAACCAGACGCCCGGCGGGCGTACGCAACATGAGCCGCCCGATCTGCCTGCGCGTCGCCCGGTCCGCGCGTGGCACCCACACCCGCACTCCGACCATTTTCTGCGGCTTTTCGATCCGGGTGACCACCCGGCCGGCAAGATAGGTCTCAAGCTGGTTGGTGATCGCCCTCGGGGTGAGCCCCAGAAGCCCGGCACGCATGCGATCGATTTGAACGCGCAGCGAATCGCCGGCGATAATCACCCCGTCCTGTACTTCATCCAGTCCCGGAACCCGGCTTATCGCCCGTGCCACCCTGGGGGCGAGGCGGTGCAAATCACCCGCATCGCCCCCGAACAGGCGGATCACCACCGGGCGGGGCGAAGAGGTCAGGTCGCCGATCAGGTCCTGCATCGGCTGCTTGATATCGAGAATGGTGAAACCCGGCACCTCGTGCCGAATCCGCCGGGCGATTCTGGCCATCACTTGCTGCTGCTGCGCCGGGCGGCGCAGGCGAATAAAGAAGTCCCCTTCGTTTTGCTCGGTAATCCCGCCTCCGAGCTGCGCCCCGGTTCGCCGCGACCAGTTGCGTACCTCGGGCGTCGTCGCCAAAATATGCGCAACTTGTGTGATCAAGCGATCGGTTTCCTTCAGCGAGGTACCGGGCAGGGTCCGGTAATCGAGTACGAAACCACCTTCATTCATGTGCGGCATAAAGCCCGAACGGGTGTAGTGAAAGCCAAGAAATCCGAGCCCGAACAGCGGCAGGAGCCCGGCTAGCAGCCAGGCGGGATGTACGACCAGCAGGCGCATCAAGCGGCGGTAGCCGTCGCGCAATGCCTCCATAAAACGGCCGTTTCGTTCGAGCGCCCGCGCGTCTTTGTCATCCATCAACCGGTCCGCGATGAGCGGCAGCGCGATCCAGGCATACAGGAACGAAAGCGCCAGGCCGGCAACCATGGTCAGCGAGAGCGCCTTGAAAAAGGCGCCGGTAACCCCGCTCAGGAAAGCCAGCGGCAAAAAAATGATCGTGGTAACGAGCGAGGAACCGATCAGGGGCCGGGTGAACTCCCGCCCATAGGCAAGCATGGCCTCCGGCCTATGCCCATCCTCGCCCAGGCGACGGCCCAGATGTTCCAGCATCACGATCATGTCGTCGATGATCAGCCCCACGGCCGCCGCCATCCCACCAAGAGTCATGATATTGAAACTAAGGCCCGCCAGATACAGCACCAGCACCGTGCTCGCAAGCACCGCGGGAACCGCAAGCAGCGCAATCAACGTCAATTTAAAATTACGCAGGAAAAGAAGCAGAATTCCCATCGCAAACAGCACGCCGAGCGCGAGCGCGTCGCGTACCGAAACCGCCGATGCCTCGATCAGCCCGCTCTGGTTGTACCACTGCCGAATCGTGACTCCCGCGGGAATCACCTTGCGGTACGCCTTGAGTCGATTGGCAATGGCGCGATCGATTGCGACCGTATTGCCTCCCAGCTGTTGATAGACCATCACCAGGACCGCCCGCTTGCCGTCGGCGCCGACCGTCATCCACTGCGGCATCACCGCGGCATGGACCGTTGCCACATCGGCCACCGTAACCACCCCATCGGGCCGCGCGCGGATCACCACCCGGGCGATGGCGGCGGGGCGCTTGACCTGGTTATCGGAAAGCACCAAGTACAACCGGTAATGGGCGCGGTAACGCCCGAGCGCCGCCACTACATTTGACCGGGTCAGCGCGCGCTCCACCGCCGCGAGACTCAGCCCGTACCGAATCAACTTGCCCGGATCCACGCTCACCCTGTACTCGGCGATTTTACCGCCGAGAATAGCCACCCGCCGCACTCCCTTCACTCCCGTGAACAATGGCAAAAGCGTTTCGCGGGCGATATCGCGCAGCGCCACCTGCGATAGCGTCTTGGCGCTCAGGCTGTAGGCGATCACCGGAAAGGTGGTCGGGTCCATACGCCGGGCGAGAAAGCTCGTGCCCGGCGGTAACCGCGGCATCACCTGGTTGATCGCCGCCTCCACCTGCAGCAGCGCCCGCGACATATCGGTACCCCAATTGAAACGTAGCGACAGGTCCGTCGCCCCGCGGCTGGTGGTGGAACTAATCGCGGTAACCCCCGGTACCGCCCGGACGGCGAATTCGAGCGGGCGTGTAACCAGGAGTTCTTCCTGGCGTTCAGGACGCGAGCCGGAATCCACATTCACCTCGATGCGTGGGAACATCACCGCCGGAAACAGCGCCACCGGCAGACGAAAGACCGAAAAAATGCCGGCACCCGCCAGCACTGTCAACAGGAACAGGGCGGAGCGTCGGTGTCGGCCGAACCACTCGGTAAGACTCATTGCCCGATTTCCCGCACCAGCATGCCGTCCTTCAACTCGTGGTTTCCGATGTTCACCACCCGCTCCCCGCCGCGGAGCCGGCCCGACACCAGGGCCTGGCCTCGCCGCATCACCAGGAGTTTTACCGGCACCCGCATGGCCCGGTCGCGGCGCACCACGAAAACATGGTAGCCGCCTCGACCGGGGAGCAGCGAGCTTTCGGGAACCAACCACCCTAAGAAATTGCCCGTCGTGATCCGGGCACGTAGCCATTCCCCGGGTAGAAGACCCGGATTGTGCTGCAGATAGACGATTGCATCGACAAAACCGCTTGCCGGGTTGACCTGTCTGCCCACGCTGCGGATCCTCGCCCTCGGCCCCCTACTGGAACCACGGCGTCCGAATACCGGGCTGAGAGCAACCGGCATCCCGGGGCGTACCCGGGTACTCTCCCTCGCCGTGAGCCCGAGCCGAATCCAGGTGCCGGCCGTAGGATTAATCCCGAGCAACGGCTGTCCGGCGGCCACCCATTGCCCTTGCTCGACTCTTATCGCCGTCACGGTAGCCGCTTGTCGCGCCCGAATCAGGCGCACGGGCCGACTCGCTCCTTCGGACACGAGCGCCGCCAGATCCGCCCGCAGCTTGATCCACGTTGCCCTGGCCGCGGCCAGCCTCGCCCGGGTAGAGAGCCCCTCCCGGGCGAGCCGCCGCGCCTGCTCCAGCCGTGCGGCCGCCGCCCGGAGCGCCGCCCGGGTCCCGCGGTAGGCGGCAAATGCCCGGGGCTGGGCCACCTCGATCAGCGCCTGGCCAGGCGCCACCACCTCCCCGGGATTTACCAGCAATCGCACCACGCGCACCGGCCCCGCCGCGCTTATCCAGACGCGGGCCCGGGGCAGGTTATCCACCTGGCCATAGACCGTAAGCCTCCGCGCGAGGTGCTCCATTCTCACCGCTTGGGTGCGGACCTGCGCCACTGGAGCGGAAGTTGCACCGAACCCGGCACCGGCGTAGAGCCCGATCCCGAAAAGCACAAAGACCCGAAGTTTCATCGCCGCCGCCCGCTAAAGGAGGAAAATCCGAGCAACGTGCGCAGCGTCAGTGTCAAGGCGATTTTCTCGGTATCGAGCCGAACAATCAGCGCCTGCTGGTTCATCCATGCCGCGTAGGCGGCGTAGGCCGCGAGCCGATTCATCGCCCCGGCGCGAACCGCCGCGAGGGCCCCCCGGGCGCCGTGTTCTATCGCGGGAGCGTGACTCCGTGCCGCGACGAGTAACCTCCCCACCGCGTCCAGGCGTTCGTGCACGCTCAGAATCCGGTTCATGCCGGTATCGAGGTGTAACAGGTAGGCGGCGCGTAATGCCCGGCGCGTGGCCCGAGCGATGGCAATTTGCCCCCGGTTGCCATTGAACACGGGCAGCCGCAACGAGATGCCGAGCCCAATGGCGTTATTGCCGGCGGTATCGCGGCTCCGGTTCAGCCCGAGCGACAGCAGGGGAAACTGGGCCAGGATTGCGGCCCGCAGCCTCGCATCGGCGCCGGCATAGCCTGCCCGCAGCGCCCGCAAGTCCAGCCGCCTTGCAGCCAAGCTCGCCAATGCCCGGTCCACCCCGGCCGCGGCGACGGGCCGCACCGCGGCCGGGGCATGGAGTCGAAGGGGCGTTGTCGCCCGCAGGGCGAGCAGGTTCGCCAACCGGGCGTGAAACCGCAGCTCGGCTCGATCAAGAGCCCCCAACCGCGATTGCAGCGCCACCCACCGGGTTTCGAGCCGGGCGTAAACAAGTGTGGTCAACGCCCCCGCGGCCCGGGCGCGCCGGGCCGCCCGGAGCGTGGCGCCCAAGAGTGCCCGCGCCTGTCGTCCATAGCCGATTTCCTGTTTCACGGACCACAGACGCAAATAAGCGAGCCGCGCCTTGAGGGCAACTTGTTCGGCCTGCCAGCGCCACCCCAACAATGCGGCGGCATAGCGGGCCCGCGCCGCCTGGTGGCGACGGCCCCGGGTGATCAAGGCGATCAGGCCGGCATCCAGGCCGGCGCTCCAGCCGTTGAAGGAATCCGGACCACTCAGCAAATAATCCCCACTCAAGCCGAGCCGGGGATCCGGCAACAGGCCCGCCGCATAGGCCCGGGCCTTCTCGACTTCGACCCGCCCGCGCAGCGCCTGCAACACCGGGGCACGCATCACCGCCAAGCGCCCGACATTACCAAGGCTCAGCGTCACTCCCGCCGGTGCCGCCGTTATCGCCGCTGCCAAAGAGTTCTGCAGGTTGTCGCGTGGCGGTAGCGGCAAGGCATGGTAGCTCGTGCACCCCGCGAGCAGCATCACCACCACGCCACCCAACAGGCTCCTGTTTCCGATCGGTTGTATCCGATGAAGCGACATGAGCATATCCTCCAGTCCCCGGGATAAAATCCAGTGTGAAAACTTAACCCGATTTCTTGCCCTCACCCTGCCCGGATCGCCCGGAACCCACCCCGGGCACAAAAATCCATCTCGAATGACCCGTCCAGAGAGCGGACAAGGGGGTGGCACATCGGTCACGCACTGGAAACGTGGCGGGCGGGTACAAAACATAAAAAATACGCAAAAATCTCTGCCTTATTCACCTTCTCTGAAGGCGGAATTCTCGATCCGGAGTAAAAGTAAAAACTCTCGATTCCACTCTATCGTGAACCGGCCCTAATGGGAACCTTTTCCCGATTACAACTCGTTAATGTGCCGGAGGGTCCAGGGTGCTTGCCCTACGCCGCCATGCAGAATCCAATGCAGGCTCTTTACTTTCAAAACCCCTTTTTTTATCATGCGGCATAGACCGTGCTTGCTCCTGATCAAGGGGGAAATATGCTACCTAACGCTGCCCTGGCGACCCTGGTTATTCCAGACTTTATTTTTGCAATCATGATGGTCGGGCTTATCGGCTACCTATTGAAAGTGCATCCCCCGAAGGCCCGGCGGCGGTCGTTACGCGGAGGGACTACGTTGCAGCTTCTTTATGTTGCCGTAAGCATAGCGGGCGCAGTGATCGTAAGGCTTTGGTTACCACGGGGCATGATTGCCGATTACAATGCCCTGTACTGGACCGCGGTGGCATCCAGCCTGGTTGTCATGTTCCACATTTTTATCATTGAATCGGCGCGCTCCAGTCGCAGCCTGAGGTGGATTTCCATATTATTGCTTGTTGTCTCCGGCCTTGCCTCAGCACCTTTCATTGCCCTACAGTCCCAGGTCTCCTCGACCATCTACGGATTGCCGACGCCGCTTTCTTTAGTGGCCTTTGCGATTTATATTCTTCCTGTTTTAATAACTGATCCTACGTTGCGTGGTACTACGAATATTCTGCAGCACGGCGTTTTTTGGAGTAACGAGGTGCATGAGAAAGCCGGAGAATGAGTATATATTGGTCGGGGTGGCGGGACTCGAACCCGCGGCCTCCTGCTCCCAAAGCAGGCGCGCTACCAGGCTGCGCCACACCCCGTGCCGCTGAATTGTAGCGGGATATGCCGGGCGAAGTCCACTGGATCAAAACCACGCCGCCGCCGGCGGGCTCCTGGGCTAAAATACCAAGCTTTGTTAACCATGGCCCAATCAATGCCCGCCCGACTGCTGGACGGTAAAATCCTGGCCCTTTCGATTCGCAGGAAACTGCGCGCCGAAGTCGAGGAACTGACGCTCCGGGGCCGGCGTCAGCCGGGCCTGGCCGTGGTACTGGTCGGGGACAACCCGGCCTCCGAGATTTATGTCCGTCACAAGCGCGAAGCCTGCCGCGAGGTGGGTATCGCAACCACGGCGTATGAACTCCCCGGAGATACACCCCAGCTCGAGCTGGATCTTTTGATCGAGAACCTGAATCGGCAGCCCTTTATCGATGGGATCCTGGTCCAGCTGCCGCTCCCGCCCCAGCTCGACACCGGCAGGGTGATCGAGCGGATCGATCCCGCCAAGGATGTGGACGGGTTCCACCCCTATAATGTCGGGCGCCTGGCGCAACGCATCCCCCGGCTCAGATCCTGCACACCAAAGGGTATCGTGCGGATGCTGGAGGAGATCGGCGAAAAATTCAAGGGCCGCGAACACGTGGTGATCGGGGCTTCAAATATCGTGGGCCGCCCCTTGGCACTCGAACTGCTGTTGGCCGGGGCCACGGTCACGGTATGTCACAAATTCACCCGCAACCTGCGCCTCCATGTCGAGCGCGCGGAAGTGCTGACCGTTGCGGTCGGAAAACCGAACCTGATCCCGGGCGAATGGGTCCGTCCTGGCGCCACGGTAATCGACGTCGGCATGAATCGGCTCGGTAACGGGCGCCTGGTAGGCGACGTGGGTTTCGACGCGGCCCGCCAACGCGCCGCCTGGATCACCCCGGTTCCCGGCGGCGTAGGCCCGATGACGGTCGCCATGCTGCTCGAGAACACGCTCGAGGCCTACCGCCGGCGTGAAGAAGGGCTAAAAGAAAACCCCGCAGCAGCCTAGGTCTGGCTGCTGCGCCACAGGGTTCCTTCCGGGGTATCTTCCAGCACGATGCCGGCAGCGGCCAGTTCATCCCGAATCCGGTCCGACCGGGCGTAGTCGCCCGCCTTGCGCGCCGCGGCTCGGGCGGCGATTTGCCGGTCGATCTCCCCGGTATCGAATCCCGCACTGGATTTCCCCCGCAGGAAAGCCTCGGGATCCTGCTGCAGCAATCCCAACGGCCCGGCCAGCTCTCGCAACCGGGCCCCCAGCCCGGCCGCCGGCTCACCACTTTTGCGCCGCCGGTTGATTTCATGGGCGCAATCGAACAGGACGGCCAGGGCCTCGGGCGTATTGAAATCCTCGCTCATTGCGGCATGGAACCGCCGGGCATAGCCTTCCCCGGCCGCGTCTCCCGGGTCGCCTTCGTGGGGAAGTCCACGCAAGCCCAGGTATAGCCGCGAAAGCGCGCTGTGTGCCTCGGCCAGCCGGCCCTCGGTATAGTTCAGGGGACTGCGATAATGGCTGGTGAGAACAAAGTAGCGTAGGGTCTCTCCCGCCCAGCGGGCAAGCAGTTGCCTCACGGTTGTGAAGTTGCCCAATGATTTAGCCATTTTTTCCTCGCCCACCTCGACAAAGCCATTATGCAGCCACAGGTTCACGAAGGGCTCCCCGGTCGCGGCCTCGGACTGGGCGATTTCGTTTTCATGATGGGGAAATTTCAGATCGAGTCCGCCGCCATGAATATCGAAATGGGGCCCCAGGGCCGCCGTGGACATGGCCGAGCATTCGATATGCCACCCCGGGCGTCCCGGCCCCCAAGGGGACTCCCACCGGGGCTCCCCGGGCTTGGCCGCCTTCCACAGGGTGAAGTCCAGCGGCGAGCGCTTGTCCTTGCCGGGGGCGATGCGCCCGCCGGCCCTCAGCGAGTCCGGATCGTGCCCCGACAGGGCACCGTAACGCGGGAACCGCTCGACGGCGTAATAGACATCACCCGCCTCACCCCGGTACGCGTAACCTTGCTCGATCAGGCGGGTGATCATGGCAATGATCGACTCCATGCTCGCGGTGGCGCGGGGTTCATGATCGGGCCGCAGCACCCCGAGCGCGGCCTCGTCCGCGTGCAGCCGCTCGATGTAGCGGGTGGTCAGCGCCTGCCAGCCTTGACCGGTTTCCGCGGCGCGGCGGATGATCTTGTCATCGATATCGGTGATATTGCGCACATACTCGACCCGGTAACCCCGGGCGCGAAGGTAGCGCACGACCACATCGAAAGACACCAACATTCGCGCATGCCCGAGGTGACAATCATCATAGACGGTCACGCCGCAGACATAGATGCCTATCCTGCCCGGCAAGATGGGCCGAAGGGGCTCAAGCCGCCGTGATAGGGAATTGTAGCAACGGATCTCGGGCAATCTCATGCGTCATCTCGCTGGGCCAGGCCGGCCGCGTAATCAAGCCGGGCGGCACGTTCCCGGGGCGTGAGATAGGCCCATAGGCGGGCCAATTCCGGGCCGTCGAGACAACCGCTGAGAGCGGCCCGAAGCGGCTTGAACAATCGCCGCCCCCCCAGCCCGGTCGCGATGCGCACCCGTTCGAGCACCCGCACAAAATCCTCGCAGTCGGCGCAGTTCCCGGCGGCGCGAAACAGTCCGGCCGGAGCCAGGCCTATTTCCGCCCGGGCCGGCTCGAGCATGGCCTGCGGGGCGGCCAGTAACTCGGCCCAGACCCGGAGGTCCTCGGGTCGTCTGCTGTTGTCTCGGGCCAAGTCCCAGAGGGCGGGCCAGCGGTCCCGCGCGACCGAGGAGACGCCACTCCAGCGCCAGGCCCGATCGGCGGTAAGCTCCCGCACCGCAAGCCGCTGCCAATGTTCGAGTTGTGCCTCATCGTCATGCGCCGGGGAAAGAGCCAGGCGTGCCACATCGAAATTCCCGGCAAGCTCATCAAATCCCGCAAGGGTTGCAGGCTCCGCGCTGTAGCCGAGGCGGGCCAGGTAATTCATCACCGCCTCGGGCAGGATACCCCGCTCCCGCAGGGACGCAAGACTCGCCGCCGCGCCGCGCTTGGAAAGTGGGCGCCCCTGCGCGCCGACAATCAGGGGCAGATGCCCATACGCCGGGGGTTTCCGCCCCAGGGCTTCCAGCACCAGCCGCTGACGCGGCGTATTACTCACATGATCCGCCCCCCGCAATACGTGACTGATCCGCATATCCGCATCGTCCAGCGCGTTGGCAAACAGGAACGCGGGACTCGAATCGGCCCGACGAAGGATGAAATCCCCCATCGAATCGCTCATAACCGCCTGGTGACCGCGGATCAGGTCTTCATACTCGATCCGGCGCCCGGGGGGCACTCGGAATCTCAGCGCATGCGCCTCGCCCAAGTCGATTCGCCGCCGGGCCGCGTCATTACCGAGCCGGGCACAGCGGCCCGAATACCGCGGCGGATGCCCGGCGGCCAACTGCCGCTCGCGCTCCGCGGCCAGTTGCTCCGGCGAACAAAAACAGGGATAGGCACGATCCTCACCAAGCAGTCGTTCGAGCGCCTCCCGGTACCGATCCCCCCGCCGGGATTGGTAATAAGGTCCAAAATCCCCGCCGATGTCCGGCCCCTCCGTCCAGGCAAGGCCCAGCCAGCGCAGATCCTCGACCAGCTCATCCACGTGCACCGCTTGGCTACGCCCGGCATCGGTATCTTCTATGCGCAAAATAAAAGCGCCACCGGCCTTGGCGGCAAACAAGGCATTGAACAGTGCCGTGCGTGCATTGCCCAGGTGCAACCGTCCCGTGGGACTGGGGGCAAATCGCGTTCTCAGCCGCATTATGTCTCTATAAATCGCAATGAAAGTATGGATTGTTTATTGTCGCACAATAGATCGAAACCGCTATGATGTGACGCTTGATATTGTTGGGAATAGGCCGTCCATGCCTCAAGCCGCATCCGCTCCGGGTGATCAGCCGACGAGTACGCTGTTCATATCCGATCTTCATCTCGACCCCTCGCGCCCCGCCGTAACCCGGGTATTTCTCGATTTTCTTGCCGGCCCGGCGCGTAAAGCCGCCGCACTGTATATCCTCGGCGACCTGTTCGAGGCCTGGATCGGGGATGACGCCATCGAGCGGCACCACGGCGAAATCGCCACGGGACTAAAAGCTCTGTCCACCAGGATTCCGATCTATTTCATGGCCGGTAATCGTGATTTTCTCCTTGGTGCGGAGTACGCGCGACTGGCCGGCATGGAACGGATAGCAGAGCCCGTACTGCACGATTTTTACGGGGTCTCGACGCTCCTGTTGCATGGCGACATCCTGTGCACCGATGATACGGAGTATCGCGCCTTTCGGGCGATGGTCCACAACCCGGCCTGGCAGCACGATTTTCTCGCCAAGCCCATCGAAGTCCGCCGGGCAATGGCCGGGACGGCCCGCGAGAGAAGCGGCGAGCGGCTGCGAACCCTGGCCCCCGAAATCATGGATGTCAACCCCGAGGCCGTGGCACAAACCTTTCGCAAGCAGGGCGTTCGCCGTGTCATCCACGGCCATACCCATCGCCCCGCCATCCACCAACTGGAGGTCGATGGCATAGCCCGGGAAAGGATCGTGTTGGGAAACTGGCATGAACAGGGCGGCAGCGTGCTGTGGCTGGATGCCAATGGGCCCCGGCTCGAGGCTCCGCCGCTGCAAGCGGGCGCTTGAATAACGCGCCGACTATTGCCGCCAGGCCAGCACCAGGTCACTGACATTGGTGCCGGTGGGTCCGCTGCGAAACTCGCTTCCGGCCCGCTGGAGGAAGCCCCCGGAATCGGCTCGCCGCAAGGCCCGCCGAGCCTCTTCGATCGTTCCGCCCCGGGCAATACTGTTGCCGTCGACGACCGCGCCCGCGGTCGGGTCGGTGCCATCGTGGCCATCGCTCCCCGCGGCCAGCAGGCACCAGCCATCCCGGCCGTAGAGTTCAACGGCCGCGGCCAGGGCAAGTTGGCGGCAGCGCCCGCCGCGGCCCGGGTGCCGCGGGAGGCGGACCGTGGTCTCGCCAACCCAGCCATAAAGTCCACCCGGCAAGGACCGGAGTGAACGGGCCAGCCCCCGCCCCACATCCCGGGCATCACCCGTGAGCATGGGACCTGGCCGGGCGCCTAATTTCTTCACGACCGTCAACAACTGATCAGGACCGGCAAGCAGTTTAAGTTCAATGGGCCGCCGCCATCGCGGAGGATATTCGGGGCGCCTCGCCTCGATCCATCCCGGCAGCCGGGGCCAATCAACCACGGGTGCCTGGCTCAAAGGCCCGCCGCCCACCCAGTCGATTTCTCCCCCGGGGATATCGCTCAGCACGAACCCGGTCGTGACCCGGGACCCCAGCCAAGCGCCCAACCCGCCCGCTTTTAATTCGGAGAAAACACCGCGAACCCGGTTGACGTCCCGAATCGGCAATCCACTGGCGAGCAACCAGCGATTAAGGCGTACCAAAAAATCCAGATCAATGCCCGCGGCGGGATATTCAACCGCCGCCGAGGTCCCCCCGGAGATCAGTACCGCAACGCGGGCGTGAGCGGGTAAACGGGTACAAAAGGCATGCAAGGCGCTACCGGCACGAAGGCTCGACTCATCCGGTACGGGATGCGCCCCTTTAAAACATTCGATCGGGGCATCTCCCGCAAGCTCCCCGGTTCCATAGCCTCGGGGCCAGGCGGCGAAGCCGGCCTCCAGTCGCCCACCCAAAATTCGGTAGGCGGCCGCGGCCATCGCCTCGCCCGCCTTGCCCAGGGAAATAACATGGGAGAAATCATCCCCCCCGAACGCTCCGGCGACCCACCGATCGGCGCGCATGCCATGCAGTGCCCGGCGAAATAGTTGAATCAGATATTGATTCGGATCCGGCTCATATGTCGTTGAGGACATCGGTCAGTTCGGCTCGCGCCCGGATCCATTTATTGGCCTCGGCTCGCTCGGCGGCCAACTCGGCCAAATAGCCTTCGCTCACATCCCCGGTAATATACCGACCGCTGAAACAAGAATCCTCAAATTCATGCAGGCCCGGATGTCCGGCCCGGACCGCCGTCGAAAGGTCGGCAAGATCCTGGTAAACCAACCAGTCGGCGCCGATGTAAGCCTCGATTTCGGCATTGGTGCGATCATGCGCGATCAATTCGGAAGCAGCAGGCATGTCGATGCCATACACGTTCGGATAGCGCACCGGCGGTGCAGCGGAAGCAAAATATACCCGCCGGGCACCCGCGCGTCTTGCCATCTCGACGATTTTTCGCGAGGTGGTTCCACGAACGATGGAATCATCGATAAGCAACACATTTTTGTCCCGAAACTCGAGATCGATTGCGTTGAGCTTGCGGCGCACGGAACGTTGACGTTCTTCCTGCCCGGGCATGATAAAGGTACGCCCGACGTAACGGTTCTTGACGAAGCCTTCACGCAGCGGCACTCCCAGCATCTGGGCCAACGGCAAGGCCGAGGTGCGGCTGGTTTCGGGAATTGGGATGACCACATCGATATCGTGATTCGGGCGTTCACGCAAGATTTTTGCGCCCAGGGAGGCACCCATCTGCAAGCGCACCTGGTAAACCGAGGCCCCGTTCATCATTGAATCGGGCCGCGCCAGATAGACGTATTCAAATATGCAGGGAACCAGTTTCGATGTTACGGCGACCTCTTGCGCATGCAGTCTCCCATCCCGCTCGATATAGATCGCCTCCCCCGGGGCGACATCGCGTAACAGTTCAAAATCGAGCACATTCAGGGCCACACTTTCGGAGGCGATCATGTACTCGGGACCATTGTCGACATTGCGCTGACCCAACACCAGGGGGCGGATCCCGTAGGGATCGCGGAAGGCCACGAGCCCGTGTCCCGCGATCATGGCTACCACGGCATAGGCGCCTCGGCAGCGTTTATGAACCGCGGCGACCGCCCGAAAAATATCCTCGGGTTGCGCCTTCACTCCAGCGGCACGCGAGAGTTCATGGGCAAAAACGTTGAGAACAACCTCGGAATCGGAGGTGGTATTCAGATGACGCCGGTCGGACCGGTAGATCAGCTCGGATAGCGTCCTGGAATTGGTGAGATTGCCGTTATGCGCAAGGCCAATCCCGAACGGCGAGTTAGTGTAAAGCGGTTGGGCTTCGGCCGCACTCGGCCCCCCGGCAGTGGGATAGCGACAGTGCCCAATGCCCATATCGCCTTCCAGGCGCAACATATGCCGAGCCTGGAAAACCTCGCGCACCAGCCCGTTAGCCTTGCGCAGGTGAAACCTCCGATCCTGGGCCGTCATGATGCCGGCCGCATCCTGGCCCCGGTGCTGCAGCACGGTCAGGGCATCATACAGGGTCTGGTTGACCGGGCCCCGCCCGACGATTCCAACCACTCCGCACATACTAGGCTCTCCCCAGCCGACTGTTCGGTAAATGTTCGCTGATCCACACCGCCAACGGGCGGGAATAAGGCAGCAACTTCGATTGCTGCCACCACGGTGCCTGCGGCAGATTCGTGAAGGAGGCGGCCACGACCAGTGCGGCAACCGCAATATAGCCCCGGGCAAAGCCGAATATCAGCCCCATGCCGCGATCGAGCGCACTCAACTTCGCCCGCTCGACCAAGGTTCCGGCAACATGGCCCAAAACGATACCGACCAGCAGTGTCAGCGCAAACAGTCCCGCAAAAGCAAGCACCAGCCGTAATTGTTCTCCGTGCAGGTAGCGAACCAGCAAGCCGGAAGCGGCAGCGGAAAACAGCACCGCCACGACGAAGGCGCCGATCCAGCTTGCCAGCGAAAAGACCTCGCGGACGAATCCTCGAACCATCCCCACCACCGCCGAAAACACGACAATAGCGATGATGACATAATCGGCCCAGACCATTATCTTTTCCCCGGGGGGGCACGCAGCAGCACTTTGGCGCCGGTGAGTTTCTCGATCCGGGGTATGACCGCACGAGCATCGGCCTGCCGGGCATAGGGACCAATCATAACCCGTAGATAAATTCGTCCACGCAGCGTATTCGGATCCAGGTAAACCGGGAACCCCAATTTCTCCAACCGCCCGGCCAGCGCCCGCGCGGTATTGCGCCGGGCGTAACTGGCAACCTGGATAGTCCATCCCCGGCGTGCGCGGGAGATCCCCTTACCGATGCTGAACCGACTCGTGGAAACGGAGCCCACCGGGGCGGCCTCCGGGCTTTGCGCAGTGACGGCGGCGGGGACGGATGCCGCGACCGTCGCCTTGGCCGAGGAGGCTCCCTGCTCGGCTTCGGCCAGCGCCCGCGCGGCTATGGAGGGGTAAGTCCCGGCCGCTGCCGGCCTCGTTGTGGTGCCGGCGCCACGGACTATCACTCCGGGAACAGGCAGGACGCGCACAACCTTGCGGGGATGGTGCGCCCGCGAAATCAGCCAAGGAACCAGAATAACGACTGCAATAATCACTATCGCAGCACCGATCAATCGTTCTCGCATAGCCCCTTTTCCGGCAACAGTCCGCTCGCCCGAGCCTGCGCCACCGTATGAAATGAACCCAACACAATGATCCGATCGCCCGTCACGGCCGATACCAAGGCCGCCTCAATGGCTTGGGTGATATTGTCACACAGTTGGGCTCGCGAAAGAACCTTGCCGGCACGAGCGGCCAGGGCAGCCGCATCCTGGCCCCGTGAACCAGCCAACCCGCCGACAAACCAGCGGGAAATCCAGGGGGACAAGGTGGCAACAACCGGGATGGGATTCTTGTCCCTGAGCATCCCGATTACGGCCAGGCTCCGCCGGGGCTCGGCGGATTCGAGCCACCCGGCCAGGTTGGCGGCCGCCCCGGCGTTGTGAGCCACATCCAGCACCCACTCCAGGCCATCTCCCCGGCACCGCTCGATGCGCCCGGGCAGGACAAGCCCGGACAGTACCCGGGAAATTCCAGTCGCATCAGGGAGTCGCTCGTGAAGCAACGCCTCACAGAGCGCCAGCGCGACAGCGGCATTATCGCGCTGGCGGGGGCCCGCCAGCGCGGGTTCCGGCAGCGGTGTACGCCATTGCGCCGGGCCCCGATAACTCCAGCCCCGCTCCAGCGGCTCGGCATCAAAATCCCGCCCGATCCGCCACAACTCGGCTCCGATCCGATCGATCCGCTTGAGCAAACCACTCGGCGGATGCCGCTCGCCCACGATGGCTACCCGACCCGGGCGAAATATACCGGCCTTTTCCCGGCCGATCGAATCCAGATCCGGCCCCAGCCAATCCTGGTGGTCAAAACCAACCGAAACCACGGCGGCAACATCGGGATTCACCGCATTGACGGCATCCAGGCGTCCACCCAGTCCTACTTCGAGTACGGCGATATCCACCTCCGCCCGACGGAAAACCTCCAATGCCGCCGCAGTACTAAACTCAAAATAGGTCAGCGGAACACCCTCCCGGGCGCTCTCTACGGCATCGAAAGCACGCAGCAGCGCGCCCGGTTCGACCGCAACTCCCGCAATTGCGATCCGCTCGCGATATTCATAAAGATGCGGCGAGGTATAGGCCCCCACACGGTGCTGCCCGGTAGCCGCAAGCAACGCAGCGGTACTGACGACAACCGATCCCTTGCCATTGGTTCCCCCCACCGTCAAAACCCGGAATGGAGGGGGAATCAGGCCCAGGCGTTGTAATACCCCCTGCAGCCGCTCAAGGCCCAGCTCGATCCGAGCCGGATCGAGCTTTTCCAACCGCGCAAGCCACGCGCCCAGAGCATGATCGGGATCGATCCTCGAATCGAGCGAAGTCGTCAAACAGCCGGAAGGTTCATCAGCATGGCGAGTAGATTCGCCAGGCGGTTGCGCAATTCACGCCGATCGACTATCAGATCGAGCACACCATGCTCCAGCAGGAACTCGCTGCGCTGAAACCCATCGGGCAGAGTCTCGCGTACCGTTTGCTCAATCACCCGCGGCCCCGCAAAGCCGATCAGGGCCTTGGGCTCGGCAATATTGATATCCCCAAGCATGGCAAGACTCGCTGCAACCCCCCCCGTGGTCGGGTCGGTCATCACCGAAACATAAGGCAAATGGGCCTCACGAAGGGCATTCAGCGCCGCGCTCGTCTTGGCCATCTGCATCAGCGATACCAGCGCTTCCTGCATCCGCGCCCCCCCGCTGGCACTGAAACAGACAAAAGCCGAACGGGAATCAATGGCGCAGCGCACCCCACGCACGAAGCGCTCGCCCACGACCGATCCCATCGACCCGCCCATGAAGCCGAATTCAAAAGCGCCCGCAACTACCGGAATACCGGCAAGCCGCCCCCGGGTAACGACCAAGGCATCTGCTTCACCAGTCTTCTTCTGCGCCTGGCTGAGACGATCCCGGTAGCGCTTGGTATCACGAAACCGCAGAAAATCAACCGCCGTTACCGCGGCACCAATCTCTTCGCGGGGTTCGGGGTCGAGGAACAGGTCCAGGCGTTCACGCGCCCCGAGCCGTGCGTGATGATTGCACTTGGGGCAAACTTTCAGATTGCGTTCCAGTTCACCCCGGTACAATATCGAACTGCAAGCGCTGCAACGTGTCCATAGCCCTTCCGGAACCCGGCGGGTCGGCCGGGTTTCGGCGTTAATCCGAGTTGGAATCAATTTCCGTAACCAGCTCATGATTGGTAATCCGGGCCCGGCAACAAGGACTTATCATTATAAGGAACGGAATCGATCCTATCGCAATCGATACCGAAATCCGGCTCCAGAAGGACGGCACAAGAGGGCACCCCAAAACGTTCGGGATAATCGACCCCCAGCAGGTTGAGTCCCCGCGCCGGCGCCGTCGGACCGCCCGCGCGCCGATCGCCGCCTTGAAGCAGTTTTCCCAGCCACCCGAGCGATGCGTCGCCCTTGCCGACAACCAGCAAACTGCCAACTATATTACGTACCATGCGATATAAAAATGCATTGGCTTCAATTTCAATCCAAACAAGAGAACCTCGCGTCCGGATCTCCAGCCGTTTGATGGTACGCACCGAGCTTTTAGCCTGGCACCCGGCCGCACGAAAAGCACTGAAATCATGTTCGCCGAGCAGGAGTTCGCCCGCCCGGCGCATGCGGGCGATATCGAGCCGGGAATGGATCCAGGCGCAGGTCCGGCGACAGGATACGGGCCGCAAGGATTGCTGCAGCAACTGATACCGATAGGTACGCGAGCGGGCACTGAAGCGGGCATGAAAGTCACCGGGTACCTCACGGATCCAACGCAACGCGACATCCGCGGGAAGATTGGAGTTGACGCCAAGCAACCAGCTTCTCGGGGAACGCACGCTATTGGTGTCAAAGTGAACCACCTGTCCACCGGCATGTACCCCGGCGTCCGTTCGTCCCGCGCAAAACACGGTGAGCGGGTGATTCGCCACCCGGGACAATGCGGTCTCAAGCGTATCCTGCACGCTGCGCAACCCTTCCTGGTGCTGCCATCCTACGAAATCGGTCCCGTCATACTCGACGCCGAGCGCAAACCTCCGGGCCGCTGAATTCTTGTCCGTCGGCTCCCTACCGTATCGTCTCAAGCAGCTCTCGGGCCTCCTGCTGGCGGGCGTCATCGCCCTCATCAATCACCTCTTCGAGGATGCTTCGTGCCGAATCGGAATCGCCCATATCGATATAGGCACGGGCTAAATCCAGCTTGGTGCCGACCGTATCGGGCAGCGCGGTATCCTGCTCGAGTTCCAGTGCCAAATCGGCTTCCGCGGCCGGCAAATCCCCTTCGTCCGGATTAAACTCCAGCGGTTCATCCACTTGCCTCTCCCCCTCGGGCAACGGTTTATTTACTGTTGCATCGGCCGGCAACTGTAGCTCCAGGTGTGCATCTCCCTCGCCGGGAACATAGGTTTCTATGAAGGTGGAGAGTTCTTCCAGCGTTTGCTCGAACTCTTTCTGCTCATCCGGAATAGCCTCCAGGGTTTTACTCAATCTATCCAGCGCCGCTTCAAAATCCGGGGGTTCTGTGGGCTGGTCGGGAAGATCCCCGGAGGTTGGGGCGGCGGATTCGTCCGGGGCCTCGGGCAGGATGATCCCCGGCGCAGGATTATCGGCAAAAAGTGGATCCTGCGGTAATAACTGCCGCCCCATGACCGCCACCTGCGCCCAATCCGGATCATCCTGGCGGGTTTCCAGCAGACCATCGAGTTCAACCGCCTGCTCACGAAACGCTTCCGCCTCGCCGGCATCGAATAATAATTCGAGTAGCTTCAGCCGTATATCACGGCGTTGTGGATCCCTGACCAGGGCATCACGCAACAACTGGATGGCCTGATCACGATGGCCACATCCCGCATGAAATTCGGCCTGGGCAAGCGTATCGGTTTCATCTACCGGCACCTCGGGGCCACCGATATAATCTTGGCCGTGTTCCCTGGGATCCTGCGGCAAGGTTTCCTGAACCACCTCGTCCGCCCCGGAAGAGGGAGGTTCCGGTTCTCCAGCACGGGCCTCGGGTGCCTCGGGGGCAGATAAACCATCGTCTTCCGGCTCCGTTGCGAGGCGCTTTCCCCGTATTCGGCGCTGCCCCAACAACAAGCCACCCAAAAGCAGGAGAATTAAACCTCCGGCAAGGATCCAACCTTTGGGTGTAGTCACCCAGTTTTCAAACACCCCCGAGGACGGTTTTTGAGGAAAAGTTACGCCGGGTGTTCGCGGTTGCACCGGGGGTTTCTTTTGCGGCTCCCCAGAGGCCAACCGGGAAAAAGTTTGACTTTTGATTTTAACCGGAGCCACAGTACCCGCAACTCTCGTCGTGGCCACGGCAAGCCCCGCGGTCCCGTTCGAAGCGCCCTTACCGGCCTCAACGGCAGCAGCGGATGCGCCCGTGCCGGGGGCAACGGAAGTAGCAGAACTCACTGGATTAACCACCGCCTTGGAACCCGAAGCGATCGTGGTTGGAACCACCCCGGTCGGTGCGCTCAAAATCACCTGCCCCCCCTGGGCGGAGGGCGTCACCGCCGGGCTTACACTCGGCTTGGAAGAACTCGACTTCTCCGCGCCG
Source organism: Gammaproteobacteria bacterium (assembly GCA_027018875.1). Lineage (GTDB taxonomy): Bacteria > Pseudomonadota > Gammaproteobacteria > JAKDMP01 > JAKDMP01 > JALUYA01. The sequence continues at coordinate 124,268 of JALUYA010000047.1, forward strand.
GGTGCCGTTGCAGGGGTCGATGGGGATTTTGCCCGGGATGGAACCCCGCTCGCCCCGAGACCGCCCGCCACCGGCTTAACAAGGCTACGCCGCCACAGCCGATTCTGCCGGATCACTTCGCGGGTAGCCAATCCCCGGGTAACAGCCAAAACCGCCTTGCGGGCAGGGATTCGTAGAATATAGCCGGCCTTGAGACGATTGATATTGCCGTAAAAGGCCCCCGGATTGGCCCGATACAAGGCCACCATCATTTGATTAATGGTAATGGCTGACGAAGACCGCAATCGATGCGCCAACCCCCACAAGGTGGCACCGCGCGGAATGGGTCCATAGGTTGTCGCCAAAGCCGCGCCCGTCGTCGTTACTCCTCCGGAAGCGGCGGCCCGCGGTCGCGCCGGAGGTGGTATGGCGGGTTGAGCAGAAGTCGGCGCCGCGATCGGCGTTGACCTGATCGGGGGAGAATGCTTGGGAGCGACCGGCGTATTGACACCGCCGGCGGTGCTTGTGCTTGAGGAATTTGAAGCGAAGATGGGGGGGTTAAGCAGCACGGTATATTGACGCGTCAACTCGCCGCTGGGCCAGTCCACACGAACCAGCAGATTAATGAAGGGCAGGTGCACCGGCTTACGGGAAGTAATCAGCACATAAAAGGCGTTCGCCACCCGCACTACCGAAAACTTCAGGCTGAATAAATAGTCCGGCATATTCAACCCGGCCTGCCGATAGACACTGGCATCGGCGAGCCGAACCTTAATGCCGTCGATACCACTCGCCCCCACGTTAATAAGAGGCACACGAGCCTTGAAGTTCTGCCCGATGCGGGTACTGCTCTGGATCGGGCCCAACCCAAGTGCCCAAGCCGCTACCGGCACGCCAAGGGCCGGCACGGCCAACGAGATAAGCCAGAACAGGCGAGATACGCGCAATAATTTAATCATCTCTATTCCCCAACCCCGTACCGGCGGCTCCCCGCCGCTCCCCATGAACTTAAGCTGTCGGATTACAAAACAACGCCAACTGTTTCGATACTATAGCCTAAATAGGAGTATTTGAAACTCCCTTATGCTCATCACCGCCCGAAACGATCGCAGAATCCCGGCCCGGCCAGAATCAGCTCGGCAATCTGTACGCTATTCAGGGCCGCCCCCTTGCGAATGTTATCGGTCACGACCCATAGATCCAGCCCGCGGGAATGGGAAATATCTTCCCGAATCCGGCTCACATAGACCTTATCGTGATTTGCGGCTTCGGTCGCGGCCGTGGCATAACCGCCGGAGCGACGTTCATCAACCACTTCAATGCCCGGAGCATGAAAAAGAATCTCGCGGGCTTGTTCGGCGCTCAACTTACGCCGGGTTTCAACGTGTATCGCCTCTGAATGGCCAAAAAACACGGGCACCCGCACGGCGGTCGGGTTGATCCGGATCGAATCATCACTAAGAATCTTCCGGGTTTCCCAGACCATTTTCATCTCCTCCCGGGTATAGCCGTTATCCATGAATCGGTCGATTTGAGGAATCGAATTGAATGCGATCTGCTTCGGCATAACCTTGCACTCGATCGGCCGCCCCCCCAGCAACCGGGCACTTTGTCCGGCCAATTCCTCGATCGCGGCCTTGCCGGCACCGGAAACGGACTGGTAGGTCGCCACGTTGATCCGTTCGATACCGGCGGCATCGTGCAGGGGCTTCAGGGCCACCACCATTTGGATGGTCGAACAGTTGGGATTAGCGATGACGCCCCGTTTCCCATGCCTGGTTATCTCCTCCGGGTTGACCTCGGGCACCACCAGCGGAATATCGGGATCGTAGCGAAAGGCCGAGGTATTGTCGATTACGATCGTCCCCGCCGCCGCCGCGCGGGGAACATGCTGCAGCGAAACCGCTTTTCCCGGTGAAAAAATTGCGATATCAATACCGGAAAAATCGAAATCTTCCAGCACTTCGACCCGTAGCATCCGGCTCCCGAACTCCAGCCGCTCGCCCTGTGAACGCGGGCTGGCCAGGGCATGGATCCGGTTCACGGGAAATCGCCGCTCGGCCAGGATCTGCAACACGATCCGCCCCACCACGCCGCTAGCGCCGACCACGGCCACGTTCACCTTTTTATCCATGCCTCACCTCCCGATTCCCGGATCCGGTTGCTCCGGGAACAAAGCTTTCCTGACTCCGGCGCCATTCTGGGCCCGGTCACGCAGCCAATGATCGGCAAGCACCAAGGCCAGCATGGCTTCGGCTATAGGCGGGGCTCTCAACCCGACACAAGGATCGTGGCGCCCGGTGACCCGAAGCACAACCTGCCGGCCGGTTTCATCCACGCTCTCGATCTTCCGGGGAATGCTCGAGGTCGGCTTGAAGGCCATGCCGACCACGATGGGTTGCCCCGTGCTGATCCCGCCCAGGATACCGCCCGCATGATTCGAGGCAAACCCATCGGATGTCAGCGGATCCCGATGTTCACTCCCTCTTTGTCCGGCCACGGCAAAGCCGTCACCCACCTCGACCCCCTTGACCGCCGGAATGCTCATCATGGCCTGGGCAACAACGGCATCCAGGCGATCGAACACCGGCTCGCCCAGCCCCGCGGGAACGCCTTCGGCCACCACCATTACACGGGCTCCGATCGAATCGCCCGATTTCCAGATCGACTGCAGCAACCTCTCCAGTTCGGGAACCCGCTCGGGTTCGGGGCAGAAATAGGGATTGGTTTCCGCCAGCGCCGGATCGGAGCAGTTGAATTCGAGGTTTCCCACCGCCGCCAGCCAACCCTGAATGCGTACCCCCCGGGCGAGAAGCCAGCGGGCGGCGACGGCCCCGGCGGCAACCCGGGCAACCGTTTCCCGCGCCGAGGATCGCCCTCCCCCCCGCCAGTCGCGGCGGCCATACTTGCGTTGATAAGTGTAATCGCCGTGCCCCGGGCGGAACACCTCGCGCAAGGCCTCGTAATCGCGGGAACGGGTATCGGCATTGCGCACAATGAGCGTGATCGGGGTCCCGAGGGTCGCTCCTTCGAATACGCCGGAAAGAATTTCCACGCGATCCGGCTCGCGCCGCTGCGACACGAACCGGGAACGCGCAGTGGCCCGGCGCGCAAGCGCCGCCTCGATCCAGGCGGAGTCGATCTCGAGCCCCGGGGGGCACCCATCGATTACCGCGCCGACGGCGGGGCCATGGCTCTCGCCGAAGGTGGTAACCCGAAATGCCTGTCCAAAGCTGTTACCGCTCAACGCCTTGCCCTCAATTCCAGTGATTCCAGGGCGGGCCGGGTTAATACGGCGACGCCTTCACCGCCCCGTTCGAACTCGACCCAGGTCGCATCCAACCGGGGCAATCGCCGTTCCAACTCGGATCGGGTCGCCCCGACCTCGAGCACCAACACCCCGGAGGGCAACAAGTGCCTGGGCGCACCGCTCAAAACCCTCAAAGGATGCTCGAGCCCCTCGGCACCACTTACCAGCCCCACTTCCGGCTCATGCCGATACTCGGGCGGCAGGCGGGCATGGGACGCTTTATCGACGTAGGGCGGATTGCACACGATCAGGTCATATTGCCGCCGTTCGAGATCGGAATACAGGTCGCTGCGGATCACCACGACACGTGAATCAAGCCCATGTTCGCGCACATTCCGGCGCGCCACCTCCAGGGCCTCCGCATCGAGGTCGGTCAGATCCACCCGGCTGCCGGGAAACGCCCGGGCACACGCGATTCCGATACAACCGCTGCCACAGCATAAATCGAGTATCCGCTCGACCGAATCCGCCTGAACCCAAGGCTCGAATCGCCGCTCGACGAGTTCCGCGATCGGGGATCGTGGCACCAGGACACGCTCATCGACATAAAACGATAACCCCGCGAACCAGGCCCGGCGCGTGAGATAGGCCGCCGGCCGACGCTCATCGATCCGCCGCTGGTAAAGGGCGTAAACCCGGGCGGACTCGCGCTCGGTCAACCGCGCATCCAGAAAGCCCGCATCCAGATCGTGATCAAGATGCAAGGCGTGCAAGGCGAGCACCAGGGCTTCGTCCACCGCGTTATCGGTGCCATGCCCATAAACCAACCCCTTCTCGTTGAATGCGCTGGCGCCGAAACGCACCCAGTCACGCAAAGTGACCAGTCGCCCCTTCACCGATTGCAACGATTCCACGTATCGGAAAAGCCAGGAAAAAAACAATTGTAGCAAGCCCGCCCGAATTCGTTCTGGCACAATGTTATTTTTATGCCGGTTCGTATCCATGCCCCTGCGGCGCAACTTCTACGCCTCCCTGCCACAGCACTTTCTCTCCCGCCTGGCGGGCCGGGTCGTTGGAATCAAGGCCGGCGTGTTGAGCACCTGCGTCATCCGGAGCTTCGCCCGCCGCTACGGGGTTAATTTCGCCGAGGCGCAACGGAGTGACCCGGCCGACTACGCCAGTTTCAGCGACTTTTTCACTCGCAGCCTGCGCCCGGGCGTCCGCCGGTGGCCGGCGCAGCCCAACATCCCGGCTTCTCCCGTGGACGGGGTAGTAAGCGCGGCCGGTACACTCGATTCGGATCGACTGTTACAGGCCAAGGGCGTGGACTACCCGCTCGCGGCATTGACCGCGAACCCCACCCTGACAGGACGCTGCCGGGGTGGAGAATACGCCACACTGTATCTTCGCCCCGGGGATTATCACCGGGTCCACGCCCCACTTGCGGGTGAGCTGAGAAGCATCCACTACATTCCGGGGCGATTGTGGCCGGTCCGCCCCTGGGCCGTACGCGAAATCCCCGGGTTGTTCGCCCGCAATGAACGCCTGGTCATGGAGCTTGTCACCCCCGCGGGTACCTGTCTGCTGATCATGGTGGGAGCACTGATGGTGGGCGGGCTGGAGACCGTGATCAGCGGGGCGATTCGCCACGGGGAAGGTAAACCTAGATACTGGGATCTGAATGTCACTCGCCCCTTCTTTCAGCAGGGGGATGAGCTCGGTAGATTCAATTTCGGCTCCACGGTTATTTTGCTATTCAGCCCAGGAATGGTGAAGCTTGATCAAACAGTTCTTGTCCCCGGCCATGAGATACGTCTGGGTGAAGCCCTGGAACACTCCCGGGCCGCAACCCGATCCTGCGATTGATCGGAACGGCCCGGCGCCCGGCTCCCCCAACCCACTTGCGAGCCACCTCGAATGCTACCGCCCTTCCGCCGTGAAACACGCCTTGTATCACCTGCTCGGGGAAAGAATGCATCCTTGTAGAATGCCCGATCTCTCGTCACACAAGCCCACTAAAAGTTCTACCCTGATTTTTCGCGTAAGCGTCTCATGCCTGAAACCGAGAAGACTAAAACCAATGGAGGAAGAACTATTAACCGTGTAATTTATTATGTATCTTGGTGGGCGGCACTGGGATCGAACCAGTGACCCCTGCCGTGTGAAGGCAGTGCTCTCCCGCTGAGCTAGCCGCCCGGGGTGAATGGTGAATTGTTTATTTTAGACGGGCCGTTTTTTTACGTCAACTGGACTTGTGCTTGCTGAACAACACGTACACGGCACCCGTACCCCCATCGACGGGGCGAGCGCTGGCATAGGCAAGCACCTCGGGACTGCGCCCGAGCCAGCACGCTACTGCCTGTTTAAGCACGGGACCCTCCGGTCCGGAACCATACCCCTTGCCATGAATGATGCGGACACAGGTGAAGCCCTTATTTTGGGATTTGGCAATAAACCCGGCAAGTTCTCTATGCGCTTGCTCCCGCGTGCTTCCATGCAGGTCGAGCACGGCCTGGACGGCAAACTGCCCCCGGCGCAGGCGGCGCAGCACCCGCCGCTGGATACCGGGAGCGGCATAGAAAAGCGGGGATTCGGCGCTGCGAGGACCCGAATCCCGAAAATCATCCGGGTTTTCACCCGGCGTTTCCCGGGTTCCCGGCCCGTGCCGGCGAGGCCTTGGATGCGGTTTGGGAACCAATAATGCCCGCTTTAGCGGTTCGAGCGGAGTCACGTTGCGTACGGCCTTGCGGAACAGGTATCGTTCCTCATCATCGATGACCATGATGGTTTACCAACACAGGTTCGGTATGATTAGCTTAACGCGGCCTGGGCCGCTAGTAGAAGATGCGCCCTTTTTCAAGAGAATTCAAGGAAATTCAGCGATGAATTCACGGGTTGGTATCGGCATGACTTCCACGCGTACGCGCGATCGCCTGGTCGAGCGCTTGCGCAATAAAGGTATCAGGGATCCACGGGTTCTCCAGGCAATAGGTTCCGTTCCCCGATATTTATTTGTGGATGAAGCGCTATCGAGCCGGGCCTATGAAGATAGCGCTTTGCCTATCGGGCATGGACAAACCATTTCTCAACCCTACGTGGTGGCTCGTATTACCGAAGCGGTCATCGCGGGGGAAATGCCTCACAAGGTACTTGAAATAGGCAGTGGATGCGGCTACCAGGCGGCCGTTTTGGCCGGTTTGGTGCGAAATGTCTATGGTGTTGAGCGAATCCGTCCCTTGCTGGCGCGCTCGCGCAAGCGTTTTCTCGAGCTGGGAATTCGTAATATCAGTTTGCGCCATGGCGATGGCTATGAGGGTTGGGCAAGCCATGCTCCCTATGATGCCATCGTGGTGAGTGCCGCACTTGAGGCGGTTCCCGAGCCGCTCTTGGCGCAACTAAGCGAGCGAGGCCGCCTGATCGCACCGGTCGGCTCTCCGGGCAGGCAGCAGCTGATCATATTCCAAAAAAAACCGGAAGGTATCGAAACAGAACGGTTGGATGATGTCATCTTTGTTGAATTTCGTCGCGGTAAAGTTGAGCGCTGATGCATTTCGGGAGGCGATTGTTCGAGTTTTCCGTCCCGGCGCTGGTAGCCGTTGCGGTTACCGGATGTGCCGGAGTCCTGCATTTTCAGAGTACACAGGTGGTTTCCCGACCCCGGACACAAGTGATCAAGCCAAGCGAGACCCTGTATTCGATTGCCTGGCATTACGGGCTTGACTATCATGTATTGGCGGCCTGGAACGGGATAAAACCGCCATATACCATCTATCCCGGACAACGATTGATCTTGTATCCACCCAGGCGGCGAGCCGTGAATGCTCCTTCCCCCGAACATCGTGGCAGGCGGGCTATTGCCAGAGGATCCCCTCTCTCTAAAAGTGCCGTTACCTCCGTTTCCGCGCATGAAAACCCCGGCCCCCGGGCGACTTCGCCCGCCCCTCACTGGCTCTGGCCGGCGCGGGGAAAAGTGATCGCAAGCTATGGAAAGCCACGATTCGCCAAACAGGGGATATTGATCGATGGTTCTCTGGGCGAGCCGATTCGGGCGGCCGCCGCCGGCACGGTAGTCTACGCAGGCAGTGCCCTGGCCGGGTATGGCCGGCTCATTATCATTAAGCACAATGATGAATGGCTAAGTGCGTATGGGCACAATCAGCGGCTGCTCGTACGGGAAGGTGAGCGGGTACAAGCCGGTGAACAGATTGCAAAGATGGGACAGCTTCCCGACGGGACATCGGCGCTTTATTTTGAAATTCGCCGGGATGGAACCCCCTTAAACCCATTGCACTTTCTTCCCAAGTCGCGCTAGCATCAATCCTTGCAGATGTGATGGCCCCGAGGAGGTAGGTAAGTGACAGAGGCATCCGAGTCTGGTCTTCATGCATTGCCGCAATGTCTAAGTGATGCCGACCTGGAAGCGCATGAGAGCAACAATCCATCTTCCAACCTGGATCATGGAGAAGATTGCGACGAACCACCCCCGAACGGCGACAACTTCATCGAATGCGGCAAGGACGCGCCGCTCGAAACGATCTCCTCCCCGGCAAAGGCCGATCTTGACTTGATGTCGATTTATCTCCGGGAAATTGGATTTTATTCCCTATTAAGCGCGGAAGAGGAGATCACCCTGGCTCAGCGCCTGCGCCAAGGCGACGCGGCCGCACGGCAGCGAATGATCGAGTGTAATTTGCGCCTGGTGGTGAAAATAGCCCGGGCCCATATCGGCAGGGGGGTTCTATTTCTCGATTTGATCGAGGAGGGCAACCTGGGGCTGATGCACGCGGTGGACAAGTTTGATCCAAGCCGTGGCTGCCGCTTTTCAACCTATGCCACCTGGTGGATACGCCAGGCTATAGAACGGGCGGTGATCAACCAAAGGCGCACCGTACGTATTCCGGTGCATATAGTGCGGGAACTATCCGCCTATTTTCACGCCGAGCGGGAGTTGAACCAGGAGCTCGGACATGTACCCAGCCCGCGTGAGGTGGCCATACGGGCGGGTCTGGCGCCGCGGCGGGCCGAGCAGCTACGCCGGGCGCAAGCCGCGGTGCTGTCGGTAGATGCCCCCATTGAAGACATGCCGGGCATAACCCTGCTGGATGGCATGGAAGGCCGCGACAAGAGCGTGGACCCCATGTACGGCGTGCTGCACCAGGAACTGCATGAACTGATTCAGCGCTGGATGAGCAATCTATCCCGACGCCACTACCAGGTAATAGAGAACCGGTTTGGCCTCAATGGCCACGAGTGCCTGACCCTGGAACAGACCGGGCTCAAGTTGGGTCTTACCCGCGAACGAGTCCGACAGCTACAAATCTCGGCACTCGGGCACTTGAGACACCTGCTGAACAGCGAGGGGGTTACCCTGCAGATACTGCTGGATTGAATATCCGCCTTGGCCGGAAATCTCCTGTCCCGCGACGAAATAGAGCCGGCAACAGCCTTCTTGCGGGTTCACACCCGCAAGGAAACAATACCGGTAGATTCCGTTAGCGTCCCGGCCCAACCTTCATCACCGAGGCGCTCGGCCGAGCCACGTCCAACCGTTACCCTCGCGGGTCTCAAGAAGCGGGCGCGGCGTGGCGGTTCCATCATCTCACCTTGGCCGCGAGCCATTCCATCGCTCCGGGAGTCGATTTCCATGCCACCCAGCTCCCATGGACATACAGTACGGCCTCGTTGTCGTCACCGAAGCCGTAATGACCTGGAAGAGACCGGGGCATCTTCTTGCGGCCGAGCAGATAGGAAGGGACGTGCTTATTCTCATCGAGGGCGGCCTGTAGCGACTCGATGGCGATCGGTGAATTACCGGATTCCCTGAAATCCAGAAGCACGCGGGAATACCTCCAGACGGCCATGCCGTCCTCCTGGTACCGCTTGAAGAGTTTTTCCGCCTCCCCATCGTGGCCGAGTACGATAAGACATGGCATCAGCAGATCGCGTATGCCTTGGTTGTCATTGGGGTTGAGCCGCAGCAAGTCCCGGTAATGTTCGACAGCCTCTTCACCCCGACCGGCCTCCCAAAGACCCTGGGCCAGGCCGGCGCGGGCCCGCATGTAGGGCCGCGTTTCGATCAACCCCCAGAAATAGCCGACATCCTCCTTGAACGCCTTTTTGCCGAGTGCACGCTCGCCCGCCTCAACGCCTTTCCGGTAAAGCTCGATGAGCTCTTCAAGTGATTTCGCTGTCTCCTCGGCGAGGAGATTGTAGGCATCGGCACAGTCAGGAGAGACCTCAAGGGCTTTCCTTGCCAGGGCCAGCGCACGCTGAGGGGTCGGGGCATCCCAGGCGTCATACATGATCTGCTGGGCCTCGTCCACGGCACTTCTCCCGCCCCGGCCCATACCGCTGAAACCAGCCAGCAGAGATTCCATCGACTGCAAGGAGGGCGGGGACTGCTCCGGCGTGGCGTTGAAGCGCCCGCGACCGGTTCTTTTCTTCGTCGCCCTCTTCCCTTCTGCGGGTTTTTTCTTGTCCATTGGATCTCCTTCAAGTAGCCAGTGATCGCGTCGCGAGCCCTCTTATACCTTCTTCGGCTTCCCGCTGCACAGGTTCAGGCATCTCGGCCTGATAGTGGACGTCAACCTCGTGGAGCCTCACGACTTTTGCAGGATGATCACTAGCCTTAACCTGGCTCCCCGGGACGGACTCGAACCGCCGACCAAGTGATTAACAGTCACCCGCTCTACCAACTGAGCTACCGGGGAATTGAGAAACATTTTATGGGTTCGGGGACCCTGGGTCAACGTAGCGCGCTCTTTATGGGTTCTTTGAATGCCGGCGCCTGGATCCCCAGCCATTCGGAAAAGGGACCCGAAAGCTCCGGATGCTTCAAACCAAAGGAAACCGTCGCCTTGAGGTAACCCAGTTTGTCGCCACAATCATAACGGGTCCCAAGAAATTCATACCCGGAAACGGACTCTTGTCCGATCACCGATGCAATCGCATCGGTCAGCTGGATCTCCCCCCCCTTCCCGCTGCCCGTATGTGAAAGCGCCCTGAGGACCCGGGGAGTGAGGATATAGCGCCCGACTATCGCTAAATTGGATGGCGCCCGAGCCGGCTGGGGCTTCTCCACCAGGCCCCGGATCCGATGCAGGCGCCCCCCGTCGGCTGTGGAATCAATAATGCCATAACTCGCCGTCATGGACGGCTCCACCCGCTGTACGGCCAGAATAGAGCCCGGGTGAGTCTCATAGGCCTGCACCATCTGCTGGAGGCAGTAGCCGTTACCGTCGGGGTCAATCAGATCATCGGCGAGAATCACAAAAAACGGCTCGTCATCATCGAGTACGGGAGCCGCACAGGCAACGGCATGCCCCAGGCCCAGCGCTTCGGGTTGACGCACATGAACGCTGGCGACCGAGGCCGGAACAATATCTCGAATCGCCTTGAGTTGTGTGAGCCGCCCTTTCCTTTCCAACGCCTGCTCAAGCTCGGGGGCACGATCAAAATGATCTTCTATTGCCCGCTTGTTGCGCCCGGTCACGAAAATAAGCATTTCCGCGCCCGCCGCCACGGCCTCTTCCACCGCATATTGGACCAGGGGTTTATCTACAATAGGCAGCATCTCCTTGGGACTGGCCTTGGTAGCCGGGAGAAACCGGGTACCGAGGCCGGCCATGGGAAATACCGCCTTGCGAACGTGTCCTTGATACATTATTGCTTCCTGATCCAAAATTTGAAACTTCCAGGGATGCTCCGTCCCCTGCATCCACTGCCCGTAAAGTCTCCCGTAAACGCAGACCATTCCCTCATCCCCGGGCCAACTTCAGCCAATACCGTAAAACTTATCCCGGTAAGCTACATAAAATTTTCTCTTAGTATACGGAATTATAGACCCGGCCTCGGCAAGCCGTGGGTCACATGATCGGATCCCAACTCTGGGAAAATATCTTGTTTGAGATGCATGCTCCCCCAGGAGCGACAACCGGGACAGTGCCAATACAGAACCCGCGCCGAAAATCCACACGAATCGCACTGATACAGGGGTCTTTGTTCCACCCACCGGGTTAACAATCGCATCAACGCAACCCGCACATCATGAGATTCAAGTAGCGAAGGCTCATCGGTCATCAAGGGATCTATCCGCTTTCCCAGTTCCATTTCAATAGCTCCGAGAACTTCCGGAATTCTCAATTGCGGGTGCTTGACCCCTGCCACCGCCACGGGAATACGGGCCCTTCGGCTCGAAGCTAAAATGCGTCGCACCAGGGTCTGAAATTCCGCCGACCGAGCGCCCGCCGGGAACAAACCGGCAAAAACCGGAAGAACGATTTCGGCATATTCTGGATCGCGATCGAGTAGCTGTCGATATTCTCGAGCCGCCCGGCGTATATCCCCTTCCGCAGACGACAAGCGCGCCACCAGCAAGCGTACTCGAACCACATCGGGACCCAGTCGCCGCGCCTCGCGTAACGCTTCCCGGGCGGCGCCATCCTCTTCCCTTTCCAGAGCCGCCTCGACCATTTCACAATGATATTGGGCAATTACGGCCCGTTCACTGACGCCGGTTATCCATTCCAGGCGGCGCCGCAAGGCAGCGGCCTGGGGCCAGTCCTGTTGCTGCTCATAAATGGCTACCAATTGCCGTGCCGCAAAAGCCTGAAACCGCTTGCGGTCAAGTAGTTCAGAGAAAATTCGCTCGGCCCGATCGTTTAAGCCGACTTGCATGTAATCTTCCCCAAGTTCCTTTAATGCCAGGTTCCGCTGCGTGCGCGACAAGGCGGGACGGGCGATCAGGTTTTGATGAATCCGCGTGGCCCGTTCGATCTCCCCTTTCCGGCGGAACAGACTTCCCAGGGCGAAATGAAGTTCGACCGTATCCGCATCCCGATCGGCCAATTCCAAAAACAGTTCCAGCGCCCGGTCGGCCCGATTATCGAGCAGCGCCGTTAATGCCTCGAAATATTCGGGCGGGGTGGACCCTTCCGTGCTCCGCATCCGGCGACGCGAAATTCGGTTCCAGATAAGCCCTCCAGCGCCCAGCACGATCAGGGCAAGGGCAAACGCAAGTGCTAGCGTCTCAGCGCGCATCCTGCAGGGGCGCTCGGCGCAAATTGTCAAGCTCACGTTCAACCCGGCTCAAGCGACTCTTGAGGCCCCTCTGGCGTAACCGTAAACGCATCAGAGCCGGAAACATCGCCAGCCCCCCGAGTAGCACCCCAAGAAATAACGCAAGAGCAAGAACCGCGGCCAAGGGCAGCGTAACGGTTCCGAAAAGATAATTCAGTGCCACATCCGCAAGGTTGGTAAGTACGAGAGCCAATGCCACCCCGAATACAACTACCCCAAAAACAATAACAAGCACTCGCCGCATGGAATGCCCCCTATTGACATGAAGAACGAGAATTTTATTGTAACGGGCTTACCGCACAAACCGGAAAAACAGGGGGTAACAAGATTTTATCGCGGCCCGGCTACCCTACGACCGCATGGGAGAACTATCAAGAACCTGTTCACGGAGCAGCTTACCGGGCTTGAAATGCGGTACGAATTTAGCCTCCACGGACACCGCCTCACCCGATTTTGGGTTTCTAGCCAAGCGGGGTGGTCGATAATGGAGCGAGAAACTACCGAACCCCCGTATTTCAATACGTCGCCCCGCAGCAAGCGCCTCCGACATAGTTTCAAGTATCACCCGGACGGCAAAGTCGACATCCATTGCCGTCAGGTGATTCTGGCGCATTGCCAATGTGGCTATAAGTTCCGAGCGAGTCATTCCCCGTCCTCCCCTCTAGTCTGTCCACAGCGGGCACCGGATGCAACGCCCGGCGCCCTCCACCCCATACGAATTCAACGTTCCTGTGACCACTGATCCTTCAACATATCACCCAGCGTCGCGGCACCGCTACTCGGTTTGGCGTATTCCTCGAGTGCAGCGGCTTCTTCCTTGATCTCATGCGCCTTGATCGAGAGCATAATCCGCCGCGTTTTTCGATCTATGCCGATTATGCGTGCCTCCACTTCTTCCCCCTCCTTGAGCACCTGGCGGGCATCCTCAACCCGCTCCCGGGAGATATCCGCAGTCCGCAAGTAACCGGTAACGCCCTGCTCGAAGACAATTTCGGCACCGCGGGCACTCACTTCGGAGATAGGCCCGGTCACCGTACTACCCTTCGGGTGTTCGGCAAGAAAGTTTGAAAAAGGATCTCGCTCCATCTGCTTGATGCCCAGGGAGATGCGTTCACGCTCGGCATCCACCGCAAGCACCACGGCTTCTACCTCCTCCCCCTTCTTGTAGTGACGGATCGCTTCCTCACCGGGTTCATCCCAAGAAAGATCGGACAAGTGAACCAGCCCATCAATATCGCCATCGAGTCCAATGAACAAGCCGAAATCGGTAATCGACTTAATCGTCCCCCGCATGTGTTCTCCCTTTTCATGGTTAGCCGCAAAGTCCTCCCACGGATTTGGGGTGCACTGTTTCATGCCGAGTGAAATGCGACGCCGTTCCGGATCAATGACCAGTACCATGACTTCCACTTCCTGGCCGATATGCACAAAACGCGAAGGATTAACGGTTTTATTGGTCCAATCCATCTCCGAAGAGTGTACCAGGCCTTCCACGCCATCCTCGATTTCAACAAAACAGCCATAATCGGTAATGTTGGTCACATGTCCAAACACCCGGGTTCCGGCCGGATAGCGACGTGGAAGATCGACCCACGGATCCTCTCCCAGTTGCTTGAGGCCCAAGGAGACCCGGCTGCGTTCGCGATCAAACTTGAGCACCTTGACTTCGATCTCCTGCCCAACCTCCACGACCTCCTGGGGGCTGCGCACCCGCTTCCAGGCCATATCGGTAACATGGAGCAGACCATCGATCCCTCCCAGGTCGACGAATGCACCGTAGTCGGTCATGTTCTTCACAATCCCCGTGAGAACCGCTCCTTCGGTGAGCCGATCCAGCAATGCCTCGCGCTCGGCGCTGTATTCCTTCTCGACCACGGCGCGGCGCGAAACAACCACATTGTTGCGTTTTTGATCCAACTTGATAATCTTGAAATCCAGTGGCTTGCCTTCTAGATAACTGGGATCCCGCACCGGGCGAACATCGACCAGCGAACCGGGCAGGAAACCACGAATTCCATCCAGGTCGACACTGAAGCCGCCCTTGACCTTGCCCGAGATGTAACCGATAACATTCGATTCGTTCTCAACCGCGGTTTTCAAGTGTTCCCAGGCTCGCAATCGACGCGCCTTCTCCCGCGACAACCGGGTTTCCCCAAATCCGTCTTCAATTGCCTCTATGGCAACCTCGACCTCATCCCCCTCGGATACCTCCAGGGTCTCGTCCTCGCGCCGGAATTGCTCGGTCGGAATGGCGCTCTCGGATTTCAATCCGGCTTCAACCAGAATGAAATCGGGGCCAACGGAAACGACCCTGGCCTTGATTAAAGAACCAGGTTGCACCCAGGAACCGGTCCCCAGGCTTTCTTCAAGAAGTTCAGCAAAAGATTCAGACATTCACACCTATCCCCGGCCGAGTATATCGGTCTCGGATTAAAACAAACCCCTGGAAACCCCTATCCCCGGGCCCCACGGTGGAAAACATAAAGGGAGCATCCTGCCCCCCGCCAAGGCTTACTTTCTGGAACTTCCCAGCATTAAACCCAATACCCGATCGGCAACCTGCCCAGGCGTCCTGTCGCTGGTGTCGATCACGATGGCTTCTGCCGCGGGCCGGAGAGGAGCTACCCGCCGTCCCGCATCGCGCGCATCGCGTTTGCGAAGTTCATCACTAAGCTGTGTAAGGTTAGCATTTATCCCTTGCTGTTTCAACTGCTTATAGCGCCGACGCGCCCTTTCCTCGGGACTGGCCACCAAAAACACCTTGTATTGCGCATCCGGGAACACCACGGTACCCATATCCCGGCCGTCGGCGACCAGCCCCGGCATCCGCCGCATGCCCTGTTGCCGCCCGTTCAAAGCGGCGCGAATTTCCGGATACACCGCCAGAGCCGAAGCCAACTCGCTCACGGTCGCACCCCGAATGGCGGTGGTGACATCCTCATCTCCCAGGTGAATAACCTGCCCTTCGAAGGTTACATCGAGATGCGGAATCAGGCGCACAATCGATATGACCTGGTGCTCATCCAGTCCGGCCCGAAGCGCGGCCAGGGCCACAATACGGTAGAGTGCCCCGCTGTCAAGATAGTGCCACCCCAGCCGGGTGGCCAATATTCGTCCCACGGTCCCTTTTCCAACGCCTCCGGGTCCATCCAGGGTAAGCACCGGAACCGGGTTCATCCGCTCTGATCCACCCGCGCACCCAGCGTCGCCAACTGGGTGGCAAACCCGGGAAATGAGGTTGCAATCCATCCCGCATCGGTTACGCTGACCGGTGCGGGAGCGGCCAAGCCGGCAACGGCAAAAGCCATGGCCACCCGATGATCGCCTTGGCTGTCAACCTCGCCTCCGCGGCGCAAGCCGCCGCCATGGATCGTCACGGTATGACCCTCGACCCGCATCCCGACTCCCAGCCGACTCAGCCCCGCATACAAGGCCTCAACCCGGTCACTCTCCTTGTGACGCAGCTCCTCGATCCCTTCGATTTTCGTCTCTCCGTGAGCCACGGCGGCCAGCACCATCAAGATCGGCAACTCATCGATCAGCGAGGGAATCTCCGCCGCTGCGACATGGGTTCCGGTGAGCACGGCATGAGTGATCTCCATATCCGCCCTGGGCTCCCCATCCTGGTTGTGTTCGGCCACCAGGCGCAACCCCGCTCCCATCCGCCCAAGCACGGTCAGAAAGCCGGTACGGGTCGGGTTGATCCCCACCCCCCGCAAGAGTAATCGGGAGCCGGGAACCAACAGGGTGGCGGCGATAAGAAACGCCGCCGAGGAAAAATCCCCGGGAATTTCCAGATCGGTCGCTCGCAACGGGCCGGGAATCAATTCGATCACCTCACCCACAACCCGGACCCGGCCCCCAAATCGCGGCAGCATCCGCTCGGTATGGTCACGACTGTGAAAAGGATCGACCAGTCGCGTAGTGCCCGCGGCCGCGAGACCGGCCAGCAAGAGCGCGGACTTGACCTGCGCGCTCGCTACCGGCAGTTGGTAATCGATCCCATGCAAAGAGCCGGTGGCTTCTATTCGCAGCGGCGCATGCCCGCCCCGTCCGGTAACAGCGGCACCCATCGCGGCGAGCGGTTGCAGAATCCGGGCCATCGGCCGCCGCCGTAGCGAAGCATCCCCGTCGAGCACCGCCGGGACTCCCAGCCCCGCCAACGCGCCGGCAAGCAACCGCAAGCCGGTGCCCGAGTTGCCCAGATCCAGCGGCGCGGATGGGCGGAGCAGGCTCGCGCCGGTACCCTGAACGCAAACCGCCTCATCCCTCCAATCAATGTGAGCACCGAGGGCATTCAGTGCCCGGGCCGTAGCCCGCGTGTCGGCGGCATCCAACCCGCCGGTGATCCGGGACTTTCCCGTAGCCAGGGCGGCAAGCAGTAGCGCCCGATGAGTAATCGACTTGTCGCCCGGCACCCGCAGCTCACCGTGCAAGGCACCGACTGCGCTGAGTCGCAACGCCCCCACCCGCGCGGCGCGGCGCCTCACTTCAGCACTCACCCCCGGTGACGGACGGACGGCCACTCGCGTAGGAAGGCTCGCCCGCTCCGCAAAGGCCGTATAGGGTTCCGCTTCACCGCTGCGCTCCCGTCGCGACTACTCCCGTTTCAGCCATTATGCCGGGCGAATTCGCGCATGAACCCGGCCAGAGCCTCGGCCCCTGCCAGGGGCATGGCATTGTAGAGGCTGGCACGCACCCCCCCCACGGCCCGATGCCCGGCAAGCTGCTTGAGCCCGGCGGTTTCGGCCTCCCGGAGAAATTTCGCTTCGAGCCTCTCCTCGTGCAGCTGGAACGGGATATTCATCCGCGACCGAACCGCGGGGTCGATCGCATTGCGGTAAAATCCGCCCGAGGCGTCGATCGCCTCATAGACGATGCGCGAACGGGCCGCGGCCCGCCGGGCCATTGCCTCCAGTCCACCCTGCTCACGTACCCAGGCAAGAACCAGGCCGATGACATACCAGGTAAAGGTAGGAGGGGTGTTCAACATCGAACCGGCGCCGATCTGATCGCGATACCGCAGCAGGGCTGGGGTCTCGGCGGCGGCCCGTTCCGCCAGATCCCGGCGCACGATGACCAGGGCAAGCCCGGTCGGGCCAAGATTTTTCTGCGCCCCGGCATAGATCAAGCCAAAGCGCCGGATCGGGAGCGGACGCGACAAGATGCACGAAGACATATCGGCAACCAGGGCCACATCGTCCGTCTCCGGGATATAGTCGAACTCGATCCCGTGAATGGTCTCGTTCGGAGTGTAGTGCAGGTAGGCGGCCGTACTGAAATCGGCCCACTGCGAGCGTTGCGGTACGCCACGGTAGTGCAGCGCCGCACCACTGGCAACCACCTTCACCGGACGCACTTCCCGGGCCGCGGCAATGGCCTTAGCAGACCAGTAACCGGTGTCAACATAGGCCGTCGGGACACCGGGACGGGCCAGGTTCATCGCCACCATCAAAAACTGCAGGCTTGCGCCGCCCTGCAAAAACAGTACGGCATAGTCTTCCGGCACATCATAGAGCACACGCAAATCACGCTCGGCCCGTTCGACGATCTCACCAAACCCGGAGGTTCGATGGCCGGTCTCCATGATCGACAACCCACTACCGGCATAGTCGAGAAGTTCTGCCTGCACCCGCTGCATCACCGGCGCGGGCAGCATGGCCGGGCCGGCGCTGTAATTGAATACTACCGGTTCGTCCCAGGTACCCGATACCCGGGCTTTACTCATCTTCGATACCCGCCTCAGCCTCATCCTCACCATTCACCAGGCGGGCCACGCCGACCAACCGATCTTTGCTCCCCAGCCGGATCAGGCGCACGCCCTGGGTGTTACGTCCCAGCAGCGGTATCTCCGCGGCCGCCATCCGCACCAAAGTGCCGCCGGCACTGATCAGCATCAGATCATCCTCCCCGGTGACCGACAGCGCTCCGACCGCCCCGCCGTTGCGCGTACTCGTCTTGATGCCGATCACCCCTTGACCGCCCCGCCCTCGGCGGGAAAATTCCGTTGCCGCCGTCCGTTTTCCATGTCCATTTTCGCAGGCAATCAGCACATCCCCGTCTCCTGCCCGCAGCAGGGCGATTACGTCTTTGTCGGAGCCGAGCCTCATGCCCCGTACCCCCCGGGCACCGCGTCCCATGCCGCGAACATCCCGCTCGGAAAAGCGGATGACCCGCCCGCTCGAAGCCACGAGCAACAGATCCTCTTCCCCATCGGTGAGCATCGCCCCGATCAACTCGTCCCCCTCATCCAGTCCCAATGCGATAATTCCACTCGAGCGCGGGTGTGAAAAGGCATCCAGCGAAGTTTTCTTGACCGTGCCCCGGCGAGTCGCCATGAACACATAACGCTCGGCGGAAAACTCGCGTACCGGTAGCAGCGCGGTAATTCGCTCGCCCTCTCCCAGCGACAAGAGGTTGACGATAGGCCGTCCCCGGGAACCTCTGCCGGCCTGGGGAAGCTTGTACACCTTGAGCCAATACATCTTGCCGATACTGGAGAAGCACAACAGGATGTCGTGAGTCCGGGCGACAAACAACTGCTCGACAAAATCCTCAGTCTTCACCGCGGTAGCCTGCTTGCCGCGCCCACCGCGACGCTGGGGTCGGTAGGTATCGGGAGCCTGGTACTTGATGTAGCCACCGTGCGAAAGCGTCACCACCACCTCTTCGTCGGCGATCAGATCCTCGTCCTCGAGATCGGCGTGTGACTCGATGATTTCCGTCCGCCGCTCGTCTCCATAGGCGGTCCGCAAAAGTTCCAATTCCTCGCGAATAACCCGGCGCAAACGCTCGGGATCGGCAAGGATCTGCCGCAGGCCACGGATCGTGACGATCAGCGACTGATACTCATCGATGACCTTCTCCTGCTCCAACCCGGTCAACCGGTGCAGGCGCAAATCAAGAATCGCCTGCGCCTGAGCGGAAGAGAGCCGATAACGGCCATTATCGAGACCGCAGCCGGGGGGGGCATCGGCGGGGCGGGTCAAGGCGGCATCGGTTCGCTCCAACATGCCGACCACGGCTCCGGGCTCCCAGGTCCGGCCGATCAGCTCCGCCTTGGCCTCCTGTGAAGTCTTGGCCGCCTTGATCAAGGCGATTACCGGGTCGATATTGGCCAGCGCCACCGCCAGGCCTTCCAGCAGATGGGCCCGGCGACGCGCCTGGCCAAGTTCATAAACCGTGCGCCGGGTCACGACCTCGCGCCGGTGGCGAATGAACGCTTCCAGCATGGACTTCAGGTCGAGCAACTTCGGTTGACCATTGTCCAGCGCAACCATGTTGATCCCGAAGACCACCTGCATCTGGGTATGCTGATACAGATTGTTCAGCACCACCTCGGGAACCGCATCCCGCTTCAGCTCGATGGCGATCCGCAGGCCCTCCTTATCGGATTCGTCGCGCAACCCGGAGATCCCTTCAAGGCGTTTATCACGCACCAGTTCGGCAATCTTCTCTATCAACCGCGCCTTGTTGACCTGGTAGGGCAGTTCGGTCACGATGATGGAAGTACGCCCGCTACGGCCTTCTTCGAACCCGGCACGGGCACGGACATAAATCCGCCCGCGTCCCGTATGGTAGGCATCGATAATGCCGCGACGGCCGGAAATGATGCCGGCGGTAGGAAAGTCCGGCCCCGGCAGATGGGTCATCAGCCCGGCGATGTCGATTCCGGAGTCATCGAGCAAGGCAATAACCGCATCGACCGTTTCGGTGAGATTATGCGGCGGAATATTTGTCGCCATCCCCACCGCAATGCCGGCGGAGCCATTGACCAGCAGGTTGGGAACCCGGGTCGGCATGACCACCGGCTCATTCTCCGAACCATCGTAATTAGCCTGGAAATCCACCGTATCCTTATCAAGATCGGCCAGCAATTCGTGCGCCAATCGCGCCATGCGCACCTCGGTGTAGCGCATCGCCGCCGGCGAATCCCCATCAACCGACCCAAAGTTACCCTGGCCGTCGATCAGGGGGTAACGCAGCGAGAACGGCTGGGCAAGACGCACCAACGCGTCATAGACCGCCATGTCACCATGCGGATGGTACTTACCGATCACGTCACCGACCACTCGGGCGGACTTCTTGTACGGCTTGTTGTATTCGTTCCCGAGCTGCTTCATCGCGTACAGCACGCGCCGATGTACCGGTTTAAGCCCATCCCGCACATCCGGCAGCGCCCGCCCGACGATGACACTCATCGCATAGTCCAGGTAGGACTGACGCATTTCGCTCTCAAGGGTAACCTGGGTCAACTCCCGGGCAAAATCAGCCATGAATAAAGCTCACAGTAGTTTGAATTATTCCATAAATTTTACCACGTCCCTTGATCCAGGCGGGCCGGGCACTGCTCCTGTCCCGGTGCCACCACCCCCCGTTCGGTCACGATCAGGTCCACCTCGCCCGCCGGCGTGACATCGAACACCGGGTTGTCGAGCGTTACCCCCGGAGGCGGGGCCTCGGTGCCGATCGCTCGCCACAACTCCTCCGCCCCGCGGTGCTCGAGCACTACCTCGGCAGCGCTCGCCAGCGCCGGATCCACGCTCGAGTACGGCGCCGCCACCATAACCCGTCCGCCACCCCGCCGAATCAGCGCGGCCAGCGGTGCAGTACCGATCTTGTTGATCACGTCCCCATTGGCCGCAATTCGGTCGGCTCCCACCACCAGCCAGTCGAATTCCCCCCGCAAAGCCGCCCCGGCGGCCGCAATGTCGCTCATCAGCGTTGCCGCAATTCCGACCCGGGAAAACTCCCAGGTCGTGATCCGTGCACCCTGAAACCAGGGACGGGTTTCGGTGCATGCCACTCGCCGCAACCGTCCCGCATGCCAGGCCGCGGCGAGAATCCCAAAGGCCGTGCCCACCCCGCCGGTGGCGAGCGGGCCGGTATGGCAATGGGTCAGCACCCGGGAACCAGGCTCGATCCGGGCCGAACCCAACCGTGCAATCACCTGGTTAGAGGTCACATCCTCGTCATGGATCTTCTCGGCCTCCGTGGCCAACTCGGAGAAAGCCGCGCCCCGTTCGACAAGCGGCCGAAGCCGCGCCAGCGCCCAGGCGAGATTCACTGCGGTAGGACGGGCGGCACCCAACTGCTCCAGGTCCCCGGCCAGGGCGGAAACCCGGAGTTCGGCCGGCAACCCCGCATGCTGCCGCGCACCCAGGGCAAGCCCATAGGCGGCGGCAATGCCAATCGCCGGGGCGCCCCGAACCACCATCGTATGAATCGCCACGGCAACATCGGCGGCGGTAACACAATGCACATAACGGATTTCGCCGGGGAGCAAGCGCTGGTCAAGCAACTCGAGGCTTTGTCGATCCCAGTGAATACCCGGAGAATATGCCGCTTTGGCGGGATCGGCTGGCATAAGGCGGCTTCATTTCAAACGGAAAGCCATTATACTTTGAGGATGCAGGCAGAACTCGTAGTGCGCTCCCGCTGGATCGTACCGGTCCATCCTTCCACCCTCCTGGAAGATCATGCGCTGGCCATTGGCGACGGCCGTATTCTCGCACTCCTACCCGGGACCGAGGCCGAACGCTCGATCGAGTGTTCCCACTGGGTCGATCTTTCCAATCACCTGTTGATTCCGGGATTGGTCAATGCCCACACCCATGCCGCGATGACGCTGATGCGCGGCTACGCCGACGACCTGCCCCTCGATCGCTGGCTGCAAAAACGTATCTGGCCCACTGAAGCCCATCACCTGAGCGAGGAATTCGTCCGTGATGGAACCTTGGCCGCGGCGGCGGAAATGCTCGCGGGCGGTATTACCACCTTCGGAGACATGTATTTTTTCCCTGCCGCCGCCATCGAAGCGGCAACCCAATTGGGCATCCGTATTGTCGCCGGCCTGGTGGTCATCGGCTTTCCCAGCGCGTATGCGCCAACCCCCGGCGAATACCTCGAGCGCGGTCTTGAAACCCGCGATGCCTGGAGTGGACATCCGCTGGTATCATTCATGTTGGCACCTCATGCCCCCTACAGCGTAGACACGGCAACGCTTGCCCGCATTGCCGCCTACGCCGGAGAGACGGGACTGGCGGTGCAGACCCACCTGCATGAAACCCCGGCGGAAGTGCAGGCCGACCTGGATGAATATCATCGCCGCCCGCTGGCCCGCCTGGACCAGCTCGGCCTTGTTACCCCGGGGCTTTGCGCCGTGCACATGACCCAGGTCAATGACGAGGATCTGGCCTTACTGGCTCGTCATGCCGTGAACGTGGTGCATTGTCCCGAATCCAACCTCAAACTCGCCAGCGGCTTCTGCCCGGTAGCCCACCTGCAGGCCGCCGGTATCAACATTGCCTTGGGAACCGACGGCGCCGCGAGCAACAACGATCTCGACATGATCGGTGAAATGCGCACGGCGGCACTGCTGGCCAAGGGCGTGGCCGGAGATCCTGCCGCCTTCGATGCCCGCAAAGCCCTGACCGCCGCAACCCTGGGCGGGGCCCGGGCTCTCGGCCTCGAAACCGAGATCGGCAGCCTGGAAGTGGGTAAATGGGCCGATCTTACGGCACTGGACTTCTCCGCCAATGCCTTGCACCCGCTCTACGACCCCCTGTCACAACTGGTCTATAGCGCCGGGCGAGGCGCCGTAAGCGAAGTCTGGGTCGCGGGTCGGCAGCGACTGAGCCGGGGCCGGATTCTCGACCATGACTCCGCTGCTCTCGCACGGCGGCTCGACGCCTGGGAAACACGCCTAAAGGAAGATAAGGAAGAAATAGGCCACTTAAAATGCAAGACCGCAACAGGATGCCCACCATGAATCCACCAACCAACGTAGATCCGGCCGAACTTTCCCGTTTCAGTGCCCTGGCCTCACGCTGGTGGGACCCGGACGGTGAATTTCGCACCTTACACCGGATCAACCCCCCGCGCCTCGCCTTCATCCGCGCCCACGCCTCGCTGCCCGGTAGTCGGATCGTCGATGTCGGCTGCGGCGGCGGCATCCTCAGCGAGTCCCTTGCCACCGCCGGCGCCACGGTCAGCGGCATCGACCTGTCCGAGCCGCTGCTCGAGGTGGCCCGCCTGCACCAAATCGAGTCGGGCGTCCAGGTCGATTACCGCTGCATCTCCGCCGAGGTACTGGCCACGGAGCAGCCGGAGGCATTCGATATTCTGACCTCGATGGAACTCCTGGAACATCTGCCCGATCCCGCCGCCTTCGTAACCACCGTGGCCCGGCTGATCAAACCCGGTGGCCTGGCGTTCTTCGCCACACTCAACCGTACTCCCAAGGCCTATATTCTTGCGATCCTGGGCGGCGAATATCTGCTGAACCTGATCCCCCGGGGAACCCACGACTACGCCCGCTTTATCCGCCCCAGCGAACTCGATTCCTGGGCCCGGAAAGCGGGACTCGACATCGTGGCAACCACCGGCCTTACCTACCACCCGCTCACCCACCAGGCCACCCTCGGTAAGGACGTCGCCGTCAACTACCTCGTTTGCTACCGCAAGCCACCCCGGTCATGAGGAAGGCCACAATCGGTATAGACGAGCAAATCTACTTTCCCGGCCTTTCGAGGCGCAGGATCATATTACCCGGCCCCGGAGATCAAAAGATGTACCGCTTTCGCCCCCACCACATTATTGGCAATATCCCGATGTCGTCCCGCTGATGCTGCGCCTGGTTCTATTCGATCTTGACGGCACCCTTGCCGACACCGCGCCCGACATCACCACGGCCGCCAACCGGGCCCTGGCCGAGATCGGCCGCGGCCCGCTGCCGCTCGAACGGGTCCGCGAATGCGTTTCCTCCGGCTCGCGTCCCATTCTGCACCTCGGACTCACCCCTGCGGAGCAGAAAGACGAGTCATTGCTCACACAACTCTCCCAGCGCCTATTCGCTCACTACGCCGCCGACCCCGTTAGCGCCACCCGGCTCTTCGCCGGTTTGGACAGCCTGCTGCAAAATCTCGCTACCCGAAGAATCATCTGGGGCGTAGTCAGCAACAAGCCCGAGTCCCTGGCCCAAGCCACCCTGGCCGGGCTGTCCCCCGCACCCATGCCGAGCTGCCTCATCGGCGGCGACACCCTACCGCGCCAGAAGCCCGACCCCCTGCCACTGCTCGAGGCCTGCAGGCGCTGCGGCGTGGCGCCGGAAAATACCCTTTACGTCGGCGATGCCAGGGTCGATGTCCTGGCCGCCCGGGCCGCATCCATCCCGGTAGCCGTTGCCGGTTTTGGCTACGCCCCGGAACCCGCGATCGTCGCCACCTGGGCCCCCGATTACTACGCCGATAATGTGGCCTCGCTCGAGCAGATCCTCATCGGACTGAGTGAATTCGATCCCGCGGCGGCATGAAGAGGCCCGCATCCGAATCCTCGACCGCCTGGTGCGATGAGCGCCTGCGCTCGGCGGACGAGGATCTCGCCCTGGCCGTCCTGTTTACCCCAAGCGGTCAACGCGAACCGGTCCGGGCCCTGGCGGCCATCTATATCGAACTCGAACGCATCATCATCGGGAGCCGCGATCCGAACATCGCCCGCATCAAAATTGCCTGGTGGCGGGAAGAGCTGGGCCGGCTTGCCTCCGCCCGGGCCGAGCATCCGGCAACCCGGCTGTTCGCCGCCCATACCGCCACGATCCCCACCGGCGCCCTGGCCGATCTGTTCACGGGAGCCGAATTGAGGCTGCTTGCCGGCCCGGCCAACGATCTTGCGGCGGCGACCCGTGAGGCCGAACACGGGGGAGAGCCTCTCGGACGCCTCCTGGCGGGTCTTACCGGTGAGGATCCGGCATGGTCGCGGCCTTTAGGAAGAGCGATCGGCCTGACCCGTTGCCTTGGCAGCGGGCTCTCCCAGGCCGACCATGAAAAGATCATCGCCCGGATTCGGGAAATCCTGCAGCGGCATGTTCCGGCCCGGTACGACCCGGGTTTTCACCCGGCCCTGCGCGTCCTGACGGCCCTCGCCTGGCACCACGCGAAGCATGCTCCGAGTACCGCCTCGGGTAGAACCCAATCACAACGCCGACGTGTTTTTATCGCTTGGCGCGCGGCCCGGGGGCATCTTCCCAGCACGATATCACGGGCGTAGAATCAATATTCATCCGTCTAATCGCCGAGAGACAATCTCCTAAGGCTCATGCAGCGCATTGCCACCTTTCTGTTCACTTTTCTGTTCGCTTTCGTGATCGGGTTCGCGGCCGCCACCGCCGCCGCGAGCGAACCCGACCAACCCGGGTTCAACCTGCCCCGCCTGGGCGTTGCCGGCGGCGTGGCCTTGCCCCTGTGGAAGGCCCATATCATCGGGCAACAGGTGTACTACCAGATCGAGCGGGCGGATGGCGTCATGAATGACCCCCTGGTGGCCGGCTACATTAATTACCTGGGTCACCGGTTGTCCTCGGTCGCGGGCGGACCCAACGAGCCGTTTCTCTATTTCGTGGTCAAGTCTCCCGCCATCAATGCCTTTACGCTGCCGGGCGCATTCATAGGCATCAATGCGGGACTCATACTGGCCACCCGGAACGAAGACGAACTCGCCGGCGTTATGGCGCACGAGACCGCCCATGCCGTTCTGCGCCATATCGCCCGGGGAATGGCCGCGGCTCCCTTTGAAAGGCTTGTCGATATCGCCATGCTGATCGGCGCGCTCGCCATAGGCGTCGCCAACCCGGATCTCGCCATCGGGGCATTGATGTCGGCACAGGGCGGTGCGGTCCAGCGTCAAATAAACTATACTCGGGCCGATGAATATGCCGCCGACCGGGTAGGCATTACGATTCTCGCCCGGGCTCGTTTCGCGCCCGAAGGGATGGTTCGGTTTTTTCAACTCATGCAGCGAAACTACGCCTTCAACGGCTACCAAATCCCGCAGTTCCTGAGCACGCACCCGTTGGATCTGACCCGCATCTCCGAAGCCGAGAACCGCGCCCGAAACCTACATATAAAACCTCTACCCGAAGATAAAAACTATGCCTTGATGCGGGCGCGCATCCGCGTACTCCTCTCGAAAGACCTCTACGCCACCCTGAAGTATTTCCGGACACAAGCACATTTTCAATCCAACCCCTGGTACCGTAAGGCCGCCATATATGGCGCGGTTCTATGCCTGATCCGTCTGGATAAAGGCCAACGCGCGCTACGCCGGATCACCCCCCTTGCCAAAACGTATCCCAACATTCTCGCCCTGCAACTGGCGCGGGCGCGAGCCCTGCTCAGCGCCGGGAAAACCCGGACCGGACTTAGAGAGCTTGCCTCCATCAACAACCTGTTCTCCGGCAACCGCGCCGCAGCCATGAGTTACGCGCAAGCCCTGCTGAATCATGACCAACCCCAAAAAGCGGCCCGCGTGCTGGATCCTCTGGTTTATCGGAATCCCGACGGCTACGACCCCGGGCTGTACCATCTTCTCGCCACCGCGGCCAATCATACGGGCAACAAAACCCTAAGCTACATCGCCATGGCCGATTACTTCGCCGCCCGGGGTCAATACAAATCCGGGATTATCCAGCTCGATTTCGCCAAGCGGCGCCCGGGGCTGGATCCGGTACTCAAGGAACGCATTCGACTCCGCCGACAAGCCCTGGAAAAGGCAAAAAAGGAAGCCAGAAAATTAGGCTTTGATCAATCAAAATCAAAATGATTGACTGTTCTTACCCCGGCCCAGGTAGGATCATCCGGGACTTCCTGTCAGTCCCCTACCACCTTGCGCGCCTCACCGGCTCACTCCTTCCCCTCGCTCACGCTCATTTGCAGATTGGGTGAAACGGAGACTGCCGCGGCCGATAGTAAACGGCGGGGGGCTACACGACCATCATCCAGCACTTCTCCAATACCCATAAACCCCCCTGCATCGTCATATAATCGCAGTTCACCACTAGAGGGGGCTCGCGGGATCAGTACCGGCTGGCCCTGCCGCACAAAATAGACAAGATCCCGCGTCAACCTTACTTCCGGCCAATCCTTAAGGGCCGAATCAAGCGGCAACAGAAAACGTTCGGGATTGGGATCGGCTTCCAATAATTGTAACGGTACCATACCATCGGCTTCCGTATACCCGGCTACACCCGTTCTTCTCAACGCCGAAACATGTGCCAGGGTGCCGAGGCCTTTACCGATATCTTCGGCCAGAGTACGCATATAGGCACCCTTTGAACAGCGCACTCGCAACACCAATATCCGCTCCTCCTGCGCCACCAGGGTCAGCTCGTAAATGGTAATGGGACGCGGCTGCCGCTCAACGGTGATTCCCTTACGGGCCAGCTCATACAAACGTGTACCCTGGTGCTTTAGCGCCGAGTACATGGGTGGTACCTGAGTTATTTCACCTCTGAAAGACTCCAATACCCGCTCTACTTTCCGGGCATCCAATATCGGCACCGGAGCCTCGCCGCTGACCGTCCCATCCGCATCCCCCGTAATGGTTTTAACTCCCAGACGAACCTCGACCAGATAGTGTTTTTCGGCGCCGAGCAGAAAAGAAGATAATTTCGTGGCATCGCCAAAACACAATGGGAGCATGCCGCTGGCCAAGGGATCAAGGCTTCCAGTATGTCCGGCACGCCGTGCATTCAAGACCCGTTTCGCTCGGTTAAGTGCCGTAGTTGATGTAATCCCAACGGGCTTGTCAAGCAACAAAATACCATTGAGTATGCGCCCACGCCGCCTCCCCATTACTTCGTTCCCTTTTCGGTAGATTCCAGCCCTTGTGCAATCAAGGTTTGCAGACGTTGGACATAATCACTACGATCGTCCCAACGAAAATCCAAACGCGGCACTGCACGCAAGCGAACTCGCCGGGCGAGTCCTCGGCGCAAGCGGCGAACATTATGCCGCAATTCCGACAACACAGCCTCGGCGTCAACAGACGGATCGACATGGCTCACCATTATCCGCGCACGCAGTAAATCCGATGACATTTTCACCTCTGTGATCGTAACCAGGCCTAACCGCGTATCTATACTTTCACGCTGAATCAGTTCCCCTAATGCGTGCGATATCCGGGTACCAACCCGAGCCGGCCTGAATGATTCTGCGGCAGCCTCGACAGTTTGATCAGGGCTTAATCTCACGATCCACCTCAACGCGCTGATATACCTCGATCTGATCTCCCGGCCGAACGTCGTTATAGTCTTTAACGGCAATTCCACATTCGGTTCCTGCCTGAACCTCGGCAACATCATTCTTAAATCGACGCAAGGACTCCAACCGACCCTCATAAATGACCACATTGTCACGCAGGACACGAATCAGATCATCCCGCCGCACATGCCCTTCGGTAACCAAGGCCCCAGCTACCGCACCATACTTTGGCGAACGAAACACATCGCGAACCTCGGCAATCCCCATAATTTTCTCTCTCACTTCCGGGGAAAGCATACCCGAAAGCACCTTACGCACATCATCAATCAGATCATAGATAACGCTGTAATAGCGTATGTCCACACCGCTGTCCTGCTGGGCCTTGCGCGCCGCCTTATCGGCGCGTACATTAAAAGCGATAATCACCGCATCAGAGACTGCGACAAGATTGATATCGGACTCGGTAATCGCCCCAACCCCGGAGGATATAATGTTGACCGCAACCTCTTCACTCGAAAAACGATTAACGGCGTCACGAATCGCCTCCAGGCTGCCACGCACATCAGCCTTGATGAGCAGGTTGAAAACCTTGATATTATCTTTGCCCATTTGGGTGAATAGATCATCTGGCTTGGCCTGTTTCTGGGCTACAAAACGCGCATTCCGATCCTGTTGTTTACGATGCATGGCCACTGTGCGCGCGGTATGTTCATCCGGCACGACCAGCGCTTCGTCACCCGCCTCGGGAACACCGGATAATCCCAGCACCTGAACCGGTATGGAAGGCCCGGCGCTGTTCACCTGGCGTCCCTGCTCATCAAGCAACGCTCTCACCCGCCCGTGTTCACATCCGGCGATCAGTATGTCGCCCCTTTTCAGGGTTCCTCGTTGTACTAAAACGGTTGCCAGAGAACCTCGGCCCCTGTCCAGGGAAGATTCAAGCACCACCCCTTGGGCTGCGCCGTCCACAGGTGCCTTGAGTTCCAGCAGTTCGGCCTGCAATAGTATGGCTTCCAGAAGCTCCTCCACCCCCTCTCCCGTCTTGGCCGAAACAGGAATAAATTGAGTGTCTCCACCCCAATCCTCGGGCACAACTTCACGTTGCGAAAGTTCGGTTTTGATGCGTTCCATATCTGCCTGTGGCTTATCAATTTTATTAATGGCCGCCACTATTGGAACCCCGGCTGCCCGTGCATGATCGATAGCTTCAATCGTTTGCGGCATGACTCCATCATCGGCCGCCACAACCAGAATAACCAAATCCGTAACCTGTGCACCGCGAGCGCGCATTGCGCTAAAAGCGGCATGCCCGGGTGTATCCAGGAAAGTAATCCCCCCCTGTTTCAATTTTACATGATAAGCACCGATATGCTGCGTTATTCCACCGGTTTCCTTGGATGCCACCCGGGTACTGCGAATATAGTCAAGCAAAGAAGTCTTACCATGATCCACATGCCCCATAACCGTGACTACGGGATGGCGCGATCGGCTCTCACCGTGGAGCCCTCGGATACGCTCCAATAGTGCTATATCCGCATCCTGTGGTGCCTGCAATTTTGCCACATGCCCCATCTCCTCCACCGCCAGCAACGCCGTGTCCTGATCCAGCGCCTGATTGATTGTTGCCATCACGCCCAGTTTCATCAAGGTGCGAATCAATACCGAAGATTTCACAGCCATGCGCTGAGCCAGATCACCGACACTAATCGTTTCCGGTATTTCCACCTCTTTCCGCCTGGGTTCAACAGGGCGCTCGAACCCATGTTGGGCCTCTACAGTCGCGACGCGGCCGCGGCCCTGACGACGGCGGGCACGAGACTCACGGTGTCCTCCCTTCCCCTCCGTTTTGACATGCAGCTCTCCGGAGATCGACTTGCCCTTCTTTACTCGTGAAGTGGATTTGGGTGCATGCGCCATTGCCTTTTCCAAGCGTCGTTGCTCCTCCTCTTCCTCTTTTCGAGCTTCTGCTTCCGCCCTGCGCCGCTCCTCCTCCTGTGCCCGCATAAGGTTTTCCTGTTCCTGCCGTGCGGCCTCCAGCTTGCGGGCCTCTTCGGCTTTGCGTTGAGCGGAAGCTTCCTCGCGTCGTTTCCTCTCTACATCATCCGCGTGCTGCTTCTCAACCAAACGTTTACGCTCTTGTTCCGCCTCACGCAGTTTTTTCGCTTCATCAATGCGCTGCTTTTCCTGCTCGAGTACAACGGCACGCTTGACATAGACACGCTTGCGCTTGACCTGAACGGTTACCATTTTGGATCGGCCCTGGCTACCGGCAATTTTAAGCTCCGATGTACTGCGCCGTCTGAGAGTCACCCGTCGGGTTTCAGCCCGAGCTTCTTTACCACGAGACTGTCGCAAATGGTCGAGTAAAGCCATCTTCTGCTCATTGAGCAATAAGTCATCGGGACCCTTTAACCCTTCAACCCCCGCTTCCGCAAATTGCGCCAGTAATCGTTCGGGTGATACCCCAATCTGTTCCGCGAATACTCTTACCGTTATTTCTGCCATATACCACCTTTCCTTATTCAGCTTCCACGCCCGGCGCAGACCTTGTCTCGGAATTTCTATCGGTATCCTCAAACCAGATTTTACGTGCCGACATAATAATCGCTGCCGCCTGATCGGCCGATAGATCCGTTATCTCAACCAACTCGTCCACGGATAAATCAGCAAGATTTTCTCTATTTTTTATACCCGACTGAGCAAGCCGAGCCGCTAGCTCGGCATCAACCCCCTCAACACCAAGCAGGTCGGAATCGAATTCAGCCTGCAAAATAAATTCTTCGCTGGAGATGGCTTGTGTTAACAATGCGTCACGAGCCCGATTACGTAATTCATCTATCATTCCCGCATCAAATTCTTCGATTTTCTCCAGCTCGACAATAGGCACATAGGCAATCTCATCGAGCGAGGCAAACCCCTCTTGTGCCAGGATAACCGCCACATCTTCATCTACGTTCAACGTGTTTTTGAACAGATCCACCAAACGAAGCCTCTCTGCCTCATTCTTATCGTGCGCCTTATCCTGGCCCATGACATTAAGTTCCCAACCCGTCAATTCGCTGGCAAGCCTGACATTTTGCCCCCCGCGCCCGATAGCCTGGGAAAGCTTATCTTCGGCAACCGTAATATCCATACTGTGGAGTTCTTCATCGACAGCCACCGAAAGAACTTCAGCCGGGGCCATGGCATTAATGACAAACTGCACCGGGTTCTCGTCCCACGGAATAATATCGATACGTTCTTCGTTCAACCCCCGGGAAACGGCTTGTACCCGTGAGCCCCGCATGCCCACACAGGCACCTACCGGATCAATACGACGGTCATAGCTGCGTACGGCAATCTTGGCCCGTACCCCGGGTTCACGTGCCGCCCCGGTGATCTCTATCAACCCCTGCCCCACCTCCGGCACTTCCAACTCGAAGAGTTTGATCAAAAATTGCGGTGCGGTCCGGCTCACAATCAGCTGCGGCCCCCTGGGCTCCTCCCTTACCTCCCGCAGGTATCCACGGATACGATCATCGGGACGCACCGACTCGCGCGGAATGGCTTCTTCGCGTGGAATCAGTGCTTCGGCATGTGCTCCCAGGTCTAAAAAAATATTCCCTCGCTCGACTCGCTTTACGTTGCCGGCCACCAACTCACCAATCCGGCCGAGGTACTGCTCGGCCACCTGTTTGCGTTCGGCCTCCCGTACTTTTTGGAAAATCACCTGCTTTGCCGTCTGTGCCGCAATGCGACCGAAGTCCACTGAATCCATCAACTTTTCAATGTACTCTCCAGCCTTTATATTCGGATCCACTTCACGCGCCCGGGCCAGATCCACCTGAGCCTCGGGGTTTTCCACTAATTCATTCTCTTCGACTACCAACCACCTCCGGTAAGTCTTGTAATCCCCGCTGCTTCTATCGATTTCGACCCGAGCATCGATATCTTCGCAATGCCGCTTGCGTGTTGCCGATGCAAGCGCCGCCTCCAAGGCTTCATAAATAACCTCACGTGGAATACCTTTTTCATCGGAAACAGCTTCCACCACCAACAATAATTCTTTACTCATTTGTTTGCACCTCGAATAACAGCATTTCTCCCGCTGCAGTCGTCATATTAAATCTTGGGGACAAGTCGGGCCGCAACAATATCTTCAAAGTGGATCGTTACCGCACCTACGTCCGTTCCAACCAAAACACTATCCGGTTTCACATCGAGCACCCACCCGGTAATTTTTTTTATTTGACCATCCCTGCTCAGGCGTATCCGCACCCGTAGCCCCACAACCGCTGCAAAATGACTCCTCGTACGCAAAGGCCGATCCTCTCCGGGAGAAGAAACCTCCAACCGATAAGAGCCGGGAAAAATATCCTCTACATCTAGCAGCCCTTCAACGCAACGGCTCACCCGGGCACAGTCATCCAGGCCTATACCCTCGGGGGAGTCGATATATAGCCTTACTATCCGATTGCGGTTACCAATCAGTTCCACATCCACCAACTCATAGCCTAAGTCCCGGACTTCAGGCAATAGCCAATCAATTAATGCATGGCGTTCAACTCGAAGCATCTAAAAGGTTACCTCGCATAAACAAAAAATGGGCCGAATGGCCCATTTTTTGTACCCTTCTCGGGCATATTTCCCGCCTGGCCGACGGTGCTGGTAGCGGGGGCAGGATTCGAACCTGCGACCTTCGGGTTATGAGCCCGACGAGCTGCCAGACTGCTCCACCCCGCAGCTGAGTCCACATAATATCCGAGCAGACATTTCCATGCAAGCCCCAGTCTTGTCCAATATGAAATGAGTCTGAAGGGAGGGTCGTATTTCTAACATGAAATGAGTCTGAAGCCGGAAGGGGAACCGTTCATGATGGGGGGATGAAAACCATCATGAAACTCGAAGACTTA
>JALUYA010000048.1 GCA_027018875.1 Gammaproteobacteria bacterium
CAAAATGCTCCGCCGCTACCTTCGTCAACGCCGCCGTTAATGTCGTCTTCCCATGATCCACATGACCTATCGTCCCAACATTTATATGCGGCTTCGTACGCTCAAACTTTTCCTTGGACATTACAGCAATCTCCAAATAACCTGAACAATATTTCGATTCATTAGGATGCCTTTTTGATGATTTTACTGGCAACATTTCCTGGTGCTTCGGCATAATAGCCGAACTGCATGGAATAATTAGCCCGCCCCTGGGTAGAAGATCGCAATGAAGTTGCATAGCCGAACATCTCGGCTAGCGGAACCTCGGCCCGAATAATCTTACCCGACGGTATATCCTCCATCCCCAAAACCAATCCTCGACGCCGATTCAGATCACCGACCACATCCCCCATGTATTGCTCCGGGGTCACCACTTCAACCTGCATAATCGGTTCAAGCAAATAGCCCCCACCTTTCACCATCGCCTGCTTAAATGCCATCGAGGCGGCAATCTTGAAGGCCATTTCCGATGAGTCCACATCGTGATAAGACCCGTCAAATAACGTAGCACAAAAATCAATCACCGGGTATCCCGCGATCACACCGTTCGCCATTTGTTCCTGAATACCTTTATCAACCGCCGGGATATATTCCTTTGGCACCGTTCCGCCAACGATTTTATTAATAAACCGGTAACCTTCCCCCCGTTTGAGTGGCTCAAATCGAATCCAGACATGTCCATACTGACCACGCCCACCCGACTGGCGTATGAATTTTCCTTCCTGCTCGACCGTCTGACGCAATGTTTCCCGATAGGCCACTTGAGGGCGCCCTATATTAGCTTCTACATTAAATTCCCGCTGCATCCGATCCACAATGATTTCAAGGTGTAACTCACCCATACCCGAGATAATGGTTTGCCCGGATTCCTCATCAGTATGTACCCGGAAAGAGGGATCCTCCCGGGCCAACTTCTGTAATGCCAACCCCATTTTTTCCTGATCTGGCTTAGTCTTAGGCTCTACGGCCACTGAAATAACGGGATCCGGGAAAACCATGCGCTCCAGCATGACCGGGGCATCACTCGCACACAGGGTATCCCCCGTAGTGACATCTTTCACGCCCACGGCGGCGGCAATATCCCCAGCGCGAACTTCCTTTATTTCCTCCCGGGTGTTGGCATGCATCTGCAGTAGCCGTCCTATGCGCTCCTTACGCTCCTTGACGGGGTTATACACCAGGTCGCCCGATTGCAATACGCCTGAATATACACGCAAGAAGGTCAATGACCCCACATATGGGTCAGTAGCAATTTTAAAAGCCAGCGCGGAAAACGGCTCGTCATCATTGGGATGGCGCTCTATCACGGTATCTTCGGTATCATCCAGATGCCCCTGAACAGCCGGTACATCAATAGGAGAAGGCAAATAATCGATCACGGCATCCAAAATCGTTTGTACGCCCTTGTTCTTAAAAGCCGAACCGCACAGCACCGGAACAATTTCGCCCGCAATGGTACGCGCCCGCAATCCCCGTTGAATCTCCTCGTTCGTCAACTGAGCCGACTCGAGATACCGCTCCATCAACTCCTCATCCGCTTCTGCCGCAGCCTCGGTCAGCAGTTCCCGCAACTGCCCTGACTTTTCCTCCAAATCTTTGGGGATAGGCCGCGACTGGTAGGTGACCCCACGATCCGCCTCGTTCCAATATATTGCCCGCATACCGATTAAATCGATTATCCCCTGAAAATCATCCTCGACACCAATAGGAATCTGCACCATGATTGGATTTGCGCCAAGGCGTTCCTTGACCATGCGAACCGACCGGTAATAATCAGCCCCCATCTTGTCCATCTTATTAACAAATACCAAGCGCGGAACATGGTAACGATCCGCCTGCCGCCAAACTGTTTCGGTCTGAGGCTCGACACCGGCATTGGCATCCAATATGCAAATTGCCCCATCCAACACACGCAGACTACGCTCCACCTCAATGGTGAAATCGACATGTCCCGGGGTATCGATAATGTTGATCCTATGCTCGGGATACTGCCCGTCCATTCCGTTCCAGAAGGCGGTAGTGGCCGCCGAGGTAATGGTGATTCCGCGCTCCTGCTCCTGCTCCATCCAATCCATGATGGCGGTGCCTTCATGCACTTCGCCCATCTTGTGGGAGACACCGGTATAAAATAGAATACGTTCGGTCGTTGTCGTCTTGCCAGCATCAATATGAGCCATAATCCCTAGATTACGGTATCTTTCAATGGGAGTTTTACGCGCCACAATCAAACCTCAATCATTAAACCTTCTTATCAACGTGCGCATCAATCACATAAATGAGGGCGCACAAGTAACCTTTACCAGCAATAACCTTTACCAACGATAATGAGAAAAAGCCTTGTTGGCCTCGGCCATGCGATGGATGTCCTCACGCCGTTTTACCGCCGCACCGCGACTCTGGGATGCATCCATCAATTCACCGGCCAAGCGCTCAGCCATAGATTTTTCCGACCGCTTACGTGAAGCCTCGATAATCCAACGCATCGCCAACGCATTCTGGCGTACGGGGCGCACCTCGACTGGAACCTGGTATGTGGCCCCCCCCACTCGGCGCGACTTGACTTCCACCATCGGGCGCGTATTCTCAAAAGCCTTTTCCAGTATAGCCAGCGGCTCGAGATCATGCTGTCCCAATCGATCAAGTGCACCATAAACAATATTCTCGGCTATTGATTTCTTCCCTGAAACCATCACAATATTGATAAATTTGGTTAATTGTTCACTACCATACTTCGGATCCGGCAAAACCTGCCGTTTTGCAACTACTCGTCGCCTAGACATATCGGTCTCCTAACCTATCGCTCAACCCTTAGGTTGTTTCGTACCATACTTGGACCGACCCTGGCGGCGGTCATTCACACCGGAACAATCCAGGCTTCCCCGCACGGTGTGATAACGCACACCCGGCAGATCCTTTACACGCCCCCCACGAATCAGCACTACCGAATGTTCCTGCAGGTTATGGCCTTCACCACCTATATAACTAGTAACCTCAAATCCATTGGTCAGGCGCACACGAACCACCTTGCGTAAGGCGGAATTTGGCTTTTTCGGAGTCGTGGTGTACACCCGTGTGCATACGCCGCGCTTCTGCGGACTTCCGGCAAGCGCTGGAACCTTGTTTTTTTCGCGCGGCTTGCGCCGTGGCTTA
Organism: Gammaproteobacteria bacterium; assembly: GCA_027018875.1. GTDB lineage: Bacteria > Pseudomonadota > Gammaproteobacteria > JAKDMP01 > JAKDMP01 > JALUYA01. The sequence goes on from JALUYA010000048.1 coordinate 3,190, forward strand.
CGAACTAACTGATTGGTTGTCGCCATCGGACCCACCTATCCGGTTTAATAATCAGAAAAAGAGGCCGGCTGGGCCGGCCTTCACTTAGCTTATTAATGTTAAAGGCATCCTCATCTGATGTCAAGGGCCTATCACTAGATACTTGGCTATTCAAAAATTCCCCTTCGGCTATAGAAGCCCAAGACTGATCCCGCAGTCGAAGGCAGGGTTCCCGGCTATCCAAACCGTTTTTTGGCTTAGCGCCAAGGAGGCGTTTTCTGCAAATAACTTACAAATACGGTTACGGACATATCTTCCCCCTGAGCACGCAAACCACAAATCGTATAATTCCGGGGTTTGCCTCTAAATCCCCAATCCGGTGCTCCCGAGTCAAGATACCCGTGCCTTGCAATGATTTGAAGCGGGCGGCCTTTCCCGCAGGTTTACGCCCGCCGAGCAGTTTGCTCCACGAACTTGGTGCGCCGCCTTACGGATATCGCCACAGGCGACTTTATTCACAAGCATCGCGTAGATAGGTCAGATTTATCGAACCTGTAAAATCCAAAATAAGCTATTGATTTTATTGGTGGGCCGTGAAGGAATCGAACCTTCAACCTTGGGATTAAGAGTCCCCTGCTCTGCCGGATTGAGCTAACGGCCCCGAGAGAATCCACCTGGACAGGTTATCTGTCGAGATTGACCAGCAGATATTTTCGGTAAAAACCTAAATGCCATAAATAACACATTTCAATTTTTCAAGATCATGAATTGGGGTGGACGATGGGATTTGAACCCACGACCACCGGAGCCACAATCCGGGGCTCTACCAACTGAGCTACGCCCACCATCGTCGCGTCCATCGGCGACGCGGAGGTTATTATACTGAAACTCAAGGGCGAATGCGCAAATGTCGCAATCCAAGAGCGGCACATCCTCCGGGATCCGAACCTGGATCCCGGGTTTGTTGCAAGATACCCTCCACAAGTTCCCGAAGCTATCGAACCCAGATCAACAGGAATTAAAAGGACAATTGTCACCCTCTTCCGTAATTTTCAAGCCCGACCGCCTCCCCAGGCGAAACCGGGCCTTAAAAGGGGATATCGTCGTCGTCCATCTCCTCCGGGATACTGGTCGGCGCCCCGCTCGCTGAAGGTTCCGGGCGTACCTCGTTCGAGCCCGAACGAGACACCCCGCCACCGCCTTCGCCACGCCCTCCAAGCATCTGCATATCCGCCGCTACCACCTCGGTGGAGTAACGATCCTGCCCATCCTGGCCTTGCCATTTACGGGTCTGGAGCCGCCCTTCGAGATAGACCTGCGAACCCTTGCGAAGGTACTGCTCGGCAATCTCGCCCAGTTTTCCGAACAACACCACCCGATGCCATTCAGTACGTTCCTGCATCTCACCCGACTGCTTGTTCTTCCAGCGTTCCGAGGTGGCAACACGCAAATTCGCCACTGCCGTACCGGACTGGGTATAACGCACTTCGGGATCCGCTCCGAGATGCCCGATCAAAATCACTTTATTGACGCCCCGACTGGCCATGCCCGCCTCCCTTATCAGTCCAAGTAAATTCAGTCAAATAATATTGTACCCTGAGGCGGCACCGGCCTTTCGGATCCCATCTCCCCGGGAACTAAACAAGGTCGGGATCCTCATAGCCGACCACGTCGAGTCCAAAACCCGAGATAGCCTGCATACGCCGTGGTGCCGATAACACTCGCATGCGACGCACCCCCAGATCGGCAAGGATCTGGGCACCGATACCATAGGTTCTCAGATTTGTAGCCTCTTCTTCCCCTCCTGCCGCGGCCGAGGCGGCACCAACCCCTTCCTGCTCGATCTGGCGCACCAACGCGGCGGGATCTTCAGGCCGACGCAGGAGTACGAGTACCCCCCCCTCAGCGGCAATCCGCTCGAGACTTGCCGTAAGCGGCCGCCCAAGCGCCGACCAACGCACTCCGAGCACATCACCGAGTGTACTCATGATCTGCACCCGAACTAGGACTGGTTGCTCGGGATTTATCTCGCCGCTGACCAGAGCCAGATGAACCGCACCATGTACATGGTCCTCGTAGGCCACGAGACGCATCTCCCCGTAGGCGGTTGGAACCTGATGATCACTGAGCCGTTCAACGCTGCGCTCATGCTCGAACCGATAGCAAATCAGGTCGGCGATGGTGCCTACCTTCAGGCCATGCTTACGGGCAAAGCGTACCAGGTTATCGCCGCGGCGCATGCTACCATCATCGGCAACGATCTCGCAGATAATCGCCGCCGGCGCCAATCCGGCCAGGCGGACCAGATCCACCGAAGCCTCGGTATGCCCCGCACGGCAAAGTACGCCCCCTTCAGCATAACGCAACGGGAAAATATGCCCGGGGCGAGTGAAGTCCTCGGGGCTGGCCGCCGGATCGGCCAAGGCACGGATGGTTCGAGCCCTGTCATGGGCTGAAATCCCGGTGGTCGTACCTCTATAATCAACCGAAACTGTGAAAGCAGTGTGATGGGTCTCGGTGTTTTCAGCCACCATCTGCGGCAACATGAGTGCATCGAGCCGCTCCCGCGTGGTCGGAAGACAGATAATTCCACTGGTATGGCGAACAAAAAACGCCACCTGCTCGGGGTTGACCTTCTCCGCTGCCATGACCAGGTCACCCTCATTTTCACGTCCCTCGTCATCCATCACGACAACTATCTCACCACGCTGTACGGCCTCGATCAATTCGGGAATCGAGTCTACCCCGAGCGCGAGTTCCTGCACTTTCGCCATATCCGATCCACCATCTCACCCTAAAGAAGCTATTTTCGCATACCCGGGTTCAGGCCGCGGGAATCGAGCAGGCGATCGAGGTAGCGGGCGATTAGATCCACCTCGATATTAACCTTTACCCCCGGTTCGCAAGCACCTAGTATCGTGCATTTACGGGTCGCCGGAATCAGCATCACGGCAACAGCGGAATTGCTCACGGAATTCACGGTCAGGCTAACCCCATCCACGCTGATCGAGCCCTTGGTGGCCACAAACCGCATCAGCGCCCCGGGCAAGCGAATCCGCACATCCCAAGCGCCGACGGCCTCGCGTCGAACCGAGATCACTTCACCAACTCCGTCAACATGTCCACTGACCAGGTGTCCGCCAAGCGCATCCCCGGCCGCAAGTGGGGGCTCAAGATTGACGGGACTGCCTTCCGGCAAGGCGCCAAGGGTAGTATGCGCCAGGGTCTCGACCGAGGCATCTACCTCGAAACGTCCCGGTGCAGACGCAATCACGGTTAGGCAACAACCGTTCACAGCCACGCTGGCGCCAAGACTAAACGCGGAATCCGGGAGTACGCTTGCCGCAAACACCAGCCGAGCGCCATCCCCCCGAGATTCGCGCCGCAACAGCTGGCCGGTGCCGACAACTATTCCGGTAAACACAGGCTTCTTCCTCCCTCGGGTTGCAGTCTAAGCCGGGCATCGCGCCCCACGCGCTGGAGGGTGATAATACGCCATGGCGGCACCTCGGGAAGCGATTGAAGATCAGCCACCGCGGCGAAAGGCAAGGCCCCGGTACCAAGCAGATGCGGCCCATAATAGAGTTCAAGCTCATCCACCCAGCCGCCGGCAAGGAGTGCCCCCGCAAGCCGCGGGCCAGCCTCGGCATAAAGCGAATTAAAGCCCATCTCACCCAGTTGCGCGAATATAACGGCAAGATCCGGTCTCCCGTCGCGTCCGGGCGGAAGCGGATGCACCCGCGCACCCGCTGCCTCCAACGCTGCACGCCGCGGTGCAGCAACCGTATCGAGGCAAAACAAATGGACCATGCCCGGCTCGCGTAACAGGGCCGCGGTGGGCCGGGTGTAAAGGTGTGGGTCGAGCACCACCCGGGCCGGCTGGCGGCAAACGCGCGCCAGCCTCACACTCAGCCGGGGATCATCGGCGAGCACCGTTCCCACCCCTGTCATAATCGCCGAAGCCCGGGCCCTGGCCCGATGTACGGCGGCACGGGCGACGGTCCCGGTTATCCAGCGGCTTTTTCCCGATGCCAGGGCTGAACGCCCATCCAGGCTGCTCGCGAGTTTGAGGGTGATCCAGGGGCGGCCCCGTTCGTGGCGGCTGAAGAAACCCCGATTTAGCCGCCGCGCTTCATCCGCACACAGACCGACAACCGTTTCAATACCCGCTTCACGCAGTAATGACAAGCCGGTACCCGCAATTGTGGGATTCGGGTCAGTGCTGGCCACGACTACACGCCTCAGACCGGCAACGACCAAGGCCGGTGCACAGGGTGGCGTCCGGCCGTGATGGCTGCAAGGTTCCAGTGTTATGTAAGCCGTCGCACCCCGTGCAAGCCCCTCCGCCGCCGCCAGCGCCTGAACCTCGGCATGGGGGCCACCGGCGAAGGCGTGCCAACCTTCACCTACCACACATCCATCTCGCACGACCACACAGCCGACCGCAGGATTAGGATCGGTGGTGCGAATGCCACGCGTGGCAAGACGCAAGGCGCGGCGCAGGTAGCCGCGGTCACTCTCGCGGAGTCCGTTCCGCGACACCGTCATGATGCATCGCGACGGGGTTTATCTCGCGGCAATGGACTCCCTCCACTCCCGTGGGAAGGAATCTGGCGCTCCAGCGCCTCGATTTCCTGCCGAAATGCCGCGACATCTTGAAAGCTTCGATATACCGAAGCAAAACGCACGTAGGCGACCTGATCGAGTTCGGACAGGGCCTGCATCACCTTTTCGCCGATCTCGCGTGAGTCGATCTCCCGCTCGCCGGTCAGTCGTACTTGCCTGACGAGGCGGTCTATCAACGCATCGACGGCCTCGGTGGATACGGGGCGCTTTTCCAGCGCATGCAGAATCCCCGTTCGTAGCTTGTCGGCGTCGAAGGGCACCCGGCGGCCATCTCGCTTGACCACCCGTGGCAAAGAAAACTCCGCGGTTTCAAGGGTTGTAAACCGCGCCGCGCAGGCCAGGCATTCGCGTCGCCGCCGAATCTGCCCCCCCCCGGCCGCAAGCCGCGAATCGATTACCCGGGTTTCGACGTGAGCGCAGAATGGACAGTGCATGGACTCAACCCGACGCGTAAACCGGGAAACGGGCAAGCAACGTCCCGACCTCCTCCCTGACCGCGGCGATCCGGGCCAAATCGCCGGGAGCATCGAGTATATCGGCAATCCAGCCACCCACTCGGCGAATTTCGGCCTCCCCAAGGCCGCGAGTCGTCGCTGCCGGAGTGCCAATGCGCAGGCCACTGGTCACGAACGGTGAACGTGGATCATTCGGCACCGCATTCTTATTAAGTGTAATATCGGCCGAATGCAACGCCGCCTCAGCATCCTTGCCGGTCAGATCACGCCCAATCAAATCCACCAAAAATAAGTGGTTGTCGGTGCCTCCAGAAACAATCTTGTAGCCGCGCGCGGCGAGTTCCTCGGCCAGCGCCCGGGCATTGTCCACCACTTGGTGCTGATAGACCTTGAATTCCGGTTGTAACGCTTCCTTAAAAGCCACCGCCTTGGCCGCGATCACATGCATCAGCGGCCCCCCCTGGGTACCTGGAAAGATCATCGAATTGAGCTTCTTTTCCAGCTCCGGATCTCCCCCCGCCGCAAGAATCAGCCCGCCGCGCGGGCCCCTCAAAGTCTTATGTGTGGTCGAGGTCACTACATGAGCATGCGCCAGCGGGCTCGGATACAACCCCGTCGCCACCAACCCAGCCACGTGGGCCATATCGACCACTAGCCATGCGCCTACCGCATCGGCAATGGCTCGAAACCGCGCCCAATCAAGAATACGCGAGTAAGCGGAGAACCCGCTCATGATGAGTCGGGGTCGATGCTCGCGTGCCAGGCGTTCGATCTCGTCGTAATCGACTTCCCCGGTAATAGGGTCGATACCGTATTGCACAGCATGGAACAGTTTGCCCGAAAAGTTGACCTTCGCCCCGTGGGTGAGATGCCCCCCGTGGGCCAGGCTCATTCCAAGCAGGGTATCACCCGGCTGCAACAGGGCAAAATACACCGCCGCGTTAGCCTGCGAACCTGAATGTGGCTGCACATTGGCATACTCGCAGCCAAAAAGCCGCTTTGCCCGCTCACGCGCCAGTTCCTCGGCCACGTCCACGTATTCACAGCCACCGTAATAACGCTTGCCCGGGTAACCCTCGGCATACTTGTTGGTCAATACCGACCCCTGGGCAGCCAGTACCCGGGGGCTCGCGTAGTTCTCCGAGGCGATCAGCTCCAACTGCGTTTCCTGGCGCCGGCGCTCAGCGGCGATCGCCGCGGCCAGTTCGTCATCGAAACCCTCAATGGCCATATCGGCTGTGTACATGACCCTGTTTCCCGATGGATTCACCGGCAATTGTAGCCGAAGCCTATCATGGTAGGCATTACGGTAGTCCGCCGCCACCAGAAGTAAAGACCATTTTCTACCCCGCCTGACATGCAAAACCATCGCATCCCTGCCGGCCCTGCCGATCCTTATAATATCGAGTCCAATAATTTCGGAACCTGCAATGGCACGATACATCTACACCATGAATCGGGTCGGCAAGGTCGTCCCGCCGGGCCGGCATATCCTCAAGGATATTTCACTGTCGTTTTTTCCGGGGGCAAAGATCGGTGTGCTCGGCCTGAACGGGGCGGGAAAGTCCACATTGCTGCGGATCATGGCCGGCGTAGATACCGAGATCGAGGGCGAGGCCCGGCCCCAGCCCGGGATTCGCATCGGCTATTTACCCCAGGAACCCCAACTCAATCCCGCCAAGGATGTACGTGGCAATGTCGAGGAGGCCCTGGCCGATATCACCGCGGCACAGGCCCGGCTGGAGGAGGTTTACGCCGCCTATTCCGAACCCGACGCCAATTTCGAGGCTCTCGCCAAAGAGCAGTCGCGGCTGGAGAACCTGATCCAAGCGGCAAATGCACACAACCTGGAGCGCAAGCTCGAGGTGGCCGCCGAGGCGCTGCGACTGCCACCATGGGAGGCCGATGTGACTCAACTCTCGGGGGGTGAACGCCGCCGTGTGACGCTATGCCGATTACTCCTTTCCGCTCCCGATATGTTACTGTTCGATGAGCCCACCAATCACCTTGATGCCGAATCGGTCGCCTGGCTGGAGCACTACCTTGCCGATTTTCCCGGTACGGTGGTCGCCGTAACCCACGATCGCTATTTTCTGGATAATGTCGCCGGCTGGATACTTGAACTCGACCGCGGCCGCGGCATCCCCTGGGAAGGCAATTACTCATCCTGGTTGGAACAGAAGGAACGGCGCCTGGAACTGGAAGCGAAGGCCGAGACGGCACACCGCAAGGCCGTCGCCGCCGAACTGGAGTGGGTACGCCAGGGAACCAAGGGACGACATGCGAAGAGCCGTGCCCGCCTGAAGCGGTACGAGGAACTTGCCTCGAAGGAGTTTCAGCGCCGCAACGAAACCCAGGATCTCTATATCCCGCCGGGCCCTCGGCTCGGCGAGCAGGTGATCGAAGTCGAAAATCTCACCAAGGCCTACGGCGACCGCCTACTGTTCGACAAACTTTCATTTACCATCCCTCGCGGCGCGATCGTCGGAGTAGTCGGACCCAACGGAACCGGAAAAACCACCCTGTTTCGTATCATCGTAGGCGAAGAAACCCCCGATACCGGACAGTTGTGCCTCGGCGACACGGTCGAACTCGCCTATGTCGGGCAGCTCCGCGACGATTTACCCGATGACAAGACGGTCTGGGAGACGGTTTCCGACGGTCAGGATATTCTCAAAGTAGGAAATTATGAAACCCCGTCACGCGCCTACGTCGGGCGCTTCGGCTTCAAGGGAACCGAGCAGCAAAAGCGCGTGGGCGAGCTGGCGGGTGGCGAGCGGGGGCGGGTACATCTTGCGCGGCTGCTGAAAAGCGGCGGCAATGTCCTGATTCTTGATGAGCCCTCGAATGATCTCGACGTGGAAACCCTGCGGGCGCTCGAGGAGGCGCTCCTGGCCTTTCCCGGCTGCGTGCTGATCAGCTCCCACGACCGCTGGTCCCTCGACCGCATCGCCACCCATATCCTGGCCTTCGAGGGCGATAGCCGTGTGGAGTGGTTCGAGGGCAACTACGCGGAATACGAAGCCGACCGCCGCCGCCGCCTGGGAGAGGCTGCCGGACAACCCCATCGCATCAAGTTCCGTCCACTCCATGCCTAAACATGGCAGACGGTGTAAACTGAGGTAGTTCTCCCGGGAGGATAGAAGACTGGCCACTCCAATGAGCCAGCAGCTTGCCTTGCTCATTCTGGCCGAGGACGGCGCCACGGCGTTGCGGCGCCTGGCCGAGCAGGCCAGTGCCGTCGGCTGCAACATTAGCGAAGCGCGGGGTACACCGCTCGGCAACCGCACCGCGATCGTACTACTGATCGAGGGGACCTGGGACGCTGTTGCCCGACTGGAACAGGGGCTTGAGCGCCTTGCCGCTCAATTGCACATCGAACTACTGTCGGCCCGAGTCGAAGCGGCACCAGCGGCAAGCGACCACATTCCCTACGCGGTCGACCTGTCCTGTGCCGACAAGCCCGGCGTACTCTCCGCACTAATTGATTTTTTCATCTGCCGCGACATCATGATCATGGAACTGACTGCTCGCGGTTACCCGGCCTCTCACACCGGAGCGCCGCTTTTTGCCGTCCAGCTAAATATCGGCATTCCACGGGACTTACACCTTGCTCCGCTACGCGAAGAGTTCATGGATTTCTGCGATGGACTCAACCTGGATGCCATACTGGAACCCATCAAGGGCTGAGGTGCAAGGGTCTTACCATGATCCGGGCTAAGCACGGTAAAAAAATCCGCCTCGCGTTGGAACACAAGGCGGGAAAACTGGCGGAGCGGGACCTCCCGGGGCCAAACAATGCAACCCATTTCATGCCCCGGGGCAATGTCCCGGCGGACAACTTCCAGGACCGCGATTCCCGTTATCCGCTGACACAATTTCGTCCGGAAGGAATCGTCGTGCCTGCCACCGCATGCAATCCCCCAGGCACACATAAGCGTTCTCACACCAGGCGGGGCCTGGCTTTTCCGCTTATTGCCAATCTCGGCAAGGAGGCACCGAGTTCGATTTCCGCTGGCATACGCGCGGCGAAAGCCCACAACCGTGCCCCACAAGACCTGATAATCCTCTAGGCCAGCCTGTGAATAAAAACAAGCGGCTATTCGTACTCGACACCAACGTGCTGATGCATGATCCGGCAGCGCTGTTTCGTTTCGCCGAACACGACATTTTCCTACCGATGTCGGTGCTTGAAGAACTTGATGCGAACAAGAAGGGCGTGTCCGAACCCGCGCGCAACGCCCGCCAAGTAAGCCGGTTTCTCGATGACCTAGTCCATGCCCGGAACCGAGACGAGATTGAGTCCGGCCTCAATCTCGACCGGGGGGCACCCGGCGGCAGGAGGGGCCACGCCCAGGGTCGGTTGTTCGTCCAAACCGAAACGCTAGTGCCTTCCGGCAGAATGCCATCCGCGGCACCAACCTCCGACAACACCATCCTAGCGGTCACCCTGGCACTCGCGGAACGTCATGCAGATGCGGTGACACTGGTATCCAAAGATATCAACCTACGCATAAAGGCCGCGGTACTCGGCATCAAGGCTGAAGATTACTATAATGACAAGGTACTCGATGATACCGACCTGCTGTATCGCGGCATTGCGCCTATGCCGGCCGGGTTTTTTTCCGCATCCGCTACCCGGATCGAATCCTGGCATGCCGGAGGCCGAACCTTTTACCGCCTTCCCCGCCCGGGACCGGAAATATGGCCGAATCAGTTCCTTTATAGCGAAGATGAAGGTCTTGCCCTGTGGGTACGCAAGGTGGATAAACGAGACCTCACCGCCGAGGTGGCGTGGGATTACCACCGCGAGCATCATGCCATATGGGGCATTACCGCCCGCAATCGGGAGCAGAGTTTCGCGCTTAACCTCTTGTTGGACCCCGAGATCGACTTTGTCAGCCTGCTGGGTCCCGCCGGCAGCGGCAAAACGTTACTCGCCCTTGCCGCGGGCCTGGCCCAAACACTTGACGATAAACGTTATCGCGAAATCGTAATGACTCGGATTACCGTTCCGCTCGGGGAGGATATCGGCTTTCTACCCGGTACCGAAGAGGAAAAGATGACCCCCTGGATGGGCGCACTGATGGATAACCTCGAGGTACTCACCGAGTCACCACAGCAGGAAGGTGGCGGGTGGGCTCGGGGCGCCGCCCAAGATCTACTCGCCAGCCGTGTCAAAATTCGTTCACTCAATTTTATGCGGGGCCGCACCTTCCTCAACCGCTATCTGATCATCGATGAGGCCCAGAACCTGACCGCCAAACAAACCAAAGCGTTGGTAACCCGCGCCGGCCCCGGTACCAAAATGGTACTGTTGGGAAATATCGCCCAAATCGACACCCCGTACCTCACCGAGGCCACTTCGGGGCTTACCTATGTGGTGGATCGGTTCAAAAATTGGAATCACTCGGGCCACGTTACCCTGCAGCGGATCGAGCGTTCGCGCCTGGCCGACTATGCGAGCGAAATTTTGTGACTCCGGCGCCACCAAAATACCGGGTGGCGGAGCTCAATCAACCGTTTGACTGGCATTATCGCCGAGTTCGTGCTACAAATACGTAACGGCCGGTCGCGGTAAAATGCCGCCGAAGCCACAGGTTCCGTTGCAAATTTATATAGGAGTGTGCCATGCGACAGATTTCCCGATGGACAATAGCCCTCGCCGCTGGGGTAGCCCTCGGCCTCGGGGGATCGGCCTACGCCGGCAGTTTCAAACTTAATGAATCTAATGCCGCAAGCATGGGGCGTGCCAACGCCGGTGATGCGAGCGCCAACAAGGACGCTTCGGCGGCTTGGTATAACCCGGCGTTACTGGCTGCGCTCAAAAAATCCCAGTTCATGCTCGGTGCCACCAATTATGTTGTGCATGGTTCTTTTTCCAAAATCAGCGCGACCGACGCGGCCGGGCAGCCGCTCAGCGGCGGTAATGGTGGTAACTTCGGCAGCCATAACCAACTGGGCGACGGGCAGACTCCGAGCATCTTCTTTGCTACCCCGATTGCACCCCGCACCGTTCTCGGTGTCGGCCTGACCGTACCCTTCGGCCTCAGTACCGGCTACGGGGGCAATTCCGTGATTCGTTATCAGGCCCAGTACACATACGTTGCGGTAAACAACATCGGCGCCAACATCGGCTACCAGGTAACCCCCGAATTCTCGGTAGGCTTCGGCCTTAACTTTGCCCGGGCCGAAGCGAAATTAACCAATAAAGTAGATTCCGGCGCTGTGTGTTTCGCCACGCAAGGACCGGCGCTGTGCAACACCTTAGGCCTGTACCCACAAAGCCAGGACGGCTTTGCCCAGGTGGCTGGTTCCGACAACGCCTACGGCTGGAATCTCGGCCTCGCTTGGCACCATGGCCCCACCACGATCGGCTTCTCCTACCGCAGCCGGTTGTTCTTCACCCTCAGCGGCAACACCGACTTTAAGGGCTTCCCCGCCCTGTTCAAAAACAGCGGGGCCTTCGTCCCCACCGGTGGATCGGCCGGACTCGACCTTCCCGATACGTTTGACTTCAGCCTCACCCAGGATATTTCTCCGCACTGGCGTCTGTCTGGATCCGTAAGTTATATCCGCTGGGGTATTTTCAACGGTATCACCGTCAAGTTCACTAATCCCCTGCAACCACCCACCACCACGGTATTCGATTACCGCAATGTGTGGTACATTGCGCTAGGCGCCGATTATCGCCTGAATGCGAACTGGACCCTGCATGGCGGCATCGCCTACGACGAGTCACCGGTACGTACCCAGTACCGAGAACCGCGTCTGCCCGACTACAATCGCCGTTGGGTGGCATTCGGTGCAACCTGGAACATCAATCCGGCAAACAGCCTTAGCTTCAGCTACGCGCATCTGTTCATTAACAGCCACATTCCGATGAATCATACCGGTTCAAGCGGTAGCACCGTCATTGGCACCTGGGGTCTGAGTTCGGATCTATTCAGCGTGGGTTACCAATACCGATTCTAGGAGTTTGCCCGGCTTGGACAAGCGTAGCGCGAGTACAACGGGAAAGTGAGTCGAAATATTTCTGATTTTGTAAAGAACAGTGGTTCTCCGCAATGAGGAATCAGAGATATTTCGGCCTCTATCCCATCAAAGTAGTAGATTATTCCCAAGTCCAGCGGGCTCCTGGGAAGTATCCTTCAAGGCCCGGGATACCCGGGCCTTTCTAGCGGGAAAAGTGGGTGGAGATTTCTACAAACATCAGCTTCTGCTTATACGCTGTAGGTGAAATATCGCAGATCCAACATCTTGTATTCCGATTGTCGCAACATCCGAATAGTGCGGTCGATGATACAAAATACTCAACTGCTTTTTGCATATAGTCCACTCGTTCTTCCATTTGCCACCATTTTAGTCTAGAGTTAGGACTAAGTTGGAGAGGAAATTCATGGCAATTACGGCACCTAATCAACTGGTGGGAGGGCTGGCCCGGCCCCTGGTAATGCATGGTCTGATCAGCGAGGCCCAGGCTACAGAGGCTTTGGCCGCCGCCCATAAGGCCGAGATCCCCTTGGTCAGTTATCTAGTGCAGGAAGGGATAACCGATGCCGACGTACTTGCGCGAGTTATCGCGGAGGCCTTCAGTACCCCACTGATCGACCTGGACTCGATCCAGATTGATCAGGAAGTCGCCGCTGAAGTCGGAGAGCAATGGATCAACAAGCATCGGCTAATCCCGTTTTTCAAGCGCGGGAAACATATCTATGCCGCCGTATCGGATCCCAGTAACCTGCAAGGTTTCAACGAGATTCGTTTTCACACCGGGCATATGATCGAACCGGTCTTGTGCGAGGAAAACAAGCTGGTACGACATCTGGAGCGGATTGCACAGATGCTCGATAATAACCTGGTTACACTCGATAATACCGAACTTGGAGAACTGCAAGAAGCCGGAATTGAAGCTGAAGAAGACCAGGATCCGTTTTCCGCTGCCGGGCTGGACGCCGAAGATGCCCCCGTCGTGCGCTATGTACGCGATATCATGCTGAACGCAATTCGCCGCGGAGCATCGGATATTCACTTTGAACCCTATGAGCAATTTTACCGGGTACGCCTGCGCATTGATGGTATATTGAATGAAATCAATCGGCCACCGCCGGGATTTTCCTCAAAGCTTGCGGCACGACTCAAGGTACTGGCACGGCTCGATATCGCCGAGCGCCGCCTGCCCCAGGACGGTCGGATCAACCTACGCCTGTCCAAACGACATGTAATAGACTTTCGTGTCAGCACCATCCCTACGACTTGGGGCGAGAAAATCGTGCTCCGTCTACTCGATCCGGCAAGCACCCAGCTGGGTATCGAAGCACTGGGATTCACCCCTTCCCAGATGGAACTATTCACACAAGCGCTGGCGCGTCCGCATGGCATGATCCTGGTTACCGGCCCCACGGGAAGCGGCAAAACCGTGACTTTGTATACTGCGGTGCAGGCCCTAAACACACAGGAACGTAATATTTCCACGGCCGAAGACCCAGTGGAAATCCAGCTTCCCGGTATTAATCAGGTTAACGTGAACCCTCATATCGGCCTCACCTTTGCCAGTGCTCTACGTGCCTTTCTGCGCCAAGATCCGGACGTTATCCTGGTCGGTGAGATCCGCGACCTAGAAACGGCCGAAATTGCGGTGAAGGCGGCCCAGACCGGCCACCTTGTCCTATCCACCCTACATACCAATGATGCGCCCAAGGCCCTGACCCGGTTGCGCGATATCGGCCTGCCCACCTATTCCATCGCTTCCAGCGTAAATCTGATTCTTGCCCAACGGCTAGTACGCACCTTATGTAAAAATTGTCGTAAACTTCAAGACATCCCCCGGGAAATACTACAGAAAGAAGGTTTTAGCAAAGCCGATCTGGATGAGGGGATTCGGGTTTACGGCCCGGTAGGTTGTCCCCAATGCAATCAGGGCTATCGGGGAAGGACCGGAATTTTTGAAGTTATGCCCGTGACGGAAGAGATGGAGCGCAGCATCATAAGCGGTGCGGATGATGCCAAAATACAATCTATAGCCCGTTCTGCCGGCATATGGGATATGCACCGATCCGGACTCGAAAAAATCAAGGCGGGCATAACCAGTCTGGATGAAATTCATCGGGTGACAATCGAGTAATGGCTGAGCAAACAAAACAGATCAACTGGTTGTGGGAAGGCCGTAATCGAACCGGGCAGCGGGTTCGCGGCCGCCTGGCAGCATCTTCGTTACCATTGGCCCGTGCCGAGCTGCGACGGCAGGGCGTGGTCCCCGGCAAGGTACGTCGGGAACCAGAACCCCGCGGGAAACGAATAAAACCTGGTGATATCGCTTATATCAGCCGCCAATTAGCCACCATGCTGGCCGCCGGTGTCCCAATCGTGCAGGCCTTCAATATCATCGGCCAAGGACATGACAACCAACGCATGCGCCGCCTGGCCTTCGAGATACGCAGCGATATCGAGGGAGGCGCTTCACTATCGAGCGCCTTGGCCAAACATCCAAAATATTTTGATGAACTCTACGTCAACTTGGTAGCCACCGGAGAGCACTCGGGTAAGCTTGATGAGTTACTCCACCGGGTTGCCACCTACAAGGAGCGGACCGAGGAACTCAAGCGCAAGGTCAAAAAAGCCCTGTACTACCCGGTTGCAGTCGTCGTGGCGGCTATTGTGGTAACCGGAATCTTGATGGCATTCGTGATCCCGAAATTCCAAAATTTCTACCGCGGATTTGGCGCTACTCTACCCGCCTTCACCCGTTGGGTGATTGGGATCTCCGATTCCGTTCAGCACTACGGCTGGGTCTATGTATTAGGGCTCATTGTAATCATCGTAGCCTTCTTCCAGGGGCGCCAACGCTCCCATACCTTCCGCAGGATGTCGGATCGAGTACTGCTGAAAACCCCCGTACTCGGATTGATTATGCGTAAATCGGCGATTGCACGGTTCGCGCATACGCTATCGATCACCTTTGCCGCCGGGGTACCCATCACCGAGGCCATGGGTACGGTAGGGCGAGCTACCGGAAATGTGGTATATCAAGAAGCTATCGTACGGGCCGGGCAACAAGTCGCCGGAGGACAACGCCTGTATCAAGCACTGGAAGACACCATGATTTTCCCTAACGTAGTAACACAAATGATTGCCATCGGCGAGGAAGCCGGTGAAATCGACAGCATGGCGGGCAAGGTAGCCGAATTTTACGAGCAAGAAGTCGATTCGCTGGTCGATGGCCTGAGTTCACTTCTGGAACCTATTATTATGGTGGTATTGGGCGTTATCGTTGGGGCTCTGGTTATCGCAATGTATCTGCCGATCTTTAACCTCGGCAACGTCGTCTGAGCCACTTCATATGACCTCACCACCGATTATTTCCGGGGGATGGCTGCTGTTTGTCGGTTCAGGACTGGTGGGGTTGGTCATCGGCAGTTTTCTCAATGTGGTGATCTACCGGCTTCCCCGTATGCTGGAAGCGCAATGGCGGCGCGATTGCGCTGAAGTAAACGAGGGCGAACCTATAGCTGCTGTGCCACCCTATAATTTGGCCGTACCCGGTTCGGCCTGCCCCGGCTGCGGGCGCGCAATCCGCCCGTGGGAGAATATTCCGATTCTCAGCTACATTGCCCTGCGGGCTCGATGCCGTGGTTGTGGCATGCGCATCAGCCCGCGCTACCCCTTGGTGGAACTTTTCTCAGGTCTGCTCGCTATTCTTTTCGCTTGGCGCTTTGGTCCCACCCCGGCGCTCGCCGGCGCCTTGCTTCTCGGCTGGACCCTGTTGGCCGCTACCGGGATCGACCTAGAACATCTGCTTTTACCCGACGCGCTGACACTCCCACTTCTGTGGCTGGGGCTGGTCTTCAATCTCGCCGATATCTACGTGCCGCTACGCGATGCAGTCATCGGCGCACTCGCCGGATATCTCTCGCTCTGGGCGGTTTTTCATCTATTTCGACTGGCGACCGGGAAAGAAGGCCTGGGCCGAGGCGACTTCAAACTCCTCGCTGCACTGGGAGCCTGGATGGGTTGGCGCATGTTGCCCTTGATCGTGCTCGCCGCCGCGGTCATCGGTGTCATCCTGGGAGGCGGGTGGCTGCTCTACCATCGTCACGGCCGTGAACGGCCGATCCCTTTCGGGCCCTTTCTTGCCGCAGCAGGAGTCCTGGCACTAGTGGCCGGCCCCCTGATCGAGCAGGCCTATCTCGGCTGGATTCGAGTAGGTTGAATGCTCAAGATCGGACTTACAGGCGGGATTGCCAGTGGCAAGTCCACGGCCGCACAAATCTTCCAATCCCTCGGGGTGCCCGTCATCGATGCCGATGACATCGCCCAGGAACTCCTCCGGCCAGGGACCGATACTGCCGCAACGGTCGCTCGATTATTCGGCCCCAGGATCCTGGATCACCAAGGAAACATCGACCGCTCCGCATTAAGAAAATATATTTTTTCCAATTCCAATGCCAGGCATACCCTGGAGGCGACACTTCACCCGCTAATTCTTTCACATATTCGGCAAAAACTAGATACACTCGAAAACACACCTTACGCCATTGTAATGGCGCCGCTACTGATAGAGTCCGGCCTGGCTCGCGACATGGATCGGATTCTGGTCATCGATTGCCCGGTAAAGCTTCAACTCGAGCGCCTGCGTACCCGCGATACAGAAAGCAAGCCCCAAGCCCTGCGCATAATGGCGGCACAAGCATCTCGGAAGGATCGTCTGGCTGCCGCCGATGACATTATCGTCAACGATGGCGACCGTGCCACCCTTGCCACGGTCGTTCGCAACCTGCATCGCTACTATCTAACAGGCTGTTGAAGACCGCCCCCGTAATGACGCGGTTTTATACAATAGTCGGGACGATAACGCTCTGGAGTTTGTACTTATGCGCGGCGCCGATATCACTCAGGAATCGCTGTTTTCCACGGTTCATCTGAACAGCTTTGTCCCGGCGGATCATCCGCTGCGAGAGGTGCGTGTGCTGCTCGATGAGGCGCTGGGGCGCCTGAATGGATTGTTCAAGCCTGGCCTATGCTCCCTATGGCAAGGCATCGATTGCCCCGGAGAAACTGTTACGGACCTTGATGTTGCAGGTGTTTTACTCCATCCGCAGCGAGCGTGCGCTGATGGAGCAAGTGCAGTACAACTTGTTGTTTCGCTGGTTCATCGGCCTGAGTATTGACGATACGGTGTGGGATCAGTTAGTGCACCATATCTTCTGTAAATTTCTGAGCGGTGGTTTGAGGTAGGCCACCGGCTTATCCTTTCGATGGAAGTTGTAAATTCACAATCGAGAGGGGTCTACCGATGGCCTACGGGGTTCAGGATAATGCGTTGGAGCCGATATTGGAACTGCTGAGCGAGGGGTGCAGTTCTTCGAGATACTCAACAGTGGCAACCGCCTCAACCAGGATCTGCCCGTTGTCGAGTTTCCGGGCAGGGGGTCTGTCCGGCCGGGTTGAGTTCGAGAAATGGGTGGGCACGATTTTCGCCAATAAAAACATCGACCGTCAAAGCCGGAATCATGAGCCTATTTTCGAGCAGAAACATGCGCAGGAAACGTAGCGCGGGAGTATGGCATCATAGATCAGCATGATGGAATTCTCCATAGCGAATCAGACCATGATTAAGTTTTGTTCACCCCGGAAAATCGCATTTACACATTAAGCGAGAGAGGGAGATTTTAATACGGCATCCAAAAGGCAGTGTATATTGTCCCAAGCCGGCGCTCCCGGATGGGTCAATGTATCTTCCGTTATGGCACCTCTGTCATCGTGCATGTGATTGGGAAACGTTTTCAAATCCTTGTGCAAAGGAGCCGTATCAACTTGCCAATGCTTATCGTTCCAGCACCAGGAAATAAAATATTCATGTAGGTTCAAATAGCGCAAATCAACTCTCAAACCATTATCAAAGTTCACGATTAAAGCATTTTGCCTAAGTTCTATTTTCTCAATGCGATCCTCATAGAAATGCTTGATCTTTTCCTCTAAGTCTAGATGAATATTCATACTTTTATAGCTCCTGAAGGAAAGCTTTTATTTCTTCCCGGATGGATTCTCGCGTAGAAAGTAATATTTTAAATCCTAAATAATCCTCATAAGCCGGGTGCTCCTCTAGAGCCCCAGTAAATATTTTATCTTTGAATTGCTCTGCATCGGAAACTTCGTATTTTTTCAGGATTTGATCCCTGCCTTCCCGCAATTCATAAATCAGACTAGTCGCACGTTCTATCATTACTTCCGATTCCGCCGATACCTTAGCCATAAAATCCACCTTCCATTACCTTGTCTCCTTAATAGGATAATCATTCATGCCGACTCAATTGAATCAACAATTTCACTTACTACCCGACCCAACACCTCCCTAAATAAATGTCAGGCATACATCAAAGGTTCAAAAAATACCGCTCTCCTCACGGGGTAGTTTCCAAGTATTCCTCAATTCAACTTCGGCGGCTTGGTTATCATCTTTCCCACCTTTTTAACTTTGAAATTTATAGTGCAAGATTTAAGATGCTTGAGTAATCCGGAGGTTATTTGCGTAAAACGCACTATCTGACCACCATGTTTTTTAGAAAATTCCACCGCATCCCGCCGATGCATAAATGGAGCCAAGGTAGGACCCATGGAACCACACATATCCTGATTTACCACATACCAGGCTTTACGGGCATCGATAAAACTACTCGCACTTTTGGAAGGATGGCGCCAATTAAAATCCGGTTCACCAACATTTTGCACATACACTGAACCAACCAAATGTTGTACATCCGGTTGATGCATGTAGGTAAACATACTCGATATCGAACCGAATTTAAGGAGCTTGGGCTTATTGCCTAGTCCCACCAGGTATACCTCGCCTCGTGGTCCCGATTGGTGAGTGATATACATTCCACAGACCGCAGATTCATCGCCGGATTTGATGTTAACCGGCGGTTGACTCGTAGTTGCATTCTTCTTGGTGCAACCACCAAGAAGAATTAATGCTATCGCCATAGCAGCTACCGCAATATGCCTGGTAAGATAAAATTGAGAATCTCGATACATATCAGGTCTCCCATTCGATCTTAAATAAATAATCCTGAAATGACTAGATCTCGCTACGCCGGAAACGCCATATCGCCAGAGACACGGGGATAATTCCCCATAGAAACAGAATGCCGAGTAAACTTAACCAACCTAAGGCGCCATGCATCACCGCCCCACTGAGCGTCATCGCGCCCGCACCATGGCCGAAGCGCAGCAGGTTGACCAAGCGAAATACATCGACGGGGTTGAGTAACAACACATAGGGGATAATTACCCGTTCAGCCGGATTGCCGCCTGTTCCCACTAGCACCGCAAGCAGGGCCAAGTCGAACACCACCACGAAAAAAAACCATATTAGTAGCGCCATCCCCGCTGCCCGCGTCCGCTCTACCGCCCGCACGCTAACGATATAAGCCAGACCAAGAAACGCGGCACCAAACAGGGAGGCCGAAAGAATAAAGATCCCGTAGGCAACAAAAATTCTCCCTAAGTCCGAACCCCCAGCCTGCCAGCTACTCAAGCCGGCGGCCAACCCAAAACCAACCAGGATGGCAATAAATAGAATCAGTAAATGGCCCAAAAACTTTCCTATAAGCATCTGCCCCCGACTCAGCGGGTAGGAAAGGAGCAACAGCAGTGTTCCCTGTTCGCGCTCACCGACTACGGCATCATAGCCTAATAGCAGCGCAATCAGTGGAATCAGGAAAGCCACGAGACTCGCTTGACTCGTTATCGTCGTCGCCAATGAAGTATAGCCAATGTGCCCCGAGGTGGCTCCTCCGGCATAGGCGATACCCACGGCAAACAAGGCAAACAGAATGGTCAGCCCCAGAATCCAGCGATTACGAAATCCATTCATAAGTTGGCTATATACCACAATGGCTACGCTACGCATCTCTATCGCTCCTATTTTGCTCGCTGACGATATGATCATATAGAGCTTCCAGACTAGGCGGTTCTACCTGAATATCGGTAAGGGAGGGAATACCGGCAAGTGCGGCCACGGCCTTTATTTTCTTCGCATCCGCCACACGAATTTCGATATGATCCGCATCCTTGACATCCACATCACCATAGCGGGCACATTCAGCCTTGACCTGTTCTCCAACGCTCTCAAACCGACCGCTAAGACGGATAGTTACGGGGAGCCCAATCCTCTGGCGTATTTGATCCATAGTGCCGGTTGCGATAAGGCGACCTTGTAACAGAACGGCCACCTCATCCACCCGCGATTCAATCTCCGACAATACATGGGAAGACCAGATGATGGTCACATCCTCGCTGCGCAGAGTATCGATAATATCGTAGAACTCCTCTGCGGCAATAGGATCCAATCCGGTTGTCGGTTCATCCATCACCAGCAACCGCGGGTTACCCAAGAGTGCCTGGGCAAGTCCCAGGCGTTGACGCATCCCCCTGGAGTACGTTTTAACTTTCTTATTGGCGACGGGTCCCAGCCCCACCTTTTCAAGCAACTGCTTACGTTGGCCGCGCGATGTCCCCTTGAGGCGACCGAAGTAATCCATAACCTCACGCCCGGTCAGCTGCCCATAGAGCACGACCACCTCGGGCAAATACCCTATCTGCACCTGCAATTCATAGGGAGTTCTGCCCGGCTCGCGGACCTGCCCTAAAACCCGTATGCTACCGGAAGTCGGTGCGATAAGCCCCAGAACCAACTTGAACAAGGTGGATTTTCCGGCCCCATTGTGCCCGATAAGGCCTAGCACCAATCCTTCGGGAATGCTGAGATTGATATTATCCAACGCCAGGGTCTCAGCGAATTTTTTGTGTACATCAATCAACTCTACGCCTGCCATTTCAACTGCTCCGATAGTGGAGAATAAGCTTCTCCAGCTTCTGCGGTATTGGGAAGGGAGGATGCATCAAGGGATAGCTGTCCTGTACACTCGGCGGGCGCGTCACGGGGAACTGTTTCTGAGCCCAGCGCAATGCCATCAGTGCCGGGCTGCCGAGTAATAGATGCGCCATGGGATATTTCCACAACAGCACATCTACCGCGCTATTCGGACGATAGGGGGTATCTCCAATGCCGTCTCCATTCAGATCCCAACCCATATAGCCACTCCAATAATTTCCGCGCCCTTGGAGGGACCACTCTGCTTCCATGTTTTGCACATATTTCGCCTCGATCCGGTTATACAGAAAACTATTTCCAAAAACTATCCCATTCTGGGAACCACCGGTAAAGTTCACTCCTATCTCACTGTCCGCAAGCCAGTTGTATGAGATTTGATCATAATTGCTGTCATAGACGAATATTCCTATTCCTGCCGCGCCAGGCACGGGACTACCTCCCGTTCCGTAGCCAAGACCGGCTTCAACGTGGACTATGGTGTTTCCGGAGATTTGACTATAGTTGACGAAATTCAATAAGACACCGTAATTTCTATCATTTATAGAGCGGTTACGCACAACCAGGAGATAGCGCGAGAACATGAGGGCGTAGCCGGCCCGGTTATCTGTCGTCCGGTTGAATAAAACGATGCAGTGGTTCGAGTACATCCAATGAAACCCATAGCGTACGTCATGCACATAGTTATCTTCCAGGAGCACATTTTTGCTGACATAGATATAGATTCCATCTCGTGTTTGCCAAACGTCATTGCCCTTGATCTCTCCCCCATCCACATTCCACAAATGGATCCCATCACCCCGATCTTGCGATCGCAGACTGCGGATTCCTCTCACGTGGTTATTCACTATCTTTGGCGAAGGATCACCATTCAGCCATACACCGAACAAGTCATGCACGATCCAGTTATCACGAATTGTTGTATTCGCTGCATGTTGGTCGATAAATACCCCGGCATTCTCGTTGGTTAAGTTAATACCGGAGTTGCGGATAACAAAACCACTTACCGTGACATTCGAGGCTTTCACCAGGATCACGTTACCGTGATGGCTCCCATCCAGCACCGCTCCCTTCATACCCATAAGCCAAATGGATCGTTTCAGAACGAGATGTACATGAAAAATTCCCGGATGCACCCGGATGACGGCACCCGGCGCCGCACGCGCCACCGCCTGTTCCAGGCCGATAGATCCGCCGGGAAAGACATTGATGGTTGCGGATTCCGCCGCCTGTGCAAAAGCAATCGACACCAGCAGCGCAAAAAACGCGATCCGAAGCCAACGAGCATATTGCATGAATAGATGATCTTGCATCATCCGCTCCATTTCGACAAGGTGATTACGGGAGATTTTCAAGAGCCTTTCGGCAAGTCGGCACCCGGCGATATAGACACAAAGCCGGGTGCCGACATATCCTCTTATTATGCCTTTACCAACATCCGCCCCCGCATCTCCAGATGGAGTGCGTGGCAAAAGAAAGTACAATAGTACCAATAGACTCCCGCCTTGTCAGCCATGAAGGTTACCGATGCCGTTTCCTGAGGGCTGATCTCCATATTGACCCCGTAATCGGACAGGCACCAACCATGCGTCAAGTCCTGAATATTATTGATATTGGTCACCACCACCGTAACCTCGTCCCCCTTGTTCACTTCGAATTGATCCAAACCGAACACGGGAGCCTGCGCAGTCATGTAAACCCGCACCTTGCGACCGTCCCTGATTACCTTGTTATCGCTCACCGGATTAACGCCATCGCGGCGCGCCATGGCCACCGTCTCCGCAAAGAATGGATCATTTCGGTCCCATACCCGCTTGATCTTGGGGATCAAGATCTTGGCGGGTATGAGCAAGCAATCATGCGGTTCGCTATAGACCGGGGCATCGGCTACAAGCCGCATCTTGGGCCCGGAAATATCGATCAGTTGATCATTATCGGGATGCAGCGGCCCTACCGGCAAGAAGCGATCCTTGGAAAATTTATTCAATGAGACCAACCACTTACCATTTGCATCCCGAGTCTCTCCAAGACTCGAATGATTATGCCCAGGTTGGTAGGCCACATCGAGTTTCTGGCGGATATAATCTACCTTCTTCCCGTTATAGTGCCGGATTGCATCCTCGATATTCCACTTGACCACCTGGCTGTCGATAAACAAGGTGGTGTAAGCATTACCCCGACCATCGTAGGCCGTATGTAATGGGCCCAAGCCCAGCTCGGGTTGGGCCACCACCGCATCCATTGGATTTTTGAACTTGCCGGCAAAATACTGATCCACTTTTTCCCAGGAGATGACCGTAGCGGTAGGTGAAAGCTTCCCGCCGGCGATCACGTATTTCCCATCGGGGGTGGCATTGCAGCCATGCGGGTTTTTCGGGGTCGGAACATACATCGTCAGATCCGAACCATGGCGGCCATCGACAACCGGAACATTCGGATCTTCAATGGTGAAGTAATGCCCATCCTTTACGGCCTTCTCAATTCGCGGAATATTGAAAATCACCGTCCAGTCCCGTTCGTTGCGGATGAACTGCGCCAGGTTAACTCCGTCCTCGCTGTTATAGCAGGTCGCGGCCGCATATTTCCCCGAATAATCCGCGTCGGTATTGTCCAGGTTACCGTCCACCAGTACCTGCCAGGCAATCTTCATCGTATCGCCGTCAATGGCAGTGAACACAGCGGAATATTTCTTCGGATTATTAAGATCGCGCCCGTCATTGGGGTGCGGCACCCGGCACTCGCTGTTGCAGAACACATACCCGGTACGCGGTACCCGTTGTACCCGCAGCCCATGAATATCCTGGGCATTGGGAATATGAATAATCTTATCCGTACGCATCACATCCACGCGAATGCGCGCCACCCGGGTATTCGCCTTGTCATTGGCAAAAATATAACGCCCGTCATACTGCGCGTTAGTCATCGACATATGGGGATGGTGCAGATCGCCCCCCACGGGACGAGGTCCCTTGGGAAACACCCGCTTGCTTTCGTTGGTTATCCCCCAGCCGATCGTGAAATCATCCTGGAATACCGGAACCCGAACGAACTCTCGCATGGACGGAACCCCGAAAAGGCGGATCTCGGCGGAATGGCCACCGCTCCAGATTCCGTAATACTCATCGAGCTGCCCCGGGGCCACATAGTCTTCCGGCATTTTCGCCGCACGTGCGGTTCCAGGCGTTGCCAAGCCACCCAGTAATGCACCGCCGCTCGCACCCACCACGCCGGCCGCCCCGGCCAAGCCGAGAAACTTGCGGCGTGACACGGTCCATTTCTCATCCTCCGTTCCTACCGCCTGCCTTTTTACATCCTCAGCCCCAGGGCCGGTTACATCGTCTTTTGAATGACCTTTATCATCAGTCATGTCCAATACCTCCTGTCATTAAGCCAAATTGATCAATAATCCCTTCTGCTTCCTGCAAACCGCCAAGTCCCTGGCAATCCTCTTTCCTGCGTCATCCTTTATCCTTTTTCTTACCCGAATTCTCTGTTTTACTTTTTTTCGCCACCACCGGCGCTACCGCTACCGGACGGTTCATTTTGAGTGCGCGTTCAAACCGCTTCCTCCGCTCTACCAAGGGTGGGCACTTTCTGTCGTTCCAATAGGTTGCCTGGCAATCCAAACAATGGTGACACTCGTCCAGGCGGATCTCACCGGTAGGGGCAATAGCCTGCACCTCGCACTCGTTGGCACATATCTGGCACGGATGACCACACTGGATACGACGCTTAAGCCAGTCGAAGCGCCTGAATTTAGACGGAATAGCCAGGGCGGCTCCCAGCGGGCAAATATATTTACAAAAGAACTTGTCATTGAATAACGAAACCGCCAGCAGCCCGGCCGCATAGGCCCCAAACCACCATTGGCGCCCGAAGTGCAACAGAAAAACCGTTTTGAAAGGTTCAACTTCGGCAAAGCGCTCCGCGTTCGCCACGGATTGAAGCGAAATGGCAAACAAGATCAGGAGGATCACGTATTTCAAGGCCCACAGCCGCTCATGTACCGCCATCGGGAACTTGAACTCGGGCACATGAAGCGCCCGCCCTATGTAACTAATAAGTTGCTGTAGTGCTCCGTATGGACACAGCCACCCACAATACACGCCTCTGCCCCACAGCAGAATAATCACGGCGACAAACACCCAGAGTATAAAAATCACCGGGTCGAGCAAAAACGTCTTCCAGGTAAAGTTACCGGAAAGGGCATGCAGGAAGGTAAACACATTGACCACGGACAACTGCCCCATCAGGTAAAATCCGACGTAGCCCGCCGTGAACACCAGGTAGCTGATGCGTGTCCAGTACAAAATCCGGGGATGCTGTGCCAATAGATCCTGAAAAATCATAATCAGTAACAACACGCCAAGCGCCGCTATCAGGATGGCAATATCGACTTGATGCCGGCGCCAGATCGATTCCCAGAGCGGCATCGGAGCGGCAACCTTGGGAATATTCAGAAACCGGGATGGAATCCGGTAATGGCTGCTGAAAGTAGCCAGTACCGAAGTCAACGGCCCGGTCTGTCGTTTGACGATAAGTTGCAGCCGCCATGGGGCACCGGGGTTGAACTTGTAAGACCCACGGATAATAAAGGTGGCCATTTGACTGAAGTGGGGCATCCCCTTCAGGCTGGGATTGATCAGATAGCGATAATCATTCCCATGGAAAATAATAATGGAACTCCCCTGCATCAGGTGCAGCCTTCCAAACACCCCTCCCCGTACGTAACCGATACCCTTAAACGAGTAATCTCCGTTAGCCACCACGGCAAGGGCATGGTCGCCGGGATGGAGACTCGCCATCAGTTCTTTATAGTATCGATCCCCCAGAAAATTACGCCCGACGGTTGGTATAGTCAGGTCCGCATAATACAGACTGATAAAACAGCGTTGCCCCTTGGGCAGATCGACCTTGCATTTACTTTCCACACCCGAATAGTTTCCCGAACCCCATTGGGTATAACCGTGTACATCCTTAAAGGCTGCACGAACCTGGCCGAATGTAACCACCAGGTGACCAATCAGGCCCAACTTAAGGAGTTTCTGCCAATCCGCCGGCATAAAAAACTTGGTCTTGATTGTGGCAAGTGGAGCGGCATTGACATGCACTATCCCGCGAGAAGCGGCAACCTTCAATGCGGCACGCATGATCGAGGCGCTGGCCACCAGGGAAGTTACCGTGGCTCCTGAAATTCCATCGATACGTACATAACCCTCGGCATTCTTACCGCTTCCCAGCTCCAGGCGATCGGTAACCCGCAAACCGATAAACCGGCGTATGTAGTCGTAAAGTTTCTGCACCGGAATGCCGATCAGGAAAATCGGTTCATCTTCGTTCAGGACCTTGGTTCCGACAATCTCCCCCTTGGTGTTGATCCCCACCAGGACATTTATGGGCTTACCGGAATATGCCGGAATCGGCGCGATCATCACGGTCTTGAACACATATCCGACCACCTTGCCCGATTCATAAACCGCAGCGGCGGGAGGCTTACCTTGAATCTTGCCAAAGCGTGTGGCCTTGGGGAAAAAAGCATGTACAATAGGAAGTTTATTGGCGATACTGGCCGTGGTGATGGTAGCGGCCTGGAGCGGCGCGGCCCATAGCATCATCCCCATCCAGAGCATAATCCCAACGGCAAATACCAGGCCGCGGATTCGTCCGAGATCCGAATTCTGGTGATCCGACGCCAGGCCGAGAAGATAAAATCCATCCTTGCTTTTATGAAAACACGAGCTTGTCATTTTTCTTTTCCCCTACACAACTTCTGCCGATCCGCGAAACAAAGGAAATCCCCTTGATCGCCATGCCTTTTTCCCGTTCCACCCGATGATGAACCACTCGTGCCCCTGTTGCGCCATGAGATTACGAATTTTTTCCAGGGGCAGGGAAAACAGGGTGACACCGAGCGCATCGGCATCCATGCTGGACCGCGTCAACGTCGTCACGCTGGAATAATGATCCGGTGACATACCGGTATGCGGATTGATTATATGAAACAGGCGACGGTCGACGGAGAAAAACACTTCATAATTACCGGAGGTGGTCAAGGCCCCATTACGCAGGGATACCACGGCACAGAGTCGCTTAATATCCAGTGGATCCGTGATCCCGATCAGCCACGGTTTACCACCCGGCTCGGTGATGCCATGAACATCTCCACCGGCATCGATGAGGGCCCGGGTAATGCCGTATCGACGCAGAACGGAAATACCCTGATCCACGACATGCCCCTTGGCGATTCCATCCAGGGTTATCGCCATACTCGGCTCGGAAAACCGGACTGAATCGGCGGTGATCAGTAACTTGCGATAATCCACACGCCGATCTCTACGCCGGATGGCAACCATATCCAAATGACGCATATCTACAGGCGTCGGCAGGCTGAAATAGTAGTCGAGAACCGGCAGGACCGTAACGTCGAAAGCCCCATCGGAAATCCGGGAAAAATGCCGTGCCCGCTCAATAACGGTTAAAAGTTCTGCCGGTGGATGGTCTAACCGACCCTCACGATTCAAACGGGACACCGGGCTCTGCGGGTCGAAGCGAGTCAACAAGGAGGCAGCTTGCGCCATGCGCGTAAAAGCAGCATCGATGGCCCGACGACCCTGCCCGGGGGTTTTGGCCATTACGGTTACCGCAACGGAGGTCTTCATCAGCGGACGCACACCGTGCAACTCAAAAGAATTCCTGTGCCGGTTCATGAAGTACCATCCGCCACCCACGGCCGCGGCGCCAAGCGCCACCCCTTTTAGGGACCACCCAATGAAATCCCTTCGGTTCAAATCCATAAAAATTTTCCTTCCATGCCAGTTTGTAAATTACAGAAAGCGGCCCCTTTCATCACGCGCCACCGCCGGTAAATCAACCCTTCCGATTTCCTGTACTCTCAGCGAGACTTCAAGGTAATAGTGTACGGCCGGTAACCTAAAATAGACTTGATCTAGATCAAGTTTTTATGTTTTTTTAAAAACCAGTGCAATTCAGATCAACTCCGGCCTTGCATGGAGATCATCCCCGGGAGATCACGAACAAGACTGGATGCCTCAGCGTGGGCCGCAAACATACGCAAAACACCTGACCCGTACCACCACAACACTCTCAGTCACCGGTACCAGGGAAGTAAAGTGGATTTAACCCAGATTCCAAGTGACGGGCGACAAGCAGCTTTCCCACGAGCAACGCCCGGCCCAGGATCGAGACCCCCGCCTCACCCTAGCATCGCGCCTCTTCTCTAAAAAAGTGACCTTTCTACCTTTTCCCGGAGGCCGCAACCGGGGTATAAAGCACACACCAACCGCGGGGGCTGATGCTCCCCGCCACCACCTTGCAGGTGCCATTTTGTTTCGCGGAAGGACCGGGGATAAAACTAGAACAGTTGCTACAATCCTGTACATGCCCAAGTTTGCCATAATCATTCCGGGTCCCAAGGGGCTTGTCCTGATAGCCTACCGATGCCTTGGAAGCCTTTGCCGCGGCTCTCGCCGAAGGGCTGAGCAATAATACCGGCGCCAGCACCAGGCCCGTAACCGCTGTTACCCCTATCTTAAGCAAGGCCCGACGCGAAAACGATGCACCTTTTCCTTGATCGGATTTAGAAACCATATACACCTCCACAAACGAAAGACTCTGCCAAAAGGTAAATTCCCACTTCCCGCCTCAGGCCTTCTTACGAGCGGGAATGGCACCCCAACCACACAGACTAAGCCGACCCCCCGTGCATAAATCCTCCTTTGACGTCCCGGGCATAAACGACACACCAGCCGTGCGGACTGATGCTACCCTTCACCACCTGGCATGTGCCATTTTCCCGGGGGGATGAACCCGGTATAAAATGAGCACAGTTACTGCATTGCTGGTTTCCAAGCGGCTTATTTTGATATCCCGCCTCCGATTTGGTCATCGATGCCGTCACCTTTCTCTGCACCGCCTGGCTCGCCCATATTGCCGGTGCTATCATCAAACCCACTGCGGCCACGGCCGCACCCTTGAAAAGCTCTCGCCGCGTGAACCTCTTGCCTTTCCCTTCATCGATTTTTGACATCATAATCTCCTCACAGAATAATCGGTTATATCGACTCGATTTGAATTGACGACCTCACTCCACTTCGGTCTACATCATCTCCGCATAAACGACAAGTTGCCTCGATGCCTCAAAGCATTACACCCTGATAAAGAAATTCAAGGTGGTTTCTTTCCGGGGCTGGGGGCTGCCGGCCTGCTTCTTGTATTCCCCGTGGTTCCAACCGATTGTCATTGACAATGCCCCAGTCACGATACAAATTAAGTATAGTGGCTAAACTGGATCTTAATCTTGATCTAAATCAAGAAATATGCAAGTTTTTATCTGGGAAACATGGGAAAGTTCAGAGACACGCAGGGTGGTTGCAGCAAGCGGGATTCAGAGGCAATACAAAGCAGCGTATCCGGGAGATTTGCGGCAGGACTACCCCGATCCTACCGCCCGGATCCCGGCCCGAGTGCCGTCAGGAACCCTGTGCTTCGTCGGCCGGAAGGGGATCCGGATTCGACTCGAACCAGCGGGCCGCAAACAACCCGGCCTCGAACAGCGCCCAGATCGGAATGGCAAGCAGGAGTTGTGCCACCACGCTCGGCGGCGTCAACACCATGCCCAGAATAAAAGCGGCCACGATTACGTAGGGGCGCGCACTCGCCAACTGTCGCCGCGAGACCATCCCCGTCCAAACCACCAAAATAATAGCAATCGGAACCTCGAAGGTCGCCCCGAAGGCCATGAACAACGTCATCACAAAATTCAGGTACTCACCAATATCGGTCATCATCACCACCCCGTGCGGGGTGGTGGCCACGAAGAAGCGAAAAATCATCGGAAAGACGAGAAAGTACGCAAATGCCGTACCGAGATAAAACAACACCGAGCTGGAAACGAGCAGCGGCAGCATCATACGTTTCTCACGCTGGTACAGCGCCGGGCCGATGAACGCCCACAGGTGATACAGGATATAGGGCACCGAGATGAAAATTGCGACATACAGCGCCAGCTTCATCGGTACCATGAACGGTGTGGCCACCTGCATGGCGATCATGTTGGCCCCGGGCGGCAAGGCCGCCTGCAGCGGCTTGGACAACCAATAAAATAGCTCGTTGTCCACTGGAAACAGTCCGAGAAACACCCCGGCAACCACCAGCACGATCCACAGTACCCGGCTGCGAAACTCAAGCAAATGCTGCAGCAGCGGCTGCTCGGCTAAGGCATCGTCCCCCGGTGCGACCGGAGATTTCCGCGCCGATCGAGACGCCCGGCGCCGTCGCCCGATCACGGCTTGGTCGCTTCCTTCTCCGGTAGGATCACCCTCGACGCGACGGCCGGAGCGTCCCCGCCGGAGTTCGTCGCTGACCGCTCTAGCTCTACGTTCCCAGGTTTCGCCCCGGTGCCGTCCGGGGTTGCCCCGGACCGCTTCGAGTTGCTCTCATCCGCCGCGGTCCATTCGGATATGGGTTGATTCAACACCTTCGACACCTTGCGCAACCCCGTCTCGGTCTGGGTACCGGCTTGACCAAGCTGCGCCTTCAGGCTCTGGGCGTCACGACGCAGATTCGCGGTATCCCGCTTGAGTTCATCGAGTTCAATTTCTTCTTCGAACTGGGCCCGCAGCGATTGCACCATGGTCCGGGCACGCCCGACCCACAACCCGACCTGTCGTGCCACCTTGGGTAACCGCTCGGGACCCACCACAAGCAAGGCAACGATCAGGATCAACAGCAGTTCAAACCCGGTGCCAAACATATTCTCCACCCGCGCCAGGAGTCATCATCCACCCTCCGGTGAATTTCAGTCTTTCCGCGCCTCGTCTTCCTTGGGTGTGACAACCTCCGAAGCTTCGGCCGATGGGGCTTCCTCCCCTTGATGTAACCCATGCTTGAAGTCACGGATGGCGCCCCCCAAGTCACCCCCGATATGCCTGATCTTCTTGGTGCCAAACAACAACAGTACGATCAGGGCTATCAGTAACAAGGATCCTACGCTAATTCCACTCAGGCTCATGATAACCACCTCCGGTTAGTTGATAAATCATACCTTTTCTCGCCTCACCCGGCGAATCCGCCACCACCTGCGGACAAGTTACCGCGACCCATTTGCCCCGGCCCTTGCCGAGACTCTCATGCGGCCTTGGCACCCGGTGTCGGCTTCTTGCCCGCCGGCACCACACTTCCCTTCCCGGATGCGCCGGTCGCGTGCGGCGATACGTGCTCCGCCGATTCCGGTTCCGCCGGCGTAACCCGTCGCTCCTCGCCTTCGTGCATCGCCTCGCGAAACCCGCGAACGGCATTCCCGAGATCCCCGCCGATCCGGTGCAGCTTCTTGGTGCCGAACAGCAACAAGATAATCACCAGAATCAACAGGATCGACCCTATACTCATTCCCTCAATGCCCATGGCTTCCACCTCCTGACCGTAAGGTCACAGAGCCTCCCGAGCATTCTGCGGCTGGTATCTCGACATACCCCATCCGCACAAATCTATTTTATACCCCTTCATTCCTCTTCGCTCCCGCGTAAACCCGCTAAACTTGATCTAGATCAAGAATGATAAAGATTCTTTCCTAACCCTTGTCCCACGGAAAAAACCTTACATCCGTCGGTGGCAACGGCAGATGCAAGGTATCCATCCCTCAGGAGAAATCAGCCGTAGGCAGCAGGCTGGTCTTGCGCTTCAGAGCCGGCAAGGTTCCCAACCGCCGCAGGGCCACCCGGGCGTTCTTTTTCCATGCATTGTTGCTCATCGGATCCACGTAACTGGAGGTCACGTGATTCATGGTTCCCCGGGGATGATACATAAGGACAAACACGTGCCCGGGGCGAACCTGATCGGTCAGGACGACATAAGCGGTGCAATTCCCTTGATGGTTATACACCTCCACCACGTCGCCTTCCTTCAGGCCCAAACGCCCGGCATCCTTCGGGTTGACCTGCACCAGCTCCATCGGGTTGATCAACATTTTCTCGGTCAACCATCGTGCATGATAAACGCTCTGCCACAGATTCTGGACCCGGCCCGTACTCAGCCAGAAGGGATAACGCTCGCGGTTTTCCCCCTGCAGATATCCATGAACCTCCTTGGCATCGCGATAACCATCCCACGGGCGGGTCGCGTACCAGCGGGCCTTGCCATCGGGCGTGCTGAAATAGAGATTTTCGTACATGCGTACGGTCCCCACCACCTTGCGGGTCACCGGATCGACGCGCACCGGCGTGGCAATACCCTTCTGGCCTAGCTTGCGCAACATGTCATAGGTGACCCCGTAGAAAGACTCCATGAACACGGTGGCCACCCGGTTCGCGGGCAGTCCATCATTCTTCTTCCACAGCTTTTCCTGAAGATCCATACAGACATCTTCCGAGGATTTCCAGGTCATTCCAGCGAAGCGGCGGGCTATCTCCGGCTTACCCGCACCGGCATATAACTGTTGCAGCTTCTGCCCGACGAGTCCCATGATTTCCCAGTCGGGCTTGGCCTCCCCCGGCGGATCCATGAATTTCTCGTAGAGCCGCAGGAGACGGCTCGAGCAGTTGAGCGAAGTCATATCCATCTCGCCCCAGGAAGCCGCCGCCGGCAAGATCAGGTGGGCATCGCGCCCGGTCTCGGTCTGGTAGATATTCTGCTCGACGATAAACAGGCCCTTGGTACGCTCCAGGGTCTTCAGAATGCGATCGGCCAGGGCGACCGGATCCGCCGGTAAAGCCGGTTGTGCCACCGCTTGCAGAAAGTCATTGGAACGCTGGTGGATCCGCTGCTGCAGAAGCTGCGAATCGTAGGCCGTGAGATAGGGATTATTACCGATGACCCAGAACATTTTGCCCCCACCGCCTTCCAGGTAGGTGAGAATGTTCTTTCCCGGTCGCGGATACAGGTATGGCGGGTGCGCCGCCGATTCCTGATGTCCACCCTGGCGCCCGGTTCCCGTACCGGGGCGACCGATATTGTGCGTGAGGATACCGAGCTGAGCCACGGCCGCCACCGAATCATACTGCCGGTAGCCCCAGATGATGCCCTTCTCGTACAAGATGTGAGTGCGACGCATGAAACCGCCCTGCTTGGGTTCGGCGATCCAGCGGGCCGCCTCGGTCATATCGCGCGTACTCACCCCGGTGATTTCCGCCGTCCGGCGAAGCACCACCTCAAGAGATTTACCGGTTTGCAGCGCCCCCTTTTTGTAGTCCTCGAAGGTTTTGAGATCGGTATGTTTTTCCACCAGGTCGCGATCGTACCAGCCGCGTTCATAGCAGATTCGCGCAATGGCGTTGGCCAGCTCCGTATCCGTGCCGGGATTCAGTTGCAAGTGCAGCACCCGTTTCGGATCGATGTTGCGGAACAGCCCCAGGGTCGAGGGCACACGAACATCCACCACGACCACCCGGCTCGCCGCCGCCGGCTCGCCCTTGGCGAAGACCGCCCGCTTCTCGGACACCGTGTTGCCGAGAAAGTTAGGTAGCTGATGGGCGGCCGTCAGGACCGAGGCGGTATCGTAGGTATTGGCACCCCAAAATACCTGGGTATCGCACAGGCGCACATCGTCGGTGGTGTAGTTCAACACCTGCAGACCACGATCCTCGCTGCCCCAGGTTTCACTGTTATCCGCCGGGCGATTATGACGCGCACAGTATTCAAGACGCAAGGCAGTATGGAAC
>JALUYA010000049.1 GCA_027018875.1 Gammaproteobacteria bacterium
ACCAGCTACAAAAGGCCCGCCAGACACTCTTCAAAACCATTCATGGACGGACTCTGAAAACCGGCCGACAGACCTACTTCTATTACCCTGCTTCAGACTCATTTATGGTTTGGAAAATACTGCCCGATTCTGCCCAATCGATTCTGCCCAATATAGAATACGCTCCTGGCAATACTGCGGGCGAGAACCGTCCAAATCGTGGCACAGGGTAAGACCTTGCCTCCCACAGGGGACCCGCATCAAAGTATAAATTTCACGCCATTTTCCCCTTCACGCCGCCGAATATACCCCCGGCCCAATGGAGTATTCCGTAAATGCTCCGGCGGGGCCGTGTCGGGCTTCACCCGCCGCCGGCGGGCCGCTTTGCGTACAATGTCGGCAAATGGTTTTTGACGTGCGGTTGATGATGGATGAATAGCGCCAAGGAATATCTCAGCACTTCGAAGGGAGCCTTCGCGAACGCTGATCGCATTGCCTTCACCACACTTATTGGCAACCGGTCGTACGGGGCGATACATGCCGACCCCGATCGAAAGACCATCATCCAATGGCGACCGGGGCAAACCGAATTGCCAGGCAAGTCGCTCTGCCGATTCGCCCCCGGCCACCGCATCGTGCGCGATTGCATGAATCTCGGCATGGATCGCGTAATCGATTGCGCCCGGACCCCGGTCAGCCCCTTATCGGCAATTTCCTTCCGCGCACCGGCCTTCCGGCAGGGTTTTCATGGATCCTGAATGCTCTCCCCGCCGCCTGCTCGTTACCGGCGGTGCGGGCTTTATCGGGGCTAATTTTGTTCACTATTGGCTAGCCCGCTATCCCGCGGATCGAGTGGTAGTAATCGATCTGCTGACCTACGCCGGAAACCGAGCAAGCCTGGCCGCCATCGAAGAGCACCCCGGGTTCCGCTTTGTTCAGGGCGACATCCGGGATCAGGCACTGGTTGAGCGGTTGCTCCGGGAAGAAGCAATCGATATCTTGGTGCATTTCGCCGCCGAATCACACGTGGACCGTTCCATTGCCGGTCCCGACGCCTTCATCGACACCAATATTCTCGGTACCCACGCGCTGCTCAAGGCCGCGCGCGCGGTGTGGCTGGCAGGCGATGCCCCGCTGCCGGGGCACCGTTTTCACCATGTTTCCACCGACGAAGTCTATGGCTCGCTAGGGCAATCGGATCCTGCCTTCAGCGAGACCACGGCCTACGCGCCCAACTCGCCGTATTCCGCGAGCAAGGCGGCTTCCGATCACCTGGTGCGCGCCTACCATCACACCTACGGCCTGAACACCACAATCAGCAACTGTTCCAACAACTATGGACCCTACCAGTTCCCGGAAAAACTCATCCCCCTGTGCATCTTGAACCTGCTCGAAGGCAAGCCGCTACCCCTGTACGGCGATGGACGGAATATCCGCGACTGGTTGTATGTCGAAGATCATTGCCACGGGATCGAGCGAATCCTGGAACGCGGGCGGGTGGGCGAGACCTACAATATCGGCGGAGACAATGAGCGCACCAACCTTCAAGTCGTCGAGACCCTGTGTGGCGTCATGGACACGCTGCGCCCGGAAGACGCACCACATGCCCGCCACATCCGCTTCGTCAAAGATCGCCCCGGGCACGACCGCCGCTATGCCATCGCCGCCGACAAGCTCGAGTATGAACTAGATTACACGCCCATGCACCGCTTCGAGGAAGCCCTGGCGACAACCATTCACTGGTATATATCTCATGAGACTTGGTGGCGGCCAATTCTGAACGGGGAGTACCGCGAGTGGGTCGGGAGCCACTATGGCTCCGGATGCGCGGCATCACCCGGCTGAAATAGCAGAGGATAAACAGAGCGCGATAATTGATAAAGCGCCGCTACCCCTCAAGCCTGGTAAAACCCAAAAAGATATTTTTCTATAGCACGCCACCCCTTCGAAATTAACGGGCCCGACCATGAACCGAACCAGAAAAGGAATCCGCCTCATTCCACTCTATAGTCGAAACATCGAGCCAACTGATTTGTGCGCCAACACCGGGCAGCAGTACCTGCGCCGATTGACGCACACGTTGATCCACCTGGGAGAACGCTGCCTGGCCTGCGGCACCCGGTCCGCGTCCGGGCTGTGCCGGGACTGTTTCCGCGATCTTCCCTGGAACGATCATCCCTGCCGCTGCTGCGCCATCCCCCTGGAAACCCCCGGAGATCTGTGCGGGCATTGCGCCCTGCATCCGCCCGGATACGACCGGGCCTATGCCGCGTTTGAATACGCCTGGCCGATCGCACCGATGCTCCAGGCCTTTAAATTCCATGGACACCTGGCCGTTGGGCGGACCTTGGCCCTGGCGTTCAGCGAATACCTGGTTATGCGTGCCGCCCGCCGCCCCGATATTCTGGTTCCGGTCCCGCTGCATCCGCGCCGATTATCCGAGCGTGGTTTCAACCAGGCCATCGAGATCGCGCGCCCCCTCGCCCGGTCGCTGGGCATTACGATCCGGTACCACTCGCTGATACGCCGCCGCCACACCCCGGCCCAAAGCGGCCTCGGCGCTGCGGCGCGGCGCCGGAACCTCTCCGGGGCCTTTGCTTGCAAGTGCCGTTTCAACGGCTTGCACGTGGCGCTTGTCGATGATGTCATCACCACCGGCAGCACCGCCGAGGCCCTGGCAGCGACGCTGAAACAGGCTGGCGCCAGGCACGTCAGCGTATATGCGCTGGCCCGGGCCTGAACCCGGGTTCATCTCCGACACATCTCCAGACGGGAAAGTACCAATAATATGATGCAGCACAAGCCCTCAATCTTTCACCCTATCGAATCACCATCTGACGGAGAAACCATGACCGTTCTTAAGCCGTTCACCCGAGGCACGCGCCTGCACGATGTATTCGCCCAATTGCCGCAACAATACAACCCGTTAATCGACTATCACGAGGCGTTACTTCGCGGTGACTCTCCACTCACGGTTGCCGAACGTGAACTGATTGCCGCCTTTGTTTCCGGGCTCAATGCCTGCGCTTATTGCCATGGCGTCCACTCTCGCACCGCCGAGGCCTTCGGCCTGTCCGCAAACCTACTGGCCGCGCTGAGTAAGAATATCGACGCCGCCCCGGTGGATCCCCGGCTCAAACCGATACTGCACTACGTGGCCAAGCTCACCCGCACTCCCTCACGTATGACTTCGGCCGATGCTGAAACGGTCTTCGCGGCTGGCTGGAATGATCGCGCCCTACATGATGCGATCGCCGTTTGTGCCCTGTTCAACCTGATGAATCGTCTGGTCGAGGGACTGGGCATCGAAGGCGATGAACACTACGCCCGAAGTGCGGGCCAACGCCTTAAGCGCGAAGGCTACCTCGGGCTCAAGACATGAGGGGACCGTGAGCCGGACCGGTGCCGCCCGCGGCTTTGCGGGCGGCGGCCAGCCGCGCCGCAATCCCCACATCCAACCACAATCCCCGATACCGTTCCGCGCCGACACGACCTGCACGCGCTGCCCGGCGCAGCAACGGCACGTAGGAAAAGCGTTTCCTGGGACACCCGGCGAATAGATCCGGATGCAACAGGCCCACGCCGGCATAGGTCAGTCGCTCCCCACGTCCCGGCGCGATCCGCCCGGCCTCGAAGTCGAAATCCCCGCCGGGATGGTGCACCGGATTATCCACCAACAATAGATGCGCCAAGTCCCCCGGAGCAAGCGCCCGCACCGGGAAGGCATAGTCGCACAGCAGGTCGGCACTGAGCACCCAGAAAGGCGCCGGTCCCAGCAGCGGCAAGGCCTTGACGATCCCGCCGCCGGTCTCCAAGGTATCCTCGCCTTCCTCGGAGTAGGCGATTTCGACACCCCAGGATCGACCGGTGCCGAGCCGATCCCTGATCTGTTCCCCCAGCCAGCCGAGATTGATCACTAACTCGGTAATTCCCGCCGCCCGCAAGCGCTCGATCGCACGAACGACCAGGGGGGTACCTCCCACTTCCACCAGCGGCTTGGGCACCCGATCGGTGAGCGGGCGCAGGCGCTCGCCACGCCCAGCGGCCAGAATCATGGCCCGCACGGGGATTCTCCGGCGCCCAGGCTATCCAGGATTTCCACTAGCCCGGCGGTTTCCGGGTATCGCGGTGCGACGGCGTGAAGATAACCGAGAAACCGGGGAATTTCCAGCAAGTATCTCGGCTTGGCGTCGCGGTGGGCCAGGCGGGCGAAAATACCGATCACTTTGAGATGGCGCTGTACCCCGATCAGATCGACCCAGCGCCGCAGGGTCGGCGGCGACGCCGGAACCGCCAGACCCGCCCGTCGCGCCCACGCCGCATAAGATGCCAGCCAGCGATCGATACGCTCCGGCGGCCAGGAAACGAAGGCATCACGGGTCAGGCTCAGGAAGTCGTAGGCGATCGGCCCCAGAACCGCATCCTGAAAATCGATGACCCCGGGACAAGGCGACGAGACCACCAGGTTACGCACGGTATAATCACGATGCACAAAGACCTGGGGCTGTTCCCCGGCGGCGGCGACCAGGGCCTGGCGCAGAGCAGACCAGAGTTCACCCGGACGCCCGCGCAGCGCTCGCGCCAGATGCCGGCCGGCATACCAATCGGCGAATAAATCCAGCTCGGCACCGAGCAAGGCAGGCGTGTAGTCCGGCAGTTTCCCCGGCTCGCTCGCCTGTTGCCAACGTAGCAGGCTATCGAGTGCGGGCTCGATGAACTCATCGGCATTATCGACGGTAATAACATCGAGGTAGGTGCGAGTACCCAGGTCGGAGAGCAGGGCAAACCCGCGGCAGATATCCGCCGCGTAGACCTCGGGCACATGCACCCCGGCCGCGCGCATCAGTGCCGCAACCCGGAGAAAGCGCGGCAGATCTTCGTGCTCCGGCGGGGCATCCATGGCGATCACCATCCGCCCGTCCACGAGTCTGGCACGAAAATAACGCCGAAAGCTCGCATCCCCCGGCACCGGCACCCAGGTCATGAAATGCCCGAACACCTCCCGCGCATAGCCGGTCAGCGCCTGGAGACGCTCGCTTGTTCCGTCCGCACTTGCCGCCCGAGTACTCATTGTGCGATCTTACCTCGTCTTGTTTGCTTCGGAATCATTGTGCCGCCAGGCCGTCACTCCCTGTTATTATTTTGCCTGCTGCTCAGCGCCGCCGCCGCGGCGCGGCCCCCCTCGATCCATCCGGACCAGTTTGCGCTCTGCCCGATCAAT
Source organism: Gammaproteobacteria bacterium (assembly GCA_027018875.1). Classification (GTDB taxonomy): domain Bacteria; phylum Pseudomonadota; class Gammaproteobacteria; order JAKDMP01; family JAKDMP01; genus JALUYA01. The sequence goes on from JALUYA010000049.1 coordinate 5,201, forward strand.
CCTCTGCTGGCGCCTACGCCCGCGACCACAACGACGAACGCCCGCGCACCATTGATCATCCAGGCCGACCGGTCTATCCTCCACCGCCGCGGAACCTCTCTATTCCGCGGCAATGTCGTCGCCACCCGGGGCAACGAGCGCCTGTGGGCCGATCTTCTGCGCTACGACCAGGCCAACCACATTGCCAGCGGGCGCGGACACATCCGCTACGCCGAACCCTTTCTGCAATTGGCAGCCACCCACGGAAACTATGATTTTGCCACCGATCAGGGTAATTTTTTCAACAATCAATATCAGATTCCTTCCCGGCACGGCCGCGGTACCGCTATCCGGATCAAGACCTATCAATCGAAACGAAGCCGCCTGTTCCGGCTCACTTACACCACCTGCCCACTACACAGGGTCGCCTGGCGCCTGCATGCCGGGCAGGTACTTCTCGACAACACCACCGAAGTAGGCTTCGCCCACAACGTCTGGGTAAGCTTCAAGGGCGTGCCCATCTTGTGGACACCTTACCTGTCATTTCCGCTTACCAACCGGCGCAAATCCGGCTTTCTCTTCCCCAGCCTGTCGCAAAACTCGACCAACGGCCTGGATATTGAAATTCCATACTACTGGAACATCGCCGCCAACATGGATATGACCTTGACTCCGCGGATCATCACTCATCGCGGGATCATGCTCATGGACACCTATCGCTACCTGTTCCCCGGCACCCGCGGCCAACTCCACTTCACCTATCTGCCCCATGACCGCGCCAGCGAACGCAGCCGCGGACTCGCCCAGCTTGCCGAAACCACCCGGCTCGGCTCCCATTGGCAGGTCAATACTTCGCTGGAGTATGTCTCCGATCCCTACTACTTGGAAGATTTCGGCACCAGCCTGCGCCAGGTCTCGCAGACCTATCAGCGCCGCCTGGTCAGCGCGACCTATCGGGTTCCCGCCGGCTCGGCCTTCATCACCCTGGAAGATCTTGCCCCTCTCGACCCCACACTACCGGCAAGCGCCCGTCCCTATCGCAAGCTACCGGAAGTCGGCTTCAATTTCGCCTGGCCCGATTACCGCACCGGCCTCACGGTAGGCCTCGGTAATGATTTCACCCGGTTCCAGGCCCCGGCACGCCCGGGCGCCTTGCGCGATATCCTCACCCCCAGCATCTCGCAGCACTTCGGCGGCGCAAGCTGGTACCTGACGCCCCGGCTCGCCTACCAGGAGGCCCATTACAATCTCGATGCCTCCGGCAGCCAGGCCGGCGTAACGCTAAACCGGTCGGCCCCCATTTTCTCGATCGCTTCCGGCCTGGATTTCGAGCGCAACCTAGGCACGCAAGGCTGGCTCACCCAGACACTCGAACCCGAGGCATTCTATCTCTATATTCCTTATAGAAACCAAACCACTATCCCCATCTTCGATACCTACCGGCCGCCGCTCGACTTCCAGCAACTGTTCGCCGCCAACCGTTTTGTGGGCCCCGATCGCCTCGGTGACGCCAACCAGCTCACCCTCGCGCTGCACTCGCGATTCATCAATTCGGAGACCGGCAACGAGATGTTATCGCTGGGACTCGGCCAGATTCTGTATTTTCGCAACCGCGAAGTCACGCTCCCCGGCCGTGCGCCCGCCACCACGGCGCGTTCCGATTACGTGGGCGAAATCACCGCAAACCTGGGCAACCATCTGTTCGCCCGCGGGGTAGCGGATTACAATCCCTACAACCACCGCTTTGATCAGGGCTACGTAAGTCTTCAGTACCGCCCCAACGCCTATCGGGTACTCAACCTCGGCTACCTGTACCGCAGTGGAGAACTCGACCAGACCGATATTTCTTTCGCCTGGCCGCTCGGCACCCACTGGAGCCTGTTCGGCCGCTGGAACTATTCTCTGCGTGACCATCAAACCATAGAAACCCTGGGCGGCTTACAATACGATACCTGTTGTTGGCGCCTGCGGATTGCCCAACGACGTTTTGTGACTTTCAGCGGCGGCGGCAGCAGCGCAATCTTTTTCGAGCTTCAACTCAAGGGGCTTGGCAGCCTCGGCAATCGGTTGAGCGGCCTGCTTCGTGATGACATCTATGGCTATGGGAATACAAATGACTGACGCACAGGGTACCCGAAACCCAATCCGGGAGGGGGAAACGCCTCTGGCAGGCTCAAACCTTCTTGGCAACGACTTCCGCCCGGAGGGGCGCCGCGCCGCGGGACGGTGGATCACCGCCTTTGGCGTGGGACTGCTGCTGCTTTCCGGCACGGCACTGGCCGCCGCTACACCCACCCCCCCGGAAACGAGCACCCAGGCCGCTCCACCCGGTAAACTGCTGGATCAAGTGATCGCGGTCATCAACGATCAACCCATTCTCGCAAGCACCCTGAATCGGGAATCACGGCAGATCAGTACGGTACTCCAGGCCCAGGGAACCCCAATTCCACCGGCTAACGTATTACGTCATCAGGTACTAAACCGGTTAATAACCAAGACCTTGGAACTGCAAATGGCCAGACGGCTGGAAATTACCGTGAATGACGATCAGCTCAATCGCGTTCTGGCCGAAATCGCACAGCGCAACCACCTGACGCTGGCCCAGTTGCCACAAGCCTTGAAGACCCAAGGTCAAAGCTATACAAACTTTCGTAACACGATTCGTAATCAACTCATCATCCGCCAGCTCGAGCAACAGGAGGTTGCCGCCAATATCGTGGTTACCCCCGCGGAAATACGCCAGTACATCCAGCGGGAAAACCGTGCGAAAACGGGAGATATGGAGTATAAACTGGCGCAGATTCTCCTTGCTTTTCCCGCTAACGCCGGGCCTGGAGCTATTACCGCAACTCTGAAACAGGCCCAAAAACTCGAATCCAAACTCCAATCCGGGGGAAATTTTTCTTCCCTGGCAGTGGCCAAATCCGCTGGCCCCAATGCCCTCAAGGGTGGTACCATCGGTTGGCGCAAGGGGGCGGATCTGCCCACCATCTTCGCCGCGGTGGTCCCCCGGCTCAAGCCCGGTGAAATCTCGGCTCCGATCGAGGGCCCCAGCGGATATCACATCATCAAGCTGCTGGCGGTGCGCAAACCCAGGAGCCGCCTGATCGGGATCCAATACCATGTCAAACGCATTCTGATTCGGCCAAATCCCATCCGGACTCTCAAGCAATCCTTTCGGTTGGCCGTAAAACTCCGCGATACCATCAAGGCTGGGAAAACCCGCTTTGCCGCCGCTGCCAGAGAATATTCCGACGATCCGAATTCCGCCGGTAATGGAGGCGACCTCGGCTGGATCTCCCCGGGCAACCTGGCCCCCCCCGTAGCCAAAGCCGTCACCGCTCTCGCCCCGGGACAAATCAGCCGGCCCATCAAAACCCTACAAGGCTGGGAACTGGTTGAGCTAATCGCCAAGCGCAAGCATAATATGGGAGAAGACGCCCGGCGCAATGCCGCCTACCAGGCAATATTCCAGCGCAAGCTGCGCGAGCAGTTAGCGCAATTCAAGCGCACCCTGCGCGATCAAGCCTACATACACATCCTCGATCCCTCCCTGGCGAACCCGGTCACGGGCCAAGGGAAAAACCAAGGCTGAGCGCCACCGTGGCGGTGCGTATCGCGCTCTCCGTGGGCGAGCCCGCCGGAATCGGCCCGGACCTGGCGGTCATCGCAGCTCAGCGCAAGCGCGGCTATGAACTGCTGGCTTACGCCGACCCGGCCCTGCTGCATGACCGGGCCCGATTACTGAATTTACCCCTGTCACTGGTGGAACGCGATTCCACGCAAGCGCCGATCTCCACCCCGGCAGGCGTTCTGTCCGTGTACCCGGTTCCATTAACCGCACCGGCACATCCCGGGCGACTCGATCCGGCCAATGTCCCCGCCGTACTGGCCGCACTGGATGCCGCCTGGCGGGACTGTCGCGCCGAGCAGGCGGCGGCTCTGGTCACCGCCCCCCTGCACAAGGGAATCATCAACCGGGCAGGCAGGCCCTTTAGCGGGCACACCGAATACCTGGCCCGGCTTGCCGGTGGTGTTCAGCCGGTGATGCTGTTGCTCTCGGGTAGCCTTCGGGTGGCACTGGCGACCACCCATCTACCACTTTCCAAGGTGCCCCACGCTATTACCCGTGAGCATCTCGGCCGCGTAATCGAAATTTTACACACTGCCCTGATGCGGGATTTCGGACTGGCTGAACCCCGCATCCAGGTTCTCGGCCTCAACCCTCATGCCGGGGAAGACGGCTACCTCGGCAACGAGGAACGGCACATCATTACCCCGGTTCTGGAGTGCCTGCGGGATCGAGGGCTGGCCCTCGAGGGGCCACTGCCTGCCGATACGGCCTTCCTCCCTTCGCGGCTGGCCACGGTGGATGCCGTGCTGGCGATGTACCACGACCAGGGGCTCCCGGTACTCAAGTATGCCGGCTTCGGGCAGGCGGTCAATGTTACCCTCGGGCTACCCGCCGTACGCACTTCGGTGGACCACGGCACGGCCCTGGATCGTGCCGGCACCGGGCGGGTTGATCCGGGCAGCATCGAGGCCGCACTGGCGCTGGCCGCCAAACTGGCCGCCCGCCGCCGTGGCTGAATCCGCAAAAAAACACCTCGGACAGCATTTTTTGCATGATCCAGTTATCATCGCCCGGATTATTGCCGCCATCAATCCACAACCGGATGAGCATCTGGTCGAAATCGGGCCCGGCCGCGGCGCCCTGACCCGCTCCCTCGCCGCAAGCGGCGCCCGCCTGACCCTGATCGAACTGGACCGAACCCTGGCGGCACGCCTCGGCAGGGAGCCCGACCTAGAAAGGGCCAAGATTCTCTCCGCCGATGCTCTCGCTATCGACTATGCGGAACTGGCGCAGGCGCAGCCGATACGCATCGTCGGCAACCTACCCTACAACATATCCACCCCGCTCCTGTTCCGTTTCCTGCAAGCCTCGGCCAGGCTGGTGGACCTACACCTAATGCTTCAGCGCGAAGTGGTCGAGCGCATGGCGGCCTCCCCTGGAACCCGCAGCTACGGACGTCTCACCATCATGCTCGCCGCACGCTGCCAAACCAGCAAATTGTTCACCATCGGCCCGGGCGCCTTCCAGCCACCGCCAAAAGTGGATTCCTCGGTCGTGCGCCTGGTACCTCATCCAACCCCCCCCTTCGACCCGGGTGACTGGGGGCTGTTCGATCAATTGGTCCGCCGTGGATTTTCCGCCCGGCGCAAAATGCTTCGCAGTGCCTTCCGTGGTTTGCTGGACCCCAGCCTCATCAAATCCGCCGGGCTCGACCCGCGCGCCCGCCCGGACACCCTTGAGCCGGCCGACTATGCCACACTGGCCCGAATACTCAACGTAGCCCGCTCCGCCACCGGCTGATCCGGAATCGGCGGCGGATTGACAACCACCCCCGTAAAACGCAGGATAAGGGCAACTTAGACCCCAACTTTCCATTATGAAGACCTATCGACACCTGTTGGTTGCACTGGACCTTGAGACCGACTCCTTGCGGCTGATTACGCATGCCAACGCCCTAGCCCAGTGTTTCGGTGCCTCTCTCGCCCTGGCCCATATAGTCGAGTACCTGCCCACCGAGCCCGCCGGGGAAGCGCTAGTCGCCCCCCCCATCAGCCTCGGATCGGAACTCTTGGTGGGAGCCCGCAAACGTCTGGCCGATATCGCCAGGCAGGCCGGCCTGGATCGGGCAAAACAATATGTCAGCCTCGGTCAGATCGCCACCGAGCTGGCCCAACTGGTCGAAGTCACAGGCGCAAATCTGCTAATTGCCGGTGCCCATGAACGCCATGGGCTGCCCTTTTTCACCAGCCACACCGAGCGCTCGCTGTTGCGTCATGTGCCCTGCGATCTGCTGGTCGTACGCTTACCCCGGCAAGACGACACCCGGGGCTGATAAAATTACAACTATTATTTCGAGTGTACCTACCATTATCCTCCATCCGGTCGACATCGAAGCAAGCCTACGTCCGCCGCCCAGTCGCTCATTACCGAAGCAGCCCTGGGTTGTCCCTGGCGATTGCAACGCCCTAGTCCATGCCAAGCGGCTATCCGCAGCGGGAGAATGGCTCCATTGCATTTTTCTCCCGCCCGTTCCCAGCTGCCACACCAGGGTTCCGGACGTATGAACCGCGGCCCATCACATAGAAAAACAGGGACTGATTGATGGCGGTTTTTGCGATTGGCGATGTCCAGGGCTGCATGCAGGCACTCCAGAGATTGCTCGAGCGAATCCGCTTCGATCCGACCGAGGATCTCCTCTGGTTCGCAGGCGACTTGATCAACCGCGGACCCCACTCGCTCGAGGTTCTTCGTTTCGTGCGTGGACTGGGAGATCATGCGGTAGCGGTACTGGGCAACCATGACCTGCACCTGATCGCCATGGCCGCGGGCATCCGCGCTCCCTCCCACTCTCTGGCAACCATTCTCAAGGCCGAGGACGGCCCCGAACTCATCGCCTGGCTACGCCACCGCCCATTGCTGTGGCATGACACCGATCTCGGTTACGTCATGGTTCATGCCGGTCTCGCACCAGCCTGGGATCTGGATCAGGCCTCCCGGCTGGCCCACGAGGCGGAAACCGCGCTCGGCGCCGAAGATAGTCACTCGCTCCTGGAAGGAATGTATGGCGACCGACCCGAGCGCTGGTCCGACGACCTTCGGGGCATGGAACGGCTTCGGGCGATCATCAATATATTCACCCGCCTGCGCTACGTCACCCGGGACGGGGCACTGGACTTCAAGCATTCGGGAACTCCCGGGACCCAGCCGCCGCATCTCATACCCTGGTTTCTGGCTCCGGGGCGGCGCAACGCGGATGCCCACATCGTATTCGGGCATTGGGCCACGCTGGGGCCGATCAAGGTACCGAACCTCTACCCCCTGGATACCGGCTGTGTCTGGGGAGGGAATCTGAGTGCCTTGCGCCTGGACGGCGAACAGGCGTGGTTCTCCGTACCCTGCGAGCAGGGAGACAAGCCCTGGCGCGGTTGAGGCCGATCGAGCCTGGTCCGGTAGAAAACCGAAATTCATCGGAGATCCGGCCACAAACCTCCGGGATAGCTGCGCCGGGCTACAATCCGCTTATTGCAGTCCACCTGCCACGGAGGTCAACATGAAGGAATTACTGAGCGGCTACCATGCGTTGGTGTGCGGGGCAAGCCGGGGTATCGGCCGGGCCACTGCCCACGCACTGGCCACACAGGGCGCCAGCGTCACCTTGCTCGCGCGCGATGCCGAGAAACTGGCACGGCTCGAGTGCGAATTGCCCCGGCTCGGGAGCGCGCAACACCACAGCCTCACCGCCGACCTCGATCGCACCGATACCCTGCCCGCGCAACTCGATGCCTTGCGCCACCCCGTGCATATCCTGGTGAATAATTCCGGTGGACCACCCGGCGGGCCCCTGCTCGAAGCCACGCCGGAGCAGTTCCGCCGGGCCTTCGAGCGGCTGCTGATCGCGGCGCATTTGCTCACCCAGGCCGTAGTTCCAGACATGCGTGCCGCGGGTTACGGGCGCATCATTAATGTCATCTCCACCTCGGTTCGCGAACCAATCCCCGGGTTGGGGGTATCCAACACCATCCGTGCCGCCTGTGCCGGCTGGGCAAAAACCCTCGCCCGCGAGCTGGCCCCCCACGGAGTCACCATTAACAACATCTTGCCCGGCTTTACCGCAACCGCACGGCTGGCCTCCCTGTTCAGCGCCCGCGCCGCGGATTCCGGGCAACCCGCCGCCGAGGTCGAAACCGTAGCCCGCGCCGGTGTACCCGCGGGACGCTTTGCCCAAGCGGAGGAGATTGCCGCGGCCATCGCCTTTCTGGCCGCACCCACGGCGGCCTATATCACGGGCGTCTCCCTGCCCGTGGATGGCGGACGCCTGCACGGCATCTGATGCCGCCGGGCATTTCTCCTCCACCCCGGCGCCACCGAACATCCAGGGACGTTTAAACGAGCCCCCCGCTGCCGCGGCATTCGTCTATCCCGGCTGCAGCCCGGCGCGGAATCCGTCGCGGCAATCCCCATTAGTCTTCCCGGGGCGCAAACAGCGAGGTTGGCCCTTGCCGCTCCCACCGCTCGAGGAAATCGAGAATCGCATCACCCGGCATTGGCCGCGCCAGCAGAAATCCTTGAACCTGGTCGCAACGCATCCGCCGCAGCCAATCGAGTTGAGCCCCGGTTTCCACTCCCTTGGCAACCAGTTGTACGCCAAAATCCCGGGCAATGGAGATGATGCCCCGCACAATCGAGGCATCGTTCGGATCGTCACTGACATCGCGCACGAAGGACTGATCGATTTTGACCACACCGACACCGAAGCGTTTTAGATTACCCAAATTCGAGTAGCCGATTCCGAAATTATCGAAGGCCAGCATCACCGCGCCCGCCCGCAGGTCGGTCAGGGTCCGCTCCAGTTCGGCGTTGGCCACGAGCAACATGCTTTCAGTCAATTCAAGCTCCAGCATCTCGCCGGGCACATGGGCCATGGACAGGACCCGGCGTACCTTTTCTCCGAAGTCGGGTTCACGCAGTTGCCGGGCCGAGACATTAACGCCGATGCGAGGCACCGCCTCCAACCGCTCGGACCAGCGTTTCCACTGCATCAACGCCTCCGCAAGCATCCATCGCCCCAGCGGAACGATCGATCCCGTGCGTTCGGCTACCGGAATGAATTCCATCGGCGTAATCGAGCCCCAGTGCGGCCGACTCCAGCGCAACAACGTCTCCACCGCCATAATGCGGCCATACTTAAGCGATATCCGGGGCTGAAATACCAGGCGAAATTCATCCTCTTCGACGGCCTGGTGCAACGCCTGCTTCAAATCTCTGTGTCGTCGCACACATTCGCCGACCTGTTCGGTGTAGAAGGCGTAACCCGCACCTCCACCATGCTTGACCTGGTGCATCGCAGCATCGGCATGCCTGTACGATACCCCGAGATCCGCTCCATCGGGCGGACAGAAAGCCACCCCCACCGAAGGGCTGATATGGAGTTCCAGCTTACCGACTCGATAAAGTTCGCTGAGTCGGTCGACGATCATCCGCACCACGCGGAGAACATCGGACTCGTCCTCGATATGCGCCAGCAGCAGCCCAAATTCATCACCACCGAACCGGGTCAGACCATCCTCGTTGCGGACGCATGCCCCCAGCCTTCGCGCTACTTCAACCAACACCCGATCACCCACTTCATGCCCCTGCGAAGCATTGATCTCCTTGAAGTGATCCAGATCCAGAAAAAGCAGTGCCAACTGGTATCCACCCCGTCTTGCCCCCGCCACGGCCCGGCGAAAACGCTCATCGAACAAAGTTCGATTCGGCAACCCGGTAAGTGAATCGTAATGGGCAAGAAAATACGCCCTGCGCTCGGCTTCCCTGCAGCGGGTAATATCACGGATCAGGCCGTCGTAGTACAGCACCTTCCCGTCCGAGGCCCGCCTCAACCGCCCGGAACTCAGGCCCACGAAGCGACTTCCATCGCCACGGTGGTACTCGACCTCCTCATCCTCGTAACGGCCCTCGGCCAGCAGCCTGGCCCGCAATTGCTCGTAACGGCTGGGATCACCATAATGTTCCGCCATGGGTTGGGCGGAAAAAGCCGCCAGATCCTTATAGCCAAACATCCGCAGTAGCCCACGATTGACATAGGTCAGCCCCTTGTCCGGGGTGCCACAATAGATTGCCTCCCGCAAATCATTATGAATTGCGGCAAGCAGATCTCTATTCTCGCGAACCGTTCCCCCCAGGCCTGCTGCAGAATTCAGGGCCCGAAAATGAGTTCTCACCAAGAGCCATAGCAACAGGCCAAGCAGGATGACAACCGCAGCGCCAAACCCCGCAAGCACCGCAAGGCCCACGCTCCGTCGGCCCCCAACCCGTAACACCTCCAAGGCAAGGCCGGAGAACAACGCCACGCCGAGCACAACAACCGCCGTGATTCCCGCATAATAAAATTTAAGGCTGTGCATCCCGCCCGAGTATCACAAAGTCCATAGCATAAGGGTTGTCCTTATCCGCCGGACGGTGGCTGCACTCCAGTTCACGCCATTGCCCGGGCCACAAATCGGGAAACCTGACCTCCCCCTGCGGCCGCGCATGCACCCGGGTAAGATAAATGCGCTCCGCGCGGGGCAGGAAGGCCCGGTAGATCTCGCCGCCGCCGATAACCATCACCTCGGCCTCAGCGGCACAGGCGGCGAGCGCCGCCTCGATGCCCCCCACCTGGGTAACCCCTTTGCGGAACCAGCCGGAATTCCGGGTTACCACGATATTTCGGCGTCCCGGTAAGGGACGCCCAATCGCCTCGTAAGTGCGCCGACCCATAACTATGGGCTTGCCCAGGGTGACCCGCCGAAAACGGGCCAAATCGGCCGGGAGATGCCAGGGCATGATACCGGCGCGGCCGATCACCCCGTTCTCGGCTACCGCCGCCACCAGGCTGACCCGGGTCATACCCGCTCAGACCGCGACGGGAGCGGAGATATGCGGGTGCGCCTGATAACCCAGCAGTGCGATATCCTCATATTCATAGTCGAACAGGCTTTCCGGCCGCCGCTGTAGCACGAGGCGCGGCGCCGGACAAGGCGTACGCTCAAGCTGCATTCGGGCCTGCTCCAAATGGTTCCGATACAGATGACAATCTCCCCCGGTCCAGATGAACTCCCCCGGTTCCAGCCCGGTCTGGGCCGCCACCAGGTGCGTAAGCAGCGCATAGGAGGCGATATTGAACGGTAACCCGAGAAACACATCGGCACTTCGCTGGTATAACTGGCAGGATAGACGGTTGCCGACCACATGGAACTGGAACAGCACATGGCAAGGGGCCAACGCCATCTTGCCGAGATCGGATACATTCCAGGCACTCACCAGGTGCCGTCGGGAATAAGGATCGCGCCGGATCGCATCCACCACCTGCCGCAATTGGTCGATATACCCACCCGAACCATCCGGCCAGGAACGCCATTGATACCCATAAATCGGTCCCAGGTCGCCGCGCTCATCGGCCCATTCATCCCAGATTGTCACCCCATTCGCATTGAGCCACCCGATATTGGTTTCCCCGCGCAAAAACCACAGCAACTCGTAAACGATCGATTTGACGTGGACCCGCTTGGTCGTGACCAGCGGGAAACCCCGAGCGAGATCAAACCGCATTTGATAGCCGAAAATCGCCCGGGTACCGGTACCGGTACGATCCGGTTTCTCCACGCCCTCATAGAGAACCCGGTGCAGGAGATCCAGGTAGGGTCTCATACCGTCTGCTGCGGCCGATAGGCCAGGTAGAGAAGGGCCAGCCCCGTCAGGATCAACGGCAGCGAAAGAATCTGTCCCATGGTGAGCCAGCCGAAGGCCAGGTAACCGAGCTGGGGATCGGGTAGGCGCACAAACTCTACGGCGAAACGAAATACCCCATAGCCAAGCGAAAACACTCCGGCCACCGCCATGCGTGGACGCGGTTTAGCCGAAAACCACCACAGGATCACAAACAACACCAGCCCTTCCAGAAGGGCCTCGTAGAGCTGCGAGGGTTGATGCGGCGGCGACAGGCCGTGAACCCCGGGAGGACAATAAAAACGATCCGCACCGAACCTCGGCTCCCAACATTGCAATCGCATCGACCAGGGCAGATAAGCCACCTTGCCCCACAACTCCCCGTTGATGAAGTTACCGATGCGGCCCGCGAATAACCCGATCGGAACCACCGGCGCGATAAAGTCCATAATATCGAAAAAGTGTTTTTGATGCCGCCAGGCATAAACCCCGCCGGCGATCAGCACCCCGACCAACCCCCCATGAAAGGACATACCCCCGTCCCAGACCGCTAGGATACGCAATGGCTGAGCCAGGTAATAGGATAGGTTGTAGAACAATACATAGCCGATTCGCCCGCCGAGCACGACCCCCAGCGCGGCGTAAAAGACCAAGTCGCCCACCTCCTGGGCCTGGAAAGGCAAATCCTTGCGCCGGGTCCGGCGCACCAGCAGAAACCATCCGCCGAGGAGCCCTATCAGGTACATCAGTCCATACCAGTGCACCGCCAGCGGGCCAATTTGGATCGCAATTGGATCGATATTGGGATAAACGAGCATCAGTCCGGCCGTTGAAAATGCCACCGAGTTTACCATTTCCGCCCGGTTTTAACCCGGCAGGCAAGTGCGTATTAACCAATTTTAAGATAAGCCATTCCAAACAGGCCCAAGCGATTCCCGGCGCCACGGGGGTAACGCCCGCCTTACGGGAAGAGCGGCAATCCAACGACCCGACAAACCCGGAATTCCTAGGAAATTTTCCCCGGCCTCAAAATGAAGACCAGCGCATTTTCCCATAGGCTGCACGGTGCACCATCGGCCCCCAGGGTGGTGCCGCCGGTGAATTCTTCAGCCCCCCGTCCTCGCCCGATTATCCACCGCAGCTTTCGCCGGCCCTAAGCCCGATCGCAAGAGAGCCCCTGATCTCAACCGGACAGCCCGGACTGCCCACTAAGCGGATTCCGCTATTCCCGCCGCCGGGAGACCATCGCTTCCGCCTGACCGGAACGCCAACGAGCCGCTCCCGGGCGGAATCACCCCGCCTTCCATCCACCCGCCATACGCGCTAACTTGTATGCTATTCCTTTCGTACCTGCAGGGACTCCGGGAATGGCCCGTGGCGAAATCAATCAGATTCGCGAACGCGACACCTCCTGGCGGCAAGGCGCCTCGCGCATAGTTTTCGGCTACGCAACATCCGCCGGCCGCGCCTTCGATATCGCGGTGATTGCCTTAATCGTTCTGAGTGTCACGGCGGTAATGCTTAACAGCGTCCCCTCAATCCATGCCCGGGCACGCACCGTACTCGAAGCCTCGGAATGGGCCTTCACCATCCTGTTTTCGATCGAATACCTGCTGCGGCTCGTGGTATCCGCCCGTCCGCTTGTCTATGCCCGCAGCTTCTACGGGCTAATAGACCTGGTCGGCGTGCTCCCGACCTATATCGCACTTGCCGTACCCGCCGGACATTATTTGGCATTGATCCGGCTGCTTCGGGTGCTGCGCATCTTCCGGATTCTTCGTCTCACCCGCTACGTCGGCGAAGCTACCGCATTGCGCCGCGCCCTTCTCGCCAGCCGCCGCAAGATTCTCGTATTCTCGTTTACCCTGGTCACCTTGGTCATCCTGTTCGGAGCCCTGATGTATCTGATCGAGGGGGGAAGGGATGGCTTTGACAGCATCCCGCGCGGCGTGTACTGGGCAATCGTTACGCTATCCACCGTCGGCTATGGCGATATTACGCCTCATACCGCGGCCGGACAGACGCTTGCCGCCCTGGTCATGCTGCTCGGCTATTCGATAATCGCCGTACCCGCCGGTATCGTGGGCGTGGAAATTATGCGCGCCTCCCATACCCCCAGCAATCTGTCCTGTCCCGGTTGCGGCGCCGATCAGCATGAATCCGACGCCCATTTCTGCCGCCTCTGTGGCACCGAACTGACCCGTTAACACCGGCCTCACGTGGCGAAATTCGACGCGGAGTGCCCCTCTCGTCCCAGGTCCCGAGTCCCGATCGTCGTCCCCGTCGGCCGGGCGGCTGCTCCATTTGCTCGGGCCACAAATAAAAACGCATGGATGCCCGCCTCCGCCTCTCCCCGCGACTCGATCGGATACTGCCCGATAGCGGCTCAAGCCCGCCAGTCTCCCGCGGCTGTTTTTACCTTAGACAGGGCTGTAACCGAAGGCGCTACGAAAATATTCAATAAATTCTTCTGGCCCGAACCGATGGTTCTGGGTACCCCGGCTCGCAACCTTGATCGAGCCGGCCAGGGATGCAATCCGCCCGGTGGTTTCCCAATCGCAGCCATGCAACAGGCCGTACAGAAGTCCCGCCCGATAGGCGTCACCACAACCGGTAGGGTCGATAACCGCACCGGGTTTAACGACGGGAATCTCGTGGCGCTTGCCCGCGGCGTAAATCACCGAACCTTTGCCGCCAAAAGTCACGATCATAGCCTCGACCCGTGCGGCGATAGCCTCAAGTTTCAACCCGGTTTTTTGCTGAAACAGGCCGGCCTCGTAGTCATTCAATGCCAGCCATCGCGCCTGTTCGAGAAACCCCAACAACGCCGGGCCATCGAACATCGGCAGCCCCTGCCCGGGATCGAACAGGAACGGAATCCCGGCGGCCTGAAATTCCGCGGCGTGCTGCCGCATCGACTCCCGCCCATCGGGAGCGACAATGCCAACCCGGGCATTGGTTCCTACCGGCAGGGGTTGTTCGTGGGCACGCCCCATGGCGCCCGGATAAAACGCGGTGATCTGGTTGTCATCGTCATCGGTATTGATATAGGCTTGAGCGGTAAACACATCATCGAGTACCCGCACATACTTACGGCTGATACCGTTGGTATCCATCCACTCGGCATAAGCACCGAAATCATGCCCCGCGGCCGCGACCGGTAGTGCCGTTTCCCCCATCAACGTCAGGGTATAAGCAATATTACCGGCACACCCTCCGAATTCGCGCCGTAGATCCTCGACCATGAACGCAACCGAGAGCTGGTGGATCCGTTCCGGCAAAATATGATCGGCGAAGTGGCCCGGAAACCGCATGATGACGTCATAGGCCAGGGACCCTGAGATCAGCGCACTCATGCCTCGCTACCCGGTGGCTTCCAGGCCAGGTCCGGCTTGCGGGCGGCACGAACCTCATCCAGGCGACTCACCGGGGTGGTATAGGGCGCACCCTTGAGCTTCTGCGGATCCTGTTCCGCCTCGGCGAGAATGGCGGCCATCGCCTCTACAAAGGCGTCCAGCGTTTCCTTGGCTTCGGTTTCGGTCGGCTCGATGAGCAGACACTCGGGCACCAGCGCCGGAAAGTAGGTGGTCGGGGCGTGGAAGCCGTAATCCAGCAGGCGCTTGGCGACATCCATGGCGCTTACCCCCCTTTCCTTGGCGAGACGGCGCAGGGTCACGATGAACTCGTGACTGGCGCGGCGCCGCGGGAAGGCCAGCTCGAAGCCTACGGCGGCAAGACGCTTGGCGAGATAGGCGGCATTGAGCGTCGCATAGTCCGCCACCCGGTTCATCCCTTCACCGCCAAGCAACCGAATATAGACATAGGCCCGGAGCAGAACCCCGAGATTGCCGTTGAAAGCCGAAAGTCGTCCGATGGACCGAGGCCGTTCCCGCTCGCCCTGGAGATGAAACCCGCTCTCGTCCCGAACCACCAACGGCAGCGGCAAAAAGGGTTCCAGCCGAGGCCCCGCGCCGATCGCACCCGCGCCGGGGCCACCCCCCCCGTGGGGAGTAGAGAAGGTCTTATGCAAATTAAAATGCATGACGTCGAACCCCATGGCGCCGGGGCGAACCTTGCCGAGAATGGCGTTCATGTTGGCCCCATCGTAGTAGAGCAGTCCACCTACAGCGTGGACAATTTCGGCAATCTGTGCAATGTGGCGCTCGAAAATACCCAGGGTAGAGGGATTAGTAAGCATGATGCCGGCGGTTTGCGGCCCCACCGCTTGTTTCAGCGCTTCAATGTCCACGTCGCCATCGGCATCGGTACGGATCTCACGCACCCGGTAGCCGCACATTGCCGCGGTTGCGGGATTGGTGCCGTGGGCGGCATCGGGAACAATAATTTCGCTGCGCCCGAAATCGCCTCGAGCCAGGTGGTAGGCCCGAATCATGGCAACCCCGCTGAATTCACCCTGGGCGCCCGCCATCGGCGCCAGCGAAACCGCCTGCATGCCCGAAACGGACTGGAGAATTCCCTGCAATTCATATAAACAGGAGAGCATCCCTTGGCCGGTCGCATCCGGCGCCAACGGATGGCGAGCGAGAAAGCCCGGCAGCATGGCCAGCGTATTCGCCCCGCGCGGGTTATATTTCATGGTACAGGAACCGAGCGGATAAAAATGCGTATCGATGGAAAAATTCTGCTGGGAAAGCCGGGTGTAGTGACGCACCACATCGAGTTCGGATACCTCGGGCAGGGCCGGCGGATCCCCGCGCAAGAGCACCGCAGGCAAGTCATCTACGGGGAAGTCGCCCGCCGGTACCTGTGCCCAAGCCAACCGTCCGGGCCGTGAATGAGCGTAGATCAGCACCCTTCCAGCGCCTTGATCGCTTCGCGGTAGTCGGGCTCCTCACCGATCTCCGGCACCAACTGGGTATAGCGGACGATGCCCCCGGCGTCGATGACAACCACCGCCCGGGCCGTGACCCCGGCAAGCGGACCATCGCTGATTCTCACCCCGTAATCCTCGGGAAAGCGGCTACGAAAAGTCGATAGCGTCACCACATTTTCAAGTCCCTCGTTGCCGCAGAAACGCACCTGGGCGAAGGGCAGATCCGCTGAAACCACGGCAACGACATCACCCGAATGCCGCCGCGCATGCTCATTGAATTTCCGAGTCGAGATGCCGCACACCGGGGTATCCAGGCTCGGTACGATATTGAGCAATACCCGCCGCCCGGCATAATCGCCGAGTTCGATATCCTGCAAATCACCACCGGTCAGGGTAAAGGGCGGTGCCTTGGCGCCGAGTCGGGGCAAGTTGCCCGAAGTATGAATGGGATCTCCCTTCAAGGTAATCGTTGCCATGATGCTTATATCTCCTTATATTCGCTTTCAGGCCGTGACGGCCCGTGCGTTCAGCCGCGGCGCAAGCGCCTCGGCATATTGATCCAGATCGTCCTCGGTCTTGGTCTCGGTGGCGCACACCAGGAGCGAATCGGCCAACTCGGGCCAATCCCGACCGAGCGGATAGCCGCCGAGAATCCCTTCCGTCGCGAGAGATGCCAGCACCGCCTCGGCATCTTGCCCGAGATCGATCGCAACCTCGTGGAAATAGGCCGTATCGAATCGCGGCTTCAATCCCCGGACCATGCATCGCTCCAGCAACTGACGGGTGCGTACATGGCTCGCCGCGGCCACCCGGCGCAGGCCCTCGGGGCCAAGCAAGGCCAGATAAATGGTCGCCGCGGTCACGGCCAGCCCCTGGTTGGTACAGATATTCGAAGTCGCCTTGGAACGGCGAATATGTTGCTCGCGGGCCTGCAATGTAAGCACGAACCCTTCTCGTCCCCGGGCATCGAGCGTACGTCCGACGAGGCGCCCGGGTAATTGCCGTACATGCGCCTTGCGGCAGGTCATGAAGCCGAAATAGGGCCCCCCGGAAGACAACGGCGAGCCCAGCGGCTGGCCCTCGCCACAGGCGAGGTCGGCACCCTTTTCCCCCCAGGAACCGGGCGGCTTGAACAGCGCGAGACCGGTCGGATTCACGCTCGCAATGAGGAACAAACCCCGCTCGCGAGCATAGTGTTCGAGCCGGTCCACCTCCTCGATCCCTCCAAAAAAATTGGGCTGGGCGACGACCAAAGCCGCCGCCTCCGGCGCTTGAGCCAACGCGGCCTCGGCTATTCGCCCGCTCGTCCGGTCGAAGGCCAATTCATGGAATTCGACTTCCTGCGCCGAACAAATGGTCCGCAGTACCGCCCGATAGCGCGGATTCAGTGACTCCGGAACCAGGATACGTCGGGTGCGATCCTTGCGCCGAATCCGAAGTGCCATCAGGCAGGCTTCGGCCAGCGCCGAGGCCCCGTCATAGAGCGAGGCATTGGAGACATCGAGTCCGGTGAGCGCGCTCATCATCGACTGGTACTCATAGATCAGTTGCAGCGTCCCCTGGCTGGCCTCGGCCTGATAAGGGGTATAGGCGGTGTAATACTCCCCCCGCAGGGCGAGTTCCCACACCGCGGCGGGAATATGGTGTTCGTAGGCTCCGGCGCCGAGAAAAGAGAGCCGGATCCGATCCCGATCGGCCCGCTTGTGCATCAATCGCGCAATATCCTGCTCATTCAGCCCGTCCGGCACCCCCACCAGGCGTTCAATACGTAACCCGGGGGGGATCTCATCGAACAAGGCCTCGATGCTCGGCGCGCCGATGGCCCCGAGCATCTCGCGGACATCCTCGGCGGTATGGGGAATGAACGGCATGGATCAGCCTGCCGATTCTATGTGGTTGGCATACTGGCCGGCATCGAGCAACCCGTCGAATGATCCGGTTGTAGCGGGGCGGATACGCACCAACCAACCCGCGCCATAGGGATCCTGGTTAACCAGTTCGGGGCTGTCATTCAAAGCCTCGTTGACAGCCTCGACTACCCCGTTAACCGGACTATAGACATCCGAGGCCGCCTTGGTGGACTCCACTACCGCACAGGCCTCGCCCCCACTCAATTCGCTCTCGGGCTCGGGCAATTCGACGTAAACAAGATCACCGAGTAACTCGACGGCATGGGCCGTCACCCCCAAAAGCAGCGAGCCGTCATCCTCCTCGCGCAGCCACTCGTGGGTTTCGGTGTAATGCAAATCAGTGGGAATATCACTCATGATCCATACTCCAGTTGTTACGTTTGATTATCCAGGGTCACCAGCAGTTTACCGCGACGTACAAACGGGGGCTTGACGATAGCGGCGGCAACCGCACGACCCCGAATCTCAACCGTGGCCTCGCACGCCTCACCCGCCGGGATGCGCGCAAGCGCAATCGAACGCTCCAGGCTCGGGCTGAAACCCCCACTGGTCACCACGCCTGAGCCATCGGCCGTGCGCACCACCTGACCATGGCGAATCACCCCCCGGGTTCTGAGAACCAACCCGACGAGGCGGCGACGCGGCCCTTCGGATTTGATCCGCTCGAGCGCGTCGCGGCCGATAAACTCCCGGTCCCGCGGCTCGAGCGCCACGGTCCACCCAAGGTTCGACTCATAAGGATGGGTGGCCTCGTCCATATCCTGGCCATACAGGTTCAGACCGGCCTCAAGACGCAGCGAATCGCGTGCGGCCAGTCCGCAAGGCCGGATCCCCATGGACACCAAGCCCCGCCAAAGGCTCGGAGCACGGTCGGCCGGAAGCATGACCTCCCAACCGTCCTCGCCCGTATAGCCGGTACGGGCAACCATCCAATCGCCCCTTTCGGCGGCGGTAAACGGCTTCAGGTCCAGTACCCCCCCCTTGATCGCCTCCGGAAACTCCACCACGGATCGTTCGCGGGCACGTGGCCCCTGCACGGCAATCAACGCCAAATCTTCCCGTTCCACGATTCGAACTGCAGCGCTGCCGCGGCGGCGCATCCAATTCAGATCCGCCTCCCGCCGCGCGGCATTGATCACCACCCGATAGCGCCCGGGGGCCAAGTAATAAACAATGAGATCATCCAGAATTCCGCCCTCGGCATTGAGCATGACCCCATACTGGGCCTGCCCCGGTACGGTGAGCCGGGCGACATCATTCGCCAGGAGGCGGCGCAGAAAATTTCCTGCTCCCTCTCCTTCGATATCGGCAATCCCCATGTGCGAGACGTCGAACAGCCCGGCATCCTCACGCACGGCCCGGTGTTCTGCCAGTTCCGACCCGTAGGACAATGGCATCAACCAACCCGCGAAGGGCACTATTCTGGCTCCTGCGGCCACGTGTTCGGCATAAAGTGCGGTTTTACGTTCCATCGACTCCTCATCCCGGATAAAATGTACGGGTGCCACATTGAACATGGCAAATTCTCTCGGGCCGCATCCCCGCCCGAGCCGACACTCGGATAATATTATAGGGTTGTTTGGATCGAGTTACCGGTACCTATGCAAAATATCCCCGCCCTCAAGCCCCGCCGCCGCTCCATCGCCATTCGGGTCGGAGCGATCACCATCGGTGGTGATGCCCCGGTGGCGATCCAGTCCATGACCAATACCGACACCGCCGACATAGAGGCCACCACCCGCCAGGTCGCCGCGCTCGCCGCCGCCGGCTCGGAGTTGGTGCGGATGACGGTCAACACCGAAAAAGCCGCTGCCGCGGTACCCCGCATCCGTGACCGCCTGGCCCGACAAGGCGTTACGGTACCGCTGATTGGGGACTTTCATTTCAATGGCCACCGCCTGCTCGATGCCCACCCCGAATGCGGTGAAGCACTCGACAAGTTGCGTGTCAATCCCGGCAACGTCGGCCGAGGTTCCCGCCGCGACCCGCAATTCACCACCGTAATCGAAGCCGCTTGCCGCTTCGAAAAACCGGTGCGGATCGGCGTCAACTGGGGCAGCCTCGACCAGGATCTGCTGACCGGGCTGATGAATGAAAACGCCCGATCCGCCACCCCCCGAGAGGCCCGTGACATCATGTTTGACGCCATGGTCGAGTCGGCGCTTCGCAGCGCGGCACGCGCGGAACAGATCGGCCTCGGCCACGATCAAATCATCCTCTCGTGCAAAATGAGCCGGGTACAAGACCTGATCCGCGTTTACCGCACCCTGGCTTCACGCTGCGAGTATCCGCTACACCTTGGGCTCACCGAGGCCGGCATGGGCACCAAAGGCATCGTCGCCTCGACGGCGGGCCTCGCGGTACTGCTGGCCGAGGGTATCGGCGACACCATCCGGGTCTCGCTGACCCCCGAGCCCGGGGCCAGCCGCACCAAAGAAGTATTGGTGGCACAGGAAATTCTCCAGACGATGGGCCTGCGCGCCTTCATGCCGGTGGTCACCGCCTGTCCCGGCTGCGGACGCACTACCTCCACCGTGTTTCAGGAACTGGCGCAAGAGATCCAGAGTTATATCCGCATCCGGATGCCCACGTGGAAACACAAGTACCCCGGGGTGGAGGAGATGCGGGTTGCGGTCATGGGCTGCGTGGTCAACGGCCCCGGCGAAAGCAAGCATGCCAACATCGGCATCAGCCTGCCCGGATCCGGAGAACGGCCGGTCGCCCCGGTATTCGAGAACGGGCGCAAAACCGTAACCCTGAAGGGCGATACCATTGCCGCCGAGTTCCAGCAACTCGTCGAGGCGTATGTTAAACGCACCTATTCGTCCTCCGCCACCTGAACCAATCGCCGGGGTAGGCCCTCGCCGATTTCAGGAACCGATATCCCCCCGATCCATCCCCTTTCCCTTCCTCGGCCAGCAAGCTGTGCGTTTTTCAGGATCGCTCAACCAATAGTGACGGCCCCGGATTATTGAGCCCGATTTTTAACCTTGCGGCAAGAGATGTCTATCGCCCCTTCGAGGCGGCCCTGTGATCCCAATTCGCTCCCAGCGCAGGGTAGGGAAAATAGTCGCTCTGCCTAACACAGAAAACCGGGGAAACAGGCCGATTCCCGACCCTGGAACAAATTCACCTAAACCCGCCATGCTCCATAAAGCGTCTGGTTATGGCAAAATACGGCTATTCATCCCTGGAGTTTGGAGAATAAGCCATGGCATTTGTCGTGACAGAAAACTGCATCAAGTGCAAGTACACCGACTGCGTCGAGGTCTGCCCCGTGGACTGTTTCCATGAGGGGCCGAATATGCTTGTCATCGACCCGGACGAATGTATTGACTGTACTTTGTGCGAAACAGAATGTCCGGTCAATGCCATTTATGCCGAGGATGACGTCCCGGAAAACCAGATCGAATTCATCCAGATCAACGCCGAATTGGCCGGTAAATGGCCGGTACTCAGTGAAAAAAAGCCTGCCCCGGAAGATGCCGATGAGTGGAAGGACCAACCGGGCAAGCGTCAACTTCTGGAGCGTTGAACGTCTTCACGATAACCTTAATCACGCTTCTTGAACCGGCCGCAACGCGAAGACAAAAGGCGGATTGCACCTCGCCATCAACCTCGGGGATGATGGCTCTCGTGTAACCGCTTTAGCCTGGCCCGCGCCACATGGATATAAATTTGGGTGGTGGTCACATCACGATGGCCCAAAAGCATTTGTACTGCCCTGAGGTCGGCTCCATGTTCCAGAAGATGCGTTGCAAACGCATGTCGCAACTGGTGTGGTGAAATTTTATCGGATAAGCCACTCTGGGCGGCATAACGTTTAATCAGGCTCCAGAATGCCTGCCGAGTAAGCGGACACCCCGGGTTTCTACCCGGAAACAACAACCTCTCCCCCTTACTCCGATCCGGGTCACAATGGATCCCACGCAAATATCGGTTCAGCCAGTAACGTGCCTCGTCTCCAATCGGCACAATCCGTTCCCGTCCTCCCTTGCCCACCAAACGCACCGCTCCCAGCCGCAAATTCAAAGCGGAGTACTCCAGGTTGACTAATTCACTCACTCGCAGTCCCGTTGCATATAACAATTCCAGCATGGCCCGATCACGCAGACCTCGTGGCGTCGCAACATCAGGCGCCTGCAGCAACGCCTCTACCTCTTTCTCGCTGAGGCTGTGCGGTAAGGGCCGTGGCAATCCGGGGGTATCCAAGCCTTCAGTCGGGTCATCATTTCGCAACCCTTTTTGCAACAGATACCGGTAGAAAGCCCGCATGGAAGCCAGGCGACGAGCCGTGGTACGGGGACTGAGTCGGGCGCCTGCCCCGGAACCAATAAACCGGGCGAGATCAGAAGCACTGGCCCCACAAAGCGCCGTCTCGCGTAGGTCTAAAAACCGTGCCAGTTGTTTAAGGTCCCCGGCATAGGCCTCACGTGTCAGGCCCGCCAATCCCGATTCCAACCACAAGGCCGCTAAAAATTGATCAAGAACCTCGCAGTCGGCAAACCCGCTACTGATAAGCTTGCCCGGTTTTGTGGTTGAGCGCAAACGCACCAGAAGCTTATTGCCCCCCGCGGGAACTCCTTACATACTGGATCCAGCTCAATGCATCTTTATGCAAGGCTTTACTCCGGGCCGCGGTTTTGAATGCCTTGAGAGCCAAATTCCAGTTTTTTTGTTCGAATGCCGCCTCCCCCAGAACCAACCAGGCGCGGCCCGGCTGCTTGAGCCCCCCTTTTTGGAGTGCATTGCGTGCCGCGACTACTGCCTGGGGATAATCTCTCTGATTCAGGTAGATCGAGGCCATTCGCAGATAGGTTTTACCCGAATTGGACAATTCCGCCTCGCGCCCCAGGGCTTGAAGTGCCCGGTTCCATGCGCGCGCTGCAATCCATGCCTCCGCAAGGGTTTCGTAGTTAGCCGGCTCCTTCGGAATAATGCCCTTCTTCAAACCGGATGCCACAACTTTCGCCGCCTTGTAAGGCGCCTTGAATTCCAGGTACAGGCTCGCCAGCTGCATGTAGTCATCCTTGCTTTTCAACATGCCTTGCTTATACATCAGCCCATATACGGACGTCGCGCGATCATCCCTATTAAGGAGCAGGTAGGTATTGGCAAAGTAGCCCCAGAAATTTCGATCCTTGGGCCAATGAGAGACTAGCTTCTTGGCAACCAGGTTAGCTTTCTTGAAATTCTTCAGCTTGTAAACAACCACGAACCAGTTTTGGTACCAACTCTTGTGCGGCGACTTTGCTTCCCGGATCGCCCGGGAGATATACCTGTCGGCATTGGGATAGTCACGCTTAAACGAATAGGCCAAACCCATGCGGTACCAAAGATCGGGCTTGATTGGTTGCTTACTCTTTTTCCTTCGCGCAATCACCTGTCGATACAAGTGAATGGCATCATCGTAGCGACTCTTGCTTAAGTAAAGAGTCGCCAACTGGGAAATCACCGATTCCTGGCTTTGCGGCTGCAGGGAATTCAGCTTGACGACCTTGGCCAAGTAGGGAATGGCCGCACCATAGCGCTTCTCCAACAGGTAATTCTGCGCGATCAACTGGAGGACCAGCGCATGGGCGAACTTACTTTCCCGTCTCGCCCGTGGCAAAATTTCCTCCAATATCGTGATCGCCTTTTTATACTGGCTGTTTTTCCCCATCATCAACTTCTGCGCCCGCTCGATCTGCGTATAGGTCGGCTTGCTGAGCGTATAGGAGTTAACTTTCCCGCCGCCACCTGAGCCCTGGGCATAGGCAATCCCGGGCAGGCCGAAACTCACCGCCAACCCGAACCCCAGAATCGCGGCCAACAGCCCCCGGCGCATCGAGCGAAGATTCATGACTCTTTCTCCAAGTGATCCAGATTCAGCCACCCTGTGATGCCTCCCCCCGTGGAATCCTGAATTGAATGGGTTGACAGACCGGCCGGGTCGCTACGGGCTTGCCATTGACTTTTCTCGGGAAAAATTTCCACTGTAAAATATTCTTGAGTGCCGCCTGTCCGAGCATCCGCCGCACCTGGGGCGTGCTGGCACGCTTCACATAGGGGCTGGAAACCGACCCGTCGGGCTCTACGGTAAAGCACACATACACGCTTCCCTGAACCCCCTGGTACGCCGCTTGCGGGGGATACAGCGGAGCAATCCGCACCATTGGGGTCAAGGGGGCATATCCCGAGGTATTTGTCGGCGGCGCGTAGTTTCCCACCACCACCCCGGTACCGCCAAAGGAAACCCCGCTTAATTTCACATTAAGGCTGCGGCTACGGTTTTGTACCGCATTCGCAGCCGTGGTCTGTATCTGCGTCTTTGGTGGCGGATTCTTCGGCTTTGGTGGGGGCTTGGGCAAATTATAATTCTTGGTCCGTACCTTCGACTCGCGCTGCACCTGGACGAAGTTCACCAAGTTCACGGTCGTCGCACTGACCTTGACCTGCCGGTTAGTCGAAATGAACTGGTGCATAAGCAGAAACAGACCCACCGCGATGACGCCTCCGCCGATCACGGCAACAACAAAACGGATATCACCAATCAGTCTGCGCATGGTCATGAACCTCCGACCGACTTGATCTTGGCCGCCAGAGATACCTGTGTCGCTCCCCCGAGTTTGGCCTCGCCCATCACCTTAACCACCAGGCCGGTGCTGGCACGGCGATCCGCAACGATGACCACGTTACCTTTCGGCGCCTGCGCACGGGCCGCTTCGACCAACCCGGGAATCTGGTTCAGCTTGATCTGTTCCTTGTTCATCCATACCTGCCCGCTCGAGGTAACGGCAATCAGAATGCTGGAACGCAATACATGCGCCGTCACCGCCTTTGGCTGTTCAACCACAGCTCCGGGCGGGCGAACGAAGGAAGTAGTCACAATAAAGAAGATAAGCAGAATGAAAATCATATCCAACATCGAGGTGATGTCGAGTTCCGCCTCCCCCTCCTGTGTTGCGTGACGTCGTGCCATGGAATTCCTCTTGAGGTCAGGACTCAGTAGTTGCGATCGAGACTTTCTTGGCCCCGGCCTGGCGCGCTTGGTCAATCACCTGCACCAAGGTTCCCGCCCGCGATACCGGGCTCGCCGCCACCACCACCTGGGCATCAGGTTTACCGGCGAGGTTCTTTTCCACCTCCGCGCGCACCGCCACCAGGCCGACCTTGCGTCCGTTGATGACGATCACCCCCCCCGGTTGAATCTCGATCAGTACGATCTTGCTTTCCTTGACCACCTTCTGGGAAGAGGCCTGCGGGCGGCTGACATTCAGACCCGACACATGGATAAAAGATGTACTCACAATGAAAAAAATCAGCAGAATAAAGATCATATCCAACATCGAGGTGATGTCGAGCTCCGCCTCCCCACCTGGCTTTTCGAAACGTCTGCGTGCCATCGGTTACTCCTCAGAAATACCGCAGGCTGTCTTCGAGATCTTCTGCTGCGGAACGGGCCCGCTTGTCCACCGCATAGGTGAAATAAAGCGTGAAGACGGCCACTGTCAGCGCCGACATGGTCGGGATAGTGGCGGCCGAAACCCCGTGCGCCATTGCCCGAGCGTTACTCGTACCCATGGAGGCCACCACCTCGAAAACCTGCATCATGCCGGTGACCGTCCCGAGCAAGCCCAAAAGCGGGATAATGGCAACCAGGGTCTTGATAAAAAAGATCCCGCTGTGAATCTCCTGCGACGCTTCGGAAAGCATCTTCTCCCGCACCCGCCGGGCATACCAGGAGGTGGTGTCCGTCCGATTTTCCCATACTTCAATGACTTCGCGGCGGCGTTTCGGGAACACCAGAACCAGATACCAGTAGCGCTCGATGATCATCGCCCAAAGCCAAATCGTAGTTGCCAAAATGGGCCACAGGACAATGCCTCCGGCTTCGAAGTAGTTCCTGAGATCAACAAATAACTGCTGAAAGATCATCGGTTCGCCTTCTCCGCCTGCGCGGCAATAATCCCAGCGCTTTGCTCCTCTAGGATTTGCACCTGCTTGCGACTCATACTCTGGATCCAACTGTGCAGGGCGACAAGGGGTATTGCCGTTACCAAGCCTTCCACCGTGGTCACGAGGGCATAGGAGATACCCTGCGCCATGTAAGCCGGATTGCCGGTACCGAACAACGTGATCGAGGTAAAGGTCTGAATCATTCCGATAACGGTTCCCAACAGACCGAGCAGCGGTCCGATTGCGGCGATGAGCTTGATAAAGTTCTGCCACGACTCGATGGCCGGAACCTCCTTCATGATCGCCTCGTCGAGCTTCAGGGTCAGCGTCTCGACATCGTCCTTGCGATTCTGGTCATAGACCGCGAGCACACGCCCCAAGGCATTGTCCATGTTCGGAGTTCCCGATTTCAACTGGCGCTTGATCTTGATGCTAGACAGCCCGAGTGCAATCACCCGCTCTAGAACGGCCAGGAGCGCCAGCGCAAACAGCACCAGGATCGAATATCCCACCGTGCCGCCTTCCCGTACCCGTCCCAAAAAGGTCGGCACCTGGATCAACAGGGTGAGCAACTGCCCACGCAGCGGATCGATACCGAAGCCGACCAGTCCATTGCTTGCATTGTTCAGCTTGGCCGCGCTGGAAGTGAACCGTCCGGCCGGCTGTCGGGCAATAACCACCAACGCGTTGGAGGAAGGCTCATACTGAAGATACTTCCCGCCCATAACGACATTGAAGGTGCCTACCCGAACGACATCCCGCTTCACCTTGGTGCCATTGACCAAGGTGACCGTGGCGGGAAACTTGACTACTTTCCCCTGCGCCACCATCTCCCGCAGTATCCCGTACCACAGTTCTTTCAGCTTTTGAATCGAAGGTAATGCCTTGCTGGCCGCGAGTTTCACCGCAAACAGGTTGCGGTTCGGATATTGCGCGGAAATAATGGAATTTCTGAGAGATCCCACGAACTGCCCTGAAACCTGGCGTACGGTACCGAACACCTCACCCAAATTCCCCTCTCGAGCATGCAGGGTTGTCGTCAGGTTTTCCAGGGTTTTTTCATTGCTATTGAAAATTTTCTGCATCTGTTTGGTACGGGCGGTTTCCGCCGCAAGTTCGCTCTCGGCCCGATCCAAGAGTGCCTTTTGCTGATCCCGGCTTACCAGAAATTTACGTACTCTCGCCTTGTCAGCAGCGGTCTGTCGATTAAGATCAGCCTTGACCTCGCGCAACAACTGGGACAACGTCGCGGGGGCGGAGGAGACGGCGTTGGCCGGGCTCGCTGGAGCCGCCGATGCACTTCCCATCGGTAAGGCGGCAAGCCCGAGGAATAAAGGAATCCACTGTATGTATTTCTGCATATATTTCATTTTCGCCTGCTCCTGCTTCACTGCGCGGACTGACCGGCCTGCGCCTGCTGTGGCGCCGACACGGGCAGAATCAACATCTTGGGCGAGGTTTGTTTACGAGCCACTTGCAGTCCCTGCACCACCGCGGCGCGGAATCCATTCTCGACGACCCAGCGCCGCGTCCGCTGATCCCAGCAGCCGGTCTGCGATTGATCCAGAGTCTGGTAGCAAAGCACTACTCGCCCAATGCGCAAGAAATCAACGGTCTGGGTTTTCCCATTGACCTCCAGCGAACCTCGATAGGCCGCTATCGTCCGCCCTGCCTGAAGCTCTCTCTGGTAGGCGCTGGTAATCAGGCGGTATTTCTCCGCAACCGAGACATCGGAATTACCCATCTCATCTTCCAGCTTCTGTGCCTCCCGTTCGCGCTGTTTTAACCGATAGGGCACATCGAGCTTGATGAAATTCTTCAACCCGGCAATCATCTGTTCCATTAAGGGGACGATGCCGTGTTCAACGTCGCTGATATGGCCCATCTGCTCATTAAGCGATTTGATGCGACTCTGCTGATTGGTGATCAACTGTTGCAGGTTGGCATTGTATTTCTTTAACTGCCTCAACTGCTGTTCAACCATTAAATACCGGTTCAACAGCCGCTGGGTTTGGCTCGACAGTTTGTTGATGGTTTGCTGTGCCGCGGCCGCATTGGTCACGATCATGCGCTGAGTTTTGACGGACTGATCCAACTGCTGCTGTTGCGCCGACGCAGCAGGAGCGACCGCTACCAGCACCAAGCCGGTAAACAGCACCCCAAGTCCCCTGAAAGCCGATCTTGGCATATCTGCACCTATGTTAAGTAAAACCAAAAAACCCGCCCCCGACGAGTTCAGCTTGAAAACAATATCAGGAATCGCATCCAAAAAAAAGGCTCCCCCCGCCAGCGGTATTTTTACATATTGCGCCGATACCGCCCACCAACGCCATACAGGGCATGGGTAATTTGGCCCAGGGAACAGCATTTAACCGCTTCC
Organism: Gammaproteobacteria bacterium; assembly: GCA_027018875.1. Taxonomy (GTDB): domain Bacteria; phylum Pseudomonadota; class Gammaproteobacteria; order JAKDMP01; family JAKDMP01; genus JALUYA01. Next base: position 33,523 of record JALUYA010000049.1, read on the forward strand.
ATCAATGCGGCAAACAGATTGTTCCCTGCAGCCGCGGCTTGTTGCAGCCGTTCCAATGCAGCACCCGATTCGGCCCGATGGCGCGCATGAAAAAACTGCAATTCCTCTATTTGCCCCTGTTTTTCAGCCTCCGTAGAACGAATCAGCGGCACTGCGCCGCCACTTTCTTTCTGATCCTTGCGGGGCAAAAAAGTATTGACTCCCACGATCGGCAGATCGCCGGAATGCTTGCGTCGTTCGTACTCCAGACTTTCTTCCTGGATCTTGCCACGTTGATACATGGTTTCCATCGCCCCCAGTACTCCACCGCGATCGGAAAGCCGGTCGAACTCCGCGTATACCGCCTCCTCGACCATATCAGTCAAACGTTCGATTATGAACGCACCCTGCAAGGGATTTTCATTCTTGTTCAGCCCCAACTCCTGGTTGATGATCAACTGGATCGCCACGGCCCGACGCACACTCTCCTCGGTAGGCGTGGTAACGGCTTCATCGTAGGCGTTGGTATGCAATGAGTTACAGTTATCGTAAAGTGCGTAGAGCGCCTGCAGAGTCGTGCGGATATCGTTGAACTGGATCTCCTGGGCATGCAGACTACGGCCCGATGTCTGAATGTGGTACTTAAGCATTTGGCTACGCGGCGAGGCTCCGTAGCGATCGCGCAATGCCCGGGCCCAGATACGCCGGGCCACCCGCCCGATAACGGCATACTCGGGATCCATCCCGTTGGAGAAAAAGAAGGAAAGATTGGGGGCGAAATCATCAATCGACATGCCCCGCGCCAGGTAATACTCAATGATCGTAAAGCCATTGGCAAGCGTAAAAGCCAATTGGGTCACCGGGTTCGCACCGGCCTCGGCGATGTGGTAACCGGACACCGATACGCTGTAGAAATTGCGAATCCGATGTTCAATGAAATATTGCTGTACATCGCCCATCATTCGCAGTGCAAACCCGGTCGAAAAAATACAGGTATTCTGTGCCTGGTCCTCCTTGAGAATATCCGCCTGCACGGTCCCCCGGACCGCCGCCAGGGATTCCGCGCGCAACCGAGCATACGTGGTCTCATCCACCACCTGATCTCCGGAAACTCCCAACAATCCCAAGCCGGTACCATTGTGCCCGGCGGGAAGTTCACGCCGATACCGCGGCGGATTATCCCCCAGCAACCGGTGGATCTTTGCCTCGGCTTGGCTCCAGCGCCCCGTCTCCTTCAGGTACCGTTCAACCCGCTGATCGATGGCGGCATTCATGAACATGGCCAAGATCAGGGGAGCGGGCCCATTGATCGTCATCGACACGGAGGTCGTTGGCGCATTCAGGTCAAACCCGGAATACAACTTCTTCATGTCATCAACGGTCGCGACCGATACGCCGGAGTTACCGATACGGCCATAAATATCCGGGCGCCGATCCGGATCTTCCCCATACAGGGTGGCCGAATCGAACGCGGTTGAAAGCCGCGTCGCCGGCTGTCCCTGGGACAGATAATGAAACCGCCGATTAGTCCGTTCCGGATCCCCTTCGCCGGCGAACATCCGAGTGGGATCCTCGGTAGTGCGCCGATAGGGATAGACCCCCCCCGTATAGGGATAACCGCCCGGCAAATTTTCCTTGAACAGATACCGCAGCAAATCCCCCCAGTCCCGGTACTGCGGCAGCGCCAACTTGGGGATTTTCAGGTGCGACGGTGACTCGATGTAATTTTTCCCGGTGATCGTTTGCCCGCGAACCTGATAACCATAGGTCGCGCCCGTGGCATGCTCAATCCGATCGGGCCATTTTCTAAGCAAATCAAGCCCCTCCGCACCGATTGCCTCGATCGCAGCATTGTAACGTCGGCACAGCAATACCCGGTCACCGGTCGCGGTAACCTTTACGTCGGGAAGGGTATAAGGCTCTAGCGGAGGCGGCAACGCAGGATCCTCCAGCACCGCCAGTGCCTCGTAGAAGCTCTGTGCCGCCGACGCGGCCTCCGCACACCGCTCGATCTCCCGGCGCACCTCCCGCCCGTTGGCAGCAATCTCGGACAAATAGCGCTCGCGGGCCGGGGGGATAACTGCCGCAGCATCGCCCGATGCCTCGGCCTCGAGCGGCGAATCCGCCCAGCGCTCGGCATCGAGCTGCAGTTTCTCGCGCAACCCCGTCACCAAGGCCGCAAACAAGGCGTTGACGCCGGGATCATTGAACCGGCTTGCCGTCGCCGGATAAACCGGTGCCATATCGGCGCCCGAGTTAAAATCCAAGTGATTGCGGCGCCATTGTCTTTTCACATCGCGCAGGGCGTCTTCTCCACCGCGTTTTTCAAATTTATTGATTACCACCAGATCGGCCGCATCGAGCATGCCGATCTTCTCGAGCTGGATCGGGCCGCCATAGTCGGCGGTCATAACATAAAGTGAAAAATCCACCAGGTCTGCAACCTCGGTATCACTCTGGCCAATACCCGCGGTTTCCAGCAGAATCAAGTCAAAGCCGCACCACTTGAGCGCCGCAAGGCTTTCCGCAATCACCGCGCTGGTTGCGGCGTGGCGGCGGCGGGTGGCAAAAGAGCGCATGTAAATACCACCCCCGGATAATACATTCATGCGGATGCGATCCCCGAGTAATGCCCCACCGGTGCGCCAGCGCGTCGGATCTACCGCCACCACGGCT
>JALUYA010000050.1 GCA_027018875.1 Gammaproteobacteria bacterium
TGGGTGAGATCGCTTGCCGGGACCTGGGCCTTGAGTTCGGAGGCCGAAACATAGCTCGTCACCAGCGCCGTCCCGTTCCACTCGATCCGGCTCGCCGTAACAAAACCACTTCCGCTCACGCTCAGGTCGAGTGCCGCGGCCCCTACGGTGGCGCTTGCGGGCGAAATCGACTGCAACACAGGAGCCGGGTTCGCGGCGCCCACACTGCCATACCAAACACCACGTCCATTGGTGGCAAGGAGTAATTCGCGCGATTGGGTGTCGAACCACCTAACCTGGTTCACGGTGACATTGGCGGGTCCGGCGGCGGCGGTACTCCAGGTCTTGCCGCCATCGGTGCTTACAAAGAATCCGACCGCGGTCCCAGCATAGAGAATACTCGCATTGGTCGGATCGATCGCCGCGCTATTTACCGGCACCGGCGGCAGGCCCTGGGCGACATCGGCCCAGGTCTGGCCCCCGTTTTTGCTGAGCCAGAGGTTGCCCTGGGTGGTTCTCCCCCAATAGGAGATCGCCATCTCCTGCGGATTGCCGGGCTGGAAGCTGATACCGGTAGGCAGCGCGTCCGGTAGCACCCCGCTTCCGACCCGGGTCCAGGTAGGTGCCTGGGCCAGGGCGTTACTGCTCGCCCAGATCTGCCCGTTGTTCAGTCCCACCCAAACCGCATTGGCGTTCGCGGGCGAAACCCCGATGGCATTGATAAGGCTGGTTTTCGGTAGCGTAGTGCCGTTCAGGCTGCGCCAGGTCGGGTTGCCACTGCGAATTCCGGTGCCATACCACAACGATTGCCCCCCGGCGAACATCGCATTCGGCGTCGCTGGATCGAGCACGAAAGGAGCAATAAAGTTTGCCGTGGCGGCGCCATTGCTGTCGGTCGGCAAGGTAGAGAATTCCCGGGCTTGCAGTCCCCCGTCACTCGAGTAGAAAAGATCGAGATTGGTATATTCGCCGTAGAGATAGTTCCCATCGCCGGGATCGACCGCGGTCTGGCCGCCGTCACCGCCAAAGATAATGTTCCACCCGCTCGGAGTCGTGCGCTGTGCGTTATAAAGCTCGGTACCATTGTCTTGCGTGCCACCGATAACCGGCACGATACCACCGTTTTGCGAGGCCACCACCGCGGCATGCCCCGCGACTCCATAGAATTGGGTGACGGCAAGCCCGGTGTTGCGCTCGACCCAGCCGCTGCTCGGCGTCACGGTGTTGATGTTCGTCGCCTGCCACATACCGCCGTCATTGCCGATATACACCGTACTGTCGGTGCCGCCGTTGTATCCGGGCGAGGCGGCGATTGCATGTTGGTCGGCGTGTGGCGAGCGGGGATAATCCACCCAGTTGCCGATCATCGACCACTGGGCACCGCCGTCGCTGGACTGGAACAGGTCGATCCCGCCCGCCACCAGGTGCAGGGCATTGGTCGGATCCACCCACAACAGATCGTCGTAGTTGCCCTGGCAGTACTGGTTGCCGCCCGAGCCGGCGCAGAGCAAAGCCGCCTGGCTCGCCTGGCTTACCTGGGCCCAGGTCTTGCCGTCATTCTTGCTGAGGAAGATCTCGCCGCTCGGCGGTTTGGAGGGGGAATTATCCACCAGGGCATAGATCCAGCCCGCGTGGGCGACATCGTGGGCAAAAGCCAGGGCAATGCGCCCGCCGCCGGAGACCAATGTGACCGGCGCACTCCAACTCTGCCCGGCGTTACTCGAGGTGATTACGCTGCCGTTTTCAAGCTCGGCCACCGCATCAGAGGGTTGCCGCGGATCAAACACCACGTCGAGACTGGCCCCGGCCGCCACCCGGGTAAAACTTTGCCCCCCATCGGTGCTGCGGTAGATACCGCCCCAGGCCGTGTTGGAGCCGACCCCCGTGGCCACCAGCATCACGCCGTTGGGGTTGATGGCGATGTGGTTGACGTAATACCAGTCGCTGTTGCCGGCCGGATCGGTGGCGGCCAGCGGATTCCAGCTCTGGCCACCGTCGGTCGAGGCAAGGATTCCCACGCCCCGGCGGGGGGAGTTGAACTGGTCCCCGGTGCCGGCGTAAAGCGTGCCGCCGGGAGCGCGGGCCAGGCTCGAAACGGCGAGGCTGGCAAGAAAATCATCGACATTTTTCCACTGCGCACCCGCATCGGTACTCACGAACAGCCCGCCGCCAGCACTGCCGACGAGCAGATGCTGCGGGTCGGCGGGGTCGGTAAGAATCGCGTTGATGCGCCCGCCGATATTGCTTGGTCCCAGGAAGGTCCAACTGATCGGTACCGAGCCGGCGGCGCGGGTCAGCGCGTGGCGCACCCGCAGTGCCCGGATCAGTTGCGCCACATTGGTCTGCCCGGAGGGCAGGCGCATGACCGGGTAGTGATAGGCCGCAGCCCGCCGCTCGGTCAGCGGCGCCCTGGGAGCAAAAGGCGGCGCGCTCGCCGCCGCCGCGACATTGATGGCCAAGAGGCTCGCCATGACGGCGACCGTGTAACGAATTGCCCGGTGAATCATTGCATCTCCCTTCCCGGTATTATGTGGCTTACTCATCGGGGGGATAATACGCCAGGAAATTCGGGATAACAAGAAATTGAACGGAACCGTCACCGGTGGCAATGTTGACGGGAGAAGCGGGGACTCGGGACAATCCCGCGTGGGGTGGGGCGAAGGCGGGATCGCTAAACTTCGCTCAAGAAGCCGAGAGACCGCGGGGCCGGTATAATTTCAGTGCGGCTTCCCAGCCGATCCTTGGGTAATTTGCGGATTGAGCAGGACGGGTCGCACCACCACGCCGTGCCCGGTTTTGATCACCAGCCGGGCGCGTAGCGCCGGGTTATCGCCGGGCTCGAGCAGGAAGGTACGAATCAGGCCTGGGGGCAGGGGATACGGTCCCCGGGGATTCCTCGCCGGAGGCGGCGCGGGCGGCGAGGCAAGATTGGCGAAGCGATACTTTGACGGGGTGACTCTCCAGCCCGGTGCCTCGAACCACAACACGGCGGCTCCCAGCGCCCGCGCCGGATGTAGGTGTACTTCCACCCGTAATCCTCTGGCGCCGGCCGGCAACACCCGGTAGCCGAGCGTCACCGCGGGCGACGAGGGCAGCGCGGCCGAACAGCCCGTCATCAGCAAAATTGCCAGCGAGACAAACAGGGGACGCACATTGGCACACTCGTAGCAGTTACCAAAAGCATAATCATGGTGGGGACAAGACGCAAGGCGGCCTCCGGCAGGCAGGGTCGATTCCTGCTTGCCAAGACTCCGGCCCTTCCGGTGGGAAGGTTCGATGCCCGCCACCCTTGTCAACCTCACCGTCTTCCGCACGTTGTTTTTGTGGTATTCCGGCACTACCACCAATCCAGCAAGGAGACCCTCATGACCCGATTGATCCGACCTGCTTTCACCCTGGGGTTATTCGCGTTTATCGCGCTCCCATTCGCGCTCGCTACCCCATCCGCAGAAACTATGCGCGTGCCAACCGAGACTCCCACCATGCCGCCCCCGGCTGCAGCGCACATGCGGCACTCGTTCCGACATCCGGGGCGATTTCGGCCCCACCCGTCCCTGGGATTGCAGATCGCCCGCCGGGTCAACCGTTATGCTTATGCTCTCGATTTGAGCAATGATCAAGCCGCCAAGATCGCCGTGTGGCGTAACGAAACCCTGCGCCGGGTGATCCCGCTCATGCAGGCGATGCGCAAGAGCCGGCTGCGGCTGCGTCACCTGCTGCTCACGGGAGCCTCTGCATCCCAGGTAAGCCTTGTCGTCCGACGACTGGACCAAGCCTATTCCCGGCTGTTGCGCATAAATATAGCTACCGTACAAAAATTCCGTACCCTGTTGAATCCACAACAATGGCGCCAGGTCACCAAGGGCCTGGAACCCCACAACCGGGACCGGGAACCTTTCGACGGCCGAAGCCACTGATCGAAGCCTGTCGGATCGAGGCCGATCCCGCCGCACCGACGGAAAAGGCGGCTCCCCGCGTTACCGGGGAGCCCCGTGCGCTTTAAAGTCGCGAAAATGCGATCCGCCTGTCTTGCTCCGCCTGCACTAAAGTGGACGCCATTGTCAAGACAGAAAGCACCTGAATTTAAGCTGTGCATTCTGTCTCACCCGTAGCCGTAGCTATGCGGAGCTGCTCCAAAGTAAGGACGCACCTATGTATGCGCCCGTTGTGCCGGGTTACCGGACTGGGCACATGGTTTATCCGGGATCACCCGGCCGGGATCGGGGCTTGAATCCTCCGAGGGCGGGTTTCAATGTTGGCAACGGGGGCAAAAGTAGCTTGCGCGCTGGGCGATGCGGCTGCATCGCAGGGGGGTGGCACAGCGCGGGCAGGGTTCTCCGGCGCGCCCATACACCTTGAGCTGAAGTTGAAAGTAGCCCGGCCGCCCGGCGGCGGTCACGAAGTCGCGTAGGGTCGTACCGCCCTGGGTGATGGCTTCTTCGAGTACCTCCCGCACGGCTTGCGCGAGGCGGGCGTAGCGTGATGCGGCGATGCGCCCGGCCGCCCGTGCCGGGTGAATGCCGGCACGGAATAGCGCCTCGCTGGCGTAAATATTGCCTACTCCCGCCACCGCGGTGGAATCCATGAGGAAGGCCTTGATGCACCTGCGTCGGGTGTGGCCCAGGCGGAACAGGTAGGCGCCGTCGAAGTCGTCGCCGAGGGGTTCGGGGCCGATCCGGGCGATGAGGGGGTGGGTTTCCGGTGTCGCTCCGGCCCAGAGAAGCAGGCCGAAACGGCGGGGGTCGCGGTAACGGATGCGCAGGCCCCGCTCGAGCACCAGGTCGTAGTGTTCATGGGGACCCGCTGGCGCGGGTGTGGCCAGTACCCGGAGCGACCCGGACATGCCGAGATGAATCAGGACGGTTCCGTGCTCGGTATCCAGCAGGAGGTATTTGCCCCGGCGGCGCAGGGAGGTGATGCGGCTCCCGCGCAGGTGGTTTTCCAGGTCGCCGGGTATGGGTTGACGCAGTCGGCGCTCGCGGATGGCGAGTGTCTCGATGCGCCGCCCGGATACATATGGTTCGAGTCCCCGGCGGGTCGTTTCGACTTCGGGTAATTCGGGCATGGGCCGGTGCTTATCCGCGGCGGCGGCGCAGCCACACGACCAAGGCCGCGAGTAGGAACGCCAGCGGCAGGCCGGCAAGAAATCCCAGGCCGATCCCGGCCTGCTCGGGAACGGACAGGGCCAGGGTGCGGTCCGGACTTGCCGGGGGGCTGATGTTCATGAAATGCCGGGCATTGACCAGCCAGTTGAACAGGTTGAGCCCGAGGCTGAGGTTGCCGCCGTAGTTGAGAAAGCCGTTGGCGAGGAAGCCGGCGTTGCCGATCACCACGATGCGCTGCATGCCCCGGGCCGTGGCGCGATTGAAGGCGACCGCAATCGGCAGTGGCCCGGCGATATCGCTTTCCGGGCGGTATTGCACTACGCCCGTGCGCAGCGGCCCCCTGACCAGCCAGCTCACGGGGAGCCCGCGGCTGCGGATCAACACCTGGTGGTGCCAGCCGGTGGTTGGGCGTACCCGGAAGCCGGTGGTATCCGGAAACAGGGTGTTGAAATTGAAGTTTCGGGTAATGGGGGAACTCTCATACTTGGTAATGACCAGCGCGAGGGCGTTGTTGATACCGAAGCGGCTCGATGTGGCATCCAGGATGGTTCCGTCGAGCAACCCGAGGCCCAGTCGTTGCGCTATGGGCCCCAGCCCGTGGCCGGGTCCCGGGTTACGCAGCCATAGGAGATTTCCCCCGTGTCCGATCCAGCGTTCCAGGGCCTTGACCTCGGCGGGCAGGAACCGGGTCCGCGGCCCGGCAATGACCACCAGGGCGGTCTTCGGCGGGAGGCGGGAGTCGCGGGCAAGATTGAGTGTCTTGATTCGGAATCCCTGCTGTTCCAGGGTGGCAGCGAAGCGGCCGTAGCTGTGATCCCCGGGTTGCCCGGGGTTGGCTTCGCCGTGACCGGTGGTGAACACGATCAAGGCGTGACGGGTTCGGACAAGGCGAAGCAAGGCATTGGTGATGCCGGTCTCGCTTACCCGCGTGAGCTTGAGACCGCGCTTGCCGTATTGCAGGTAGAGGGTGCCAACGGCGGTGATTCCCAGGGCGCGCATCTTGCCCAGGGCGGTGTCGGGGCCGAGGTAGCGGATGCGGATCCGGGGGTCGGCGCGATGATAACGTGAGAGCAGGATCCGTTCGGCGTTTGCGAGCGGGGTACCGGGGCGCACGAAGGCGGTGATGGTCACCATCCGGGTGAGCTTGGCGAGCACTTGGAGGCTGGCCCGGCGCAGGCTGTTCGCCCGGGTGTAGGTCCAGTCCGCATGCAGTACCCAGGTTTGGCTGGTCCAGGCTCCGAGCCCGGCGAACAGGAGCATCAGCCCGAGCAGCGACAGGTTGCGCAGGCGCAGGAGCGCGCGGGTTCGCCGGTTTCGGCTCATCGGCGGACGCGGCGGGGAAAATATTTCGGCATCGGTTCAGGCACCGAGGCGATCCAGGTCGAGCTTCCAGGCCGCAAGGCCCAGGAAGAACGCCGTGACGATCAGGAAATAGGCGATGTCAGCGCTCGATACCTCGCCCGCCAGCAGCGGCATGAGATGATGCCCGGGGGACAGATAGGCCAGTGCCGAGTCGGCGCCGGCAGCCGTCTTGGAGGCCAGGTTGAATAGCCATAGAATCAGTAGAACGGCGAAGCTGCCGAAGGCGGCGGCCGCGGGGTGAGGCGCGAATGCCGACAGGCACAGGCTGATGGCGCCGAAGGCGGCGGCGAGCAGGAGCAGGCCGACCGTGGCCGCCAGGAGGCGGCCGAAGTCGAGCGAGGTTCCGAGCTGAAGCGTCAGCGGCATGGCGATCGCCACGGCAATGACGAGCCCCAGGAGGCATTCGAGGGCGAGGTACTTCCCCAGCACGATGGCGGTGCTGGAGATGGGCGCCGTCCGTAGCAGGGCGAACGAACCGCGCGCCCGGTCCCCGGCGATCAGCCGCATGGCCAACAGCGGGGTGATCAGCACGAGCAGGATACCGGCCCAGAACAGCATCGGCGAGGCGACCAACGCGCTGACACCGGGACCGGCGGCGGGCAGCCGGGGTTGAAGTTCGAGAAACCGCTGAACGTACCAGAGAAAGACCCAGGCCATGACAAAGGTGCTTCCGGCCAGGATCAGCCAGGCCAGCGGGGTACGGAAAAAGGCGCGTAGTTCGCGGCGGCCGATCAGGAGCGTCGCTTTCATGCCGTTTCCCGCCCGGCGATGACGCGCAGGAAAAGATTTTCGAGTGAGGGGTGATGGGGCGCCAGGGCCAGGATTTTCCAGTGGTAGTCGAGGGCGGCCCGGACAATGGCCTCGCGGGGGTCGTGCCCGGGTTCGGCAAGCAGCAGGAAGTTTCCGGCATCAAGAGTCTCGACCGCGGCGACGCCGGGAATTGTCCCGAGCCGGGATTCATCGGGCGGGGCGCCGAGATTGAGCCGCAGGCGCAGGGGCGCCGCGCCCGGGTGATCGAGCCGGGTTTCATGGACGATATGCCCATGGTCGAGAATCAATACCCGGGTGGCGATCGCGGCGGCCTCGGCGAGTAGATGGGTCGAGAGTAAAATGCCGTGGTCCCGTCTCAGTTCGCCGATCAGGGCTCGTATGCGGTGAGCCTCCAGGGGATCCAGCCCCGCCGTGGGCTCGTCCAGGATCACCACTTCGGGTTGGTGCACCAGGGCCTGGGCAATGCCGGCACGCTGGCGATAGCCCCGGGAAAGGTGTTCGATCAAGCGGTTTTCGACCGCCGTCAGCCCCGTCAGGCGGCATGCCGTGGCAACGGCCGCCGGCGTTTCCCGGCGGCTTATACCATGCAAGCGGGCACAGAATCCGAGATATTGCTTGATGGTCATTTCCGGGTAGAGCGGGGGGGGGTCGGGGAGATAGCCCAAGGCGCGTTTTGCCTGCCGTGGCGATCTGGCAAGATCGAACCCGGCGATTTGAATGCTCCCGCCGTGGGGGGCGAGCATGGTGCAAAGCATCGATAGCGTGGTGGTTTTCCCGGCCCCGTTGGGACCGAGAAGCACCAGGACTTCACCCCGATGGAGGGTAAAGTGTAGCGAGTGAACACCGCGCTGTTCGGGGTAGATGCGGCTCAGTCCGCGTACTCGAATCAGCGGGGGTTCCCGGGAATTACGATTCGACATGGGAGGCTCGGTTCGGTGGCCGGTTCGTGGGTTCATGCCTCGGCGCCCGCGGCCCTGCCGGGACGGCAACCAGGGCCATTCCATGCTTTTGTTGCGCGTATGTTTCCATTCATTGCCCCTGGCTCGGCTCTCCTCAAAATACGGCGGATCATTCCCAGGTTCGACCGGCTCTTGAGTGTAAGCCATTGCATGATTCTCGACCTGGCTTCAATTTCCCCAACCGGGTCGGGGGTGGAAACCGCCATGGCGAATCTGGCCGTTGGGAGGGATTATTTTTTTATGGTTTTGCGGGAGACGTAAGGCCTGAGCGCCGCGCGGAGCCGTTTGGCGACCTCGTTAATCTCTCCTTCAGCATCAATCTTGATGAGTTTCTCCCGGGACTCATAAAATTCCGCCACGGGCCGGGTGTGTGACTCGAACACGCGCAAGCGGTTGGCTATGGTGGTTTCGTTGTCGTCGCTGCGGGGCGTCAGCTCGGTTCCGTCGCGATCGCAGTGGCCTTCGATTCGGGGCGGCTTGGTGTAGATATTGTAGACCCGGCCGCAGGTCGGGCAAGTTAACCGCCCGGCAAGACGCTGGATCAGTGCATCGGGGTCCGCCTCGAGCAGTAGCGCCGTATCGAGAGGCTGCTCAATTTTGGCGAGCATTTTTTCGAGCGATTTCGCCTGGGAAATATTGCGGGGAAACCCATCGAGAATGAACCCGTCCTGGGCGTCGGGACGGGCCAGCCGCTCGCGAATGATCTCCAGCACGATATCATCGGAAACCAGGCGACCGGTGTCCATGGCTTCCTTGGCCCGCTGCCCGAGTTTACTGCCCGAATCCAAGGTTTCGCGTAATAAATCCCCCGTGGCTACCTGGGGGATTTTATAGCGGCTGCTGAGGAGCTTGGCTTGGGTGCCCTTGCCCGATCCGGGGGCTCCCAACAGGATGATACGCATGATTGTAACCTCCAACTAAAATGGCTGGCGTCGGGATGACGCGAAGCGCAAAGGTAGCCGAGATGGTTTGATTCGTCAATCCGGGTCGACTGTGGCAGAATACCAACCCGTGTTTAAGGAGGCCGTCAAATGGTTCGGCGCAACGCCTTTTATGCCCAATCCGGCGGGGTTACCGCCGTGATCAATGCCACGGCCGCAGCGGTGATTGAATCCTGCCGCGAGCACCGTGATGTTATCGGCCGACTCTATGCCGGGCGCAACGGCATCCTTGGCGCCTTGCGCGAGGAACTCATCGATACCGGGAAAATAAGGAAGCGGATGCTCACTGCGATGAAATATACGCCGGGCGGCGTTTTCGGCTCTTGCCGTTATAAACTCGGAAGTTTGGAAGAATCGAAAGCGCAATATGAACGGTTGATCGCGGTGTTTCGGGCGTATGACATCGGCTATTTCTTTTACAACGGCGGCAATGACTCGGCCGATACGGCCTATAAAATTTCCCGGTTGGGCCGGCGCATGGGCTATCCGCTGGCCTGTATCGGCATCCCCAAAACGGTGGACAATGATCTTGTGGTGACCGACAGTTGCCCGGGCTTTGGATCGGTGGCGAAATATGTCGCGCTGGCGACTCGGGAGGCCGCGCTGGACGTGGCCTCCATGGCCGAGACCTCGACACGGGTTTTCATTTTCGAGGTTATGGGTCGTAACGCGGGATGGATCGCCGCCGCCGCCGGGCTCGCGGGCGAAGGCGCCGATGCGGCGCCACACCTGATCTTGTTTCCTGAGCGCGCTTTCGATGAGGCAGATTTTCTGGCTCGGGTCGATGCCTGTGTGCGGCGCAATGGTTATTGTGTTGTGGTTGCCGCGGAAGGGGTGCGCGATGCAAGCGGCCGTTTTCTTTCCGAGGCCGGCACCCGGGATGCCTTCGGACATGCCCAGCTCGGTGGGTTGGCGCCTTACCTGGCGAGCCGGGTCAAGGATCGTCTCGGCTATAAGTACCACTGGGCGGTCGCCGATTACCTGCAGCGATCCGCACGCCATATCGCCTCCCAGGTCGATTTGGATCATGCCCTTGCTGTCGGGCACGCGGCCGTCGAGTTTGCCGTTGCGGGTGAAAATGCGGTGATACCCGTCATTGAACGCCGTGCGGACAGCCCCTATCGCTGGCGCGTCTCCAAGGCACCGCTGGCCAGGATTGCCAACCGGGAAAAGAAACTACCCGCGGGATTCATCCGCCGCGATGGCTATGGGATCACCGCGCGGGCGCGGCGCTATCTTGCGCCACTAATCCGTGGGGAGGCTTATCCGCCCTACGCCGAAGGGTTGCCGAAATATGCCACCTTGGCGCCGGAGCTGGCGGTGCGGAAGTTGCCCCCCTGGAAGGACTGAGTTTATGGGTTCAGGAAATATTCAGCCGTGAACCCGGCAGTAATCCCGGCGCGAGTCGGGGGTTGGCTATCCCGGTGCGATGTTACGGATTGGGATCGGGCTTGCGTGCCGTGCTGATCAACGCTTAAAATACAAAGTTCAAGTTTAAGAACCTTTCTGCGGAGCCGATATGTCCCGAGTCTGCCAAGTGACGGGCAAACATCCAATGAGCGGAAACAATGTTTCGCATGCGAACAACAAAACGCGGCGGCGGTTTCTGCCCAACCTTCATTACCGCCGGTTCTGGCTGCCATCCGAGCAGCGCTATATTCGGCTGCGGGTTTCCGCGCACGGGTTGAGAATCATCGACAAGAAAGGCATCGAGGCCGTGGTTGGTGAACTGCGTACCCACGGCATGAAGGTCTGAGGAGTTAACGCATGGCCAAGAACAACGCCCGGGAAAAGATTCGTCTGGTGTCCAGCGCCGGAACGGGGCATTTTTATACTACGACCAAGAATAAGCGCAATCATCCCGAGAAAATCGAAATCCGTAAATTCGATCCCCGCGTGCGTCGGCATGTGATCTACAAGGAAGCGAAAATCAAGTAATATCCGTCCCGGGGTTCGATGGGAGATGGGGGCATTGTTCCGGGAGTATCACTCCATCTCATTTCCGGATGTAGCGAACCGCCGCAGCCGCCCACGGTAGATTATTTCCAACTCCGGCAGGCTCCTAGGATATTATGAGCCTTGGCGGATGGGATCCGGAAGGAGACGGCGACGGAGACGGAGGCATATAAAGACTCGATGCTGTTGGTACTGCGCCGCCGGGTGCAGGGCTGGATTGCGGGGGCCTTTGCGCCCCTGGTCAATTGGCTGGCGGTGCGGGGGGTCAAGCCGAACCAGGTTTCCTGGGGGGGATTTATCCTGGCGGTTCTGGCGGCGGTTCTGGCGGGGCTCGGCCTGTTTCTTATTGCCGGGCTGCTGTATTTCTTCAGCGGTGTGGCGGATTTGATCGATGGTGCGCTTGCGCGTCGGGCCGGCAGGGAGTCGCGTTTTGGAGCCTTCCTCGATTCGATCCTGGATCGGGCGGGGGAAGGATTGATTCATGTGGCGGCCGCGGTAACCTTTGCCCGGTGGGGCTTGTGGGCAGGCGTACTCGCCGTGTGCCTATCGCTATCCGGCTCCTATCTCACCAGCTATGCGCGGGCGCGGGCGGATGGTCTGGGGGAGGCGATCCATGAGGCCTGGTTCAGCCGGGGTGAGCGCGTGGTGCTGCTGGGGGCGGGGCTTGTGTTCCATTTTGCGCTGATCGCTTTTTGGGCTATCGCCGTCATGAGCTGGGCCACCGCGCTGCAACGAACTTGGATAGTCCACCGGCGCTTGGCGGTTCCCCCGCCCGGGCCGGAGCATGCGAAACCGGGGAAGCGGAATCCGTAGTATGCAATTTCCCGCCCGGTAACCGGGAGCCGATATTTTTTTAGCCGGGATATGCGGAGTCCTACGGGATAGCGGGCGATTCGTCGGCAATGGGGGTCAACAGATCGAGGAGCACGCGCCCATAGCGGTGGCGGGCCGCCGGGGAAAGCCCGCGAATCGCGGCCAATCCATCCAGGTCGGTCGGAGCAAGGCGAGCCAGCAACAGGAGAATGTCGTCGCGTACCAGCCACTGTCGCGGGCGGTCTTCGGCCATGGCCTGGCGTTCACGCCAAGCCGCCAATCGCTGCAGCCTCTCTCGGGCGGCGCCCGAGAGCCTCCGGGCGGCACGAATCCGGCGCCAAGCCTCATCCGGATTGGGTAAGTAGCGGGCGATATTGGTACATGTCTCCATCGCCGTTCTGAAGCTCCGGGCAAGGCCGTTATCCTCGAGGTCACGGCTTAGCATAGAGTAAAGAACCCCCAGGTAACGTACATCATCGGCGGCGTAGCGGATGGCGGTCTGCGAAAGCGGGCGCTTAAGCCAGTCGTAGCGGCCCAGCGGGGGGGCCGTGACGGCTTCCAGTCTGTCTCTGACCAGGGCGGTGTACCCGATCTGGTCCTGCCGCCCGAGATGTGCGGTTGCGGCCTGGGTGTCGAATAGCGGTGCCGGCACCCGGCCATAGTAGTGAGCGATAAGTTCGAGATCCTGATAGGCGGCATGAAGGATTTTTGTTCCCGGTGTAGCGAAAAGCAAGGCGGGAAACGCCGGGGATTCCCCGAGCGCCTGCGGGTCGACGAGCACAATGCGTTCGGGGATGGCGACCTGGAGCAGGCCGAAGCGGGGGTAATAGTTTCGGTCCCGTACAAATTCGGTGTCCAATCCGAGCCATGGGGCACCGGCGGCCTCGCGTACGAAGTTCTGCAGATCTGAGTTTCGGGTGATCAGTTCGGGAATCAGATTCATAGTTGGCATAATACCCGGTATTTATTCCGGAGGATCCAGCCGCCGGATCCACGAGCTTCAACTATGCACATCCACATTCTGGGTATCGGCGGCACCCTTATGACCGGCGTCGCCCTCTTGGCCAAGGCGCTGGGTTTTACGGTGAGTGGGTCGGACGGCCCCCTGTATCCGCCGATGAGCGAGGTGCTGGCCGATGCGGGCATTTCGGTTTCCGCGGGCTACGATCCGCGCCGGCTTGAGCCGGCTCCCGGGCGGATCGTGATCGGCAATGCCCTGTCCCGGGGCAACCCCGAGGTGGAGCAGGTATTGAACCGGGGGCTGGATTACACTTCCGGCCCCGCGTTTCTCGCCGCGCAGGTGCTGCGCGGGCGGCGCGTAGTCGCCGTTGCCGGGACTCATGGGAAAACCACCACGGCGAGCCTGATCGCATGGATCCTGGAGGTTGCCGGTTATCATCCGGGGTTTCTCATTGGGGGGTTACCGGAAAACTTCGATATCCCGGCCCGGCTGGGGCGGGGCGAGGTGTTTGTGATCGAGGCCGATGAATACGACACGGCCTTCTTCGACAAGCGGGCCAAGTTTGTTCACTATCGCCCGCAGGTGCTCGTGCTGACCAACCTGGAATATGACCATGGCGACATCTACCCGGATCTGGCGGCGATCGAACGCCAGTTTCATCACCTGGTGCGCACCGTGCCCGGCCGGGGGAAAATCATTGCTCACGGCGGCGATGCCGCGTTGGCCCGGGTGTTGGCCCGGGGTTGCTGGACCCCGGTCGAGAAATTTGGCGGGGGATCACAGGCGCGGTTGACGGGGCAACCCATTACCCCGAAGCGTTTCGAGCTGTGGCTGGATGGGGAACCCCATACTACCGTAACCTGGGGGTTGCGAGGCAACCATAACATGGAAAATGCGTTGGCCGCCCTGGCGGCAACCCGCACGTTGGGAGTGCCGCTGGAGACTTCGGTGCGGGCGCTGACGAGCTTTCGGGGGGTCCGGCGGCGCTTGACGCTGCTTGCCGCAGCAGGCGGGATCCGGATTTTCGATGACTTTGCCCATCACCCGAGTGCCATTGCCCGGACGCTGGAGGCGCTGCGGACGGCGGAAAGGCGGTTGCTGGTGGCGCTTGAGTTCCGGTCAAATTCAATGCGCTCGGGCATCCATGCCGAGCGGCTCGCCACGGCGTTGGCGGCGGCGGATCGGGTCTTTGTGCTGCGGCGCTCGGATCTGGCCTGGTGCCCGAAAACTACACTGGCCCCGCTGGGCGCCAGGCTGTGCCTGGCCGCGACGCCGGATGATCTCGCCCGGTTGCTGCTGGCGGAGTTGCATTCGGGAGACGACGTGGTATTTATGTCCAATGGTGATTTCGCCTCCCTGGCCACGCGTATCGCCCAAGGCGTTCAATCCGCAGGTGCGACATGAAACGTTATCCGGGATCCGAATTCCGGGACTCGGGTTGCCGCTCGTGGTGCAACATCGGGTGCGTGATGCAGGAGTGCGGTTGCTTTCCCCCTCGGTGCAGCGACGGCTCGGCACCTTAGGCGAAGATTCGAAACCGCCTGGAATAGGGCATTGCGCCGGAGGGCACCCCGAGCTTAGGCTCAGGGTGCCGACGGCTCCGAGAGAACTCGGGCAATCTGGGCGGCGCTATAGCCGCGACGTTCGAGAAAGCGCGCCTGGCGGGCCCATGCCCGGGAATCATTCGGTAGGGTATCGCTAAAATGTCTTTGCCTGGCCGCGGCGGCCCGTCTGATCCATTCATCCTCCTCGATCGAGTCCAGGGGCTCCATAACCCCGGAATCGATTCCGTGTGAGCGCAGATCGGCACGAATGCGCAGGGGGCCATATCCCCGGCGCAGCCTGATTTGTACCATTTGTTCGATGAATCGTTGCTCGCTGAGCAGGCCTTCGTCCTCGAGCCGTTTTGCAGTCGCTTCCGCCTGGGCGGCAGGTATCCCGCGACGCTCCAGTTTGGCAATCAGCTCCACCCGACCGTGTTCGCGCCGGGCCAGCAGGCGCAAGGCCATAGCCCGGGGGTCTGGTGATCCTGCCGGAGTCGCCGGATCAGTCTTTTTCCGTCGCAACTGTTTCTTGCTTATCGGTCGGGTACGGCAGCAGCTTCTCACGCAGGGCGTGATCGATACGCGCGGCGATATCCGTATGCTCCTTGAGGAACTGGCGCGCATTGTCCTTGCCCTGGCCGATGCGCTCGCCCTCACAGCTATACCATGCGCCGGATTTATCGATAATGTTGTTGGCAACACCGAGGTCGATTAATTCCCCCTCGCGCGAGCTGCCTTCTCCGTAGAGGATGTCGAATTCGGCGACGCGGAACGGCGGTGCAACCTTGTTCTTAACTACTTTCACCCGTGTCTGGTTCCCGATAATCTCATCACCCCGCTTGATCGAACCGATGCGGCGAATGTCGAGGCGGACCGAGGCATAAAATTTCAGTGCGTTTCCGCCCGTGGTGGTTTCCGGATTGCCGAACATGACGCCGATCTTCATGCGAATCTGGTTGATGAAGATTACCAGCGTATTGGATCGCTTGATATTGGAGGTAAGCTTGCGCAGCGCCTGGCTCATCAGGCGAGCCTGTAGGCCGACATGCGAGTCGCCCATTTCACCTTCAATTTCGGCGCGTGGTGTGAGTGCGGCTACGGAGTCGACAACCACTACATCCACCGCTCCCGAACGTACCAGCATATCGGTGATCTCGAGTGCCTGTTCCCCGGTATCGGGCTGGGATATCAGCAAATCCCCGGTATTGACCCCCAATTTTTCCGCATAGATCGGGTCGAGCGCGTGCTCGGCATCCACGAAGGCGGCTGTACCGCCGATCTTCTGCGCCTGGGCCACGACCTGTAGGGCCAGCGTGGTTTTACCCGAGGACTCGGGGCCAAAAATCTCCGTTACCCGTCCGCGCGGTAAACCGCCGACGCCGAGGGCGATGTCGATGCCCAGGGATCCGGTGGAAACCACCTCGACGTCGGGTAGTGCCCCGCTGTCGCCGAGGCGCATGACTGAACCCTTGCCAAATTGCCGCTCAATTTGTCCTAATGCCGCCGCGAGGGCTTTTTTGCGATGTTCATCCATCCCCATATCCCGCCTCAGAAGTCTGCCCCCCATTATTTCATAGCCGGGTGCCGGGCCACTCGGCCAGTACCCGGTAGCATACTCCCGTGGCCGTGGACTCGCTCGCTATCAAGGAAAAACCGGCATAATTCCAGTGAATCGCGCGTACGGTCGGGAGGGGGCCATATGCGACCTTGCGCACCAAGCTCAGGTGTGCCCGCCAGTCGCGGACCGGGCCGGGGGGGCATAGATCCGCAGCAATCAGCATGCGGCGCAGTCGGTTGACATGCCGCGCAAGGAGTAATGGTGTACGCCGGGGACCATACCAGAGGACCCGTGAGGCTGCGAAGTAACCCAGCCGGTTTAGGATTAATTCGCCGTGGACCAGTGGCAGGCTTGCCGCGACGTCCATGATGGAAGCCAGGCGGTTGCGAGGTTGGCTCCCCAGGAAAACCAGGGTCAGGTGGAAATGCGATGGTGCTACGATCCGGCCGCCGCTGCTGCGGGTTACCTCACGGGTTGCCCACCGAATGGCCCGGCGCAGAGCCGCATCCGGCCACAAGGCAAAAAACAGTCGGAGGGATTCAGATGGCATCGAGCAGACCTTCCAGGGCTCGGCGTACCGTCGCACGGCGTACCTGCTCGCGGTTTCCAGGGAAGGTTTCCAGCACACTCGATAACCGCTCCTTGGCGCCTATCCAGGCAAGCCATACCGTGCCCACGGGTTTTCCCGCCGCGCCGCCGGAGGGCCCGGCGACCCCGGTGACAGCCACGATAAGGTCGGCACCGGTTCTGGCGTGGGCGCCTTGCGCCATCGCTACGGCGACTTCGCGGCTTACGGCTCCATGTCGTTCGATGCGGGAGGCCGGAACACCAAGGAGCGAGATTTTTTCTTCATTGGCGTAGGCGACGATGCCGGCGCGAAACCAGGCCGAGCTACCGGGCACGTCGGTGATACACTTAGCTATCCAGCCCCCGGTGCAGGATTCCGCGGTGGCCAGCAGGATACCGGCGTGGGTGCAGATCGTACCGAGTTCATGAGCCAGGGTGTAGAGGCACCGATCATCGCCCGGCTTGCTCCCCGCTATCTCACTCACTAGCATGTGCCTTTACTTGATTCGAGGGAAATTGTAGATGGCCGGTGGCAGTGCTGACCATACCCCCATGATTCGCCAGTACCTGGCCATCAAGGCGGAACACCCGAATGACCTGTTGCTATATCGCATGGGCGATTTTTACGAGTTGTTCTACGCCGATGCGCGGCGTGCGGCGGATCTGCTGGGCATTGCCCTGACTACCCGGGGGGAATCGGCCGGTGCTCCGATTCCGATGGCGGGGGTTCCGGTACACGCACTCGATGCCTACCTGCGCCGGCTTCTGGAGCGCGGGGAACGGGTGGTGATTGCCGAGCAGGTGGGAGCCGCCGAGGGCAAGGGCCCGATGCGCCGCGAGGTTACCCGGGTGCTCTCGCCGGGAACCGTTACCGACGAGGGCTTTCTGGCCGAGCGGGAATCGGTGCTGATTGCCGCGGTAACCGAGATCGAAGACGTGTGGGGGGTTGCGGTGCTCGATCTTGCCGGGGGGGAAATGCGTCTTCTCGAGTATGCCTCCCGCGTGGAGTGCGAGGCGGCCCTGGCCCGGTACTCCCCCGCTGAGGTGTTGCTACCCGAGGCATCCCCCGGTGGTTGGGTGGCGGGCGAGAGGAGGCGTCCGCCCTGGCATTTTGATTTGGTGGAGGGGCGCGAGGCACTTCTCAGGCAGTTCGGCCTGGCCGATCTGGCCGGTTGTGATGCGGCGGATTTGACGAGCGCCCTGGGCGCGGCCGGCGCCTTGCTGTCCTATGTCGCAGAAACGGGCGCACGGCGTTTACCCCACCTGGATCGCCTGGTTCGCGAACGGGACGAGGCGGGTCTTGGCCTCGATGTGATGACCCGTCGGAATCTGGAAATCGAGGAAAATCTTGCCGGTAACTCCCGGGGTACTTTGCTCGCGGTACTCGACCGGTGCCTGACCCCCATGGGTGCCCGCTTGCTGCGGCGGCGACTGCGCGAGCCGATCCGCGACCGGGGAGAACTGCGGCGGCGCCTGGACGCGATCGAGGAGTTGATTGCGCAGGGCGGCGTGCAGCCGCTGCGCGAGTCCCTACGCGGCCTGGGCGATCTCGAACGGGTTTTGACGCGGGTCGGATTGGGTTCCGCTACCCCGCGCGATCTTGCCCGGTTGCGCGATGGCCTTGCCCGCCTGCCTGCCGTCCGGGCGACGGTTCCCGGGGGCGTGAGCGCATTAGCCGAGTGTGCCGCCAAGCTGGAGCCGCACACCGACCTGCACGGCGAGCTGAGCCGGGCCTTGGAGGAGGCGCCGCCGGCCGTGCTCAAGGATGGAAAGGTGATTGCGCCCGGCTACGACGAGGTGCTGGATGAGGCGCGGCGTCTGGATCAGGATGCGGGCGGACAACTGCTAGAATTCGAGCGGCGGGAGCGTGAACGCAGTGGACTGGCGAACCTGAAGGTCGGCTATAACCGGGTACAGGGTTATTACCTCGAGATTTCTCGGCGGGATGCGGCGCGGGTGCCGCCTGAATATGTTCGCCGCCAGACCCTTAAGAATGTCGAGCGCTACCTCACCCCGGAACTCAAGGAGTTCGAAAATACCGTGTTTTCGGCTCGCGAGCGCGCCCGGACGCGGGAGCGCGAGTTGTTTTCCGCCCTGCTCGCGCGGGTGGCGGCGGAGCTTGCCGCCCTGCGGGTATTATCCCACGCCCTGGCCGAGCTCGATGTGCTTGCCACGCTTGCGGAACGTGCGCTAACGCTCGGTTTCGTACGCCCGAAATTCGGCGACGAGCTTGGGGTAAGTATCGAGGCGGGCCGCCATCCGGTGGTTGAAGTGAACCGGAGCGAACCCTTTATTCCCAATGACCTCGAGTTGAACTCCGAGACCCGGATGTTGTTGATTACCGGGCCTAATATGGGTGGTAAGTCCACTTACATGCGCCAAACGGCCCTGATCGTGCTGCTGGCTCATATCGGCAGTTTTGTGCCCGCCCGGCAGGCCGTGATCGGGCCGGTGGATCGGATCTTCACCCGCATCGGCGCGGCGGATGACCTGGCGAGTGGGCGCTCTACCTTTATGGTGGAAATGGTGGAAACCGCACGGATTCTCCACGGTGCGACCGTAAACAGTCTAGTGATCCTCGATGAGATCGGACGGGGTACGGGAACCTATGACGGGATCTCTCTGGCCCAGGCGGTAGTCGAGGAGCTGGCCGCAAGGGGCACGGCCACCCTGTTCGCCACCCATTATTTCGAGTTGACCGAGTTGGCCAGTACCCTCCCCGGGGTCGCCAATGTGCATGTCGAGGCACGGGAACATGGACGCGGAATCGTCTTTCTTTACAGCGTGCGCCCCGGCCCCGCCCGGCAGAGTTACGGCCTCGAGGTGGCCCGCCTTGCCGGGGTTCCGGCTCGGTTAATCCGCCGGGCGCGGGAGATCCTGACCGAACTCGAGGCGGCTCGGCATCATTCCCGGCAGCCGGAGCTGTTCGATCCGCCGCGAGTTGCGCCCCCGTCGCCTGGTATCGACCCGCTGCGCCAGGTGCTTGCCGAGCTCGATCCTGATACGCTCAGTCCGCGTGACGCCCTGGAGATGCTTTACCAGTTACACCGCCGTGCCGGTGGGGAACGGCAGGATGAGTGCTAGGAAAATAATCTGCTGCTACCGCTACGGTGCCGCGGGCGGGGAGGCGTCTCGGGGCAGTGGCCCGGTTATCGCGGCGGTTAATGCTCACGATTGTTGAACTTTGCCTTTCCACTGGCCGGGGGGGCCTGGAGGGCTATGCCGCGGGGCTGGTGCCGGCCCTGGCTGAGCGGGGACACAGGCTACGCGTGGTCGCATTTCCCGGGAGCGAGTTCGCCGCTCGCACCGGGAAAGGCGCGACGCTTGAGATCACCGCATCGCGGTGGACTCCCTGGCGCGGCGGCTTGCAACTTGCCCGGCTATGCCGCGAGGCCGATATCCTGCATATCCATCGCAGTGCCGATCTGCCGCTCGCGGTATTGGCCAAGCGCCTGTCGGGGTGCCGTCCGGCCTTGATTTACAGCCGTCACATGGCCATTCCCCGTGACCGGCGCAACAGCCCGGTACATCGCCTGTTGCACCGGGAGGTGGACCGGATGCTGGTCGTTTCGGAACGATTGGCGGGGGAGGCGAGAAGCCGGCTGCCGATCGATCCGAGCCGGATTCAACTCCTGTATCCAGGGGTGGAACCGGGCCGGCCTGCGAGCGATTGCCGCGCCTTTCGCCCGCCGGGGGTGGATTTTGTCGTCGGCTGCTTTTCCCGCCTGGAAGCGGCGAAGGGACAGCGTACCTTACTTGCGGCGCTAGCGCGCCTGGTCGGCGCGGGCATCAACGCAGGGGGGGTTCTGGCCGGTCCGGTGATGGATTTCGGGTACGAGGAGAGCCTGCGGCGGATGTCGCAGAGCCCTGTTCTTGCCGACCGAATTCGGTTTGTGGGGGCCTTGACGGATGCCCGGCCGGCGATGGCCTGCTGCGATGCGGTGGTGTTGCCCTCGGCGGCGGAGACCCTGGGGCTGGTACTTGTCGAGGCCCAGCTTATGGGAGTAGCCGTGCTCGGCGGCGATGCCGGTGGAGTCCGTGAAATTATCCGCGACGGGGAGACCGGGTTGCTATTCGCTCCGGGCGATGAGGCCGCGCTCGCGGCCCGGCTCGCCCGGCTTGCGCGTGAGCCCGGCTATGCTGCTACCCTGGCGCGGGCGGGCGCCGCCGCAGCGCGCATGCGCTTTAACCGGGCGGCGCATCTCGATCACCTGGAAGCCTTGTTCCGGGCCGTTACCCGGGGCTGATCGGGCCTCGTTGTCGGCCCATCGCCAAGATCGGACCGGCGGGAAGATCGTCTGCACCGGGTGGGCGGTATAGCCCGTTCTCGCACTAGGATCGATTTCGGGTGCTGGCCGCGTGGGGGATCACCGGATTCAGGCAATACCGGGCTTGAGACGGATCGACAGTTCGTCGAGCTGGCGCGGTTCGACCCGATCCGGGGCGCCGGTCAACAGATCCTGCGCGGTCTGGGTCTTGGGAAAGGCGATGACTTCACGGATATTGGGGGCGCCGGTCATGAGCATGACCAGCCGGTCCAGGCCAAAGGCCAGGCCGCCGTGGGGCGGGGCGCCATAGCGCAAGGCCTCGAGCAGAAAACCGAATTTTTGCTCGGCTTCCGCGGCGCCGATTCCGAGCAGGGAAAAGACGGCCTGCTGGATTTCGGTTTGGTGGATGCGGATCGATCCCCCGCCGATCTCGTAGCCGTTGAGGACGATATCGTAGGCACGGGAGCGGGACGCTGCCGGATCCGCCAGCAGGGCTTCGGGATCATCCACGGCGGGTGCCGTGAATGGGTGGTGCAGTGCCTGCCAACGATGTTCGGATTCATCCCATTCAAACATCGGAAATCCGGTTACCCACAAGGGATTCCACCCTTTGCGCACCAGATCCCGATCTTCGCCCAGCCTGGTTCGCAGCGCTGCGAGGGAATCGTTGACCACCCCGGCCGGACCGGCACCGAAGAACAGGATATCGCCGGTCTCGGCCCCGACGCGTGTAAGGATAGCCTCGAGAACGGGGGAATCGAGGAATTTGACGATCGGCGACTGTAGCCCGTCCCGTCCGCCGTCGCGCCGGATTACCTTGATCCAGGCGAGCCCCCTGGCGCCAAAGCGGGAGAGGTATTTGGCGTAGCCGTCGATTACCCCGCGGCTGAGCTGTGCGCCCCCCGCAAGGCGCAACGCCGCGACTCGTCCGGCGGGATCGGCGGCGGGGGCGGCAAAGACCTTGAACGAACTTTTGCGTACGAGGTCGGCGATTTCGACCAGCTCCAGTGGGTTGCGTAGATCCGGGTGGTCAGAACCGTAGCGGCTCATGGCTTCGTGATACTCCATCCGCGGGAAGGGTGGCAGTTCCACGTCGAGAACCCGGCGGAAGAGGTGGCGAATCATCTCCTCCATTAGCGCCATCACGCCGGTTTCATCCAGGAATGAGGTTTCGATATCGAGCTGGGTGAACTCGGGTTGGCGATCCGCGCGCAGATCTTCGTCGCGAAAACAGCGCGCAAACTGGTAGTAGCGTTCGAATCCGCTCATCATCAACAACTGTTTGAATAATTGGGGTGACTGCGGCAAGGCGAAGAATCGACCCGGGTGGGTACGGCTCGGCACCAGGTAATCGCGGGCGCCTTCGGGCGTTGCGCGTGTCAGACAGGGGGTTTCTATTTCGGTGAAATCCGCCGCGTCCAGAAAGTCGCGCAGGATGCGGACTATGGTATGGCGGCGGCGCAGGCGTTGTTGCATTACCGGGCGGCGCAGATCGAGATAGCGGTAGCGCAGGCGCAGGTTTTCCCCGATTTCGGTGTCATCCGGGGTAAAGGGAGGTGTTTGCGCCGCCGCCAGCACCCGAATATGCGCGGCAAGCACTTCGACTTCGCCGCTGGCGAGCGCGGGATTGACCGTTCCTTCGGGTCGGGCGCGAACACTACCCGTAACTTCGATGACCCATTCGTTGCGCAGGCGTTCTGCGGTGGCAAAGGCCGCAGCGACGGCGGGATCGAAGACCACCTGTACCAGCCCGCTGCAATCGCGGAGATCGACAAAAATTACCCCGCCATGGTCACGGCGACGGTGAACCCAACCCGTCACCGTGAGGGTTTTGCCGATCAATCTGGCCGTAACCTTGCCGCCGTGATGAGTGCGCACGTGTATGCTCCGTAAAATATAGTTAAATCCGGGGGTGGTCTCACCGTCCCAAGAAGCATATTCTAGCAGCCCAAGGCGATATGAAGCCCTTTCAGATCCGAGGCCGATCCCCCTTTACAGCGGTTTGCGGGGTGGTCTGCTGCGGCCATTCAGGCACGACCACGCCGATCGAGATGATCATTTTGAGCGCCTCATCCACCGTCATCTCGAGCGCTACCACGTCTTCGTTGGGAACCAGCAGGATGAATCCCGAAGTCGGATTGGGGGTGGTCGGGACGAATACGGCGGTAACCTTGGCGCCGGTTTTGTCCTGGACCTCGCCGAGGTGGGTGGCGGTGATAAAACCAAGCGAGTAACAGCCGCGGTAAGGATAGGGCACCAGTACCGCCTGGCGGAAACCCTGGCCATCACTTGCCAGCAGGGTCTGGGCGACCTGCTTGGCGCTGCCGTAGATGGCGCGAACGAACGGAATCCGGCCGATCAGGCGTTCCGCCCAGCCGACCAGGCTGCGCCCGATCAGGTTGCTGGTGATGATGCCGGTCAGGATGAGCAGCAAAATGGCGATCACCAGTCCCAGGCCGGGGATACCAAAGCCGAAGAGTTGATGTGGTTGGTATTGCGCCGGGAGTATGTTGAGCAGTTTATCGAACAAGTCGAAAAGAAACCGGACGACGAATACCGTGACGCCGATGGGAACCCAGATCAGCAGGCCGTAAATAAACCAGCGTTTAAGGTGTGATGCCATAGGTTGCCTGCGGAGACGGTGCCGGGCGGGAAAGTGACGGGAGGCTCAACCGCTCGCCGATTTCTTGCCAGCGTTGCCGTCATTCCGGGACTTCGTTGCCGTGGCAGCCTTGTCGGATCCGGCTACGGGCTTGGCGGGTGAAGTATCGGCGATTTTCCCTTTTTCCGCCTTATCCGCGCTTTTGCTTTGCGCAGGGTCGGCCAGATTATGCCGGTTCTTGGTTTTGAAATCGGTTTCGTACCAGCCGTTTCCCTTGAGCCGAAAAGCGACGGGTGAGATCAGTCGGGAAACGGCCGCCGCACCACACTCGGGGCAGGCTTCGGGGGTGGGAGCAGAGATTTTTTGCAGGAGTTCGAAGGAGTGCCCGCATTTTTCACAGCGGTATTCGTAGATCGGCATGGTTTTGTTCCGAACAGATGAACTGGGAACATATTGGGGGGTAGGGGCTTTTTTCTCAAGGGCGCCCGAGGCGCTGCGTTGCGTCATCCTTCGAGGCTCGCCCCCTTGAGCCGTTTCGGTCCCTGGTGCAGGGCTACACCTGGGCCCGGGTTCGAAGAAAAAATTCTTCCGTACACTCTGATATTATTTCGAGTCTATCTTGATCTAAAAGGCTGGGTTCGGCCATGACTACAAGCTACCTTTTCACCTCTGAATCGGTTTCCGAGGGGCATCCCGACAAGGTTGCCGACCAAATTTCCGATGCCGTGCTCGATGCCATCCTCGGCGCGGATCCGCAAGCGCGCGTGGCCTGTGAAACGATGGTCAAGACCGGGGCCGCCATCGTTGCCGGCGAGATCACTACTTCGGCCTGGGTGGAATTGGAAGAGTTGGTGCGCAAGGTGATTTGCGAGATCGGTTATACCAGTTCCGAGGTCGGCTTCGACGGGGGAACCTGCGGGGTGATCAACATCATCGGCAAGCAGTCTTCGGACATTGCCCTGGGCGTGGATCGAGAAGTGGGGGAACATCAAGGCGCGGGCGACCAGGGCCTCATGTTCGGCTATGCCTCGAACGAAACCGATGTACTGATGCCGGCCCCGATCACCTATGCCCACAAGCTGGTCAAGCGCCAGGCCGCCGTGCGCCGCTCGGGGACCCTGCCCTGGTTGCGTCCCGACGCGAAGAGCCAGGTGACCTTCCGCTATGTGGACGGCCGGCCGGCCGGCATCGAAACGGTGGTGCTATCGACCCAACACGCCGAGGATGTTTCCAATCACGTGATCGAGGAGGGGGTGCGGGAAGAGATTATCAAGCCGATGCTGCCTGCCGAGTGGATGAGCCGGGATACGCGTATCCTGATCAACCCCACCGGGCGTTTCGTCACCGGTGGGCCGGTCGGTGACTGCGGCCTGACCGGGCGCAAGATCATCGTTGATACCTATGGCGGAATGGCGCGTCACGGCGGCGGAGCCTTCTCCGGCAAGGACCCGTCCAAGGTGGATCGTTCCGGTGCCTATGCCGTGCGCTACGTGGCGAAAAATATCGTTGCCGCGGGGCTTGCCGAGCGCTGCGAGATTCAGCTCTCCTATGCCATCGGCATCGCCGAACCCACTTCCGTATCCGTCGAAACCTTTGGTACGGGGGTGATCCCGGATAAACGCATCGAGGCGCTGGTGTGGGAGCACTTCGATCTACGCCCCTGGGGGATTATCCAGATGCTTGATCTGATTCGCCCGATCTACCGCAAAACGGCCGCCTATGGGCACTTCGGGCGAGAAGAACCGGAATTTACCTGGGAGCGTACCGACCGGGCCGCCGAACTGGCGGATGCGGCCGGGGTGAAACAGGCTGCTGCGGTGCGCTGACGGTCAATCGATTTCGGCTTGCAAGGAGCGTTGCAACGGGGCTTGCCCCGCCAGGCTTGCAGGTCGGCTTTTTCCCAACGGCGCTTACCCGACAAGAGGAGAACGTTATGAACGCTATTGTTCAAAAATCATCGTTCACCGATTACGTGGTGAGCGATATGGACCTGGCCGAATGGGGACGCAAAGAGATCCGCATCGCCGAGACAGAAATGCCCGGTTTGGTGGCGACCCGGGAAAAGTATAGCCAGGAAAAACCCCTCGATGGCGCGCGAATCGCGGGTTCGCTGCACATGACGATCCAGACCGCGGTGCTGATCGAAACCCTGGTTGCCTTGGGCGCGCGGGTGCGATGGGCATCCTGTAATATCTTTTCGACCCAGGACCATGCCGCCGCCGCGATCGCGCAAGACCGGATTCCGGTATTTGCCAAAAAGGGTGAAACCGTAGCGGAATACTGGGCCTATACCCACCGGATTCTTGATTGGGGGGATGAGTGCGGACCGAACATGATCCTCGACGATGGGGGAGATGCCTCGCTCGCACTTACCCTCGGGGCGCGCGCCGAAGCCGATCCCGGGCTGATTGCCAACCCCGAGAATGACGAGGAGGCCGCGCTGTTCGGCGAAATCAGGCAACATCTTGATGCGGATCCCCGGTGGTACTCCCGGCGCGTGGTTGATGTACGCGGCGTGACCGAGGAGACCACCACCGGGGTTCATCGGCTCTACCAGATGGCGCAAGAGGGAATTCTTCCGTTTCCGGCTATTAACGTGAACGATTCGGTGACCAAGTCCAAATTCGATAACCTCTATGGATGCCGCGAATCCTTGGTCGATGGCATCAAACGGGCCACCGACGTCATGGTCGCGGGCAAGATCGCCATCGTCTGCGGCCATGGGGATGTCGGCAAGGGCTGCGCCCAAAGTCTGTGCAGTCTGGGAGCCACCGTGTGGGTGACCGAGATCGATCCCATCTGTGCGCTGCAGGCGGCCATGGAGGGTTACCGTGTGGTCGGCCTCGATGATCCGGACGTAGTCGAGCAGGCGGATATCTTCGTCACCGCCACGGGCAATTATCACGTCCTTACCCATGAGCACATGCGGCGCATGAAGCATCAGGCGATCGTGTGTAACATTGGGCACTTTGACTCCGAAATCGACGTCGCCTCGTTGCGGGGTTACGAGTGGGAAAACATCAAGCCGCAGGTCGATCATGTGATTTTCCCCGACGGAAAGCGCATCATCTTGCTCGCCGAGGGCCGGCTGGTCAACCTCGGTTGCGCCACCGGGCACCCGAGTTTCGTGATGTCCAACAGCTTCACCAACCAGGTGCTTGCCCAGATCGAACTCTTTACCCACCCCGGAGAGTATGACAAGCAGGTCTATGTATTGCCCAAGCGCCTGGACGAGGAAGTCGCGCGGTTGCACCTCGACAAACTGGGTGCACGCCTTACGCAACTGACCGCCCGCCAGGCCGCCTACATCGATGTGCCGGTCGAGGGCCCTTACAAGCCGGATCATTACCGCTATTGACCCCCGCCGCCCGCGTCCGCCCTTTCGCGGTGGCGGACGCCGGGCGGCGACCGGAAAACTGGGCGATAATAAGCCGTTCACAGGCAGTATCGGCAAGATATGACAACCAACGAGATTCGCCAGGCTTTTCTAGATTTCTTCTCCGCCCGGGGCCATACGGTGGTGCCCTCGAGCCCGCTGGTGCCCGCCAATGATCCGACCCTGCTGTTCACCAATGCGGGGATGGTGCAATTCAAGGATGTTTTCCTCGGGCGCGAGCAGCGTGGCTACACCCGGGCCACATCTTCGCAGCGGTGCGTGCGCGCTGGCGGCAAGCACAATGACCTGGAAAACGTGGGCTATACCGCGCGGCATCATACCTTCTTCGAGATGCTGGGCAATTTCAGTTTCGGCGATTATTTCAAGCGCGATGCGATTTTCTATGCCTGGACCCTGTTGACCGAGGTTTTTCATCTCCCTGCAGAAAGGCTTTGGGCCACGGTATACGCGACCGATGACGCAGCCTATGACGTGTTTGCGAACGGGCTCGGGGTTCCCGCGGCGCGTATCGTGCGCCTCGGTGACAAGCCCGGCGGGCGGAAATTCGAAAGCGATAACTTCTGGCAGATGGCCGATACCGGGCCCTGTGGACCCTGTGCCGAGATTTTCTATGATCACGGACCCGCAATTACGGGGGGACCGCCCGGCTCACCTACGGCCGATGGGGATCGCTACGTCGAGATCTGGAACCTGGTCTTCATGCAGTATGACCGGGCGGCCGATGGTACGATGACGCCGCTGCCCGCGCCCTGCGTGGATACCGGGATGGGGCTCGAGCGGATCGCCGCGGTACTTCAGGGGGTACATTCAAATTACGCGATCGACCTGTTTCGCGTCCTGATCGGCGAGGCGGCCGAGGTGACCGGCGTGCGGGATTTGAACTCCAGTTCACTCAAGGTGATCGCGGATCATATCCGTGCGAGTGCTTTTTTGATCGCCGACGGCGTCGTGCCCGCGAACGAAGGCCGGGGCTATGTGTTGCGCCGGATCATTCGCCGCGCGATCCGCCATGGCTACAAGCTGGGTCGGACCGAGCCTTTCTTTTATCGGCTGGTTGAGCCGCTGGTTCGGGAGATGGGGGTGGCCTATCCATTGTTGGCTGAGTCCCGCTCCCGGATCGAGGACGCGCTGCGCGAGGAAGAGAATCGCTTTGCGGCGACGTTGCACCGGGGGATGCACCTGCTCGAGGACACGCTCGATTCCCTGCCGGGAAAGATACTCCCGGGTACGGTGGCCTTCAAGCTGTACGACACTTACGGCTTTCCGGTGGATCTTAGCGCCGATGTCGCCCGCGAGCGGGGATTCACGGTGGATCTTGACGGGTTCGAGCGCGAGATGCAGCGCCAGCGCGAGCGGGCGCGGGCGGCTAGCCGGTTTGACGCCGATTACAGCCGCGGCGGACAGATCGAGGCCCGCTCGGAGTTTTCGGGCTATGAGCGGACCCAGGATCGGGCACGGATTGTCGCACTGTATTGCCAATCTGCGCCAGTGCTTAGGTTGGAACCGGGAATGGAAGGGCTGGTGGTATTGGATAACACCCCGTTCTACGCCGAATCCGGTGGCCAGGTGGGTGATACCGGTGTGATCGAGGCGGACGGTGGCTGCTTCCAGGTCCGCGATACCCAGAAACGAATGCCGGCGCATGTGCACTTTGGAACGTTGGAACGGGGCCACCTGGAAGTCGGCGACAGCGTTACTGCCCGGGTAGATGCCGAGCGGCGGGGGGAGATCATGCGGAACCATTCCGCGACTCACCTGTTGCATGCGGCGCTGCGCGAGATTTTGGGCACACATGTTGTTCAGAAAGGCTCGCTGGTCGCACCAAGTCGCCTGCGATTCGACTTTTCCCATCCCAGACCGATCGGTGCGGAAACCCTCGCACGGGTCGAGGATCGGGTAAATGAATGGATACGTGCCAACCTGGAGGGCGAGACCCGCCGGCTGCCCTATGCCGAGGCGCTCGCCTCGGGGGCACTGGCCCTGTTCGGCGAAAAATACGGGGATGTGGTTCGCGTTCTGCGCTTCGGCTCGGTTTCGGTGGAGCTGTGTGGCGGCACTCACGTGAAGCGCACCGGCGATATCGGCCTGTTCAAGGTCGTCTTCGAATCGGGTGTGGCCGCCGGGGTGCGGCGAATCGAGGCGGTAACCGGGCGTGGCGCGATCGCCTTCATGCATCGGCAAGAGCAGTGGCTGAGCGAGATTGCCGCAAATCTCAAGTCCAGTCGCGAGGATGCCGCGGCGAGGGTTCGCCAGTTGGCGGAGCGGGCACGGGAGTTGGAGAAGGAGCTGGGGCGGTTGCGCGAGCGCCTCGCTGGCGGCCGGGGTGCCGATCTGGCTTCTCGGGCCAAGGAGATAGATGGGCACCGGGTGCTGGCGGCGCGTTTCGATGGCGCCGACGCCAAGGGGCTGCGAGCGGCGGTGGACCGGCTGAAGGGGACACTGGGATCCGCGGCCATCGTGCTTGCCGCGGTCGAGGGCGGCAAGGTGCGGCTTGCCGCCGGGGTCACGCCTGACCTGGCGGCAAAAATACCCGCCGGTGAGCTGGTCAATACCGTCGCCGGTCAGGTTGGCGGGCAGGGTGGCGGCCGCGCCGATTTCGCCCAAGCGGGCGGAACCCGGCCGCAGGAGTTGGATGCGGCGCTTGCCAGGGTACCCGGGTGGGTACGGCAACGCCTTTCCGGCGGCTGATTCCGGCGTCTGGGTCCCGCATGAGCCTCCTGGTACTTAAATTCGGAGGCACCTCCATGGCCCATGCCAGGAGCGTCGGATGTGTCGTCGAGCGGATAGACGGTGCCTATCGTGCCGGGCACCGGCTGGTGGTCGTGGTTTCGGCCGCCGACGGAGAAACCCAGCGGCTGATCGACGAAACCGTCCGGTTCACCACGCAACCCGATCCCGCCGCCGTGGATCTGCTGCTTGCGACCGGCGAACAGGCGAGCGTCGCCCGCCTGGTTCTGGCACTCGCACACCAGGGGGTTCCCGCCGAGCCGTTCACCGGCGCCCGCGCCGGCGTACTTACCGATAGTGTGCATGGCAAGGCACGGGTCTGTCATTGCGATACCCGCCAGATCGAGCGAGTACTTGCCGCGGGGCGGATTGCGGTAGTCGCCGGATTCCAGGGGGTGGATACCGACGGGCGCGTGACCACCCTGGGACGCGGTGGCTCGGATACTACGGCCGTGGCTCTGGCGGCTGCGCTTCGGGCTGATGAATGCCGGATCTATACCGACGTCGATGGCGTCTATACTGCCGATCCGCGCATCGAACCCCGGGCTCGCCGCCTGGACTACATCCATTGCGAGGAAATGCTTGAATTAGCCGGGCTGGGCTCCAAGGTGCTTGCCACCGAGTCGGTGGATTACGCCGCCGAGCATCGCGTGCCCTTGCGGGTACTTTCGACCTTTAGCCCCGGGGCGGGCACGGCCATTCGACATCAGCCCGAGGTGCTGTCTCCTCCTGTTGTGGGGGTGGCCGCAAGTGCGGCCGAAGCCGAACTCGCGGCCATCGGATTGCCCGCGCGCCCGGGGCTGGTTGCCGAGTTGATAGCCCCCCTGGCCGAGGCCCGGATTGCAGTGGACGCAGTCCTTCAAAATGAAGTCCGCCAGGGCCGCAGCGACGTGAGCTTTACTATGGCCCGGCGGAACCTGGTTATGGCCCGCCGGATTCTTTCCCGCGAGGCGGGGCGACTAGGTGCCGAGCGATTGATCGAGGATGCCGGCATTGCCAAGGTATCCCTGATCGGACGCGGGTTGCGATCCAATACCGTGATCCTGTCCCGGGCGCTTGCGGCGCTCGAGAGAGTGGGGGTAAGTGTCCGTGTCGTGGTTGCCAATGAAACCCGGTTATCGGTCCTGGTGCCCGAGGTGGAACTGGAGCAAGCGGTGCGGGTCTGGCATGCCGAATTCGAACTGGGGGAGCCTTCCGCCTGACCCGCAAGAGCCGCAGTTTATAAGGCCCTTGTTATTTGTATTTTAGGCGCTACAATGCGGACATAAGTATTCTTTTATGGCACAGGGAGGAAAGCCATGCTGATCCTGACGCGTCGGGTCGGCGAAGCCGTGAAAATCGGGGAAGATATCACCATCACGGTGCTGGGGATCAAGGGAGGGCAAGTGCGCCTCGGGGTCACGGCTCCCAGGGAGATTTCTGTTCACCGGGAGGAAATTTACCTGAGGATTCAGCGCGAGCGAAATGTACTCGAAGGGCACGAACTCGATGGTTCGGTCGGGGAAGACTCCGGACAGGGCTAGATCTTGCATCGAAATGAGAGCCCCGGGCGATTCGGCTTCCAGGGCATGGTGTGTTATTCTCCTATCCCGAAGTTCCTCGGGGTGCGGCCCGTAGGGTGGAGCCCAGGGAAGGGCGGAATAACGCGCTCCCCTGCACGGGCCGGGTGGCCCGTTGGTTAGACTAGAAGTGGAAATAGGTAAGCAGGTTTGGACGACGGAGAGATGGCCGAGTGGTCGAAGGCGCTCCCCTGCTAAGGGAGTAAGGGTCACAAGCCCTTCGAGGGTTCGAATCCCTCTCTCTCCGCCATTTGGCTTTATAAAATATTCGGCGAGGCAGAAACAGTATTATCATGCCGAGGTTGGTCAGGCGCATCCTCCTTTCCCGAGGAAGTTTTTCACCCTGGCCGGTCGTGCCGGGAAATTTGTCACCGGGATCCTGTCGGTGGTAGCCGGAATCAAGGATTTTTTAGTAGGGAAGAGCCGAACCTATTGTCGGGAAGCCGGTCTTTTCGATCGCGGCCTTGGAGATGATCCATACTCCCGGTGTGGACGTTACACCCTGTTGATTCAGGATGGGAAGGTACACTTTTTGGCTTGTCAATCGCAGCAGTTCTCCCAAGTTCATGTTTCCTGAATCCTTGAGGGGATGGGCACCTATGGTAAGAATGATGCGTGTGTCCACGATGGAGTTGTCGTGGGAGGTATTTACATGATCTGCCCGTACCGAAAAAACGGGTATGGTACCGTGTGAGTCCTTACTTTCGTGGGCATAGGCAAAACCTCCGGCAATGAGGAAGGCAAACGAACTTGCTGCGCAGATTAGCGTCGTTGATTTGAAGCAGGGAAGAAAGCGCATATCGAATCGACCTGTTCCGCCAAGTGGCATTATTGCCTCTTTTGAAATCTGAGTGGGCGGCCCTATAGTAGCCGTACCTCACTGATAACGGACCGGACCCTGATGAACGAGCGGCTTTTCGAGACTGCCCTGGGGATTGTCGCCCCCTGGCACGTGGT
>JALUYA010000051.1 GCA_027018875.1 Gammaproteobacteria bacterium
AGGCTGTTTGGTCTCAGCCACTATGCCAGCGCCAGCGCCGGCATTCGTCAGTTCCGGGCACGATTGCAGGAGGATAGAAAATTACAGAAGGCTCTTAATACGATAAAACTAGATTTGACCCCTTAGCTTTTGACCCCTTAGCTCCCCTTAGCCTCTTAGCTATTAGCTGTAGTTAGCCTTAGCCATGCTCAGCAGCCGCGACGAAATCCGCCGGAATTACTGCGCCGCCTGGCGCAAGGCACGCGCGGGCGAGCCACTCGACAGCGGTGAGCGCCGCATCGCGGAGGTGATCGGCGAGCACCCCGAATACCAGGCGCTCATCGAAAGCGGCGCGGCCGCGATCGAGGCGGAATTTCCTCCCGAGGCGGGCGCCACCAATCCCTTCCTTCACATGGGACTGCATATCGCCCTGCGCGAACAGGTGGCCATCGACCGCCCCTCCGGCATCCGCGCCGTGTTCCACACGCTGGCGGCGCGGGACACCCCCCATGCGGCCGAACACATCATGATGGAATGCCTGGCCGAGGCCCTGTGGCTGACCCAGCGCGAAGGGCAGCCGGCGGACGAACGGGCCTACCTCGCCGCCCTCCGCCGGCGGGCCAACCCGGAGTAATCCGTCCCGCGCCCCACAGGGAGCTTCCGCTCCATACCCGGTTCCGGCCGCCACGCCGGCCTAAGCCCGGCAGCAGGGCCCCTAGCGGCGGCGTACCGATTCTCCCGTGCGCAACGGGCCATTCGCAGCGACCACGACCCGCTCCCCTCCGGCCAACCCCGACACCACCCGCAGGCGGCCATCGGCCAACCTGCGTGCCGTGATCCGGCGCCGTACCAGGCGCCCGTCCACGACCAAGTACACGAACTCGCCCGCGGCATCGTGATGCACCGCCCCGGCGGGCAACAGCGGGGCACTCGAGGCCGCCCCCCTGGCGGCGGATCGGGAACCGGCGGGATACAGCCGCACCTGCGCCTGCATACCGGGCAAGATGCGGGGGCTCAAGCGATCGAACGCCAGGCGCACCGGCACCGTGGCCTGCGCCCGGTTCACGGCGGGAACGATCTCGACCACATGGGCCCGGGTTTCCCATCCGGGCCAAGCACTGAGAGTCACCCGGGCGGGCATACCCCGATGTAGGCGATCGAGATAGGCCTCGTTTACATCTACGTGGATCTCGAGCGAATCCATGTTCACCAACTGGCAGATCCCCGTCTGCGTGAACCCACCCACCGCCGCCGGTGAAATCATCTCCCCCGCCTGGGCGTACACCTTGGTCACTACCCCGGAAAAGGGTGCGCGAATACTGGTATAACCCACGTTCAACCGTGCCATCCTCACTCCGGCCCGGGCCATTATCTCCCGAGCCTGGGCACTTTTGAGCGCCGCCTGCATGATCTTGACCCTGGTCAGGGCCCGATCGAGCTTGGCCCGGCTGATCATTCCCCGGGCCGCCAGGGCTTGCCGCCGAGCCCGGATCAACCGTGCCTGGGCCAGGTTCGCCCGGGCCTGCGCGAGACCCGCCGCATCAATTTTTAACGCCGCCAGGGCTTCGGCCAGGCTGGCGCGTTGCAACGAGGAATCCAGCAGGGCGACGATCTCTCCCTTGCGAACCCGCTGCCCGGACACCACCAGCACCTTGCGCACCCGGCCGGTAATCATCGAGGAGACCGTGGCCTGTTCCCCGGGTACCACGAAACCGGAAACGCTCAAGACCGCCTGACCGCCCGTGGCGGCAGGCGGCGGTACCCGGATGGCCTTGACCGTCACCGGAGCCGATCCCGTGAGGCGCAATCCCCACCAAGCCGCGCCCGCGCCGAGCGCCAGCGACAACAATACCGCGCCGCCGAGGAGCCACCAGGAACCGCCGCAGCGGGGACCGGGCCGAGGCGCCGGTTGCGGTGATTTTGCGCGCCGCAGAGCGGCCAGGGCTTCTTCACGATCCATGTATTAATCTCCTCGGGCCATCCGCGGCAAGACCACGAGCAGCGAATATACCGCCCACCTTACCCCCCGGCAAGAGGCCGGGCAAAGGCCGCTCAACTCTCACGCAAGGCCGTGGCCAGGCGCCCGCTTACCGCCCGCAGGCAGGGAACCAGCGCGCTCGCCAGGCCGATCAGCAGCGCATAGGCAATGGCGGTGCCGACCAGGGCCGGGCCGACGCTAAGGCGCAGCACCACGGCATGTTCCCCGGTCGTCGTGACAATGGATGTGCCCCCCACCAGTTGCCAGGCAACGAGCGCCGCCAGCCCGGCCCCGACCAGGCCGGTCAGGAGCACCTCGCCGATGAGGGCCAGCGCGAGGCTTGTGCGACTGAAGCCGAGCATGCGCAGCACCGCGAGTTCGCCCGCCCGCGCCAGCAGCCCCAGGGCCACCGCGTTGGCAATCGCCGCCAGCGCCGCCAAACCCAGGAGCAGGGCCACGCCCCAGGCACCGAGGCGGGCAAAGTACACTAGGAACCCTATCTGCTGCCGGTAATAGGCGCGCTCACGCTGCAGGCGCACGTGCAGCCGCGGCGCGGACTTCACGGCCCGCTGGAAGCGGGCAAAGTCACCGGGTGCTGCCAGTTTGACCTGCACCACAGAGATCCGCCCCGGTGCATTGATTGCCGACTGCAAGGTGTCCAGCGGTGTCCATATCTCCGACTCCCACAGGCTGCCTCCGGCGCCAAAGATGCCCACCACCCGCCAGATATTCTTGGAAAAACGTATCTGCGCTCCCAGTCGCAGTTGCGGAAAGGCCCGCGCCGCCTCCCGCCCGACGATGACCTCGTTGGTTCCCGGCTTGAAGCGGCGGCCCGCGAGCAGTCGCAGCCGGGGCCGGGCCAGGACAAAGGACCCCGGGGTGACCCCGCGTACCAGCACTTGCGTCTCCGTGCCGTCGTTGCGACGCAGCTTGCGCGTCACAATGAGTTCCGGCACCGCGCGCGCGACCCCCGGCAGGTCGGCGGCAAGCGCGGCATCCCGTCCCGCCAGCGCCGGGCCCGCGGGCCCGGACAAGCGCGGCATGAGCAGAATGACGTCACTCGCCCCCGTGGCCACGGCGGCACGCCCGATGCTGCGCGGGATCGCGAGCAAGGCGATCAGCACGGCGGTGGCGATAAAAAACCCAACCAGTGCCAGCAGCACATGCCGCGGGCGGATAACCGCCGCCGCCAACCCGGCCGTAAGCGCTGCCAGCGCTTGACGTAGCCCCCTCATGGCGCGGAGAGCCTCACCGCGCGCAGGCGTAATACCTCCGCCAGCGGAATCAACCCCGACAAGAGTACGACCCCCACCGCCAGGGCCGGCGCCACGTAGAGCGCCGTCGCCGAGACCGTGAACAGGGCGGAAAGACCGGCGGGAAGCAGCGGGCCGATAACCCAGCGCCACAAGGCCAGTCCCAGGGCGATCCCGCCGCCGCCGCCGAGCAGCATCACGTAGAGCAGCTCGCCGGCGAAGATTCCAACCAGGGCGGTACGCGAAAAGCCGAGTACCCGCAGAACCGCAAGCTGCGCGCGGCGTTGTGCCGCCGCGTGCGCGGTGACGTTCACGGTGACAATCAGGGCACAAACAAAAACCGCCACCATCACCAGGGCCACGATCTTCAGCACGTTGCCGAACTGCGCCAGCGCCCCTTGCGCGACGGTACTCACGCTGGACAGCGTCGGTGGGGAGCGGCGGGCAAAATAGGCATCGATTTCCGCCGCCAGCCGCGGCGCGGCACGCGGATCGGCGGCGGTGGCGGACATCCATTCCACGGTGCCCCGGGCCGCCGCCGGACGCAGGCCCTCCAGGTAGGCGTGATGCGCAAGCGCTACTTGATTGGCCATAGCCGCCGCAGGCCCTTTTGAGGCATGGTAGATGCCCACGACGCGAACGGGAAACCCGGCTTGCCCCGCCGTCATCCCTTTCAGGGTAAAAAGTTGTCCCGAACGCCAATGGCACCGCCGCGCCTGGACATCGCCGACCAGCACCGCATCGCGATTCTTATGCCAGGCCCGCATCTGCCCGGGGGTGAAATTAATGCCCGATCCTGATTGGAATTCACTCAACATAGAGCCGGGAGGGCCAGGAACGAGCACTCGCCCATTCAGGTTCACGATAACCCCGGGCCGACAGTAGGCCGCCAGATAATTGCCGTAGGTGACCTGCTTGATGCCCGGCATCCAGGCAATTTTCCGCGCATAGCGGGCGGGCAGTGCCCCGTACAGGGCACTAATGCTGATATCGCCCGCCGCGCCGCCCTTAGGCGCCACACCGGGCGCAAAGGGGGAACCGAGCGCCGCCAGCAACACGTAGCTGGCAAAGGCAAGCACCAGCGTCAGCACCAGGTACCCCGTCCGCACCCGGTGCGCCCCCAGGTAGCGCAGAGAGAGTCCCGCTATAACGCCTGCCTCTCTTAACCCCGACATGCCTTCATGGCCCCTTTATTTAGACCACCGTGGCAAACTTCAATCCTTGGCCAGATGAATTGTGACTATTTCCCACTCCCCCGGGTGCCGCTGCGCCGCCGCCTGCAAGAGATAGGTAAACCTAGCACACTCATCATCGCATCGGCCCTCGGTATAAAACACCGCCATATAGCGCTTGCCGCGTGGTTTTCCCAAGGGCCGGGCACCCGCCTTCCGCAACACCGCGTACATGAGGGCAAGATCCGGTTCATTCTTCAAGGACGGCCGACGTTCCAGGGAGCCCGGGAATGCTGCCAGAACCGCCTTTAGCTTCGCCGCGTCGGCTCCCGTGTAGAAAGCCACCGGCCGACCGGGGGGATCGTAGAGCCAGACCAGAGGAAGTGAAAGTTGCACATGGGGCACATACTTCCCGGTCTGCATCCCCAGGGCGATATAAGACTTGGCCCAGACACGCAAGGGTAGCCTAAGCACAATCGCCGAATTTCCGCGTCGGGCTTGTGGACCCGCCAGGGCCGGCGCGGCTTGCAGCCCGGCCGCCAATAACAGCACGCCCACTCCGGTTACGATCAACTTGTGTTTCATCAACTCGACTCTTTTGCGCTGGTAATCGTACAAGATCAGGATAGCCGCGGACAAGCATAAAAGCGCCTGCCCGCGGCAATGCCAACCTTAAAAAATGGTTAATTCAAATATATGGTTACGCTTATGGTACGGCAAACCTTATTCTTCCACTTCCCTTGCAAACCGTATATGAAATGACAACTTTCTTAACCTTTGCGGTAACGGGTGCTGGTAAGACAATAGATATCGTTGCCGCATTGGCCACCGGGGCGGTAACCATAAAGGCACCCCACGTTGCGCCAAGCAGGAGCAGGGCGAAAAATGCAACACTCACACCCTTAGCCGCCCTATGACTTATTTTACGCAAAAATTTCATCCGCCTTTCCTCCGTATAAAATAACGGATACACGCCACGATTCGTGGCGTGTGCATCGCCCACCCGGGCGATACGCCGAAAATAGTACCCCCCCCGAGAAAAATCAAATGGTGGGATAAGCGGCCAAAGGCCGTAATCTGATTCAGGCGCTGGCCGCGGCCAGCGGCAGATGCTTGTCCAGATGCACGGTGCGGGCGGCAAATTCGGCGGCGTGCGGGTCGTGGGTGACCAGGACGATGGTCTTGGCGTAGCGCCGGTTCAGATCCTGGAGCAACGCCATGATCGCGTCGCCCGCGGCCTGGTCGAGATCACCGGTCGGCTCGTCGCACAGCAGCAGGTCGGGGTCGGTCACCAGGGCGCGGGCTATGCCGACTCGCTGCTGTTGCCCGCCGGACAACTCCATCGGCTTGAAGCCCCAGAAGCGCTCGTCCAGCCCCGCCAGGGTCAACGCCGCGGCGACCTTGCGGCGACGCTCGCCGCGACCCAGCCCGATGCCGCTGCCGATCAGGGGCAATTCCACGTTTTTCAATACCGTCAGTATCGGCAACAGGTGATAGAGCTGGAACACGAAGCCCACGTGTTCGGCCCGCCAGCGGGTAAGCGCCGCCTCGGAAAGGCGGTGCAACGGCGCATCGCCCACCCAAACCTCGCCGCGCGTCGCTCGGTCCACCCCGCCGATGAGATTGAGCAGGGTGGATTTACCCGAACCCGAGGGCGCCATAATGGCAAGAAATTCGCCGGCGGCCACCTCCAGCGAAAAATCCTCCAACACGACAATCTCGCCACCGCGTCGCGGGTAGGCCTTGGTGATTTCCTGCACCCGAATCAGGGGGCGGGATCCAGTATTCATCGCTGCTCCATTTATGGCGGAAATTCCTAGAATTTTTATTTATGTTAGCACCTCGATGTCGCCCCACAACCTTGGCGACTCCCCGGTTCCAGCCCGCCACGCCGGGCCCGATGGAATCTGGGATAATATGCTTTTGCTATCTCTTTCGGGATATATTGCAATGCTTGAGTTCAACCACGCGGCCGCGCGGCGGCAAATGATAGAACAGCAGGTTCGCACCTGGAATGTACTCGACCCGGCGGTGGCCACCGTCATGGACCGAATTCCCCGTGAGAACTACACGCCGGATCGCTACCGCAGCCTCGCCTATGCCGACTCCACCATTCCGATCGGGCATGGCGAGATCATGCTGGCCCCAAAACTCCAGGGCCAACTGCTGCAGGCGCTCGCCATCCGTCCCGGCGATCAGGCGTTGGAGATCGGCACGGGCACCGGCTACCTGTCCGCCTGCCTCGCCACGCTGGGCGCCGGGGTACGCAGCGTCGAGATCCGCGAGGACTTTATTTCCATGGCTCGTGAGAACTTGGCCGCGAACCGGCTCGGTTCGATCGAGGTGATCCGGGAAGATGGCCACACCCTGTCCGCCGCAGGCCCGCGCTATGACGCGATCCTCGTTACCGGCTCGCTCCCGGTAGCCGACGAAACTTTTCTCCACCGCTTGGCCCTCTCCGGGCGCCTGGTCTGGATCGTCGGGGAGGCGCCGGTGATGCGGGTCGAGCGCGTTATCCGGGTGGGCACGAACGAGTGGCGCACGGAAACCTTGCTGGAAACGGTGGTGCCGCCGCTGATCGGCGTCGAACCGCCACGCCGTTTCGAGTTCTAAGCGCTTGCGGCACGATCTATTTACTGTTATAGTTAGATAAAACACTTCACGGAGTACCCGATGCCCGTACGCATCCCGATCCTGGCAATCCTCACGCTGGCCCTACTGCCCACGGCCCATGCGGCCGACCTGTGGCAGGTATGGCAGCTTGCCCGCAGCAACGATCCGGCCTTCCGCCAGGCCGAGGCCACCCGCCGGGTCTCGATGCAGGATCGTCCCGCGGCCTGGGCGCGGCTGTTTCCTTCGATCAGCCTCAACGCGAGCCGCACCTGGAACAATACCTCCTCCAGTGCGTTACGGTTTTTCGGCGGCAGCCAGGTAGTTCCCGTAAACAGCACCTCGAATGATCGCCAGGATCAGTGGGGGGCGCAACTTACCCAGCCACTGTTCAACTGGCAGTTGTTCCAGGCCCTGC
The DNA here is from genome assembly GCA_027018875.1 of Gammaproteobacteria bacterium. Lineage (GTDB taxonomy): Bacteria > Pseudomonadota > Gammaproteobacteria > JAKDMP01 > JAKDMP01 > JALUYA01. Next base: position 7,411 of record JALUYA010000051.1, read on the forward strand.
GCGGGGCGGATCTAAGCGTGGCCCAGGCCGAGGCACGCTACCACGCCACGATCCAGGGCCTGATCGTGACCACGGCCCAAGCCTATTTCAATGTGCTCAATGCGCAGGATAACCTCAATGCCGATCGGGCCGACGCGCGCGCACTCGCCAAGCAATACGAGCAGGTGACGCAGCAGTACAAGGTGGGACTCGCGTCCATCACCGGCGTCAGGCAGGCCGAAGCCGGCTATGATCAAGCCCGGGCACGGGTGATCGGCTCGCGCCAGGCGTTGGCCCGGGCCGAGGAGGCGTTGCGCGCGATCACCGGGCGCTATGTGAAACGGTTGGCGGCACCGCGGGCGGCGCTGCCGCTCATCCCGCCGCACCCGGCCCGGGTCGAGGCCTGGGTGACCCGCGGGCTGAGCGAAAACCCAACCCTGGTCGCCTCACGCCTGGGCGTGCGGATCGCCTCCAACCTGGTGGCGCAACAGCAAGCGGGATACCTGCCCCAATTGAGTCTGGTGCTGAGCCACACCCGCCAGTCGCTCTCGGGCAAATCGGCCTATTCGTTCGGAGGAGGGACCGGATTCGCCAGTCCAAACCGCAGCCAAATGTCCAATAATCAGATCGCCTTACAGTTAAGTTGGAACATTTTTTCCGGCGGGGCCACGCGCGCGGCCACGCGCCAGGCCGAGTTCCAGGCCGATGTCGCCCAGGCCCGGGATATTGCCGCACGCCGTAGTGTCGAACAGCAGGTGCGTAACGCCTACCTGGCCGTGCTCTCCGGTATCGCCCAGGTGCAGGCCACCCGCCAGAGTGTGGCCGCCTCGCGCGTCTCGCTCCAGGCTACCGTGGCCGGGCGCCAGGTCGGCACCCAGACGATGCTTAATGTGCTCACCGCACGCAAGGATTTACTCAGTGCCGAAAAGTCCTTCTACAGCGCCCGCTATGCCTACTTGATCGCGGTGCTGAAACTCGAGCAGGCCACCGGGTCACTCACCCCGGCAAGCCTCAAACGCCTCAACGGCTGGCTGGTCCGCGCACCGGCAGCGGCATCCGCACCACCACCTGCCGCGGCAACCCCTCAAAGGTAGGGCTCGATCGCGGCGAGCGTACGCGTCAGCGGAACCGGGTTGGACCCCGCACGCCGGGCCGCCTCGCCCATGGCCTTGAGCCGTCCGCCATCCGCCAGCAGGGCCGCGACCGCCTCACCCAGCTCCCCGCCGCTGCTCACCTCGCATAGCGCCCCCGCCGCGCGCAGCCTGGAAACCGCGGCGCGCACGTTCTCCGTGCTGGGGCCGACCAGAACCGGCAACCCCGACAGGGCGGGCTCGAGCACATTATGCCCGCCGAGCGGAGCCAGGGTGCCGCCCACAAAGGCCACGTCCGCTGCGGCATAGAGCCCAAGTAATACTCCGATACGAGCAATCAGGATCACCGCGCCCGGGGCCACGGGTGCTCCCGCCAACGCCGTCTCGGGCAGCACCGGGATGCCGGCTCGCTCCAGGCCGGCGGCAAACGCGGCAGCCCGCTCGGGATGCCGCGGCACCACAATGGTCACCGCGGCTTCGACCCGCTGCCGCAGTCGTCCGATAGCCTCGGCCAGGGCCTCTTCCTCCCCCTCGCGCACCGAGCCCGCCACCCAGACCCGGCGCCCCGCCAGGGCCCCGGCACGCCAGCGCCGGCCTTGCTCCCGATCCGCGCGGGGAATGATCCAGGTTTCCTTCAGGTTCCCCGCCACCTGTCCCCGAGCCTGCGGCAATCCCAGGAAGTGGAACCGCTCGAGATCCTCCGGGCCTTGCGCCAACACCAGGCTCAAGGCCCGCATCAGTTCCCGGGTCGCACCCGGAAAACGGGCTAGACGGCGGCAAGTTCGCGGACTCATGCGGGCATTGACCAGAACCACCGCCAGCGCGCGACGCCGCGCTTCGGCCAGTAAATTGGGCCACAATTCGGTCTCGGCGATGAGCGCCAGCCGCGGCTCGATCCGGGTGAGAAATCGCCGCCAAGCACCCGGCAGATCGAGCGGAGACAGGCTGACGGGCAAGGCCTCAAGCAGGTGCCGGGCCCGGACTCGACCACTGCCGGTAAAAACCGAGAGATGCACCGGTGCCTGCGCCGCCAGCGCCGCCACCAGCGGCGCCACCGCCTGGAGTTCACCCGCCGAGGCCGCATGAATCCAGACCGGGTGGCGGTCATCCACCGCGACCCAGCCCAAGCGCGAGCGCCAATCATCGGCTCCCGCGCCCTGGCGGCGACCGCGCCGAGCAAGATGAACCAGCAACGCCGGCGCAGCCAAGCGCATCACCCCGGTATAAATCCCGCGTGCGAAGCTCACTTCCCCTCGCGTATCCGGGTGACCAACGCCGAAGTAGAACGCCCCTCGAGCAAGGGCAGCACCCGGACCTCGCCGCCACCGGCAACCACGGCCTCGCCGCCGGCGATCTCCTCGATGCGGTAATCTCCTCCCTTGACCAGCACGTCGGGGGTAACCGCCGCGATCAACCGGCCGGGATCGTCTTCCGAAAACGGCACCACCCAATCGACGCACTCCAGCGCATCGAGTACCGCCATACGGTCTTCCAACGGCACCAGCGGCCGCCCACGGCCCTTCAGGCGGTGCACCGAGGCGTCGTCATTAACCGCCACGATCAGCCGGTCACCGAGCGCCCGGGCCGCGCTCAGGTAGCGCACATGTCCCGCATGCAGGAGATCGAAGCAGCCGTTGGTCATTACGATGCGCTCGTCCCGGACCCGCGCAGCGGCCACCAGCTCCAACAACGTGGGCTCATCCATCCCTCCCCGGTCGAAGCGGTGTGCCGCCCGCTTCAATTCCGCCGGCGTTACGCTCGCCGCACCCACCTTGGTGACCACCACTCCGGCGGCGACATTGGCCAAGCCGGCCGCCTGGGCGGGTTCGAGTCCCCACGCTATTCCGGTGGCGAAGGCGGCAATCACGGTATCGCCGGCTCCGGTCACATCCGCAACCTCGCGGGCATGCGTCGGCAAATGCAGGGCGGGCCGCCCGGCACTGATCAGGGTCATCCCCTCGGCCCCGCGGGTCACCAACAGTGCTGTCAGATCCAAATGGGATCGAAGCACCTCGCCCCGCTCGACCAGTTGCGCGTCATCCCCGCAGGGCCCGACCACGGCCTCGAATTCATGCCGATTCGGCGTGATCGCCCAAGCGCCGCGGTAGCGGTCAAAATCCCGCCCCTTGGGATCCACGAACAGGGGAATACCCGAGCGCCGCGCAAGGTCTATCAACTGCGGTATTTCGGCCAGCGCCCCCTTGCCATAGTCCGAGGCAATCACCGCGGCGTGTCCGGCCAATAGCTGTTGAAACCGCTGCCGCAACCGGGCGGCGGCGGCGGCGGAAAAACCCTGCTCGAAATCGAGTCGAATCAACTGCTGCTGCCGCGATAATACCCGCAACTTGGTGACGGTCGCCCGCTGCGGACAAGCCAGCAGCCGCGGCTCGATCTGTGCGGATTCGACCAGCGCGATCAATCGCTGGGCTTCCGGGTCGTCCCCCACCAGGCCGAGCAGCGTAGGCTCGGCACCCAGGGCGGCCAGGTTTACCGCCACATTGGCGGCGCCTCCGGGGCATTCCCGGCTCTCCCCGACATGGACCACCGGCACCGGGGCTTCCGGGGATATCCGCTCGGTCGCACCAAACCAGTAGCGGTCCAACATGACATCCCCAACCACCAGGATCGGTACCGAATTAAATTCAGGAATGATGATCTGCACCTTGGACACCTGTTTCCCGCATCGGCGCGAATCGTAGCACGAGCCTTACAATTACTCCATGCGTTTCCCCACCATTTATGCTCCCCGATATTGGCCGACCTGGATCGGAGTCGGCCTGCATGCCATGCTGGCCTGGCTGCCCTATGGCTTGCAATTGCGCCTCGGGAGGCGTCTCGGACGACTCGGCTTGCGCCTGGCGAAGCGCCGTCGGCGCATCGCCGTCGCCAACCTCGCCCGGTGTTTTCCCGAGCTGAACCCGGCACAGCGGGAAGCCCTTTTACGCGCCCACTTCGAGTCCCTGGGTATCGGTATAATCGAGATGGCAAGTTGCTGGTGGGGATCCGGCTCACGGCTTAAAAAACGGGTGCAAGTCAGCGGATTGACACATCTCACCCGGGCGCTGGAATCCGGGCGGGGCGCCATTTTGCTGACCGCGCACTTCACCACCCTGGAGTTGGGCGGGCGGCTCCTGGGTTTCTTCCACCCGGTCCAGGCCGTGTACCGACGTCACGAGAACCCGGTTCTCGATCGGGTCATGCGCTCGCGAAGACGCGCCCGCAGTGCCGGCATCATCGAACGCGGCGACCTGCGCACCCTGCTGCGGGCGCTACGACAGGGGGCCGCCGTATGGTATGCGCCCGATCAGGCCTACCTCGGACCCCACGGGGTCGAGGCCCCTTTTTTCGGCGTCCCCGCACCGACCAACACCGCCACGGCCCGCCTGGCCGCGGCGGGTAACACCCCGGTGCTGCCCTTTTTCGTCGAACGGTTACCAGGAACGGCAGGCTATCGGCTCCGCATCGAGCCGGCGTTGAAAGCCTTCCCCGGCGGGGATCCCAAGGCCGATGCCACCCGGGTCAACCAGGCGCTTGAACCGGGGATTCGCTCGATCCCGGCGCAATACCTCTGGTGCCACGACCGCTTCAAGCAGTTCCGCAGAGATTGACTCCGCATTCGGCCCCGCCCGGGATCTCCCTGATACCACGGGATTTTTAAGTTGCTCTCGAACTTTACCCTGTAAGCAAGTAATTTATCTATCTTTCCCGACTTGATTTTTTTTCTGTTTTGGATCATTCTTTTTGTAGCTAGACGGAGCGGATTCCAGCAATGGGGATAGGCAAAAGTCTCCTGCTAACGAGTATGGTGCTGACCGGGATCGCCTGGAGCGCTCCGAGCCCGGCGCGTGCGGTTGGGCCTCTCGTTCTGCATCAAGCGACAACCCGCGCCACGCTCAGCCTCCGGGTGCCGGAAAAACTCGATTACCGGATCTTCACCCTGACCCGCCCCGACCGAGTGGTGCTCGACCTGCACAACGCCCAATTGGGCCGAGGCCGCGCCCTACCCACCCCGCAAGGTCCATTGATTACCGGGCTCCGCAAGGCCATTCGATTTCACGGCCGGGGGGAACGAATTGTTCTCGACCTGCGCACCCCGGTTCGGGTCCGCAGCCTGATCAACCGCAGCCCGGGGGCAACCCCAATGCTGACGATTACCTTCACCCCGCGCACCCAAAACGCTCAACCCGTACTCAGGGAACAGACCGCCCGCCCGATTCGCCTCCGCGACGTCGTGGTTGCCATCGATCCGGGGCACGGGGGACGGGATACGGGCGCGATCGGGGCCAACGGGCTGCGGGAAAAAAATATCACCCTCGCCATCGCACGACGCCTGTACACCTTGCTCAAGAAAATCCCGGGTATCCGACCCGTGCTCACGCGCACCGGTAATTATTATGTCAGCCTGGCTCAACGCCGCCGCATCGCCCGCCGGGATCATGCGGATCTTTTCGTCTCCATTCACGCCGATGCCTCCCCGTATCATTATCCCAAGGGATCCACCGTCTATGTGCTCTCCGAACACGGTGCCTCGAGCGTCGCGGCCCGGATCCTGGCCACTCGGGAAAATTCGGTGGATCGCGTCGCCGGCGTCAACCTGGCCGCCGAACAGCCCATGATCGCCTCCACGATACTGAAACTCTCTCAACGGGGCACGATTGCCCAGAGCCTGATTTTGGCCCGCGGCATCCTGAACGCGGTCAGTCCCGTCGTCCCGCTGCATAGCGACGGCGTCGAACGCGCGGCCTTCGTGGTACTGAAATCACCCGATATTCCTTCCATCCTGATCGAGACCGCATTTATTTCCAACCGCCGCGAAGAACGGCAACTGGCGAGTACCCGGTTTCGGTTCCACCTGGCGGCAGCTATCGCTCGGGGCCTGGTTCGCTACATCAAACGCTATGCTCCGCCCGGCACCCTGCTCGCCGCCCGGCGCAATGCCATAAATGCCCTGCAACAAGGTTGAACCCGCCCCTCCCGGGGAACTCACGGCTTGGGTATTCGCCACGGCGCGGCGGGATTTCTGCTAGGATTCGACAAATCAAAAATCGGACTTTCTCCCATGCGCCGTCTATCGTTTCTGTCGCTTCTCCTCCTCTTTACCACCATGAGTTACGCCGCCGCGGCCACGCCCCCGCCGCTGCGCGACTTTTTGCTCCCCCCCGCATACCAGTTCGTCCGCCTGTCGCCCAACGGCACCCATCTGGCCATTGTGATACCACAAAAAAATCGCTCTAACCGGTTCATGGTGGCGATCGTCAACAGCCACTCGGTGGTGAGCGGACACCCGAAGGTAGAAGCCACCCTGGGTCTGCGACCACGAACACTCGCCACCGGCTTGTGGTGGGCCAACGACAATCGCCTGCTGGTCGCCACCGGGACGCGCTATGGCGGTTTCGATCAACCGGTTTCCACCGGTCGCCTGTGGGGCGTCAATGCCAATGGCGGGCGCAATGTGCTGTTGCTGGGTCCCCACGGAAACAGCTTTCAGCCACGCTACTTCGCCGGGATGCTCTCCCGCCTGCCGCAGGAAAAATATTACGTCCTGGTGCAAACGCGAACTACGACCTCGGCCAGCCCCTGGGCCTACAAACTCGACATCCGCAACGGCAAAACCTACAAGGTTGCCCAAAGCCCCCTAACCAATGGCAGGCTCATGGCCGATCATGCCGGTAACGTGCGCCTCGCCTTCGGCGCCAACACGCTTACCGGCTCCGAGAAACTCTACGCCGCCGCCCCCGGCTCGCTCAACTGGAAACCCGTGCCCGGCGCCTTTGCCATCCCCGGTTATCGTATCGCCATCAACAATCCCACTGCCCCGGTGATGTTCACCGATCACGGCAAGAGTTATTACTGGATCGGCCCGGCCGATAACCCGGCGCTCACCTTCGGTCTGTATCTGGTCAACGCCCGGACAGGAAAAAGAAAACTGCTGTATGCCAATCCCCGGTTCAGCCTCTTTGCCGGCAGCGATAACTTTTTTGCCGCCGCCGGACTCATCAGCTCCTTCGATCGCCAACGCATCGTGGGAGTAAGAATCATGCCGGGAAAATTGAAGACCGTGGCGCTCGACCCCGGCTCGGCGCACATGCGGCTGCTCGCGGCCCTGGAGCGATTATTCCCGGGAAAGGTAGTCGAACTGACCAGTTGGGCCAAGCAGGGAAACGAGGCCGTGGTGCGCGTGTGGGACAGCCGTAACCTCGGCAGCTACTATTTATACCAAGCCACGCCCAAGCCCACCCTCGCGTTCATGTTTCGGGCGATGCCATGGCTCAACCCCCAAGCCATGGCGCCCATGGAACCGATCACAATTCACACCGGCGACGGCGAAACCCTGCACGGCTATCTCACCCTGCCGCCAAACGTCAAACCGAAGAATCTGCCCCTGATCGTGATCGTACACGGCGGCCCCTTCGGGATCCGGATAACCTGGGGATTCGATCCCGAAACTCAGCTCTTCGCAAGCCGGGGCTACGCGGTGCTCCAGGTGAATTTCCGTGGCTCGGGTGGCTACGGCTACCGCTTCGAAGCCCTCGGGATCCGCCATTGGGGCGACACCATGCAGCAGGATGTGGCCGAGGCGACCAAGTGGGCCATCGGTCAAGGGATCGCCAATCCGCGGCGAATCTGTATTTACGGCGGCAGCTACGGGGGCTATGCCGCACTGATGAGCGCCGAACTGTATCCAACCCTTTATCATTGCGCGATCGGCTACTCCGGCGTGTACAGCCTGCCGATGCTGCTTACCCGCAAGACCGTGTTCAACCGTAGTGCCTCGGGCCGCATCTGGACCCACGAGGTGCTCGGAACCGATACCCAGCAGTTGCGGGAATTCTCGCCGTTGTTCAACGTGGCGAAACTCAGGATGCCGGTGTTCCTGCTCCACGGCGGACGCGATCCCCGCGCCCCTCCCGCGGGTTTCTGGGATCTGGCAAAGGCAATCAAGCAGCATGGAACCCCGCTTGAAAAGCTGTTTTACCCCAACGAGGGACACGGGTTCTACAAGCTGGCACACCGAGAAAAGGCCTATTCCATGATGCTCGCCTTCTTGCGCAAATACATCGGCCCCGGGGGACGCTGAACCGGCCCGGACCGGCGGCGCCGCCGCGGGGCCGAGTACACGGGCTTCAGGCCCTGCGTCCCGCTTATGCCCCGCCGCCGGTTCGGGTCTGCCGCCAGGCCTCCAGGAGCGCCAGCCAGCCCGGCGTACAGGCGGGAAGCAGTGCCAACCGGGCCAGTGAGCGGCGCAACCGCCCCAGGTTACGGCTCTGGGCACGGCATCCCGGTATTACCAGGCGACCACGGTCCAGATCGACAAGCCAGGCCCCGGAAGGAGCCAGCAACAGGTTATGAGCATTGAGATCGGCATGCCAACCGCCCAACCGATGGAAACAGCCGATAGCGTTACCAATATCCCGCCAGCGCCCGGCGTCCAGACTGGGCGCACATTCCGCCAAGGTCACTGCTCCGCGGATCCGGACGCTGATCAAATCACCGCGGTAAACGCCTCCGAGCCGCACTACCCGTACCGCCACCGGGCGAGGCACCGGCACCCCGCGCTCATGCAAAATGGCCAGCAAACGCAGCTCCCGAACCGGACGTGTCCGTTCCAGGCCCAGCCAAAGATAACCGTCTTCGAGCAGGTGTGCAGGGAATCCGCCACGGCGGTAATGCCGCAGCACCCACTCCCCGGAAGCCCCGACGCTGATGGCCTCGCCCCGCCCGCGGCCCAGCGTTTCCCCCGCGTCCCGGGCACGCCAATATTCCGGATCGAACCAGTCCGGCTCCGGCGCAAGACCTGCTTCGGCTAGGATGATGCCGTTATCGATTGCCAACGTTTCAAATTTCATGTCCGTCCTCGAATTTGATCCGCCGCCTCAACGAGTCTGCATACTGCGCCTCTCGGCCCTCGGAGACGTGTGTCATACGCTTCCCGTGGTAAACACCTTACGCAACGCCTGGCCCCAAACCCATTTCAGTTGGATCATCGGCAAGCCCGAAGCGACCCTGATCGGTGACGTGCCGGGTATCGAATTCATCGTCTTCGACAAACGTAGCGGGTGGAAAGCATACCGCGATCTGCATCGGCACCTGGCGCAGCGGCGGTTTGATCTCCTGCTGCACATGCAAATGTCGCTCCGGGCCAGCCTGGCCAGCCTGGCGGTGCATGCACCGATTCGGCTCGGCTTCGACCGCATCCGGGCCCATGATTTTCAGTGGTTGTTTACCACCCACCGGATCCCGCACGTGGAGCGCGAAATGGTGATGGACAGTTTCTTCGGCTTTGCCCGCGCCGTCGGTGTCACTGAGAAACAGTTGCTGTGGAATATCCCCATCCCGGCTCGGGCCCGGGCCGAGGCCCGGATCTTGGTGCCGGACTCACGACCACTTTTGCTGCTCAACCCCTGTGCCAACCCCCGGTTTCGCAACTGGCGTGACTGGCCCTATGCCCGCTATGCGCCGGTGGCCAAGTTCGCAGTCGAACGGCTCGGTTGGCAGGTCGCAATTACGGGAGGGACAAATGCCGGGGAAGCCGCCGCCGCGGAGCAGATTCTTCGCGCCTCCCGGGTTCCCATCCTCAACCTGCAAGGACGAACTCCGCTGAAAACGCTGCTGGCCCTGATCGCCCGCGCCCGGGTGTTGATCTCCCCCGACTCCGGTCCCGTGCACATGGCCACGGCCGTCGGCACTCCGGTTATCGGCCTCTATGCGAGTACCAACCCCGATCGCGCCGGTCCCTATTGCAGTCAGCAATGGAGAGTGAATTATTATCCCGAGGCGTTGCAACACCTGGCCGGAAAGCAGGTCAGCAAGGCACCTTGGGGAACCCGCGTGCGCCATGCCGAAGCCATGGCATTGATCCCCCCCGAGGAGGTCATCGAACGATTACGGGCCTGCGCCAAGGCCACGGCGGCATCATCCCGAAGCCCCGATGTATCCTGGTTGTAACCCGCGTACTCACGGCGTATGGTAGTAGTCGTTTTTTTATGTCCGGGATAAAGGGTTTGAATCGCACATTGCGGGCCGATAAGAGTAAAACCGCCGAACTCCTGGATCGCGAACTGCTGCTGCGCCTGCCGCCCGCGCTAATTGCATTCCCCCTGGTCTGGGCCGTGCTAATTTTCATCGGCGTCGGGATCACTCCGGCCACCTTACCCCGCACGGTACAGGTTTTGCTCCTGGCCTGGTTCCTGTTGCTCTCCCTAGGCCGCGCCAGCCTGATTTTGTGGTTTGAGCGCCTCCACCACAAGGACTGGCTATGGCCGGTGTTGTTCGGCGCCGGAGCCTGGCTGACCGCCGCAAGCTGGGGAATTCCCAGCGGCTGGGTGTTGTGGCAACATCCCCCGGTCGACGATATGCTGGTATTGCTGATTGCCCTGACGGGACTCTCGCTCGGCGCCGCCGTAAGTCTGGCTCCACGGCCCACGATCGCCTTGGTGTACCTGCTGCTGATTTTTACCCCGTCCGCAGCGGCGATAGCTCATACCCTGTCGTTGCCAAACTCCGTGGCCGTCGAGGTAATGCTCGGGCTGCTGGTGGCATTCATCATCATCCAGAATTTCTCTCAATATCGCCTGTTCCGGCAACAGATAGAGGATCGCAAGGCACGCGACAGCGCCCGGCATTTTTATACTGCGCTCGCCGGGATTAATGCCCTTGCGGTCGCCCGCCTCACATTGGAGGATCTCGCCTCGGGTAGTTGTCGCCTGCTGACTGAACACAGCCACATGCGCCTTGCCTTTATCGCCATTGCCAATACCCGAGGCGATGCGATTCGTATTGTCGGCGCATCGGGTGACGCACTGGACTACATTAAGACTCTTTCCCTGTCCCGACGCCCGGACCGGGCGGGTGGGGGGGGACCGATTGTCCGCGCCCTGCAAGAAGGGCGAGTCGTGCGCTCTTCCAGCCTTAAACCAAATCCCGAACTCGAATCCCGGCTGCACCGCAGCGAAAATCACGGGCTGCGCGACATGATCGCCCTGCCCATAGCCTCCGGCGGGAAAATCGTTGCCGTTCTTGCAGTCTACTCTGGAGCCCGAGACGCATTCACCCCCGAACTGGTATCTCTTCTTGAGGCAGCCACCCGCGAAATTGGTGCCGCAATCAGTGCCCGGCACCAATATGAGGCAATGCAGCAAGCAAGTCTCACCGACCCCTTGACCGGCCTGGCGAACCGAGAACGGCTGACCCGTTTACTCCAGGCACAAATCCGGCGTAGGGAACCCCTGAACCTGGGACTCATTCTGCTCGATATCCGCAATTTTAGTGATATCAACCATGCGCTCGGGCGTGAGCATGGCGACCGGATCTTGCGCGAAATTTCGCTGCGCCTTGCCCGAAAGACAGATACGGTAGGATTACTGTTCCGCTCTGGGGCGAACGCGTTTGCCTTGCTGTCGATGGACATTGAAAGCCCCGATGCGCTGGTTGATTTGGCACAGACGCTGCTCGGCACAATCGCCGAACCGGTCTCGGTCCCCGACCAGGGCGATTCATTGCACCTGACCGCCAGCGCCGGCCTGGCTTTCGCCTCGCGAACCACACCGGAAGCGGGCTACACCCTGCTGGAACAGGCCGAACAGGCTCTGCACCTGTCCCGCGAGGCGGGCGGCGGATGGCGCTTTTTCGCCCCTGACCTGAATGCAAGCGCCTACCGCCGTTTCAGTATCCGCCGTGAACTGCCCAAGGCTCTAGCCGCAGGCCGGCTAGGATTTCATTTTCAACCGGTAGTGGATCTAGAGCAGGAACGCGTGGTCGGCTTCGAAACCCTGGCACGCTGGACTCGGGACAACACCCTGCACTCGGCAAATCAGTTCATCGACGTGGTCGAAGAAGATCCCGTGCTTTCACGCACCCTCCTGATAACGTCCATCGGCGCGGCCGCTAAATTTTATTCCCTCTTACGCGCCCAGGGTATCGAGGCCGATATCAGCGTCAATATCAGTGCCCGGGAATTGTTCGCCCCCGACCTGATTGAAGCCATCACCACCGCCTGGGGCCGACCCGAATGGGAAGGACTGAGCCTGGAATTGCTGGAAACGGTAGGCCTTGCCGATATCCCGCGCGCGGCACGAATCCTCACCGAATTGCGCGCCTGCGGTGCCTGCATCGCACTCGATGATTTCGGCACCGGCTATGCCTCCCTTGCCTATGCCAACGCCATGCCGATCGAAAGCCTTAAGTTGGATCGGAGTTTCTGCATCAACCTGACCCGCAGCGTGTTTTCATTCGCCACCCTGGTGGCTACTCTCGACTACGCCACATTTGAACAACGAAGCGTCGTTGCGGAAGGCATCGAGAGCCCCGCGGCAGCCATCTTCTGGCGCGCGCTGGGTGGAACAAAAATCCAGGGGAACCTCTTCTCTCACCCTCTACCCGCCACCGAGGCACTTCACTATGCCCGGAATTTCCAATTATCGCCGCGGATCGCCCGCGCCCGGAGATTGCTGGTTCAGCATCGCCCGCTGTTGCTGGGTCCAGCTTGGGCGAACAGCCACCTATGGCAAACAAGTACCGTAAACATCAACGGCAGTGTCTATCTCGATTGGGCCCGCGGCCCCGGCCGCGCCTGGATGCAAAGCGGCGCGGCACATGATTACCATACGCTAAGAAACCGTATCGCCATCGTGCGCCCGGGTGAACTGAGCGAGGCAGAGCGCGAGCGGCTTGTCGAGGCCTTCACCCAAGCGACGGTGGAACTCGCCCTCCACATCGGCGGCGACTAATAGCCTGCCGGGCCCGGGCCGGATACGCGGAATCGCTCACCAATCACTCCTGGGCGCCGCTCGAGGCAGATCATTCGGCACCAAGGTTTACCCGGGCAAAACGCCGCTTGCCCACCTGCACCGTATGACTGCCCGGTGCGAGCACCTGCTCCCGGTCCACGACCCGCTCGCCATCGATACGCACGGCACCCTGGAGAATCATCCGGTTGCCCTCGGAAGTACTGGCAACCAGTCCCGCGGCCTTGAGCATCCGAGCCAGCCCCGGGCACCCGGCTACGGTGACCTCCGGCATCTTCTCGGGCGCTTCACCCCGGGTGAAGCGGGCAACGAAGGCCCGGTGCGCCCGTACCGCCGCCGGGGTGTCATGGAATCTTGCGGTGATCTCCTCCGCCAGCAGAAACTTGACATCCCGGGGATTGCGCCCGGCGCCGACCGCATCACGCAAAGCCTCGATCTGGCGGATCGAACGGAAGGAAAGCAGCTCGAAATAACGCCACATCATCTCGTCGGAGATCGACATCAGCTTGCCGAACATCTCTTCGGGAGGCTCGGTCAGGGCAATAGCGTTACCGAACGACTTGGACATCTTCCGTGCCCCATCGAGGCCCTCGAGAAGCGGTAGCGTCATGACCACCTGCGGTAGCTGGCCATACGCCGCCTGCAAGTGCCTTCCCACCAATAGATTGAAGCGCTGGTCGGTACCTCCCAGCTCGATATCGGCTCGCAGGGCGACCGAATCATAGCCCTGTACCAGGGGGTAAAGAAATTCGTGCAGGGAGATGGGATCTCCCGCCCGATGACGTTTCTCGAAGTCATCACGCTCGAGCATCCGCGCCACGGTCATGTGCCCGGCGAGCCGCACCAGGTCGGCGGCATCGAGCCGCCCCAGCCATTTACTGTTGCGCACGATGCGGATCTTGTCCAGATCAAGGATCTTGCCGACCTGCTCGGCATAGGTCCGCGTGTTCGCCTCGATCTCTTCGTCCGTCAGCACGGGCCGCGTGGAGTTACGCCCTGTCGGATCGCCGATCATCCCGGTAAAGTCGCCGATCAGAAAGACCACCTCGTCACCACGCTCCTGGAACTGGCGCATCTTGTTGAGCAGCACCGTATGGCCGAGATGCAGGTCCGGCGCGGTTGGATCGAATCCCGCCTTGACGACCAGCGCCCGGGCGCCACGCAGCCGGGCCTCCAGCTCTTCGTCCTTAATGATGGCCACCGCCCCGCGCACCAGTTCGGCCAAGTCAGGATGTTCCGTACACTCGATCATGGTTCGGCATTGCTACAAACCGGGGATTATAAAGGGTAGCGTTACCGGGAAACAGCGTCCTGTGCCGTCACAAACAAGATGCCATCGACCCCTGCGAGCACCCATCCGCCGGCTCATGCTCCCTGTTTAACTGTGCCATCGCCGCCCAAGAGTTTGCTTTTTAGGGGGGGGAGAAGTACTCTTATGTGGCTCAATTTTCCAAGGGGTCGTTATGGGCGTTTCCAAGATTCGGTATCTATCGGTTGCCTTCGGCTTGGCACTACTCGTTGGAACGGCCGGTGCCCCGGCCGCCAACGCCGCCGGCAAGGTAATCTTTGTATCCTCTAATCCGCCACAGCCGATAAACCGATTCCGGCCGCCTGTTTATGGGTCCGCCTACCCCGGCGCCACGAGCTCCAGAAGCTTCGACAAAGGCAATTGGCGCTACACACTTATTTACAAATATACCCAACAGAGTTGGCACGCGACACAATATGAAGCCCGCCGCATACACAAAAATACCGAACCTGCGCTTGCCCGGTTCACGCAAACCACCTCGGCCTGCAGCATAGGTACAAGACCCAAAGCCGAAGGCCGGCCACCATCCGGTTATCAAGCCAATAGCCTATGCACGAAGGGCGCACCGCCTGATCCGGGCGATCTCCCCGCTCCCGCCCTCCCGATCGGTAACCCGATAAGTCCGGGTAGCACCACCACCGTGAATTATCCTAATTACGCGGGAAGCGGCTGGACCGTAATAGCAACTTGGGAGTGGGAAAACGGCCACTGGGTACTGATTTATGTTCTTGAAAGGAGGGATACGGCATAAATCCTTGGTCGTTCACCGCGCCGCAGCGCGTTGCCTCGGGCGAGCCTTGGTTCCGGCAAACGGACTGCGGCGGTGGCACTCGACCTTCCTTAACCCGGAGTCCCGGGTCGGCACACCGAATCAGCGCCGGCGCGGAAGGTAAAGATCGGTGATGCTCCCGGCGCCCACCTCCGCCGCCAGGCCCACGCTCTCCGAGAGGCTCGGATGCGGATGGATACTCAGGGCGATATCCTCGGCGTCGCAGCCCATCTCGATCGCCAGCACCAGCTCGGCGATCAACTCGCCCGCATTCGGCCCCACGATCCCCGCACCCACGATCCTTCCGCCCTCGTCGGCGAACAAGAGCTTGGTCATTCCCGTCTCGGCCCCCAGGGTCAACGCCCGGCCGCTGGCCCGCCAGGGGAAGCCTGCCTTGGTGACGGCGATCTCCTTAGCCTTGGCCTCGGCCTCGGTTAATCCGACCCAGGCGATTTCCGGGTGGGTGTAAGCCACGGCGGGAATGGCGCGGGCATCGAAATAGCTCTTCAGGCCGCAAGCCGCCTCGGCCGCCACCCGCCCTTCGTGGCTGGCCTTGTGTGCCAGCATCGGCGGACCGGCAATATCCCCGATCGCGAAAATATGCTCCGAGCTGGTTCGCAGTTGCTCGTCCACCCCAATGAACCCGCGTTCATCGAGCCGTACTCCAGCCGCTTCGGCGCCGATACGATCGCCATTGGAACGCCGGCCCACGGCGACCAGCACGCGATCGAAAATCCCGCCCCACTCCCCTTGCGGGCCCAGGAAACCCGCGCGGATTCCGTTCTTTTGCGGCTTGAGTTTCTGCACCCGCGTGGCGACATGGATCGCGGCAAACACCGCTTCGAGCCGCTTTTGCAGTACACGGACCAGATCGCGGTCGGCTCCTGGAATCAGCCCGTCGGTTAACTCGATTACCGTAACTGCAGAGCCTAACGCGGCATACACGCTCGCCATCTCCAGGCCGATGATGCCCCCCCCGATCACCAGGAGTTTCGGAGGGATTTCTTCCAGCTCCAGGGCGGTGGTCGAATCCATGATCCGGGGATCCTCGGGTTGCCCGGGCAAACGCACCGCTGCGGAGCCCGCGGCGATTATGGCCTGTTCGAAGGCGATGCTTTGCGCACCCGCCTCCGTTTGCACTTCGAGCAGATGCGGCGCGATAAACCGCGCCGTGCCCTCCACGACCCGAACCTTGCGCTGCTTCGCAAGCTGCGCCAATCCTGCGCTCAGACGATCCACGGGACGTTGGCGAAAGGCCCGTAAACCGGCAAGATCGATCTTCGGCTTGCCGAAGCTCACCCCGTTTGCGGCCATCGCCTCGGCCTGTTCCATGACCTCGGCGGCATGGAGCAGCGCCTTGGAGGGGATGCAGCCCACGTTCAGGCACACCCCACCCAGGCGCCGATGGCGCTCAACCAGAATGACCTGGCGCCCTAAATCGGCGGCCCGAAAAGCCGCGCTGTAGCCCCCCGGCCCCGCACCCAAAACCAGCAATTCGCAGTGGATATCCGCCGCGGGACGCTCGGCCGCAATTTTCGAAGACGCCGCCTCGAGGCGACTTCCCCCGGCCTCAGCGGGGGAAGAGGTTCCGCTATCCGGTGTACCCCCTCCCTGCGGCACCACCGCTTGCTCCGTCTCCACCGGCGTTGACTCATTCCCGGCGGCGGCTTCCTCATCCACCGCGGCGATGAGAACCACATCCCCCGCAGAGACCCGATCTCCCACCTTCACCCGCAGCGCCTTGACCTCTCCCGCCACCGGCGAGGGCACATCCATCGCCGCCTTGTCCGACTCCAGCGTGATCAGCGAGTCATCCTCCCGAATCCGCTCCCCCGCCCGCACCAGGACATCGATCACCTCCACGTCCCGGAAACCACCCAGGTCCGGTACCTTGATCTCCCGCTCCCGGCTCATGCTCAAGCCACCAGGCCGCGAAGGGTTTCCAGGGTTGCGGCCAGATGCCGGGTGAAGCGTACCGCCTGGGCACCATCGATCACCCGGTGGTCGTAGGACAGCGACAGCGGTAACATCAAGCGTGGTTCAAACTCCCGGCCGTTCCACTGCGGTTTCATTACCGCCCGGGAAACGCCCAAAATAGCCACTTCGGGGGCATTGATAATCGGGGTAAAGGCCGTCCCGCCCAGGCTGCCGAGGCTGGAGACGGAAAAACTTCCGCCCTCGATATCCTCGCGCCTGAGCTTGCCGGCGCGCGCCTTTTCACCAAGCGCGGCCAGTTCGGCGGCGATCTCCAGCACCGTCTTGCGGTCGGCATCGCGGATCACCGGCACGATCAGCCCCTGCTCGGTATCCACGGCAAAACCCACGTGGTAGTAATGCTTGAGGATCAGCGTCTCCCCATCCGGATCCAGCGAAGCGTTGAAACCCGGGAAGGCTTGTAGTGCCTGGACCGCCGCCTTGACCAGAAAGGCGAGGGGCGTAAGCCGGATACCCTGGGTCTGCGCCGCCGGCTTCATGGCCTTGCGCACCATCTCCAGGGCGCCGATGTCGGCCTCGTCGTGCTGAGTCACGTGCGGGGCATTCAGCCAGGCCGCCTGCAGCCGCGGCCCGGCAATACGCTTCAGACGTGACAACCCCACTCGCTCAATCTTCCCAAAACGGGAAAAATCCACGCTCGGAACCGAGGGCAATCCACCTCCCCCGGTGCGCAACGCCGACTTCACGTGGGCCTTGACATCGGCGAAGGTGATCCGGCCCTTACGCCCGGATCCGCTCACCCGCGACAGATCCACCCCCAGTTCACGGGCAAACTTGCGCACCGCGGGACCCGCATGGGCAGCGACGAAAGCGCCATGATCCCGCGGCGGCGAAGATTGCGCCGCAAGAGGCGACGCCTCGCCCGAACCCGACTGTTCCGGCCCCGTGGCGGCGGCAACCGTCTCCGGCCCTCTCTCGTCCTTCGCCACACCCGGCTCCCGGGGCGCGGCGTCGGGCTTGGACTCGGGCGGTACCGTCTCATCCCCGGCGACCTTCGCCACGTCGCCCGCCGACTCCAGCGCAACGATGAGAACCACATCCCCCGCAGAGACCCGATCTCCCACCTTCACCCGCAGCGCCTTGACCTCTCCCGCCACCGGCGAGGGCACATCCATCGCCGCCTTGTCCGACTCCAGCGTGATCAGCGAGTCATCCTCCCGAATCCGCTCACCCGCCCGCACCAGGACATCGATCACCTCCACGTCCCGGAAACCACCCAGGTCCGGTACCTTGATCTCCCGCTCCCCGCTCATCACTCAAACCTGCTCACGCGGGGGCGCATCGGGATCGATGCCGTAGCGTTTGATCGCCTCGGCCACGACCTTATGCTCCAGTTCCCCCTCATCGGCAAGGGCCTTGAGCGCATTGACGACCACGTGCTCCCGATCCACCTCGAAGAAGCGCCGCAGATCGCGCCGCGTGTCGCTGCGACCGAACCCGTCGGTTCCCAGGGTCAGGTAGCGGCGCGGGACGAATTCCCGGATCTGGTCGGCAAACAGGCGCACATAATCGCTTGCGGCGATTACCGGCCCCCGGGTAGCGGCCAGGCATTGCGTAACCCACGGCAACCGGGACTCGGCCTCGGCATGCAGGGTCGCGGCGCGGCGGGCATGAAGCCCGTCGCGGCGCAACTCGGTGAAACTGGTAACACTCCACACATCGGCCGCCACCTTCCAATCCTGGTCCAGCATCGCCGCCGCCGCTTCTACCTCGCGCAGAATGGTTCCCGAGCCCAGCAACTGCACTCGACGCTTGTGTTTCCCGACCGACCCCAGCCGATACATGCCCCGAATGATGCCCTCCTCCGCGCCTCGGGGAAGGGTCGGATGGGCATAGTTTTCGTTCATGCAAGTAAGGTAATAGAACACCCGCTCCCGCGCGACGAACATGCGCCGAATCCCTTCGCGCACGATCACCGCCAATTCATAGGCATAGGTCGGATCGTAGGCCACACAGTTGGGATACATCGAGGCGTAGATATGGCTCTGGCCGTCGCAGTGCTGCAGACCCTCGCCTTCCAGCGTCGTGCGCCCCGCCGTGCCGCCGATCAGAAAGCCACGCGCCTGTAAATCGCCCCCGGCCCAGGCCAGGTCGCCAATGCGCTGAAACCCGAACATGGAGTAGAAGAAATAAAACGGCACCATCTGGATACCATGATTGGCGTAGGCGCTGCCGGCGGCCAGCCACGAGGCCATCGCGCCGGCCTCGGTAATGCCCTCTTCCAGGATCTGCCCCTTGGAAGTTTCCTGGTAGCGCATCAACTGGCTGGAATCCTCGGGCTCGTAGAGTTGACCGAACGGGGCGTAGATGCCGATCTGGCGAAACAGCCCTTCCATGCCAAAGGTGCGCGCCTCGTCGGGCACGATGGGCACGATGTGGGGGGCAAACTCCGGGTCGCGCGTCAGGGAAGTCAGCAGCCTGACCATGGCCATGGTGGTGGAAATCTCGCGTCCCTCGCTGCCCCTGGTAAGTACCTGGAAGCGTTCATCGGCAGGCATTTTCAGTGCCGGAGCCTGCTCGCTGCGTACCGGCAAAAACCCACCGAGCGCCTCCCGCCGTGCCAACAAGTACTTCATTTCCGGGCTGTCCGGCGCCGGCTTCGCAAAGGGAACATCCCCGATTTTCCGATCCGATACCGGAATATTAAAGCGGTCGCGAAATGCCTTCAGATCCGCGTCACCGAGCTTTTTCTGCTGATGGGCAATGTTTTTTCCCTGTCCGGCCTGGCCCATGCCAAACCCCTTGATGGATTTAACCAGAATAACCGTTGGTTGCCCCGTATGCTCCACCGCCCGGCGATAGGCGGCATAAATCTTCACGGGGTCATTCCCACCGCGATTCAAATGCCAGACTTCCTCGTCGCTCATGTTGGCTACCAGGGCCTTCAGCTCCGGATATTTGCCGAAGAAATGTTCCCGCACATACCCGCCGTCACGCGACTTGAACCGCTGGTAATCGCCATCCACACACTCTTCCATGCGCCGGCGCAGCAACCCCTTGGTGTCCTGGGCCAGGAGCGAATCCCAGCGCGAGCCCCAGACCAGCTTGATCACATTCCAGCCCGAGCCGCGGAAAAGGCCCTCCAGTTCCTGGATGATCTTGCCGTTACCCCGTACCGGCCCATCGAGGCGCTGGAGGTTGCAGTTGATGACAAAAATCAGGTTGTCCAGACCCTCCCGGGCGGCCAAGTCGATACTCGCGCGCGACTCGGGTTCATCCATCTCGCCATCCCCCAGCATGGCCCATACCTTGCGCCCGGACGGCTCGATCAAGCCCCGATGCTCGAGATAACGCATAAACCGGGCCTGATAAATGGCCTGAATCCCGCCCAACCCCATGGACACGGTAGGGAATTGCCAATACGCCGGCATCAGCCAGGCATGGGGATAGGAGGACAAGCCGGGCCCGGAGGCTTCCCGACGGAAACGTTTAAGCTGCTCCTCCCCCAGGCGTCCCTCAAGATAGGAACGAGCATAAATTCCCGGTGCGGAATGGCCCTGGATGTAAACCATATCCCCCCGGTTGACACCTTTCGGCCCCCGCCAAAAGTGGTTGAATCCCACCTCGTACAAAGTGCTTGCCGAGGCATAGGTGGCGATGTGCCCACCGAGCCCCGAATGGACATGATTCGCCTGCACCACCATGGCCATCGCGTTCCACCGCAGATAAGCCTCGATCCGGCGTTCCAGCTCAAGATTACCCGGGTAGGGAGGTTGCTGCCTGGGGGGAATGGTATTCAGATAGGCGGTATTCTGGCTGAAAGGCAAGTTAGCGCCCAGGCGCCGGGCCTGATCCACTAATTGCTCGATCAGGTAGTGAGCCCGCTCCAGCCCCTCGGTGGCAATGACCGAACGCAGGGCATCGAGCCATTCCTGGGTCTCGTCGGGATCAACTTCTTCTCGGCGTACGGGTTCCGGCATGGTAATTCTCCTCGGTAGCGGGGCATCCGGGCGGATACTTTTTGCAGCATCAAGTAACATGCACATTGTAAACCCGTGTCCCCGCCTCTTTGGAAAACCCCATGCGCCTCACCCTGATTCGCCCGGATGACATGCACCTGCATCTTCGCGATGGCTCGGCTCTCCCCGACCTGGTCCCGCCGCTCGCCCATCGCTTTGCACGGGGTCTGATCATGCCCAACCTCGCGGCCCCGGTGACCACCGTGGCCGCGGCCGCGGCCTATCGTCGGCGCATTCTCGCCGCCGTGCCCCGGGGACGAGACTTCGAGCCGCTGATGACGCTCTACCTCACCCCGGCCACGCCGGCCGAGGAGATCGATCGGGCCCGTGAAGACGGCCACATCCACGCAGTCAAGCTCTATCCCGCCGGCGCGACCACCCATTCGCAACACGGTGTCCGGCGGATCGAGGCGATCTACCCGGTACTCGAACGCATGATCGCGGCGGGCTTGGTGCTTTCCATCCACGCGGAACTGCCCGACCCCGCGATCGACCCCTATGAACGCGAGGCCCGATTCATCGATACCACGCTCGCTCCATTGGTCGAGCGTTACCCGGAGTTGCGCATCGTGCTGGAGCACGTAAGCACCCGCGAAGGCATCGAATTCGTCACCGGGGCCAGCCCCCGGATCGGGGCCACGATCACCGCGCACCATCTGCTCTGCTCGCGGCGGAATCTGTTTGCCGGGGGGCTCTCGCCACACTATTTCTGCCGCCCGCTGCTCCAGTCCGAGGCCACCCGCCAGGCACTGGTGGCGGCGGCCACCGGCGAGTCACCGCGCTTTTTCCTCGGCAGCGACAGCGCCCCGCATCCGCGCCGCCTGAAGGAATGCGCCCGGGCGGCCGCCGGCATCTACACCGGCTACGGCGCGCTCGAACTGTACGCCGAGGCCTTTGCCGCAGCCAATGCCCTGGATCGGCTCGAGGATTTCGCCAGCCGCCGCGGTGCGGCCTTTTACGGCCTGCCGCTCAATACCGCCACGGTAAGCCTAGAGCAAACCGAGTGGACGGTTCCCGATGAATACCCTTTCGCCGGTGAAACCGTGGTACCGTTTCGTGCCGCTGAATCTCTTCACTTCGAGCTTGTCCCATGACCGATCCCAGCAAACGCTTCCGTGGATTCCTCCCCGTCGTGGTGGATGTCGAAACCGGCGGATTACATCCCGCCACCGATGCGCTGCTGGAGATCGCCGCGGTCATCATCAATTTCGACCCCGATGGCGGCCTGACCTTGGGAGATTCGGTTGTTTGTCAGGTCGAGGCATTTCCCGGTGCCCGCCTGGATCCGAAGTCTCTCGAGATTAACGGGATCGATCCCACGCACCCCTTGCGCCCGGCCATCCCGGAAAAGGCCGCCTTAATGCGCATATTCCGCCCGATCCGTGCGGCCCTGCACAACACCGGTTGCACCCGGGCCATCCTGGTCGGACACAACGCCTTCTTCGACCTGTCCTTTCTCAATGCGGCCGTCGCCCGCAGCGAGATCAAGCGCAACCCCTTCCATCCCTTTACCAGCTTCGATACGGCGACTCTGGCCGGCGTGCTGCTGGGGCAAACGGTTCTCGCCAGGGCGCTCGAAGTCGCCGGAATCCCCTGCGACCCCAGCGCCGCGCACTCGGCCGGCTACGACGCCCGCGTCACCGCCGAGCTGTTTTGCCTGCTGGTCAACCGCTGCGCGGAAATCCATCACGACCTGCTCGATTCGATGATGGAAACCTGAGTCCACCATCGCCGGCCACCCCAAATTAGGATCCGATAAAAATCGACACGCCGAAAACAGGGGCTTGGCTCCGCGACCCGGCTCAGGCCGGCGCAACACCAAGCCACGGCTGCCTAAAACCCCGGCAAGGATGAGCGACAGGCGGCTCCGGGGCCATTCAGACCCCGGATGCGGAGCCTCATCCCGCAGATGGTCGCCCTTGGGCGGTTCCCTACCTCTTTCTACCCAGCTACAGATTCAGTCCCGGAGGTCCAGTTTGCTCACCGGGTAGTGGATCAGGTGATGGTGCTTCCTCCCTCCGCATCAAGATGAGTCCCTTGTGAAGTAGACTTACTCTCTGCTTGGTAGTATTCGGCCTCGTGAACCCACACCCGGTTCTGGTATTCGATCGATTCGAGAGCAACCGACAGCGGTTGAACCACGCCACCGGCTCACGACCCCGCCAAGACCCCCGTCTTCGAATGACCTCGGTTTTATGGCTCTTCCCCAAATCAGGTGGGTAGGCTAGCGTAATCCCCCATGAGAGATAAAGAACTATACGCCCAGATTCTGGGCATCAAGAGCCCCTGGCAGGTAACCGGTGTAGAACTGGCTTTGTCAGAG
>JALUYA010000052.1 GCA_027018875.1 Gammaproteobacteria bacterium
ACCAGGCCCACGAGGCCATACACGCCGAGGTCGCCCGCAACGGAACCCTTCGGGGCGCGGCCTATCAACACCTGCACCAACGGCATCTGGCCCTGCTGGTCGCACAAGCGGTCGCAGAGGAGAGCTGCACGGACTGCGGCTCGGGCGGCGGATAGTAACGCTTGCGTGATTCTGTAGCAGCGCCATGCCGGCAAATATGGCAGCGGATCAGTATTCTCAGAGGCTGTCGGATCCGGGATAGGGATTCTGTTTATAGCAAAAAACTATTGGTTTAATATTGGTTTAATACTTATGTAATACTTGTCTTTCAGTAATAGAGTACAGGAGAAGAACATGCCTCAATATACCCCGCCTTTTAATGATATCCAGTTCGTTTTGCATGATCTGCTCCAGGTCGAGCGGGGGTTGAAATCCATTCCGGCGCATGCCGATCTCGATGCCATTACTCTCGATGCAATCCTTGAAGAGGCCGGTAAATTTGCTTCGGAGGTGGTTTTTCCGCTCAACCAGGTGGGGGATCGAGAGGGCTGTACTTTCAAGGATGGTGTCGTCACGACGCCAACCGGTTTCAAGGAGGCCTACCGGCGGTATGTCGAAACGGGGTGGCCGTCATTGTCTTGTGATCCCGAGTATGGCGGGCAGGGCTTGCCGGAACTTGTCAATACCGCAGTCATGGAAATGTTCAATTC
This sequence comes from Gammaproteobacteria bacterium, assembly GCA_027018875.1. Lineage (GTDB taxonomy): Bacteria > Pseudomonadota > Gammaproteobacteria > JAKDMP01 > JAKDMP01 > JALUYA01. The sequence continues at coordinate 690 of JALUYA010000052.1, forward strand.
CGCCAATCAGGCCTGGACCATGTATCCCGGGCTGTCACATGGTGCCTACGAGGCCTTGATTGCGCACGGAACTCCGGAGCAGAAGCAGGTCTATTTGCCCCGGCTTGTAGCGGGTGAGTGGACCGGTACCATGTGTTTGACCGAGGCTCATTGCGGCACGGATCTCGGGCTGGTCAAGACCCGTGCCGTGGCCGATCCCGGCGGCGGTTATCGCCTCACCGGAACCAAGATATTTATCTCCGCCGGGGAACACGACATGGCGGAGAATATCGTGCACCTGGTGCTGGCGCGTCTTCCCGACGCCCCGCCCGGAACTAAGGGCATCTCCATGTTCGTGGTGCCGAAGTTCATTCCCGATGCCGCGGGACGGGTTGGAGAGCGCAATGCGGTGCAATGCGGTTCGATTGAACACAAGATGGGCATCCACGGAAATGCTACCTGTGTGATTAATCTCGATGGGGCCCAGGGTTGGATGGTGGGTGAACCCAACCGCGGGTTGAATGCCATGTTCGTGATGATGAACGGCGCCCGCATCGGCGTCGGGATGCAATCGTTGGGCCTGGCCGAGGCGGCCTATCAAAATGCGCGGGCCTATGCCCGCGAGCGGTTGCAGATGCGTTCGCTCTCTGGGCCCAAGGCACCGGACAAGCCCGCCGACCCGATCATCGTGCATCCCGATGTGCGTCGTATGTTGCTGACCCAGAAGGCCTACATCGAGGCTGCGCGTGCCTTTACCTACTGGATTGGGCTCAACATCGACATCGAGCAGCGGCACCCCGATGAGCAAGCGCGGCGGGAGGCCGCCGATCTGGTTTCCTTGCTGACGCCGGTGCTCAAAGGATTCATTACCGATAACGGCTATGAATCGACTACGCTCGCCATGCAGGTATTCGGCGGGCATGGTTACATCACGGAAAACGGGATGGAGCAGTTCGTGCGCGATGCCCGGATTAATATGATCTACGAGGGTACCAATACCGTGCAAGCACTCGATCTTCTGGCGCGCAAGGTACTTGCCGACCAAGGGAGAAAGCTGATCAAGCTTGGCGGCCTGATTCAGGGCTTTATCCAGGCTCAGTCCGAGCGTCCGGCCATGCGGGAATTCGTTGATCCCCTGGCCGAACTTTTGGGGGAGGTGCATAAGCTGACCGTTGAAATCGGCCGCAAGGCGATGCAGGATCCCGAAGAGGTCGGTGCCGCCGCAACGCCTTTCCTTCGCGTTATCGGACACGTGGTTTTTGCCTGGTTCTGGGCCCGGATGGCGCGGGTTGCAATGGATCGGATCGAGGCCGGCGAAGCCGATCCTGTTTACCGCTCCAAGTTGGCCACGGCGCGCTTCTATTACGCCCGACTGCTTCCGGAAGCACAGTTCCGGATTCGGGAGATCCGCACGGGTGCAGGTTCCTTGATGGCCCTGGAAGAACGGGAGTTCTAGCGGGCCCGCCGCCACTGGAAGGAACCGGGGTTAATGGCCGTGGCGCCGGGGTCCGGGTTTTTACTGGCATACGGGGGCGTAAATAAAATGGCAGGATGATGGCCGGCTTGTCCGTGGCTTCCAGGAGGCGGTGATAATGGCGGTAGAACCGGATTGGGAAGCGCGGTACCGCCGCATGGCCTCCTCGTTCGCCTCGGCCCGGCGGGCATTGCGTGTTTTACGTTACTACTCTTATCTTCTCCCACGCCATGGGCTCGCCCTCGACCTTGCCTGTGGCCTTGGGGCCAATGCGCGCCTACTGGCAAGCCGGGGCCTGGAGGTTTACGCCTGGGACAGTGCGGCGGCGGCGATCGATCGATTACAGGCGCTGGCCGCGGCCGAGGCGGTGCATGTTCATGCCGCGGTGCGCGATGTCGTGCTTCAGCCGCCGGAGCCGGAACAGTTCGATATTATCGTGGTCGGTTATTTTCTTGAGCGTTCCCTGGTGCCCGCCATTATTGCGGGTTTGCGCCCGGGCGGATTGTTGTATTACCAGAGCTGGACGGTCGAGGCAACCGATTCTGAATACGGACCGCGACAGCGTCAGTGGTGCCTCGAACCCGGCGAGCTGCTGGGGCTTTATGCCCGGCTCACCCCCTTGATCTACCGCGAGGAGGGAGGAACCGGAGATTGCAGCCGGGGGCTGCGTGGCCAGGCTTATCTGGTTGCCCGCAAACCCCGGGTTCCTGGGGATATGATCGGGAGAGCCGGGCACGCCGACCCGGCGCAATGATCCTGTCCGGGGAGATCGGGAGGGTGTCGCGGGCGCCGCGTCGCGGCTGGGGTGTGCTCCATGAGCCGGTGAACATTGACGTCGGTCTCGGCCCGGCTCGGTGCACCGGGCCGCCACCTGGGGAGTGGAAATTTATCCTAGCACCTTGAGTAATAGGGCAATGGCGCGCCGGGGCAGTGAGGTATAGGGAGGAAACAGGATACGGCTGGGCGAGAATTTGTCTTCGAGTATCGCGCGTTCGTGCGAGAAGGCCCGGAACCCGTAAAACCCGTGGTAGCTGCCCAGGCCGCTCGCGCCCACGCCGCCGAACGGCAAACGCTCGTGGAGAACGTGCAGCATGGAATGGTTGATGACCACGCCGCCCGACGAGGTTGAGCCAATAATACGGCGAATGAATTTCCGATCCCGGGCATAGATGTACAAGGCCAGTGGCTTAGGCCGGGAATTGATTGCGGCGATCACCTCTTCATCGTCCTGAAAGGGGAGCAGCGGAAGAATAGGGCCAAAGATTTCTTCTTGCATTAACTGGCTGCCGGCGGGCGGGTTCCACACAACGGTGGGTTCGATGTATCGCTTGGCGGGATCGGCCTCGCCACCGAAAAGGAGCCGGGCGCCCCGGGACCGGGCGTCTGCGAGCAGTTCGGTGAGGCGCTGCGTGTGGCGGGTGCTGACGATGCGGCAATAATCGGTATTATTGCGCCGGATAGCCGGCTCGGAGCCCCAAACCCGGGCGATCTCTTCGAGCAGGGCTTTTTGGAAGTCTACGGCGATCGCGGCATGAACATAAACATAATCCGGAGCGATACAGGTTTGCCCGGCATTGGCAAATTTGGCCCAGGTCAGGATGCGGGCCGCCCGGGACAGGTCTGCACTTTGATCGATGACGGTAGGCGATTTACCGCCGAGTTCCAGGGTGACGGAAGCCAGGTTCCGGGCCGCGGCGCGCATAATTTCCCCGGCCACCCGGCCACCGCCGGTATAAAAGAAGTGTTCAAAAGGCAGATCCAGCAGACCCTTGGCTGTTTCGACTCCACCTTCAATGCTCATCGCGTCTTCAGGGGGAAAATTCGAGTTGATCAGACGGCGTAGGCAGGCCGAGGTGGCCGGCGTAAATTCGGAAGGTTTTACGATTACCGGACAACCGGCCGCAAAGGCATCCAGTACCGGAATCAGGGTCAGGTTGACGGGATAATTCCAGGGCGAAATAATCAGGCTGGTCCCACGAGGTTCATAACGCACCCGGGCCCGGGTGCCCAGGGTTGCCGCTGTGGGCATCACATGGCGATTTCTCATCCAGCGACGCAGATGCCTGGCAAGGTAACGGGCTTCCTGCAGAACCGGGAACAGCTCGGTCAGATCGGATTCCGGGGCGGGTTTGCCCAGGTCATCATGCAGGGCCGCTCGTAGGGCGTCGGCCTCCGAGCGCACCGCACTCGCTAACCGGGCAATGCGTTCCAGGCGCTCCCGGGCCGGGCTTGCCCGAAGCTCAATACTTCTTTGTTGTTGTTTTTCAAGTAACTGGGTGGCCTGGGAGATAGTTGAACGGGAGGTGTCCATGGGCAATTCAATCATTCCGGGATTTCCAGGTTAACACCGATTTGGATAGCCCGGGCTCCGATCGAAGTGGGGAAACACTCGCATGGGTGGCCCGCGGTCAGCGTCTCCCGAGTGCCCGGCCCAGGCGTTCCAGGGTGGCGTCTAGGGTGGGCTCGGCGCAGGCATAAGAGAAGCGGATGTGATTGGCGGTCCCAAAGGCACTGCCGGGAACGGCGGCGATTCGCAAGTCCTCCAATAACCATGTGGCAAAGGCCACGTCATTTTCAAGGTCACGGGCGGCGATGGCAGTGCTGCAATCGACGAAGGCATAAAAGGCGCCTGCCGGGGGCGGGCAGGACAGGCCCTTGATTCGATCCAGGCCGGAAATGAAATGGTCCCGGCGACGGGAGAATACCGTCCGCATCTCGGCCACGCAGTCCTGCGTTCCGTTCAGGGCCGCGAGCGCACCCGCCTGGGACAGGCTGGAGGGGTTTGAGGTGCTATGGGACTGAATCTTCTTCATGGCTCCGATGAGCCAAGCGGGACCGGCGGCGTAGCCGAGTCGCCAGCCCGTCATGGCGTAGGCTTTGGAGACGCCGTTGATGATGATGCAACGAGGTTTCAGTTCAGGCACAACCATCGCTATGTTGACGAAGGTATCGTTGGTATAGAGCAGGTGTTCGTAGATATCATCGCTGGCGATAAGGATTTTTTCGTGTCGGCGCAGCACTTCCCCGAGCGCGGCGAGTTCTTCGGCGGTATAACAGGCTCCGCTCGGGTTGTTGGGGCTGTTGAGGATCAATAGCCGGGTTTTTGGAGTAATCGCCGCTTCGAGCGACCCGCTATCCAGCTTGAAACCCTGCCGCTGGGGGCAATCGATGATGCATGGCTTGGCTTGGGCAATGTGTGCCATGGCGGGGTAGGATACCCAGTGGGGGGCGGGGATCAATACTTCGTCACCCGGATTCAGCAGGGCCAGGCACAGGTTGAATAGTGACTGTTTGGCGCCGCTGCTGGCAATGATCTCATCGAGAGCATATTCGAGGCCGTTTTCCCGTTTCAACTTGGATAAAATGGCGGATTTAAGTTCTGCGGTTCCATCTGTGGCCGTATAATGTGTCTCGCCACGCGCCAGTGCGGCCACGGCGGCCGCGCGAATATGTTCCGGGGTATCGAAGTCCGGTTCACCGGCGGAAAGATTCAGGACTTCAATGCCGGCCGCCTGTAAATTTTTGGCCTTGGCGCTGATCGCGAGTGTTGGTGAAGGGGTTATGGCGGATAAACGCCGGGCGGCTGAATTCACAAAGCGATCCTCCAAGGAGAAATTTTACAAAGGGTTATTGTAGCCTACCGTTTTAAGAATCAATAATCCTGGCGTCACCTTAATCAAAGGTACTAAAGTAATATAAATAGCCTGGGATCCGCTCCTTGTGGGCCGGGGAAATCGTGGCGAATCGGGTAGGAAAAGGGGGCAAGATATTTCCGATTTCAGGGCGCATGACGGGCCTGCGCAACGAGGAACCGGAGATGTTCTGCCCGCTATCCCTTCAGCGCAGTAGATTATTCCCAGGTCCGACAGGTTCCGGGAATCCTGTATGTAAATTTCATCCGGGGGCAACCCGCTTTTCTTGTATCCTCAGATTTACAGCCAAGGAAATATGACTCAACATTTCGAGCTGGTATCCGACTACCGTCCGGCGGGAGACCAGCCCCGTGCCATCGCCGCTTTATTGCGCGGGGTCAAGGAGGGGTTCGCGCACCAGGTATTGTTGGGAGTCACCGGATCCGGCAAGACGTTCACCCTGGCGAATGTAATTGCCGAGCTGGATCGTCCCGCTTTGGTGTTGGCCCCTAACAAGACCCTGGCGGCACAACTCTATGGGGAATTGCGATCCTATTTCCCCCATAATGCCGTCGAGTATTTTGTTTCCTATTACGATTATTATCAGCCGGAAGCCTATGTGGCGGCTTCCGACACGTATATCGAAAAAGATGCCTCGATCAACCAACACATCGAGCAGATGCGCCTCTCGGCCACCAAGGCCATCCTGGAGCGGCACGATGTGATTGTCGTGGCCACGGTATCGGCCATATATGGCCTGGGAGATCCCGCGCTTTACCTTGGCATGGTACTGCACCTGGATCGCGGGGACAGAATCGAGCAACGGGAGATCCTGCGCCGGCTTGCCGAACTGCAATACACCCGCAATGAGATGGATTTTCGCTCCGGTACTTATCGAGTTCGAGGCGATGTCATCGACGTGTTTCCCGCCGAGAGTGAGCGTGAGGCGATTCGTATTGAGCTTTTCGATGACATGGTGGAATCGCTTTCCTGGTTTGACCCCTTGACCGGCGATCTGCTGCGGCGGGTGCCCCGGTTGACGGTTTATCCGCGAACCCACTACGTGACCCCGCGAGAGAAGTTGCTGGCCGCCGTGGACAAGATCCGGGTTGAACTTTCCGAGCGGTTGGAGCAGTTGCGGGCCGCCAACAAGCTGGTCGAGGCCCAGCGGCTCGAGCAGCGTACCCGCTTCGACATGGAGATGATTCTTGAGATTGGGTACTGCACGGGGATCGAAAACTACTCCCGGCACCTGTCTGGGCGCGAACCCGGTGAACCGCCGCCCTGCCTGTTCGATTATCTCGCGGATGATGCCCTGCTGTTTATCGACGAAAGCCATGTAACCATCCCGCAGTTGCACGGAATGTATCGCGGTGACCGGTCCCGCAAGCAAACCCTGGTTGAATACGGATTTCGCCTGTGTTCCGCGCTGGATAACCGGCCGCTCAGTTTCGACGAGTTCGAGCGTCTTGCGCCGCAGACAATTTACGTTTCCGCGACTCCCGCCGCGTACGAGCTCGAGGTGGCGGGGCAGGTGGTGGAACAGTTGGTTCGTCCCACCGGGTTGGTGGATCCCGTTGTAAAAGTTCATCCCGCTGCACATCAGGTCGAGGATCTGCTCTCCGAGGTTCGTGAGCGGGCGGATCGGGGGGATCGGGTATTGGTGACCACCTTGACCAAGCGCATGGCCGAGGATCTGACGGAGTACCTGAATGAGCACGGCGCCCGCGCCCGGTATCTGCATGCCGACATCGATACCGTTGAACGATCCGAACTGATCCGGGCCTTGCGGTTAGGTGAATATGATTGCCTGGTAGGAATTAATCTCCTGCGGGAAGGACTTGATATTCCGGAAGTTTCCCTGGTTGCCATCCTGGATGCCGACAAGGAGGGATTTCTGCGATCCGAGGGTTCCCTGATTCAGACCATGGGGCGTACGGCACGCAATGAACGCGGAACCGTCATTCTTTATGCCGACAAGATCACCCGTTCCATGCGTCGCGCAATGGAGGAGACGCAACGCCGTCGTGCTATTCAGGAGGCCTACAATAAAAAATACGATATTACGCCTCAAGGCATACATAAGGCCGTGCAGGACGTCATGGAATCGTCTTACCATGGGCAAAAATCTGCTCATTTATCCGAGGTTTCAGAGCAAAATGCTAAATACATACACATGACTAAAAATGAACGGAAAAAGCGACTTGAGGCGCTGGAGAAGGAGATGTATCGGTATGCACGCGGTCTGGAATTCGAGAAGGCGGCCAAAGCTCGGGATGAGATAACACGGATTCAAGACGCTGTTTATGGCCCGGACGAGCAAATCCTGGCCGGTTAAGCCTTGCAATATGTCTGGGTTAAAATGCCTATCTGTACGCTGCGCCCGTAGCTCAGATGGATAGAGCAACGGCCTTCTAAGCCGTGGGTCGCAGGTTCGAATCCTGCCGGGCGCGCCATCTTTGCTTGACGGGCACCTCTACCGAGTAACCACAATAGATTTTGGCCGGCCTTGCTAGGAGGCGGGCTTGCTCCCCTTCAGTACCATGTAGCCGGCGATCCCGGAGAGGAATGACCCGAGTAAGATTGCCAGCTTGTCGGCAAAATAATAGACTTGGCTGTCGTTATAAGCCAGCGAGTCGACGAAAAGGCTCATCGTGAAACCGATCCCCGTCAATACCGCCACCCCGTAGAGTTGCCTCCAACTGCTCCCTGCGGGCAGGCTTGCCAATTTAAACCGGATCGCAACCCAGCTGAAACCGAAGACGCCGAGCTGTTTGCCGATAAAGAGGCCCAGCATGATCCCCATCGGAACGGGACCGAGCATCTGCTTGAGCGAAATTCCCGCCAGGTCCACCCCGGCATTGACGAATGCGAAGAGCGGTAAAATCATAAAAGCCACCCAGTAGTGGAGGTCATGTTCCATCTCTTTTGCTATCGAGAACGTTCTCCCCCTTTTATCCTTGGAGTTGAGGGGAATCAGGAATGCGAGCGCTACGCCTGCGAGGGTCGCATGAACCCCCGACTTGAGCACGCTGATCCAGAGTACGATCCCCACGAGAATATAGGCGGACTTCTTGGCGACTCCCATCCGGTTCATGGCAAAAAGTAGCGCCAGCGCCGCCGCTGCGATCGCGATCGAGAGCACCGAGAGGTCGCCCGTATAGAAAAGTGCAATGATGATAATGGCCCCCAGATCGTCAATGATGGCAAGCGCCATCAGAAATATTTTCAGGGAGACCGGAATACGCTTCCCGAGCAGGGATAGAATGCCCAGGGCAAAGGCGATATCGGTCGCCGTCGGAATGGCCCAGCCGTTCATTGCAAACGATTCACCTTGGTTGAAGATGATAAATACGAGTGCGGGAACCACCATCCCGCCCAGTGCCGCGATCCCCGGAAGGGCGACCTGGCGGATCGATGAGAGATGTCCCTCCATCACTTCGCGCTTGAGCTCGAGTCCGATCAGGAAGAAAAAGACCGCCATCAGGCCGTCGTTGACCCAAAGCAGTAGCGGCTTGGCGATCTGCAAAGCGCCGAAGCGGATCTCGACCGGGGTGTGGAGAAAACTTCCATACCATGCCGCGAGAGGACTGTTCTGCAAAGCAAGCGCCATGACGGTGACGAGGATCAGCACCAGCCCGGCCGTCGATTCTCTTTTTATAAACTCCTCGATGATTTTCAAACTTTCCCCTTTGAGGCCGGGATAAATGCAGCCGTATTGGGTCTTTCGGTCATGATTTCTTTAGGTATTCTAACAAGAAAGCAAGCGTTCAAACGACGCCGTTATTGCCCCGATCCATAGAAATCCGATCGCGGCGGAACGGAGGTAAAACGAGACTTGCATACCCGCGGAGTGAGTGCCTTGACATCGTGCGCCTGTAGCGCCCGAGCCGCGAAGCACACCGATCAGAGCGTGTCTGCGGATGCGGCAGGTGATGGGTAGGCTCTGGATGAGCTCACCGCGTTCCGTCCCGAGTTCGCCCCGGCAGAACGGCCGGCTCTCGTGTCCCATTGGGATTACCTGCGGGGCATGCTCGAGGTGGTTGGTGTCGCGCGGCACGTCCGTCCGGCCCGGGTGGTTCGCGGCGGGGTGGCGGAGTAATGTTCGGGGTCTGCAGCAGCGGGTATCATGTCGTGGCGCGGTGGTGGTACCCGGGCCTATTGAAATTCGCTTTTCATCCCCGCCACACACCCGCTACGCATACGCAATGGAGCGGGCCGGGGCGAATACCGCTCAAGGTTCAGCCGGGATTATTGAATGATGTACTTCGATGACGGTTCTCTGGATCGCGCCTGGTTTCACCTGCTCAATGCCGGTCCGCACGCCCCGGGCTGGATCGACATCCTGGGGATCGCCGGCGCCGTCGGGTTAATTTACCTCGTACCGGTATTCCTGGCGGCGGCCTGGCTGTGGGGCCGTTCGCAAAGGCGTTCCGGCCTGCTCGCGGCCTTTGTCGCCATCTGGCTGGGAGTGGGGATCAACCAACTGATCGGCCTATTTCTGTTCGAGCCGCGGCCCTTTATGCTGCATCTCGGGCGTACCCTGTTGGCTCATGCTCCGAACAGCGCCTTCCCCAGTGATCATGTTACGGTGCTCACGGCCCTGGCCGTGACTTTGTTGTTACGCCGGGATTGGCGGACCTGGGGAGCGGGCTTTACTCTGTCGGCCGTGGTGGTCGGCTGGGCACGGATCTTCGTCGGGGTGCACTGGCCTTTCGATATCCTCGGGGCTTTCGTAGTCGGAACATTGGCCGCGCTTATCACCGCCGTCGGCTGGCGCGTTGGAGGGGAGCCGGTAACGCGGTGGGGCGAGGACATTTATCGACGACTCTTGGCCCCGGTCATCGCCCGGGGCTGGATACGGGGCTGAGGGACTCAGGCCGCGAGGTGCACGGGCAACCGGCGGGCACCCCAGTTGCCCGGACGGGGCTCGAACACGCCGGGCAGGGCGGCGCCGCAATCCGGGCAGCGCGAATCCGCGGTGAGTGCCCATGCGGTGATCCGGTACCGGTCGCGACCGATCAGCCGGCGACCACAGCCGTGGCAATAGGTGCTTTCCCCCTCGGGGTCATGCACGTTGCCGGTATAGACGTAGCGCATGCCCGCTTCCCGGGCGATGCGCCGGGCGAGGCGTAACGTCTGCGGTGGTGTCGACGGCACGTCGGGCATTTTCCAGTCGGGATGAAAGGCGCTGAAGTGCCAGGGTACATCGGGGCCGAGGTGCTCCCGCACCCAGCGGCTCATCGCCTCGAGTTCGCTGCCGCTGTCATTGTGGCCTGGTATGAGCAGGGTGGTGATCTCCAGCCAGCAGGTGGTCTGATGCTTGATGTACTCGAGGGTTTCGAGTACCGGAGCGAGCCGGCCGCCACAGATGCGGCGGTAGAACTCTTCGTTGAAGCTTTTCAGGTCGATGTTGGCCGCATCCATGTGGGCAAAGAGTTCACGCCGGGGTTGGGGGGTAATGTATCCGGCCGTCACCGCAACCGAACGGATCCCGTGCGCGCGTGCGGCGATAGCCGTGTCCGCGGCGTATTCGAGAAAGATCGTGGGGTCGTTGTAGGTATAGGCGATCGAGCGTGCACCAAAATGCTTTGCCGCCGCGGCAAGGGCGGACGGCTCCGCGCGATCGAGCAGCCGATCCATGTCGCGCGCCTTGCTCATGTCCCAGTTCTGGCAGAATTTGCAGGCCAGGTTGCACCCGGCGGTGCCGAAGGATAGTACCGGGGTACCGGGCAGGAAATGGTTGAGCGGTTTCTTCTCGATCGGATCGATACAAAATCCCGAAGAACGCCCGTAGCTGGTCAGTACGATGCGTGAGGCGAGGTTCTGGCGCACGAAGCACAGGCCCCGCTGGCCTTCGTGCAGCTTGCAGTATCTGGGGCAAACATCACACTGCACCCGCCCGTCGGACAGGCGGTGCCAGTACTCGGTGGCAACCGTCGTGGAGTCGATATGTTCGCGGGTCGTGGTCATGGCAAGATGCCGGGTTTCACTGGTTCAAGAATGGGGGTTGAGCACGGATTATGCAAGGCTATCTCCTCCGCCCGGACAAGCCGCCGGCCTTGAAACCCGGTCCCTATGTCACCATTTCATGTAAAGAACCAGGTCATCATCGGTGCATCTTTATGGTTGCCGGCACCCATCAAGCCCGCATCCGTCCCCCGGCCGTCGCCGGGACGTTTTATCCGGCCTCGCCCGACGTACTCGCGGCCTCGGTGCGGGACTATTTGGCCGCGGCCGAGGCGGAACAACCCACGTCGCGGCAGGTCGGCATCCCGCCGCGGGCCATCGTCGTCCCCCACGCCGGGTACATCTACTCCGGCCCGGTGGCCGCCCGGGCCTACGCCCGGATAGTCGCCGGGCGCGATCGGTATCGTCGCGTCTTGCTGCTTGGCCCCTCGCATCATGTCTGGTTTCGTGGTCTTGCGTTGCCGGCCGGCGAAGCCTTCTCGACTCCGCTGGGCCGGGTCGCCCTGGACGCCGGACTGGGCCGTAAGCTCGAAACACTGCCTTTTGTCATCCGTAACGATGCACCCCATGCCAGGGAGCATAGCCTCGAGGTTCAATTGCCGTTTCTGCAATGCACCCTGGGTGATCGCTGCACGCTGACCCCGCTCGTGGTCGGCGATGCCCGTCCCGCCGAGGTGGCCGCCGTGATCGAGGCGGCGTGGGATCCCGATACCCTGGTGGTGATCAGTACCGACCTCAGTCACTATCACGACTGGGCCACCGCACGGCGCTTGGATGCGGCCACCGCGCGGGCCATCGAGGCCCTGGAACCCGAGTCGATCGGTTCGGAGCAGGCCTGCGGGTTTCTCCCTCTAAACGGGTTATTGAGTGTGGCGCGGGAGCAGGGGGGGCGCATCCGCCGGCTCGATCTGCGCAACTCCGGCGATACCGCGGGGCCCCGCGGGCAGGTGGTGGGGTATGGTGCCTGGCGACTTGACTGAAGCGGATGAGGCGGCGATTGCCCGGCTGGCCCGCCGGGGTGTGGAATACGCCGTGCGCAAGGGGCGTGTGTTCGAGGTGAACCCGCTGCAATTACCGGCGATACTCGCCGCGGATGGGGCCTGTTTCGTGACCCTGAAGCAAGACGGTGAACTGCGCGGCTGCATCGGGTCTCTCGAAGCGCGTCGGCCCCTCGCCAGGGATATCGCCTACAACGCCTGGGCCGCCGCCCGGCACGATCCCCGTTTTACGCCGGTCGTCCCGGCCGAATTGCCTCGACTTCGGGTTTCCGTTTCGGTTCTAACCCCACCCGAACCGCTGCCCTTTGATGACGAAGAAGACCTGCTGCGGCGGCTTCGGCCGGGGGTGGATGGACTCATTCTGGCTCATGCCCGCGGGCGGGGCACTTTTCTCCCCGAAGTCTGGGCGGAATTGCCCGATCCGCGGCGGTTCTTGGCGCATCTGAAGCGCAAGGCGGGGCTTCCCCCCGACCATTCCCTGCGTGGTGTCGCGGTCTCGCGCTACCGGAGCCGGCACGTCGAAGCGGGGGGATTGGCGAATTGAAGCCCCCGCTGCCGAGCCTGCTGGGCTTCGCCCCTAGGCCGGCTCGGCGAAAACCTTAATCCGGGATGGAGTGATGGCGGCTTGTGGGCCCGACTCGGGGCTTGAGATATTTTGTCAGCCACTCGATCCAGCGCCGGTACACGTCGGTTCGGCGCACGATATCGTGGGGAAAGTGGGTATCGACGGGATAGACATAGAATTCGGTGGTGACGCCATTATCCTGGAGCGCATGAAACATCTCGTAGCTGTTGACGATTGGCACGTTGGGATCACCCTGGTCTCCCATGATCAGGGTCGGGGCCTTGACGTTGGCGGCATAGGCGATCGGTGATTGCGTGCGCCAGATCTTCCGGTACTTTTGAACCCAGGGCGAGCCCCCGAAAAAGTACAGATCGCCATGCTGGTAGAAGGCGATGGTGTAGTCCATGACCCAGTCATTCAGGGCCGCACCCTCGACCGCGGCCTTCCAGGCGCCGGGGTAGTTTCCGTTCAACCACGAGGTCATATAGCCGCCGTAGGACCAGCCCGAAACGCCGATTCGGCTCCGCTCCACGATGCCGCGGCTTTCCACCCGCTTCAACCCGGCCATGATATCTCGGCCCGGTCCCGCCCCGGTGTCGCGGTAGATGGCGTGCTGGTAGGCATCGCCGAGGTTGGTGCTACCGCGATAGTTGGGTTGAAAGACCAGGAATCCGCGTGCCGCAAGCAGCTGAACCAGGGGGTCGAAGCGCTCGATGGAGGCGCTTTCCGGCCCGCCGTGGATGACCAGGACCAAGGGGTAGCGCCGCCCGGCATGAAAGTTCACCGGGTAGGTCAGCACACCATCTTCATGGAACCCGCCCGGGACGGTCCAGTTTACGGTGCTTACGCGTCCCAGGCGCAGCGAATCGACGAAGCCGTTCAGGTCGGTCAACCGACGGGGCCGCGCCCGGGCCGAGGGCAATATGTACAATTCGTCGGGATGATACGCGGTGGTGCCGATGAAGGCGATGCGGCCATTACGCGAAACACTGAATTGGTTCGTCGCGTTCACCCTGCCCAGGTCCAGGCGCCCGGCCGTTCCCGTGAGCGGTTGGCGCCAAAACACCCCGCGGGTACCGGCGAGCCCGGACAGGAGCAGGGCCGAGCCGCCCGGGAACCAGGCGTAGGCGCTGATGTTGCGGGCCAGCCGGCTGGTAACATCGAAGGGCGCCCGCTGGCCGGATGCGACGACATAGACCGCGGTGCCGTTGTTCAGGTCTCCGTTACGCGGGCGTTGGTAGGCCAGGGAGTCTCCGTCCGCTGCCCAGGCAGGGGCCATGGCCCCTGCCTGGGTCACCAGGGGGCGGACCACATCGGTGGCGAGATCGACCGCGGCGATGACGGAGCGATAGGAATTGCCGTAATAGGGGTCGGGGAAACGGGTAAAGGCGATGCGCTTGCCGTCGGGGCTCCAGGCGAGGGGCGTTACCGTATCCTGATTGGTATCGAGGCTCCAGGTTCCCCGGGTCAAGCGCCTCGATTTGCCGCCGGCGGCCGCGACGATCCACAGGTGCCACGGGGGCACGGCATGGCGGGTCATGTAGTTGTTGTCCGTCACGCGGAAAGCGTCATCATGCCGCTTCAGAGCCTTTTCATTCTTGGGAGTATCTTCGCTGATAAAGGCAATGCGCCTGCCGTCGGGGCTCCAGGCGTATTCGACCACGCCGGTTTTTGTATTCGTGATGCGCCTTGAGTCACCACCGTTCATCGGCATGATAAAAACCTGGGGTTTACCGCTTTGCGGATCTTTGGCAATAAAGGCGAGACGGGTGCCGTCGGGGGACCACCGTGGCTCGGAGAGCTTTCGACGGTGGTAGGTAAGAGGCCGGGTTTTTCCCGTGGCGACGGCAACCAGGTCGATGGACTGCCGGCGTGTATCCTGGTTCCAGTCCGGACGCGAGACAATGACCGCGACGAACTTTCCGTTTGGCGAGATTTGCGGGCTCGACAGACGTACCAGGCGGCGCAGGTTCTGCAACTGAAAGTGCCGGGCAGGTCGGGGCGGCGCCGCCGCAGCCGCAAGGGCGCTTCCCGCGGCGATAACGGCCGCCAGAATAGAAAAAATTACTTGTCGTGTTTTCATGTCCCACATCCCGTATCAACGAGGGTTAACCTACACCAAGCCCGGGTCGATCGCAAGGACGAACCGGGGTCTTCGTGGTTTGATTCACGGACCGGGCGGTGTTACCCTTGGGGCCGTGGAACCCCGCGGGGTTGGATACCAAGCAAAGGGGAGAATCCAACGGGACGGCTGGAAAGAGCGGCCGGAGTTTTTAGCAGGGGCTTGCCGGTGCCCGGGCGCAGTGCCCGGGCGGCTCGTTGCCCCCGGTGGAGGATTGGTTGATGCGTAGGCAACGGCTTGTTTTTTTGATTTTCGCAATTTGTGCGGTTGCGGTCTCCGGTTGGGCATCGGCCCGGGAGGCGAACCGGGTGCCGGTGGAAAGACTGCTTGCGGGCCTGCATTGGCGCAGCGTCGGACCTTACATCGGCGGGCGGGTGGTAGCCGTCGCCGGGGTGCCCGGGAAGCGGAATCTCTTTTACATGGGCGCCGTGGACGGCGGAATCTGGAAGAGCACCGACTATGGCATCCGCTGGACGAATATCTCCGACGGCCGGCTTCCGGGCTCGAGCGCGAGCATTGGCGCATTGGCCGTGGCGCCCTCGAATCCCGGCATTATTTATGCCGGCACGGGCGAGAGCGATATTCGCGGCGACATGGTCACCGGCGACGGGGTCTACAAGACGACCGACGGGGGCAAGCACTGGAGCTACGCGGGGCTGCGCAGTACGCATACGATCATGAGCCTGGTGGTGGATCCCGCCAACCCGAAGGTGGTCTATGCCGCCTCGATGGGCCACGTGTTCAAGCCCGGCCCCCACCGCGGCGTGTTCAAGACCACCGATGGCGGGAAAACCTGGCACCGGGTGTTGTTTATAAACGACCGGACCGGCGTGGTGGACCTGGTGATGGATCCCGCCAACCCGAAGGTGCTCTACGCCGCGGCCTGGCAGGCCTATCGCACGCCCTGGAAGCTTTCCAGCGGCGGCCCGGGCAGCGGAATCTACCAGACCACCGACGGCGGGCGGCACTGGCGGAACCTGTCTCGCAACCCGGGGCTTCCGCGCGGCGTTCTCGGCAAGATAGGCCTTGCCGTGGCGGCCAGCAACCCGAATATCCTCTATGCCGCGATCCAAGCGCGCGGGGGTGGGGTGTTTCGCTCCACCGACGGCGGGCGGAGCTGGAAGCGGGTGAACCGGGAATGGAAGTTGCGCCAGCGGGCCTTTTACTACATGTCGATCTTCGTCGATCCACAAGACCCCGATACCGTGTATATGCCGCAGGTGGGCGCGCTTTTCGTCTCCCATGACGGCGGGCGCACGTTCAGGAAGCTTCGCACCCCGCATGGCGACAACCATATCGTGTGGATCAACCCCGAGCACCCGAATATCCTTCTCGAAGGCAACGACGGGGGGGCGACGGTATCGACCGATGGCGGCAAGACCTGGAGCACCGAGCACAACCAACCGACCGGGCAGTTCTATTCCGTCAATCTAGACGGCCGGTTCCCGTTTCATATCTATGGCGCGCAGCAGGATGAGGGTTCCATCGAGGGGCCGAGTGCGACGGGGGCGGGGCTGATTCCGCTCAGTGCCTGGCACGGGGTCGCCTACGGCGAGAGTACTATCGTGGTGCCGCAGCCCGGCGATCCGAAGATCACCTACGGCAGTGGCTATTACAGCATCTTCCTTAAGTACAACATGGCCGACGAGCAGTATCAAAGCGTGAGTCCCTGGCCCGATTACCAGGACGGGGCCACGGCGGCGGCGCTCAAGTATCGTTTTGCCTGGACCCACCCGATCCTGTTTTCACCGGTAAATTCCAAGCGTCTTCTAATCGGTTCGCAGTACGTGATGACGAGTGACGATCACGGCAGGACGTGGCGCAGAATCAGCCCGGATCTCACCCGTAACGTCGCCCGCACCGAGGGCCCGACCGGCGGGCCGATCGACCTGGACCAGTCGGGTGCCGAGATCTACCCCTCGATCTCCGCGCTCGCGGTGTCGCCGCTCGACGGGAAAGTGATCTGGGCGGGATCGAGCGATGGCCTGGTGCACGTGACGACCGACGGCGGTCGCCACTGGCGCGAGGTGCGCCCGCCGATGTTGCCCCGGTGGTCGCGGATCAGTTCCATCGAGCCGTCGCACGTGGCGAAGGACACGGCCTATCTCACCGCGCGCCGCTACATGTGGGACGATTTCCATCCCTATGTATTCAAGACCACGGATGCCGGCCGGCACTGGAGCGAAATTACCAACGGGCTGCCGGATAACCAGTACATATTCGACATCAAGCAGGATCCGAATGACGCGAGGCTGCTGTTGCTGGGGGCCAAGAACACCGTTTATGTGAGTTTGAACGGTGGCGCCCTCTGGCGGCCGCTCACGCTCAACTTGCCACTCGTGCAGGTGCGCGGCGTGGCCATCAATGTGCGCCAGGGACAGGTGGTAATTGCGACCCATGGGCGCGCCTTTTGGGTCCTGGATAACCTGGCGCTGCTCGAACAGCTTACCCGGGGGCCCCGCATCGCGGCGGACCGGCCCGCGCTCTTTACCCCTGAAACCGCCTGGCTCAGCCAAGTCTATGGCATCAGCGAGCGGGCCAAGCGGGTACCTGCGGCAGGAACCAATCCCCCGTTTGGCGCGACGGTTTTCTTTCATATCCCGACCGGCTATACCGGCAAGACGCCGGTCAGCCTTACCTTCATCGGCTCCCATGGCCGGGTAATCCGCCGGTTTGACCTGCACTTGCGGCGACCCGGGCACGGCAAGAACAAGCGCGCCGCCTACGCCTTGACACCGGCGCAGAAGAAGGCGGCGGCCGAACGCAAGTTGACCGCCATCATGCCGGGCATGAACCACTTTCAATGGAATCTTCGATATGCGGATGCCACCGCGGTGAAGGGGTTCTATACGCCGGCCGCGGCCGGGGGACTTGCGGTCTCGAACCGGGGTCCGACGGTGGTGCCGGCCACCTACCGGGTGGTATTGCAGTATGGCGGCACCCGGGAGGCCCGACCCCTGGTGGTCAGGCTCGACCCGCGGATCCAGGCGACGGCGGGCGATCTCGCGGCGCGTCTCGCCCTGCAAATAAAAATTCATGACACGCTCAGTCGGCTCGGTGGATTGCTGAACCAAGCGATCGGGCTCCGTGACCGGCTCACCACCCGAAACCGCTTCAATCGGGGGCGTGCAGTGCAGGCGATCACAACGCTCGACCGCGCGATCGGCGCCTTGGTGCAACTGGGGGTTCGCTCGAGTGAGGGCGACCTGCTGCATGAGATGAAGTTTTACGCCCGCCTGGCCTATCTCCAGGCGGATATCGGGCTGGCCTATTCGCGCCCGACGGCGGCGCAATATGCCGTATTCCGCGGATTGCTGCACCAGGTGCAACAGGGTGAACGGCGGTTGCGGCGGGCGATCGCGGATACCCGCCGGCGCTAGATATTTTCGGGCCGGTCCCGTTCATTCCCCGGTTTGGAACGGGGCCGGCGCGGCGGAGTGCTTCGGCCTTTCCGGAATCGCGAAGGCCGGGAGGGATGCCGCCGCGACTACGCCATGCTTGCGGGGTTTCAGGCGGGGTCGCCGTGCTCGATTCGCCCGTCCTTCAGCACCAGTTCTACGCGGCGCAGGGTGGTGATATCGTGCGCGGGGTCGCCCCGGACCGCGACCAGGTCGGCGAGGGCGCCGGGCGCGATCCGCCCGAGGTCCGCCCGCCCGAGGATATCCGCGTTGACCGCGGTCGCGGCCCGCAGCGCCTCGGCTGGGCTCATGCCGTAGCGGACCATCCAGTCGAGTTCGCGGGCGTTGTTCCCGTGCGCGAAGACGCCGACATCGCTGCCGCAACCGATGCGTACACCGCATTCGCGGGCGAGGCGGAAGGCGTTGGCCGCGAGGCGCATCCGCGCACTTGCCTTGCCGCCCGCCGGGTGGTAGCGACCGGCATAGGTTTCGATGGCCGCCACGGCGCTCAGCGTCGGCAGGAAGGCGATGCCGCGTTCCGCCATCAGGGCGAATACTTCCCGGGTGCCGCCGTAGCCGTGTTCGATGCTGTCCACCCCCGCGAGCACCGCGTGGCGCATGCCTTCGGCGCAGCTCGCGTGGGCCGAGACCGGGCGGGCGAGGGAATGGGCGGATTCGACCAGCACCTGCAGCTCCCGCGGGGTGAATGTTGCCACCGCCTCGTCCGAGCCGCCGACGCGGTAGTCGGCGTACACCTTGATCCAGTCCGCCCCGTGGCCGGCCTGGCTGCGTACCGCGCGTAGGATTTCGTGTTCCCCGCTCACGGGTTCCGCTCCCTGGGGCAGAACCGCATCGTCCCGGAACCCGCAGGGTCCAGGGCCATAGCAGCCGGCGGCGACGATCGCTCGCGTGGCCGTTACCAGGCGCGGGCCGGGGACGAGCCTTTCGGCGATCGCCCGGCGCAGAGATAAGTCCGCGTAGCCCGCCCCCTCGGTACCCAGGTCGCGTAACAACGTGAATCCGGCCCTGAGCGTGGCCCGGGCGTGGCCGCTCGCCCGGAGCACCCGGTAGGGCTCGGGCTCGCCAAGTACCTGCTCGGTCCAGGGAGTTTCGTGGTACGGGTGAAGCAATAGATGGCTGTGTAGATCCATCAATCCGGGCAGCAGGGCGAGGCCGGGCAGGTCGAGTACCTGGGTTCCGGGCGGAACTTCGATTTGTCCCTTGGGTTCGACGGCCTCGATCCGTCGCCCACATACCAGTACCTCCCGCTCGTTCACCATGCGACCTTCCACGGACAGGAACATGCGTTCGGGTTGAAGCAACAGGCAGTGCGCCGGCGCGGGATCGGCTTGCAGGCGAGATGCCATGGTGGGGCTCCTCGATTCACTTTAGCGCTTTATCCTAACCCGCGGGGTGGATACTCGGACTAACCGGTTTGTGGTCGTGGCCAAGCTAATCGGTGGGCAGGGTGCAACGCGTGGGTACCTGCTTACGGGTGAATTTAGCGGCATAGGGGCTTGAACACTTGATCTGGATCAAGGATCGTGCGGGTAGATGGGCGAGAAGCATTGACAGGAATTTCCTTGTTGTGCTTAAATTCCGCCAAAAGAACAGGAATTCGGCAACACGGGAGGGGGAAAGCGGTGAAGGTTCGATGGCCACGCATACATTTTGGCGCGCTGGCGCTGGGTATGTTGCTGGGGGGTCTACCGGCTTATGCCGGCACCGGCAACTACGTGGACCACCAGGCGGTGGTGGGGGATTTCAACGGTGATGGCTGGAGCGACATTATTTTGCAGCCCTTGCCGGGGGCGCACGGTACGGCCGAGCTGATTGCCTATCCGGATGGCAACTTCGGCGCCCCGCTGGCCACCTGGGCGGACAAGAGCGGGGGGACGAACTGGAACGCGGCCGCACACCGCCTGGTGGTGGGTGATTTCAACGGTGACGGGCGTGATGACGTGCTGCTGCAGGGGGCGGCCGGCCTGGCGAGTCAGATCGCGTTCGCACGGGCTGACGGCCGTCTGTCGCCAACTGATATATCGTTGCCGGCCACCCTGGGGGGACTCGATCTTTCCCAGGCCACCCATCACCTGGTGGTGGGTGATTTCAACGGTGACGGACGCGCTGACGTGCTGCTCCAGGCCAACACCTTTGTCGGCAGCGACGGGGTCGCCCTGGCGGGCGCCGGTGGCGGATTCGGCACCCTGGCCTCGAAGTGGCGCGATGGCTTTCACGGCCTGGCGTGGTCGCAGGATCGGGTAGCGTTGACGGCGGGCGACTTTGCGGCTGCGGGGCGCGACGAGTTGCTGCTGCGCTCCACCTCGGCCACGGGGGCGAGCGCCTGCTGCAGACTCATTGCCTTTGACAAGCACATCCGGCCCACCCACGTGGTACAGCGCTGGGCGGCAAACTACCTCGGGGTGGATTGGCGGCCCGAGGCGCACCTGGCCATTGTGGGCGATTTCAACGGCGATGCGCATGCCGACGTACTGCTCCAGCCGCGCGCGCCGGGCGGGGAAGTCGATGTCGTGCTCACCAATGCAGCCGGGCGCCTGGTGCGGGTATCGCAGCGTTGGCCGAGCGAGCGTAACGGGGTGGACTGGTCGGGCGAGAGCTACCTGCTGGTGCCCGAGAGTGCGGCGCCGGGCGCCGGCGCGACGCTGCTGATGGTGCCCCGACAGGTTGGATTACCGTATCGGCGGGCCTATTTCGGCCCGCGGGGGCGATTGCAATCGGTGGTGGTGATCAGCGCACCGCCCGATAACCTCTTCACGACGGCGGGCGGGGGCCCCGTAGCGGGAGCCGCCAGCGCCCGCTCGGTGCAGCCCCACCTGGTGGCAACCGACGGCGTACCGACCGGCGATGCCGTCGGGGCGATGAACGGGCAGGCGAGCGTGAACAGCGGGGTGGCCGGCTACGAGATTCGAATTGCCGTGCCGCCGGGGCGCGCGGGCATGGCGCCGGTGCTCTCGCTCGGCTACTCCAGCAATGGCGGCGACGGACACGAGGGGGTGGGCTGGTCGCTTGGCGGACTCTCGACCATCTATCGCTGTCCGGCCACGCAGGCCAGCGACGGCCATACCGCCGGCACCACCTTCAGCGCCACGGATCGCTTCTGCCTCGACGGGGCGAAGTTGATGCTAAGTTCGGGGACTTACGGTGCGGACGGCTCCATCTACCATGCCGAGGTCAACGGGTTTGCCAAGATCGTCGCCCACGGCAGCCAAGGCAATGGGCCCGCCTATTTCACCCTCAAGGCCCCTGACGGGCGTATGTTGACCTATGGCCAAGTAGACAGTGCCGATTTATTGAGTCCCAATGGAAGCATCTTCAGTTGGTCGCTTACCAGGAGCGTGGACAAAAACGGCAATGAAATCGATTATGGGTATGAGAAATCGGGGGGTGAGAACTGGCCGACGGCCATCATCTATACGCTCGGCAACGGCAATCCGGGGCTGCGGCGCAAGGTCAGCTTCGACTGGGAGTCGCGCTCTGCCGTGGGCGCGAACGACATCGTGCATTACCTGGCGGGCATGAAGCAGTCCAGCACCCGGTTGCTCACCGACATCAAGACCTGGGTCGGTGGCACCGAGGTGCGCGACTACAGCCTGGGCTATAGGAAAAGCGTCGCCACGCATCGTCCGCTGCTTGCCTGGGTACAGGTCTGTGCCTACGAGGGCAGCGCCCGGAGTTGCTTCAACCCCACCACCTTCAGCTACCAGGGTGAGCACGCGCGCAGATACGTCACGAAGGATCCCGCTGCCCTGGGGTTGGTGGATCACACGCTCGATTCGATTACCGCCACCAGGGAGAAGGCGTGTATCTACTCCGGGTATCCAGCCCCGGGCCGGTTCGACGTCAACGGCGACGGGCTGAGCGATCTGGTTGGAATGTGGATGTGGACGGACGCGCAGGCCGGGTTCCGCGAGGCGATGACGATCCAGTACGGCAAGTCGGCGCCGGGTGGAGGCTATAAGAAACCGGTTAACATCACCGGCCTCAACGTGGGCCCGGCGGCCCATCATACCTGGAGTGTGAGTCTGCAGCCATTTGATTTCAACCTCGACGGGCGAACCGACCCGCTAATCTATGATGCCGTCCCGGATTCGAGCCAGGCCACGGAGCTCAAGGTTTTGTACCAAACAGATGCGTCCTCCGCGGGTGATTTCCAGGTCAAGGATCTCGGTATTGCGCTCGGCGGTGGGCCCAAGGTTCCGCCATTCACTCAGTGGGGGATGGGACCGAGCCTGCAGGTGGCGGATATCAACGGCGACGGCAAGCCCGACCTGGTCGTTCAGACCGAGCCGAGCAACGGCGTTTATAAATGGCACGTGTATCTCGCGAACGGCGTCGGTAACAGCACCCACTACGTGCAAGCGCAAGTATTTCCCGCGCCGGTCGCGGATTTCGTCCGGGTACTCGACTACGACGCGGACGGGCGCAGCGACCTGCTGGTTCACTACCCGAACGCGGATCACTACGTGCTGCTCCGTTCCACCGGCAGCGGCCTGAGCGCGATTCCGACCAACATTCCCTACCTCAAGGACGGCGATGGCGTAAGCGTTCCGATTTATCTCGTGGACGTGAACGGCGACTCGCTCCCCGACATCCTCGAGCCCCGGCCCACCGCCAACGGCTGGCATTGGTTCATCTACCTGAATACGGGTGCTCAGGATGCGCACTTCGCCGCGCCGCACGATACCGGGATCGCTGTGGCCCACACCACTTATAACCTCCACGATATGCGCCTCGATGGCCAGGTTCAGGTGCTGCGCGACCCCGACGGCCGCCAGGATTTGCTGATGGCGACCCGGCGCACCTACGTAGCGCCGGATATCGTGCTTTCGAACGCGAGCCACCGCGATGGCAACCGGGGCAATGGCCGTCCGGTCACGACACCTTCCGGATGCCAGGCCTACGATATACGCAAGGACTATTCGCCGGCGGCGAATGACGGCTACGACTGGGAACTCTACCGCCCGTCGGGGAGCGGGAGCCACATTACGCTCACCGACTGGGGCCAGGTCGGGCACAATCTGGAGGCCAAGCGGCTCAGCCTCGATGTCAACGCCGATGGTCTTGTGGATCTTGTCGGCGTCTATGCGCAGGGGCCCGGTCCGGCAAAGATTGTCGCCAAGGTGCTCTCCTTCGCCGCTGGCGGAGCGGGCGATCCGCTGCCGGATCTGCTGGCGGCGGCCCGCAATGGTTTCGGGGTGACCGACAGCTTTACCTATAAACCGATTTCCGACCCCTCGGTGTACAAGCGCACCAACACCGACCTACCCGGGTATCCCGAGATGCGCTTTGCCAGCACCATGCAGGTAGTGGCTTCGCTCGGCGAGACCAACCCGGTGGGAGGCGTTAATAAAATCGACTACACCTACCAGGATGCGTACTACAATGTCGCGGGTCGTGGCTTTGAAGGATTTCGCACCGTCACCGTGGATAACCGGGCGCAAGGCACGACGACGGTGACCACCTACGAGCAGCATTTTCCCTACATCGGTCGGGTGTCTCACTCGCAGACCTCGGCGCGCTCGGGAGCCGTCATCGCGACATCCATGTCCACCTGGGCCAACCGGCCGTATGGGCCGGGCGGTGCCAGGCGCTACGTGGTTTATGCCGCGGGCGGCAGCCGGACGCAGGACGACCCGGTGGCCCGGGTGCAAATCCTGCACAGCACGATGAGCCAGGGCGGTGTCGATGCCTGCGGCAACCCCACGGGCAATGTGGTGCGGACTATCACCACCCAGCAGGCGACGCAGAGCACCACCACGCATAACACCTACAACGGGGGCAACCCCGATGCCTGCTGGCAAGATACCGTCGCCACGCAGACGGTCACGACCACGCGCGGTTATGCGGCGGTGGCGGCGAACGGCACACCGGCTACGAGCGACACGCTGAGGCGCACCACCGCCTACGGCTACGACGGCAACGAACGGCTCACCAGCAAGGAGGTGATCGTCACGCAGGAGGGCAACCGTGCGGAGCGCAAGGCGAGCTATGGTTACGACCGCTACGGCAACCGCACCCGGATCACGCAGGAAGATGTTAGCGCCGGCACCGGTCGCCCCACGAACAGCAGCTACGGTTCCGACGGCTACTTCCCGGTGAGCGTGACCAATGCGCTGGGGCAGAGCGCCACCTTCACCTACGCTACCGCTACCGGCAACAAGACGAGCGCGCGTGATCCGAACGGCATCACCACCGAGTACGCCTTCGATGCCTTCGGGCGCAAGCGCGGCGGGATGACGCCGGGGGCCGCGCCGGTTGTCATCGAGTACCTGGATCCCGGCGCCGGCGGCATCGCCTGCCCCGGGGGTGGCGCGAACACGCCCGCCTATGCCGTGCGCCGGACCCAGGCGGGCTATCCCACCACCTACACCTGCTTCGATGCCTTCGGCCACGCCTTGCGCCAGGCCACGCAGGGCTTTGCCGCGGGCGCCTGGGTGGATACAGACACCACCTACGACGGGCTGGGCCGGGTGCGCAGCTCCAGCACGCCCTACTATGCGGGCGGTGCGCCCGGCGGGTACACGCACATCCTCGGCTACGACGTACTCGACCGCCCGACCAGCAAGACCGTACCCGCCCCGACCGGCCTGCGCACGATCACCTTGAACTACAACGGGCTTGCGATTACCACCACCGACACGGCCGGAGGCATCACCCACACCTACACCCGCCGCTACGATGGCCTCGGGCGGGGCAACGGCCACCTG
Organism: Gammaproteobacteria bacterium; assembly: GCA_027018875.1. Taxonomy (GTDB): domain Bacteria; phylum Pseudomonadota; class Gammaproteobacteria; order JAKDMP01; family JAKDMP01; genus JALUYA01. The sequence goes on from JALUYA010000052.1 coordinate 25,556, forward strand.
GTGGAGGTCGACGACGCCGGCGGCACGGCCACCTACCGCTACGATGCGGGCGGCAACCTGGTACGGGCGACCGACCCGCTGGGCAACGCGATCCGGGCCGGCTACGACGGCTTTGGTGACAAACTCACCCTCAGCGATCCCGACAAGGGCAACTGGAGCTACGGCTACGACGGCTACGGCGAGCAGACGCGCGCGACCAATGCCCGCGGCCAGACCATCACCACCACCTACGATGCGCTCGGGCGCGTGCTCAGCGTGCGCGACCCCGCGGACCATCGCCTCACCAGCACCACCTACGACACCGCCCCCGACGGGGTGGGACGGGTGGCGGTGGAGACGGTGAGCGAGAACGGGCGCGTGACCTACACGCGGCGCATCGGCTACGACACCGTGGGCCGGGCGAACGTAAGCGAGGTCACCACCGGAGGGCACACCTACCTGCAGGGCACCCACTATGACGGACTCGGCCGCCCCGACCAGCAGGCCTACCCGGCGCTCGACGGCGGGGGGAGCAACCAGGCCCCCACGGTGAGCGCGAGCGCCAGCCCCGGCGGTCCGGTGCTGCCGCAGACGCTGATTCACCTCAGCGCCGGCGCGCACGATGCCAACGGCAGCTGGCAGCTCTCCTACCACTGGACGCAGACGAGCGGCCCGGCGCTCGCGCTCACCTCACCCGACAGTGCCCAGGCCACGGTGACGCTGCCTGTGGTCGGCACCTATCGTTTCACGGTAAGGGTAAGCGACGGGTTGAGCACCGTGAGCGGGAGTGTGGCAATCCGCGTCGAAGAGCCGCCCACGGCCCGGCAGACACCGGTGTTGAACCCGGCCGGCAGCTACACGGGAAGCTACCGCGTCAGCTGGGGGGCGGTGAGCGGAGCCACGAGCTACCAGCTACAGGAATCGAAGGACGGTAATACCTGGAGCAATGCCTACAGTGGGAACACCCGCTCCTGGTCGGCGAGCGGCAAGGCGGCGGGCAGTTATCGCTACCGGGTACGCGGCTGTAACGCGGTGGGCTGCGCGCCCTTTGGCGGCAGCGTGAGCGAGACGGTCTCGGTGCCGGCGGCCGGGACACCGCCCACGGCGAGCCCGAGCCCGAGCTACAGCGGCGGCTACGCCGTCTCCTGGGCGGCGGTGGCGCATGCCACGAGCTACCGGTTACAGGAATCGAAGGACGGCGGGGCCTGGGTGAGCGTCTACAGCGGCGGCAGTCGCTCCTGGTCGGCCAGCGGCCGGGTGGCGGGCAGCTACCGCTACCGGGTGCGCGCCTGCGACGCGGTCGGCTGCGGGAGCTGGGGACCGACGACCTTCACCGAGGCCGTTTCGGTGCCCCCGGGCGCGGTGACCCCCGCGGTGAGTCCGAACCCGAGTTACAGCGGCGGTTACACCGTCTCCTGGGCGGCGCTCGCGGGCGCGAGCGGCTACCGGTTGCAGCAGCAGGCCGTGAACGGCGGGGCGTGGGTGAGCGTCTACAGCGGTGGTGCGCGCTCCTGGTCGGCCAGCGGCAAGGCGGCGGGCAGCTACCGCTACCGGGTACGCGGCTGCGATGCGGTCGGCTGCGGGCCCTTTGGTGGCAGCGTGAGCGAGACCGTTGCGGTGCCCCCGGGCTCGGTGACACCCGCGGCGAACCCGAGCCCGAGCTACAGCGGTGGCTATGCCGTCTCCTGGGCGGCGCTGGCGCATGCCACGAGCTACCGGTTACAGGAATCGAAGGACGGCGGTGCGTGGGTGAGCGTCTACAGCGGCGGCACCCGCTCCTGGTCGGCGCACGGGCGGCGTGTCGGCAGCTACCGCTACCGGGTACGCGGCTGCACGGCGGCAGGCTGCGGGAGCTGGGGGCCGATCTTCGCCGAGACGGTTAGAACGCCGGGTGCGGGCACAAAGCCGGCGGCGAGTCCGAATCCGAGCTACAGCGGCGGTTACAGTCTCTCCTGGGCGGCGCTGGCGCATGCCACGAGCTACCGGTTACAGGAATCGAAGGACGGCGGGGCCTGGGCGAGCGTCTACAGCGGCGGCCGCCGCTCCTGGTCGGCCAGCGGCAAGGCGGCGGGCAGCTACCGCTACCGGGTGCGCGGCTGCAGTGCGGTCGGTTGCGGAGGGGGCGGGAGTGCGGTCACTGAACGGGTGGTGGCGCCGGCGAGCGGATCCATCACCGGGCTGAGCCCGAACCCGAGCTACAGCGGTCATTACACCGTCTCCTGGGCGGTGATCGGACACGCGACGACCTACCAGCTCGAGCAGGCGGCCAGCGGCGGAGCCTGGGTGAGCGTCTACAGCGGCGGCACCCGCTCCTGGTCGGCGAATGGCAAGAGCGCCGGCAGCTACCGCTACCGGGTGCGCGGCTGCAGTGCGGTCGGCTGCGGGGCCTGGGGGCCGGCCTCCGCCGAGACGGTTAGAACGCCGGGTACGGCCGCAAAGCCGGCGCCGAGTTCGAATCCCAGCTACAGCGGCGGTTACACCCTCTCCTGGGCGGCGCTCGCGGGCGCGAGCAGCTACCAACTGCAGCAGGCCGTGAACGGCGGGGCCTGGGTGAGCGTCTACAGCGGCGGTGCGCGCGCCTGGTCGGCCGGCGGCAAGGCGGCGGGCAGCTACCACTACCGGGTGCGCGGCTGCAGTGCGGTGGGCTGCGGGAGTTGGGGGCCGAGCTTCACCGAGACCGTTGCGGTGCCCCCGGGCTCGGTGACCCCCACGGCGAGCCCGAGCCCGAGCTACAGCGGGGGCTACGCCGTCTCCTGGGCAGCGCTCAGGGGCGCGACCAGCTACCGGTTGCAACAGTCAGCGAATGGCGGGGCGTGGAGCAGCGTCTACAGCGGCGGCCGCCGCTCCTGGTCGGCCAGCGGCAAAGTGGCGGGCAGCTACCGCTACCGGGTGCGCGGCTGCAGTGCGGTGGGCTGCGGGAGTTGGGGGCCGAGCTTCACCGAGACCGTTGCGGTGCCCCCGGGCTCGGTGACCCCCACGGCGCGCCCGAATCCGAGCTACAGCGGGGGCTACCGTGTCTTCTGGGCGGCGCTGGCGCATGCGACGAGCTACCGCCTCGAGCAGGCCGTGAACGGTGGCGCGTGGGTGAGCGTTTACGCCGGCACCGCGCGCGGTTGGTCGGCCAGCGGCAAAGTGGCGGGCAGCTACCACTACCGGGTGCGCGGGTGCAGTGCGGTGGGCTGCGGGGCCTGGGGGCCGATCTCCACCGAGACCGTCTCGCCCCCCCCGCGGGCCACACCGCCCGCGCTGAGTCCCAACCCGAGCGGCAGCGGCAGCTACACCGTCGCCTGGGCGGCGGTGAACCGGGCCACGCGCTACCCGCTGGAGGAAGCGGTCAATGGGGGCGGTTGGCGCCAGGTGCAGAACACGAGTGCCCGCAGCTGGCGGGCCGGCGCTCGCGCCAACGGCAGCTACCGCTACCGGGTGCGCGGCTGCGATGCAGTCGGCTGCGGGGCCTGGAGCGCGGTCTCCACCGAGACCGTGATCCGGGTGCCGGCCATCCCGGGCGGGCTGCATCAGATAACGCCGCCGCTGCTGCTCGCCCCCGGCGCCCGCTACAGTCTCGCCTGGAATGCCACGGCGAATGCCACCGGCTATCAACTGGCGCGCGACGGCACCAGTCCCACCCAGAGCGGGATCAGTGGAACCACTCGAAGTGAGACCGCGCCCACCACGGGCGAGACCACCGAGACCTGGCGGGTGCGCGCCTGCAACGGCGGGGGCTGCAGCGGCTGGAGTGCACCGATAAGCGTCACCACCCGCCCGGTGGTCAGGGGCGGCGGCCTCAGGCCCAAGCTCGCCGCCCTCTCCAGGGCCGTGAGCGGCGTGAGCGGCGGCGGCAGTAGCGGCAGCG
>JALUYA010000053.1 GCA_027018875.1 Gammaproteobacteria bacterium
ACTGGCCGATGTCATTGAAGGAATCCAGTTCATCGACGGAATCGATGAGCGGGTAATCAGCAGGAAGGCCGCCTGACCATGACCATCAGTCATACACCAGATTTGACATTAGCTCTTTGGCCCATGATTACCATGGCGAATCGAGGAACTCTAGTTTCTGACATTGCAGTCACACTACGACTCCAGCATTATTGTGAGTGCAATTGGAGGCTGGTACGGCCTGGATGGGTGTTACTTTCGGGAGCGATTATGAGTTTCGGCCTGCTATGGGTATGAGATTCCGTTTCTCCGGGAATGGGGGATACATGGAGCAATGGTTCAAGCGGCATGGGTGCCAGCGGTACTCGAAGTTTCGGGGTATCGAAACATCGCCGACCATGGCGATACCGGTCGTGCCGAACGGGCGGCGAAGAAAAAATTTATCAGGCCGGTCTGTATGGGGATTAGGGTCGAACCGTGATTGATCCCCAGCGGTTACGCCGTGAGCCTGCGGTGGTGGCGGCTAATCTCGCTCGCCGGGGCTATGTTTTTGACCAGGTACGCTTCGAAGCGCTGGAGGCCAAGCGTCGCCGTACCCAGACCGAGCTGGAGGCGCTGCGAGCCGAACGTAACAGAATTTCAAGGGCCATAGGACGAGCCAAGGTATGCGGTGAGGCAATCACGGAAATGCTTGCCGAGGCGGGTGAGCTGAATCGGAAGGAATCGAAACTCAAGCGGAGCTTCACGGCATTGGAGGCCGAACTTCACGATTTTTTGCTCGGGGTGCCTAACCAGGTTCACGAATCGGTGCCCAATGGTGTCGACGAAAGCGATAATGTCGAGATACGCCGAGTGGGAAAGCGCCCTAAGTTCGACTTTAATCCGCGTGATCACGTTACCCTTGGCGAGATGCTTGGGGGCATGGATTTTGGACTTGCCGCCCGGATCACGGGGAGTCGGTTCGTAGTACTCCGTGGAGCATTTGCCAGGCTACATCGGGCGTTGGTACAGTTCATGCTCGAGTTGCACCGCAAACGTCATGGGTATGAAGAGTTGTACGTCCCTTATCTTGTCAATACGGACAGCCTGACCGGAACCGGTCAGTTGCCCAAGTTCAAGGCCGAGCTGTTTCAGCTTACTGGGGAGCGCAATTGGTACCTCACCCCGACCGGAGAAGTACCGCTTACCAATTTGATTCGTGACAAAATTCTGACTGCCGCTAGCATGCCGCTGTGCATGATGGCCCAGACTCCCTGCTTCCGCTCGGAGGCTGGAAGTTATGGAAAGGATACCCGGGGCATGATTCGTCAGCACCAGTTCGAAAAGGTTGAACTGGTGCAGGTCGTCCAACCGGAGTGTTCCTATGCGGCCCTGGAGGCTTTGACCGGTCATGCCGAAGCGGTGTTGCAAGCCCTTGGGTTGCCCTATCGGGTGGTTGCGCTTTGCGCCGGTGATTTGGGGTTCGGAGCGGCCAAAACTTATGATCTAGAGGTCTGGTTGCCGGGGCAGAACCGATACCGGGAAATTTCTTCCTGTAGTAATTTCGAAGATTTCCAGGCGCGTCGGCTACAGGCCCGGTTCCGCGACTCCGCAGCCGCCAAACCGCGCTGGGTGCATACCCTGAACGGATCCGGCTTGGCGGTGGGGAGAACTCTGGTTGCGGTATTGGAAAATTATCAGCAAGCCGATGGTTCGGTGCAAATCCCCGAGGTATTGCATCCCTGGATGGGTGGGATCGAGCGGTTGGAGGCGGATGGAACCGGATGCGCATGACAAATTATATGGGACAATACCGGATGCAATCTTCCATAAGAGGACAAGGAGCGGATGTCGACCCAGCATATTTATAAAATAATTTTTCACAACCGCGATCAGGTCTATGAGATCTATGCACGTCGCATTTCGCAGGGTAGCTTGTTCGGATTCGTGGAGGTTGAGGAGCTTAGCTTCGGGGAGACCTCAAAAATCGTAGTAGATCCGGGAGCGGAAAAACTTGCCGCCGAATTCAGTGGAGTCAAACGCAGCTATATCCCGCTGCATACCATTGTGAGAATCGACGAGGTGGCGCGCGAAGGGGTGGCTAAGATGTCGACGGTTAAGTCCGGATCGGTGACAACGCTGCCGATCTATACGCCAGGAAAACCCGGAACGAGAGAATAGTGGCACTGGAGTTTGCCAGTATCGGTAGTGGCAGCCGCGGAAACGCGACCCTGGTTCGCGTCGGTACAACCCGGGTGTTAGTCGATTGCGGTTTTTCCGCTGCCGAGACCGAGCGCCGCCTGGCCCGGCTCGGCATTAGCCCCCAGAGCCTGGATGCGATGCTGGTAACGCACGAGCACTCCGATCATATCGTCGGCGTCGGGCGCTTGGCCGAGCGCTGGCAGATTCCAGTCATGGCGAGCACTGGCACCCGTCGTGCCGGACTGGGCAAAGGCCTTCCGGAAACGACCATGGTATTTGATCCCGATGTGCCTTTTGTCGTTGGCGATCTGGAGATCACTCCGCTTGTGGTACCCCACGACGCGGCCGAGCCGACCCAGTTTCTATTCACCGACGGTGTCACCCGGTTGGCCCTGTTGACTGATTTGGGCCATGTAACGCCGTATCTGAAAAGCCGAATGGGAACCCTTCAGGGGTTGATTATCGAATCCAATCATGATACCCGCCTCCTGGCGGATGGGACCTATCCGTCTGCCCTTAAGGTGCGTGTGGGGGGTGATTGGGGGCATCTTAATAATGGCCAAGCAGCGAGTTTCGTCGCCGGTTGCGGTACCTCGGGTTTGCGGGTGCTGGTGTTGGCCCATTTATCGGAGCAGAACAACCGCCCCGAACTCGCGCGCAGCACAATGGCCGGCGTACTTGGCTGTGACGCGGAGGAAATCCTCATCGCCGACCAGACGTTGGGTCTGGCTTGGCAAATTCTGTAGCGAGGCTCTATGCACGTTCTCTACGGTTCTTCCGCCTTGGTTCCTTTTCGGCTGGCCCGATTGGGGGATGAGCTTACTGCAGCGCTGCCCGGATTACACCTGGTTGCGGCCAGGCAGATTTATCTGCTCGCGGGCGAGGCTCCGGCGGAAGAATCCCGCAGCCGGCGGCTGGCGGCGATACTCGGTGCGAGCGTCACCCCGGTGGCTGCGAGTGTGTACGTCTTGCCACGCTTTGGAACCTTCTCGCCCTGGTCAAGCAAGGCCGGCGAAATTCTCGTTCATTGCGATTTAGGCGATCTGGGCCGTATCGAATGGGGGATTGCCTGGGTACTCGAGGGCGAGGTGCCCGGGCCGGAGGATTCCGAGTGGCAAATTCTTGAAAACTTATTGTCCGATCGCCTGACCCAGGTGCTGCTGCCATCGTTGGATACGGCCGAGTGCCTGTTCCGTCATTTTGAACCGCCGCCCGATCGGTTTGTACCACTCTCCACTGGGGGCGAGCAGGCATTGCGCAGTGCCGATTCCCGATTGGGTTTATCGCTAGGTGTTGCCGAACGGTCTTATCTTATCGAGGCCTATGGCCGACTTGAGCGCGATCCCACCGAAACCGAATTGATGATGTTTGCCCAGGTTAATTCCGAGCATTGTCGGCACAAAATTTTTCGTGGGCGGTGGACGCTCGACGGAAAGCCCCAGCCACGGTCTCTCTTTGATTGCATTCGTGCAAGCTACAATGCCCACCCGGATGGGATCCTCTCGGCCTACCGGGACAATGCGGCGGTTGTCGAGGGTCATCGAGCCCGGTGGTTTTCGCCTGATCCTGTTACCGGGCACTACCACGAGCAACCGCTTTGGCTGGATATCGTCATCAAGGTGGAAACCCATAATCACCCGACCGGAGTCGCCCCGTTTCCGGGTGCAGCGACCGGCTCGGGCGGGGAAATACGCGATGAGGCGGCGACCGGGCGTGGCGGCACTCCGAAGGCGGGATTAACCGGGTTTGCGGTATCGGATCTGTACTTGCCCGGTGCGCCACGCCCCTGGGAGTGCGCCCCGTCGCCACCGCCGGGTCTGGCGAGTGCGCTTCATATTATGCTTGAAGCGCCGATCGGAGCAGCCTCTTACAATAACGAATTCGGCCGTCCCGCCATCGGCGGCTTTTTTCGCAGTTTTTGTATCCCAGATCCTGGAGGAGACGTGGGGCTTTACCGCGGTTACCACAAGCCCTTGATGCTCGCGGGTGGGCTCGGAACCATTCACCGGGAATTGGTCGAGAAAAAATCTTTTCGCCCCGGGAGCAAAATTATCGTACTCGGCGGGCCGGCAATGGAAATCGGTCTGGGGGGAGGGGCCGCTTCGTCACGCACCGGAGGAGGAAAATCGGCGCTGGATTTTGCCTCGGTGCAACGCGATAATCCCGAAATGCAACGTCGCGCTCAGGAGGTTATCGAGGTGATGCTGGCGCTGGGCAAAGCCGATCCCGTATTGGCCATTCATGATGTCGGCGCCGGTGGGCTTGCCAACGCGGTGCCGGAGTTGTTGCATGAGGCGGATTGTGGCGGACGGATCTACCTTGAGCGGGTTCCCAGTGCCGAGCCGGGAATGAGCGCATTGGCGCTTTGGTGTAATGAGGCTCAAGAACGCTATGTCTTGGCGATCGCGCCGGAGGATGAACCCCGCTTTGCCGCGGTTGCCGAACGCGAACGTTGTCTCTGGGCGGTAATCGGAGAGGCGACCGCTGCCAGGCGTTTGGTGGTTCATGATGGCCGTACCGGGCAGACGGTGGTGGATCTTCCGATGCAGACCTTGTTGGGTGACCTTCCGCCGTTGGAAGTAAGCGGCCAGACTCGTGTGGATAAACCTCCCATACCACCTGCGCTTGAGGGGATATCGGTATCCACGGCGATCGAGCGCGTATTGGCTCTGCCGGGTGTCGGTGACAAGGAATTTCTGATCACCATCGGCGACCGCAGCGTCGGCGGCCTGGTCGCTCGTGATCAACTCGTCGGGCCATGGCAGGTTGCGGTGGCCGATGTGGCGGTAACGCTTGCCGATTATCGCGGGTGCAGTGGCGAAGCAATGGCCATCGGTGAACGGATGCCGGTGGCAGTTTATGATGCGGTGGCCTCGGCGCGCATGGCCATGGGGGAGGCTATTACCAATTTGGCGGCAGCCGATATCGAACGCCTGACCGATGTGCGCCTGTCGGCTAATTGGATGGCGGCGGCGGGTACACCAGCGGATAATGCCGATCTGTATCGGGCGGTGCAGGCGATAGGAGCGGAGTTAGCTCCGGCCTTGGGAGTGGCAATACCCGTCGGCAAGGACTCCCTGTCCATGCGTACTGCCTGGACCGATTCCGCCGGCGAGCAGGAAGTCCGCTCGCCATTGAGCCTGGTGGTGTCCGCTTTTGCACCGGTTATCGATGCGGGTACAACTTTGACACCACAGTTGGCCGCGGAACCGGAAACCGAGCTGTGGCTGATCGACCTGGGCACGGGAGCCAACTGCCTCGGTGGGAGTGCTTTTGCCCAGGTGTTCCAAAGAAGCGGTGATCCGGTACCGGACTTGGTCGATCCCGAGCGGCTCAAGGGATTTTTTATGGCCTTGCGCAAACTGGCTCGGGAAGGCCGCATCCTGGCTTACCATGATCGGTCCGACGGCGGCTTGGCAGTGACGCTAATTGAAATGGCACTGGCCGCGCACATGGGATTCAATGTGAATGTGGCCGACTTGGATCCGGAGCCCCTCGCCGCGCTTTTTGCCGAAGAACTAGGTGCGGTAATCCAGGTTCGCGTTGCGGACATCGAGAAAGTGAAGATGGAATTTTCCATGTCAGGACTCGCCTCCTGTTTGTACCGGCTGGGTACCCCACGGGAAGATAATCGGTTGGTATTTCGCGTAGGGGATCGATGCCTGTATATGGCTGAGTGGACGCAAGTCCAGCGCCTTTGGTCTGAGGTTGATTGGCGCTTGCGGAGTCTGCGGGATGAGCCGGAATGTGCTCGCGAGGCCTATGATGCGAAATGCAATCCGGAGGCCCCGGGACTGGGAGCCACACGGCTCGGCTTTGATCCGGCTTCGCGTCTTGCGCCGGGCTTGTCTGTTCACCGTCCGCAGGTTGCGATTTTGCGCGAGCAGGGTGTCAATGGGCACCGTGAGTTGGCCGCCGCTTTTGATCGTGCGGGTTTTGATGCCATTGATATCCATATGAGTGAACTGGCCGCCGGAAGCCGCAACCTGGCCGGGTTCTCCGGCCTGGTCGCACCTGGAGGATTTTCTTATGGCGATGTGCTGGGGGCAGGGCAGGGCTGGGCTAAATCTATTCTCTATCATCCGCGCTTGCGGAATGAATTTGAGCGATTCCTGGCCGCTGATGAGCATTTCGCCCTGGGCATTTGTAATGGATGCCAGATGCTTGCGGCATTGGCCGAGTTGATTCCAGGCACCGGGGGTTGGCCGCGGTTGCGTCGGAACCGGTCCGAGCAATTCGAGGCCCGCTTGGTGTTGGTAGAGGTGCTGGAATCGGTTTCTCCCTTCTTGAATGGCATGGCCGGATCGGTATTGCCGGTGGTCGTGGCACACAGGGAAGGGCGTGCGGAATTCGCCGATGAGCATGATTTGGACCGCCTGGTGGCGTCCCGACAGGTGGTGTTGCGCTATGTCGAGAAGGCGGGGTGCCCGGCCATGACCTATCCGGCCAATCCAAACGGTTCACCGGGTGGGGTGACGGGTTTCACGAATAAGGATGGACGGATCTTGGCCATAATGCCCCATCCCGAGCGAGTACTCCGCACACTGCAACATTCATGGCACCCGGCGACTTGGGGGGAAACAGGACCCTGGCTGCGCCTTTTCGAAAATATTCGTGCCTGGGTGGAATGATTCCGAGCCGCGGGGTATTCGCCCGGCTATCTTGCCGTCTCGTCCGGCGCGTCGCGCAGCTTGAGAGCCAGCCGGGCGATCCGCCGGCCGAGTGCCCGGCAGAGTTCAGCTTCGTCTTTGTCCAGACCCCGATCATTGTGGAGCCCGGCAAGATGGCTGGGGCCATAGGGAGTTCCCCCACTATGGGTGGATTGTAGTTGCGTTTCGCTATAAGGCAGACCCAGCAGAACCATGCCGTGGTGCATTAGCGGCAGCATCATGCTGAGTAACGTGGATTCTTGCCCACCATGCAGGGTAGAGCTGGAAGTGAACACTGCGGCGGGTTTCCCCGCCAGGGTGCCGGTGAGCCATTCGGGGGCGGTTCCATCAAGAAAATACTTCAAGGCGGCGGCCATATTCCCGAAGCGGGTAGGGCTGCCTAGCACCAGTGCGGCACAATCTGCTAGATCCTCGCGGGTGGCATAGGGCGGGCCGTGTTCGGGGATCTCCGGTTCACAAGCTTCGGTGACGGTAGATACCGGCGGTACGGTTCGTAAACGGGCCTCGGTTCCGGGAATCTCCTCTATGCCGCGGCAGATCCTATCCGCCATGATGCGTGTGGCCCCATGACGACTGTAATACACTACGAGAATAACCGGCCTCATAGTGGTGTTTCCAGCGTACGTTCGGGAAGCTGTTCGAGTTTCCCAACCGGTCGCCCCAAAATTTTAGTATTACTGGTATCAAGAAAATCTTGTAAAGATTTTACGCTATCCGATCGATATTCTTTCCGGTGCGCAAACTTTGTCATGCCCCTTAATTTGGCGTTGCAGTGGGTAGGGCGAAATATCAGGCTCATTTGGTGCCTATCGGGAATATATTTGAAAGATTGTAGGCCATGGGCGGGAGGTTATGGGGGCTTCTTGACCTAGGACGGCATCACTGCTAGCGTTAAGGGAGAAAATCTCGTATGCGGTGTGTGATGCGTAGTGCCTGGGTGATTATTTTAAGTTCCGTCCTGGGAGCTTGTGTGGCGGCACCGGTACAGCCGATGAGCAATGCCCGCCAGGCTTTGCATGCCGCCGCCCGGTCCGGGGCGCTGTGTTATGCATCGGCCCGATATGCTGCGGCGGAGCATTGGCTGGATGACGCGGAGTTTGCCTTGCGTGGCCGAGACTATAGCCGGGCACGAACGAGCGCCAAACGCGCTATTCGGGATTCCCACCTGGCTACGGCGATTGCCGCCCGGAAGGGAGGATACTGTACGCTTGCACCTTGACAGGACAGGATTTTGGTGCCATGATTTCATGGTGGTAGGAATGGTTAAACGACCGAAATATAGTCAGAGGAGTACAGCATCATGATCACCAAGCGCGGTATGCTTCAGTTGGGAATTGCGGTCACGCTTGTCGGTGTGCTTGCAGGTTGTGCGCATCAGAAGCCGGCCCCACCGCCCAAGCCAAGTGCGGCGACCGAACAGGCCTTAGCCAATGCGCAGCAAGGTATCAACCATGCCCAGCAGTTAGGCATATCAGTGACTCAGGCCCAGGCGTTGCTCGAGCAGGCCAAAAAGGCAGCCGAGGTTCCGAACAATCAACAGGCCCAGTCGCTTGCCAACCAGGTTATCCAACGAACCGATTCAGATATCAACCAATACTACCTTGACAAGGCGCGTAAGCTTGATCAGGTGGCGCGTCAGCACACGAACCTAAATGCTGCCGAGCAGTCGCAGCTACAGCAGGGGGAGACGGCTATTGCCAACAATCAAGGTAAAAATGCATACGATACCTTGAGTGCATTGGTATCCCAAATCAAGGCGGCTCAGACTACATATACCGTCGTCAAAGGAGATAATCTATGGAATATCGCCAAAAAGCCTTCAATCTACGGTAATCCTTTCGAATGGCCGCTGATTTATCTGCATAATGCAAATCAAATCAAGAACCCTGATTTGATCTATTCGAATCAGAAATTCGATATTTGGCTCAATCCGCTGAAAACCGGAGCCCAAGATGCCATTCATTACGCCAGGACACGAGGCGCTTGGAAAAACGGTCGGGCTTTATCCCGGGATAAAGCTTGGGTGCGGCAGCAACAGTCAAAAATGAACAGCATGGTGGGTGGTGGTCGGTAAGAAGATCGAATCGATCTCATTAAGCTAAAATGGTGAGGCTCCTTCGGGAGCCTCACGCTTTTTGTAGGAGGGTGTGCTTATGTGCCGGCACTTCTGGATATCGGGGCGAGTGCAGGGGGTAGGATTTCGGGCTACAACCGCTACCGAGGCTTGGCATCTTGGGGTGCGAGGTTATGCTCGTAATCTTCCCGATGGGCGCGTTGAGGTACTGGCCTGTGGGGATACCGAGCAGCTTGATGCGCTCGCGGATTGGCTGGCAACGGGACCACTCTCGGCATATGTGGATGAGATATATGCCGAAACCACAGCCGCTGTATCGACTGAGGCCAATGGGGTTTTTCGGATCCTGTAACCCCGTTATCTGGAGTCTGTCGAATTTAGGCGGATTGCAGCGGGTACAATTGGAAAGTGGGTCAAAATATTTCTGGCGACGCATAGGGGGCCGGTGTAACAGGAAACTGGAGGTACTTTGACCGCTATTCTGCCGATGCAGTAGATTGTTCCCTTAAATCCGACAGGCACTTAGCGCCAGTTCCAGCGTGTGCTGAGTAGCCTGAGTACACGTTCGGCGTAATGGTTGCCATAGCGTTTGCCGTAATAGTTCTGTAGCGCAAGCGGAATATTTCCCCGAGCGCGCTTGAGATACCAGGCGAGAATGGCGGAACCCAGGCGTAGATTAGTCTCCGGATTGAATAGGTTGTCGCTTGGTCTGCCCGCTTTTTTTAGCCAAAATGGCATGATTTGCATTAACCCTTGGGCCCCCGTCGCCGATACCGCCCAGGAATTGAAATTACTTTCTACATTGATGACGGACAGCACCAAGCTGGGAGAGATCTTGGCACGGGATGCTTCCGCCCAAACCAGCAACAATAGGTGACGCCGGCGTCCGGATTGGGGAATGTAGCGTTGGAGGCGTTTACTCATGACTCTAAACCAAACCGTCTGGGTGTAGTTCCGCCTGAGGGTGGGCGCGGGGCGGAGAAAGGCCGATCTGACCGCGGTGGCGAGGGTAGTGCTGTTGGTGACCACCGGTTTTGCCGAGGTTGAGACAGCCGTAAATATCCCGCCAAGCAGGCCCAGCACAACAACGAATCCCGCACGGATGCCGTTCATTGCCTCATCAGGCGTTTACGCAAAGTATCAATGAGCCCTTCCCGAGGCAGATCTTCGCTGGATACGGCTCCCCTAGCTTGGTATTCAACTATATTTTTCTCCCGGCTGCGCGCGCTGATTACCAGGCGATGGGGAATACCCAGAAGCTCGGAATCCTTGAGCATGACGCCGGCTCGCAGGCAGCGGTCATCAAGAACTACTTCAAGCCCAGCCTGATGGAGTTCGTCATGCAGCCGTTCTGCAGCCCCCCGGATATCCGCTGAATGCTGTGCCCCGAGCGGAATAATTATGACCGAGAAGGGGGCGATTCCAGGGGGCCATAGAATGCCTCGGGTATCGTGGTTTTGCTCTATTGCGGCCGCTACGATGCGCGATATACCCAGACCATAGCAACCCATCATTAGCGGTCTTTCAGCCCCATGGCTGTCTTGGACCACGGCATTCATTTTGGTGGAATAGCGCTTGCCTAGCTTGAATATATGGCCGACTTCGATTCCGCGGGCAAAAGACAGTCGCCCGGAGCCCTCGGGGCTGCGGTCCCCTTCTTTTACCAAGCGGATATCGGCTACCGCGGGCTCGGGAAGATCGTGTCCCCAGTTGACGCCGGTCAGGTGTTCGCCCGGAGTATTCGCCCCGCAGCAGAAATCGGCTAACAAGGCGGCCTCACGATCGGCGATCACCGGAAATTCCAAATCTACCGGGCCAATGCTGCCGAACTCCAGACTTCCAAGTTTACGCACTTCTTCCTCACCCAATAATTTTAGTGGGCTTACGACCTCAGGCAGATGGCCCGCCTTGACCGGATTAAGTTCGTCGTCACCACGTAAGATCAGGGCTACGGCCGGTGTTTCGCTGCCCTTGACCAAAAGTGTCTTGACACAATGTGACGGCGGGATATCCAGCAATTTTGAGACATCGGCGATGGAGTAGGCATGGGGGGTTGCAACGCGCGCCAGGCTTGCTTCGGCGGCGGGGCGCCGCTTTCGGGATGGCCGCGCCTCGGCTAGTTCCCGGTTGGCGGCATAAGCACCGTCGGGAGCATAAACGATGGTGTCTTCCCCGCTTTCCGCCAAGACGTGGAATTCGTGCGAGACATCACCCCCGATGGAACCCGTGTCCGCCTTGACGGCGCGATAATCCAGGCCGATGCGTTCCAGCACCCGGGAATAGGCCGCGTACATGCGCATGTAGGTTTCATCGAGCGATTCCACGTCGAGATGGAAGGAATAGGCATCTTTCATCAAAAATTCGCGGGCACGTATGATCCCGAATCGAGGCCGTTGCTCATCACGGAATTTAGTCTGAATCTGAAACAGGGTAAGAGGGAGTTGGCGATGGGATCTGACCGTGTTGCGAATCAGGTCGGTAATGACTTCCTCATGGGTGGGACCGAGACAAAACTCCCGCCCGCGGCGGTCCTGTAGCCGTAGCAACTCGGGCCCGTACTGGTTCCAGCGGCCCGACTCACGCCACAATTCAGCGGGCTGTACCATGGGCATCAACAGTTCAATTGCCCCGATGTGCTGCATTTCCTCGCGCACAATGTGCGTTACCTTGTTGAGGACCCTGAGCCCAAGAGGAAGCCAGGTGTATATTCCGGCTGCATTTTGGCGGATCAGCCCGGCACGAAGCATCAACTGGTGGCTGGGTATTTCGGCTTCGGCCGGGGCTTCGCGCAGAGTGTGTACGAGCAATTCAGACAGGCGCATAGCAGTTTGGGTAATTGAAAGTAGTTTATTCTATCGACATGAACCAACCGAGGAAATCGGTGTGAGCCTTATTCCACGAGAAGCCTTCGAGGCGGTAAGCCTGGAGCATGAGCGGGTGGCGGTCATCGGCTATGGATCCCAGGGCAGGGCACAGGCACTCAATTTGCGGGATTCCGGGGCGTCGGTCTGCATTGGATTGCGTGACGGTTCCCCGAGTGTTGCACCGGCCCGTGCCGATGGTTTCGATGTGCTTTGTATTGAAAAGGCTGCCGCACAAGCCGATATGCTTGCGCTGCTGGTTCCGGACGAGGTCCAGCCTGCGCTCTATCGCGATACGATAGCGCCCATGCTGGCAAAAGGCGCCGCACTGGTATTTGCGCATGGCTATAACATCCACTATAGGTTGATCAAGCCCCGTGCCGATCTGGATGTGATACTCGTGGCGCCCGCCGCGATCGGTGAGGTGCTTCGGGCGCGTTATATGGCCGGCGGCGGTACGGCTGGGTTTCTTGCGGTTGGGCAGGATGCCAGCGGGCGGGCACAGCGGCGCATGTTGGCCTATGCCCGCGCACTGGGCCACGATCGGGTGGCCGCGGTGGAGACCAGTTTCGCGGAGGAGACCGAAACCGATCTTTTTTCCGAGCAGGCAGTGCTGGTGGGCGGCTTGACCGGATTGATCCTAACCGCTTTCGAAACACTGGTCGAGGCCGGGTATCAGCCCGAAGTGGCTTACTATTGCTGCTTCGAGGAGGTCAAATACATGACCGATATCCTGTTTACCCGCGGTTTTGCTGGCATGCGGGCCGGTGTGTCATCCACCGCTGCTTTCGGCGCCCTCGGGGCGGAAAAGCGTATTTTCGATCAAAACACCCGCTCCACCATGCGCTCGTTGCTAACGGAAATCCAGGAAGGGAGTTTTTCCGCAGCGCTCGCCAAGGAGATGAACCGTGGGGCTCCGGAGTTGATTGCCGAGGTTCATCGCCTTGAATCGCATCCGCTTGAAATTGTACGTAACCGGCTGTTGCGAAATAAGCCACACCCGGAAAGTTGATTTCATGGCATGCTAATAGTATGAAATCCGAACCCAGACATCTCTACTCCCTGTCATCGTCTTCGTCGGTACCGCAAAACGGTGGGGAACCGGGGCGCCATTTCGGTCGGCGGGGAATTTTTCTGCTACCCAATCTGTTTACCACTGCGGCATTGTTTGCGGGGTTTTATTCCATCGTAGCCGCCATGAATGGACAGTTTACCCTGGCCGCGATTGCTATTTTTATCGCCATGGTTCTGGATGGATTGGATGGGCGGGTGGCGCGTCTGACAGGCACGGCAACCGCCTTCGGTACTCAATATGACAGCCTTTCGGATGTAATTGCCTTTGGCCTGGCACCGGCTCTGGTTATGTATCGGTTTGCTTTTCCGACCCTAACCGAATATGGCCCCGCCTGGGCCAATGTAGGTTGGCTGGTGGCTTTTTTCTATGCTGCGGCCACCGCAATGCGGCTAGCCCGATTCAATGCCCGGGCCGGCAAGGTTGGAAAGCGGTATTTTCAGGGCTTGCCGAGCCCGGCGGCGGCGGCATTACTTGCCGGTCTGGTCTGGCTGAGCCAGAGTTTGGGGTTATCGATGCAGGTGATTGCCTTGCCGGCACTCGGTTTGACCCTGTTCGCTGGAGTCATGATGCTCTCGAATCTTGGTTATTACAGCTTTAAAGAATTCAAGCTTGACCGCCGTCTTGCCTTTCCGTCCGTTATTCTAGTGCCATTGTTGTTTGTAGCCATTAGTCTTTCACCACCCGGGGTACTCTTCGGAGTGTTTTTCATCTATGCTCTCTCGGCACCTTTATGGTGGCTGGTCAGAATTGAGCGCCGTCGGCGGCGCCGGTATTGATGCGGCGGGATCAACTGGAAGCACTTCAAGCGATGGACCTGAACGCTTGGATACTGCGTGATGACGCCTACTCCCAACGATCTGTTACACGCTTGGAGATGACGCCTGAGATTTCCACGAAACCAGAGATGACTCCAGCCGCTGGAGAAGTTGCAACCGTATCCCTTAATGACGGGTCTGGTCCCGTGGCACTCGATTGGGACGATCTCGCCGGGAAAGTGGCGCGGTGCACCCGTTGTGATCTGGCCGAGGGACGCCATGTAGCCGTGTTTGGAACGGGGGATCATACGGCGCGCTGGATGATTATCGGCGAGGGCCCGGGGGCCGAGGAGGATCAGCGTGGTGAGCCGTTCGTTGGCCGTGCCGGCAAACTCCTCGATGCTATGCTTGCGGCACTACAGTTGAGGCGTGATGGGGTTTATATCGCCAATATCGTCAAATGCCGCCCTCCCGGTAATCGCGATCCTTCGGCCGTGGAGATCGAGTCATGTTGGCCGTATCTGCTCCGACAGATTGAATGGGTTGACCCGGCACTGATTTTGGCCCTTGGGCGGGTTGCGGCGCAACGCCTTCTGGGTGTTGACTCCGCGCTTTCCAGGTTGCGTGGCAAGGTGCATAATGCTTTGGGTGGCCGCAAACTTGTGGCTACCTATCATCCGGCCTATCTATTGCGCCGGCCGGAGGCAAAGGCTGCGGCCTGGCAGGATCTAAAATTGGCGTTGACTACCGCCGCACCTCGCACCGTGACTAGCCAACCATGAACGCCGTCGTTCATGCCCCGGTACCCAGTCTGCGCCCGTTGGATTTGACCGATTTATCCCGGGTGGTCGAGATCGAGACACGGACCTATCGACAGGGCTGGAACAAGGGAATTTTCGCCGATTGCCTGCGTATCGGGTATAGCAGTTGGGGGCTTGCGATCAAGAATTGGCTGATCGGCTATGGCCTGGCATCTATCGCGGTTGGAGAGTCACATTTGCTCAACCTCGCGGTTGACCCCGACTATCAAGGTCGAGGCTATGGTCGTTTTCTCCTGCATCATCTATGCGCTCTTGCCGTACACGGTGGAGCAACCCGCATGTTTCTCGAGGTCCGCCCTTCGAATGTTTCTGCGCGAAGCCTATACCAAAGTGTTGGTTTTCATGAGGTGGGTCGGCGGAGCGGTTATTATCCACAAAATGAGTCGGGTAAGCGAGAGGATGCCCTGATTCTGTGCCGTTGTTTCGAGAGACTGGATGTCGAAAACAAAGTATTTTCCAATCCATAAATGAGTCTGAAGCAGGGTAATAGAAGTAGGTCTGTCAGCCGGTTTTCAGAGTCCGTCCATGAATGGTTTTGAAGAGTGTCTGGCGGGCCTTTTGTAGCTGGTCCGCCGCCTGATTGTCGCTGATCTGGTAAGCGAGGCGGTCAAGTATTTCAAAGCTGAGTCCGGGTTTTAAATAGCCTGATGCACCGGGCAATGATCTGAGCTTGTCATAGGGTGTCATCATATTCTCGTAGCGGTAGATTTTGCGCTGTTTTCCCTTGGCGTCGGTTCGGGTTTCCGGGAAAAAGCAGGGGCGGTGGAAGTTGAGGTACGGGTTTAAATACTGCTGATTGAAGTCGTTGATCAGTGGCGCCCAGCGTTGCGGGATATGGCTGTAGCCATAGTATTTTCTCACCACCGCTCCGGTTTTACTTTCCGCCGGCGCGTTGTCGTTGCTGTGCCGTGAGCGTGACTTGGTGAACTCGATGCGCAGCTTCTCCAGCAGTTCGGCGACGCGCTTGTTGATGTATTCCGAGCCGTTGTCGGAGTGGAAACCGATCATATTGGACAAGACTTAGACTCGAATTACCTGGATATTACTGATATGATAAGATTCTTCAATATGAAAGGATCCGGATGGCGCCGTCTGCCCCGTTACCTTGATGCTGGACAAGCTTAACATCTTATCCAGCGCGGTAATAACCGGGAGCCGATCTTTGCCGGGGATGAGGACTGCGCGTTTATCTTGAGTGCGTACAGAAAGCGGCGGCACGTCATGGCTGTGCGATCCATGCTTATGTCTTGATGACTAACCGTGTTCACCTGTTAATCACGCCGGAAACCGAACAAAGCCTCCCCAAGGCGGTGTAATCTGCAGGTGGCGCTACGTCCAAATACTTCAACCACCGTTATGACAGTACAGGAACGCTGTGGGAAGGGCGCTATAAGCGCTACACTCATCGGCAGCGGGCACTACTTGTTACTTTATTCCAGTTACCGATACAATGCCCAGGCGGATGAAAACCCATTGGCAACCCCGCATTTTCCCTACCACCGACTTGATCGAAACACCGACACCAGGCGATCCGTCTGCCGCCGACTATATCGCGCCTGCCCGGCCCAAGTGGATATCGACCGTATACGGGAGGCGATCTGGGCGTTGGGGAGATGCCATTTTCGTGAAAAGATCGAAGCCCTGCCGGATCGTCGTGCCTCACTGCAGGATCGAGATCACCCCCGGAAAGATGCGATTGATACTAAAAGTGTTCACCTTGAACCAGAATGAGTGTTCATCTTAGGCCGGAATATGCAATATCTCAGGCTAATACTGCTGTAGTGTTTGTTCCGTATCCCGCAAGGCTTGTTGCAAGAGTTCAATCTGTTGTTTGAGTTTTTGGGCTGCCTCCGCTCGTATCTCACCATAGGCCTGCATGCGCTTGGGCTCAAGTTCACTCAAGGCAATCCCGGCCAACCTAAGCGCAGCCTTAGCCGCCCAATGCCCGGTAACCGGTTGAATCTCGCTCTTGAGACCAAGCGCGGCTGCCGCCAGTTCCATACGCCGGTGTAATTCGTCAATTGCGGCCGTAAACTCACGAGCCTCCTCGGGATCAAAGTCGCCACGCTCTCCAGTCAACATATCCCCCGTAACCGCCAACGGGCGTAGAGCACGCATCATTAAATCATCTATATGACGAAATGTCGCAAGCACATGCCGTGCCTGAGCCTCATTTAGGCTGGATCTATCGTTGTCTGCCATGGCCTCAAGCTCCAAAAGTCATTGCAACCTACCCTCTAACGCTGCCGGGCCGAAGCGCTCTGATTCCGTGCAGCGAAGCGACAACCCTATTCGGCCTCCAAGTCGGCTAGATTTATGAGCATAGCAACTGTCTTCTGCTATCTCAGCACCGCCGCTGCAGCGAGCAGCGCAACCAAAAGCATACCCATAATATATCCCGCATACAGTGAGCTACGGCCATGATGCATACGCGCCAGCACCCTTGAAATCGCAAGTGCCCAAGTAACGAGGGGAGCCTGGATGAATCGTTCGCTGATATTTACCAGCCGCATGCGGTGCACCACCCCGGTGGTGAAGGCGCCTTGGCGTGAAGCCCGCTCATTCACCGTTGGCCGCAGCAAGGTATCGAACAATACCCGTACCGGGGCGGCAAACCCCGTAGCCGTGTAATTCATCTCCGGGCGCAATACCCGCAGCCCGCCGTTCCACGCCCGCCGCCACACAACCTTGCGCCGCCGGGTACCGAAGTGTACCAGCACCCACACCAGCGCCAGCAATAGCCCAATCACCAGTGCCGCCAGACCCATGGACATCGCAAACACTACCGGTGTCGCCATCCCCCCCGAGTGCAATACCACCAGGCCCCGTAGCGGCAATAACCCACGCCCAACACCGGCACCGATTGTGTCGAGCGCCCCCACCAACCCCGCCGGTAACCCCGCTCCCGTGCCAAAGAATGTCGGCACTAATATCGCGCTCGGATCCGCTCCCGCAAGCGGCTTAACCAACCCTCCCAGCAGCGGAATAAATCCCGTCGCCAGCACCCCCAGGCCGAAAGAAAGCACCACCAGAACCAACATCGGCCAACTCGCACTTCGCACCCCTCGCCCCGCCTCCCGCGCCTCCCGCGAGCGGGCCGGCCCCAGCAGCGCCGTGCCCGCCACCATCACAAAACAAGTCAGCGCCAACCCCGCCGTCAATGCCAGCATCGCTCCGGACAGGGCAAAAGTCACCCTCACCGGAACCGCCGCAACCTGCACTACCCGTAACAGCGACTCCAATAACAACCATTCGCTCACAAACCCACCAAACGGCGGCAACGCCGCAATCGCCAGCGCCGCGAGCAGAAATACCGTCGCTAGCAACGGCATCCGGTGCATCAACCCCCCCAGACGATCCAGGTCATGTGTTCCCGTGGCCCGATCTATCGCTCCCGCCCCTAAAAACAACGCCGTCTTGTACACCGAGTGATTCACCATGTGGTACAGCCCCGCCACCAGCGCTATCCCGCCCAGCAAGGGATGACCCAACGCCACAAATGCAAATCCCGCTCCCAGCGCCGCTACCACAATGCCTAAATTCTCTATCGAACTCTGCGCCAACACCTTATCAAGGTCGTGTGAAGTCAAGGCGTAAATAATGCCAAGTAGTGCCGTAATAGCCCCGGTCACCAGGACGATTAGCCCCATCCACGGCGTATGGATCGCGATCGGACCGTCGATAATCCATAGCGCAAATACTCCGAGATTAAGGGTCGCTCCTGAAAATAGAGCTCGAACCGCGGGCGGTGCCGCCACATAACCGTCGTTCATCCAGACGTTGACCGGGATGATCCCGGTTTTGACCCCAAAGCCGTAGAAGGTAAGAAGAAAACCGACCCAACGAATGGCCGGAGGTATATCCATGACCCGCGCAGCAATCACTGAAAGCTGCGTGCTGCCGGCGCCGGCGGCAAGCAACAACAACCCCGCCAGACCCGCAATCACACCGGCTTCACTAAAAGCAATGGTACGAAGAGAGGCTTTCCAACGTTGAATGGAACGGATCCGAAAACTGATCAGCCCCCATAACGCAAGCGACATAATCTCCCAGGTAAAAATAAAGGAGATCACATCACCCGAAACCAGTATCCCCAGCATCGCCGCAAACAGCAAGGTGTATAGGGAAAGGAACAGCGTGGCGCGACGCGATGGATAGCGTTCGGTACTCGTGGTCACAAAGGTCAGTGTTGCCGCATATACCCCCGCGGCAACGATAATAAACCCCCCCCGCACGGGATCAAGGGCGAAATGCATATTTCCCAGGATGGAAAAAGGAACCGCTGCATGAAACCCAATCCAGCCCACGAGCGCCCCAACGCCGGTTGCTATCGCCAGTACCGCCGCGATCCAACCGGCACACACATGTAGCACCCGGGTAAACCGCTTGCCTGCCCCAAGCGCCAAGATCAGTGTTACACCCAGGAAAATAAAGATAGCGATAAACAGGCTCATAGACAATCAGGCTCTTACCCCCCGGCAATTCAAACCGGATAAAAGATTCAAAGAAAATTTACAGTGATAATTTGACTGCAACCAAAGCCGCCAATAATACGGCGAGAATCCAGGCGGCATACAGTGTCACGGTACCATGGTGCAGTCGAGCCAGCCTATGGGCGATCGCCTCGGCCGCATGGCGCACGGGCCACAGAAAAATCCGGTTGCTAACATTTACCATCTGCATGCGATATACCACCCCGGTGGTGAAGGCGCCTTGGCGTGAATCCCGCTCATTCACCGTCGGCCGTAGCAAGGTATCGAACAATACCCGTACCGGGGCGGCAAACCCCGTAGCCGTGTAATTCATCTCCGGGCGCAATACCCGCAGCCCGCCGTTCCACGCCCGCCGCCACACAACCTTGCGCCGCCGGGTACCGAAGTGTACCAGCACCCACACCAGCGCCAGCAATAGCCCAATCACCAGTGCCGCCAGACCCATGGACATCGCAAACACTACCGGTGTCGCCATCCCCCCCGAGTGCAATACCACCAGGCCCCGTAGCGGCAATAACCCACGCCCAACACCGGCACCGATTGTGTCGAGCGCCCCCACCAACCCCGCCGGTAACCCCGCTCCCGTGCCAAAGAATGTCGGCACTAATATCGCGCTCGGATCCGCTCCCGCAAGCGGCTTAACCAACCCTCCCAGCAGCGGAATAAATCCCGTCGCCAGCACCCCCAGGCCGAAAGAAAGCACCACCAGAACCAACATCGGCCAACTCGCACTTCGCACCCCTCGCCCCGCCTCCCGCGCCTCCCGCGAGCGGGCCGGCCCCAGCAGCGCCGTGCCCGCCACCATCACAAAACAAGTCAGCGCCAACCCCGCCGTCAATGCCAGCATCGCTCCGGACAGGGCAAAAGTCACCCTCACCGGAACCGCCGCAACCTGCACTACCCGTAACAGCGACTCCAATAACAACCATTCGCTCACAAACCCACCAAACGGCGGCAACGCCGCAATCGCCAGCGCCGCGAGCAGAAATACCGTCGCTAGCAACGGCATCCGGTGCATCAACCCCCCCAGACGATCCAGGTCATGTGTTCCCGTGGCCCGATCTATCGCTCCCGCCCCTAAAAACAACGCCGTCTTGTACACCGAGTGATTCACCATGTGGTACAGCCCCGCCACCAGCGCTATCCCGCCCAGCAAGGGATGACCCAACGCCACAAATGCAAATCCCGCTCCCAGCGCCGCCACCACAATGCCTAAATTCTCTATCGAACTCTGCGCCAACAACCGTTTAAGGTCATGTTCGGTCAAGGCGTAGATAATCCCCGTCAACGCTGTCGCTGCGCCCACGACCAGCACCAGAAGTGCCATGCGTGGATGGCTGGTCGCGATCGGACCGTCGATAATCCACAGCGCAAATACTCCGAGATTGAGGGTCGCCCCCGAGAGTATCGGCGACACCGACCGGGGCGCGGAACCATGAGCCTCTGGCAACCAGGCGTTGACCGGGATGATTCCCGCTTTCACCCCAAAGCCGAAGAAGGTAAGCAGAAACGGCGCCCATAGCGGTGCAGCCGACAAACTTGCACCCATCTTGCCCAAAACGTGCAGCTGCAGGCTACCCGACCAAGCAGCCAAAAGAAACAATCCGGCCATCCCGGCCAGTGTGCCGACCTCGCTCAGCGCGAGCGTAAGATAACCGGCCGCCACCGGCCCTTTGAGGCGATAATCGAAGGTAACAAGAGCCCATATCGCGAGTGCGGCGATTTCCCAGGCAAACACAAAAGAAACCACCGAAGTCGCCGCAAAAAAAGCCAGCATGGCGGCATAGAGCAAGGCGATCAGAGTAAGAAATGCGCCTGCCCGACGGCGGGTATAAGTCATTACATCATGCACTACCAGTGGTATCGCCGTGGCGAACACAACGGCTGTGACAATAAGGAAAAAACCTCGGAATGGATCAAGCCCGAAACTCAACCACTCCAACAAAGCCAGTGGCCCCGCCGTACTACCCCAACTGTGACCCAATAACGCCATGAGTCCGGCAGCGGCAACGAAACCACTTACAACCACAAAGCAGGTTCCGACTAGCCAGGCGCGTACCCGCGGGTAGGGGATGAACGCCAATAGCGTGGCAATGCCAAGCGCTATAAATGCCGCAACGTACATTCCCATGCCTCAAGGGGCCTCTACCGCCTGCGCCGAACGCGATCGGCCCACGGCCAGCAGCAAGCCTTCGATAATCGCACGCGGTGGCGGCGGGCACCCCGGGATTACAATATCCACCGGCACCACCTCCGCGGCACCTCCACAGCTTGCAAAGCTTTTACCGAATACGCCTCCATTGATTGCGCATACCCCCATCGCCACCACGCGCTTCGGCTCTGGCATTGCCTCGTAGGCATCGAGCAACGGTCGCCGCAGCGCCTCGGTAACCGGCCCTGCAACCAGGAGGAGATCGGCATCACGAGGTGTCGACGTGATGAAAATTCCGTAGCGGTGCAAGTTATACTGTGGTGCATCGATGAGACGCGCCTCCCCCATGCAACCGCCACAGGCCCCAGCATCGAGATAGCGAACATGCAGCGCCCGGCGAAAAGATCCGCCAAGCGATTCCTGTGCCCCCTCGAGATGAGTAGCCCAAGTGGCATCTTGCCGCCATTCGAGCCCTTCATCTCCCCGGCAACGCTGACAATGAATGCAACGACCGAAATCGACCCGAATACCCGGTGATTGCACCTGTAACGCACCCGTAGGACAACATTCGGCCAGTGCAGCCGCAGCGGACTCATCCATGCGTTGCGGTTTGGGACGCCCGGGAGTAGTACCGGCGGGAAGTGGCTCACTCTCCCGGTACCGTTCGGTACGGATACCTCGTTTCAGACTATGCAAGACCCAATTAGCCATTAGCGATCGTTCTCCGCAACTGAAAGGCCAAAGCTCGCGAGAATAATGGGGAAATCCTGGAAAGCGGCTCCTTCGACCGTCCGGTGGAAGGCATGCCAGTTACGAAACCCGGGTGTCCCTGCCCGCCACCGGGTAATGCACCCATCCCCGTCAAGTTTCAGCCAGTGAAACGCTGCTCCGGCGGGCGCCTCCACCCAACCGAGAGCATTACCGTCCACAGCCATACAGTCCGTGCGCACCGTCTCCGACGGTAAATGCCCGAGTGCCGCAAGGATCAGCCGGGCCGATTGCTCTATCTCGCGTAAAAATACCCGTAACCGTGCATAACCGTCGCCCTCCTGTTCCACCATGATATCCGGAGGGAATTGGTCATAAGCCGCATAAGGCAGGCCCCGACGTAGATCGGCCTCTCGCCCCGCGGCCCGACCTACCGGACCCACCACTCCGTACAATTTGGCATCATCAGTGCTGAGTACACCCATTTCCTCGATTCGGTCGAGAAAGCTGGAACTCACCTTGAGCCAGCGGCCGAAACGTTGTATCCGCGGCATCAAGGAAGGTATTTCGGTTCGTAGCCGGGTGATGGCCGCATCGGGGAGATCGCGCGCAAGCCCCCCAGGTACAGCCAAACCAAAAAGATACCTGTGTCCCATGGTCGTTTCGGTAAGTCTCAGTAACTCCTCTTCGAGTTCCTGCCCCATCGCCTTACCAACGGCAAGCCCCGTAGATCCGGCAAGATCGGCAATTACCGTCATGTGATACCGCATACGCTCGAGTTCGGCACACACCACCCGCAGCCGCCGAGAGCGCTCGGAAATCTTGACGCCTGCGATGGACTCGATCGCCTGACAAAAGGCAAGAGCATGTGCAAAAGCGGCATTCCCGCTAAAACGTTCGGCCAAGAGCAATGCCTTATCTGGTGGTTCGCCCTCAGCGATTTTCTCTATGCCACGATACTTATAAAATAACCGCATGTGGGCTAGGCGAATCTGTTCTCCCGGCGTCTCCAGCAGACACAAACCCGACTCACCATAGTCGCCCCAGATCGGCCCCACGGGAAACTCAAGTGCCCCTTGCTC
The DNA here is from genome assembly GCA_027018875.1 of Gammaproteobacteria bacterium. GTDB lineage: Bacteria > Pseudomonadota > Gammaproteobacteria > JAKDMP01 > JAKDMP01 > JALUYA01. Next base: position 22,852 of record JALUYA010000053.1, read on the forward strand.
CTCAAGCAGGCGGCGTGGCCTCCAGTCTTCATCTAACCCCCTCCCCCGGGGGTGCGATGCCCGAGGATCAAAATCATGACGCATCGGCCAAATATTTTCGGGCCAATCCTCATCATGGAGTACGAAGTCGCCGAGAAATGGATGCCCGGTAAAACAAACGCCGAACAAATCTTCAGTCTCGCGTTCATGCCAGTCGGCGGCATGCACCCGGTCACTGATAGTGGGCAGGCCTACGCCGGGGCCTACATGGGCCTCGATTGTGATCCTCTCGCCGCTCTCACGAGCGTAAAAAAAGTAATGCACTAAATGAAACCCTGGCGCAGTTTCCTCAACTACTAGCGTGGCAAACTCGAACGCCCTCTCATTCAGCCAGACAGCAAGTTCCGGAACCGCCTGAGGCACGGCGGTAAATAGCAGTCTCCCCTGGGCATCGTGTTCAACACCCACCCCGGGAAGGGTATCCGCCTCCTTTTGCAGCATCTCGAAACGGTTCATGCCCCCCCTCCAAGTAACGCCGCCGCCTGATGAATCAACTGACTTAGCGGGGGAGGCAGGTAGAAACCGAAGACCAGCAGAGGCAAGAAGGCGATACCAAGAGCCAGCACCCCCGTTACCGGCAACCGCTGAACAGGTGCTGCCTCAACCGCCTCCAGATCCGGATCCGGCTCACCAAATACGATGCCACCGATTTGATAGAGAATTGCGATAAACGCCAGTACAATGAAGACCGTAAGCAACCCGGTGGCAACGTATTCGCCGGCACTAAATCCCGCCCGCAGGATCTGAAACTCTGAAATAAAGAGGGCAAAAGGTGGTGCCCCGGCGATCGCTAGAGCCCCCAGCAGAAGCGCCCAACCGACGACGGGCGAGCGCTTAAGCAGACCCCGGTTCCCTTGAATTCGCTGTGATCCCAAGGCCAGCGTTGCCAGCCCTGCGGCATAGAAACAAAACGATTTAGTAAAGGCATGGGCAAAAAGTTGGTCTATCATTCCAAGGTGTGCTGCCGCGGTAGCCAGTCCACTGGCAGTGAGAATAATCCCCATATGCTCGATTGTCGAGTAGGCAAATAGGCGCTTGAAGTCGGTAACCTGCAGGACCAGGAAAGCGGCGGTTCCCACGGTGATAAGCCCTGGAACCAAGTACCAGATATTGGGATGCGCGATACCCGGATTACGTGCGAGTGCGGGATATAACCGCAGAATCATGTAGAGTGCGGCACTAGTCTCCACCCCCGAAAGAATGGCGCAGATCGAGGCCGGCGCCTGGCTGTGCGCATCGGGAAGCCAAGTATGCATCGGCACCAGTCCTGCTTTTGCCCCAAAGCCGACCAATGCCAGTACAAAGCCGATCAGTAGCACGGCGGGAGCCATCGTGGACGATGCGCGTACGAGCCCGAACCAACTTACCGCTTCCCCCGCCCGGTGCACCCCGTAGTAAAGAATCAATATACCTAGCAGCGCGATCATCGCGCCCATACTGGTGAGAGCAACATACTTCCACGCTGCTTCAAGCGTTTCTGCACGATCCTCATAGGCAACCAGGAAAGCCGAAAAAATCGTTGTCAGTTCGATTGCAATCCACATCACGGCCAGATTGCTGACGAGCGGAACCGCAAGCATGGAAGCCATAAATAAATTAAACAACGGGTAGTATTGGCGGTAACGGGGAGGGATCTCACCCGCCTCACGATGGCGCGCCGTGAGGTAGCTGATCGAATACAATGCGGCGGTCATGCCCACAAAGGCAACCAGAAGAAGATAAAGTGCCCCGAGTGAATCCAATGTGAAGAACCCCAAGGCAGCTCGCAACACGCCGGTACGCAGTACCTCCAATGCTGAGACAATCGCAAGGCCCAGCACCACCAGTGCCCCCACCAGGGTCAGCCAGGGCGCAACGCGTCGACTGATCACGGCACCAAGTGCTACGGCACACGGGATGATCAGAATCAGTGCAAGCAGCATCAGTGTCGCTCCCGCAATTCGGCCATGCTCCCGACGCGGGTTCCTCCGGTTAACTTATGGACATTACGAATAAGCAAGCCAATCACCAATGCCGCAATCGGCACATCCACGGCAGCCGCAATCTCGGCGATGATGGTCAGATCATTCACAATGGAGATCGAGGCGAAAAATGCCCCACTCTCCATAACAAAGAGCCCCATAAGCTGAGCCACCCCTTCGCGCCGAACCGCAACAGTAAAGGCACCAAAGAAGACCGCCATCATGCCGGTCGTCAGGTTAATTGCCGCAAATGGATGATCGGGAATCGCATTAATCAGGGGATTCGTCACCACCCAGGCTACCAGCGCGAGCCCGGCAGCAATCAGTATGGAAAATGGAATCGAGAGAACTTGTTCCACTTCGCGGCGCTGGTATGCACTGCTACCGGTCGTCCAGACCAGCACCAATGGCACGGCCAACACCTTGGTGAAAAACGTAATCACCGCAACCAGGCCAAGATGAATACTATCAAGCGTCACGCCAAGCACGACAGCCGAGGCTGTCAGCATAAGCGAGTGCAGTATAAATAGGTACAGAGTTCCGCGCATTTGCCGGGCCATGATGATTCCCAGCCCTGCGAGTACGAAAATTGCGGCGACAAAACCGTCGAGCGCACGAGCCACCTCCAGGACATGTGGATTCATGCCAGATTTACCAGTCTTACGCTCATGGCAAACAAACAGATAACAAAGGCACTCGCCAGAAATTCGCTGATCCGGAATAATCGGAGTTTCGCCAAGCTTGCCTCAATCACCGCTAGCCCCAAAAGAAACAACAATATTTTCCCCAACACCTTCGGAAGCGAAAGGAAAATATCGCCCCAGTGCGTCGTGGCGGCAAGTCCCCAGGGGGTTACCAGAACATTGACAAAAATAATGATCAAAACCATCAGCTTCATCGTTCCGGCCCATTTCATGAGTGCCGCGCCACGCCCTGAGTACTCGAGGTTCTTTGAGTGGCCGATCATCGCAATCTCGACCTTACCGCTGGGGCTATCGACCGGGATGCGATCATTCTCGGCAATGACCAGCATCAGGAAGGCTACCAATACCAACAAATGCGCCGGCTCAAGCATTGTCGCCCAGGACTGCGCCCAAGCGGCATTAACCGCGTATGGAATCGTCGAGTTCGCTACATACGAGACGCTGAAAAACACCATGATAAACACAGGTTCGGAAAGAAAACCTACCATGCGGGTACGACTCGCACCGATAGGCCCATAGGCATTTCCGGTGTCCATTGCCGCCAACGCCACAAAAAACCCACCGAGTGCAAGGAAGAATCCGGCGGCTACCATATCGCCCATAAAGGCGAAAAATAACGGATAGGCGGTTAACGCCGGAATTAGCAACACCACGAAGACCGGCATAACAAAGGCGATAAACGGTGCAAATCGAAACACCCAACTCGCCTCCTCGGAGACAACCTCATCCTTTGCGAAAAACTTGGCAATGTCCCGATAGGGTTGCAGAATGCTCGGGCCGTGCTTCCCCTGAATCATCTCTTCGATGCGGGCAAGAACTCCGCTAACCAAAGGAGCGAAGACAACTAAAAATGCAACCTGAACCAGGTTGGCAATGAGATGTTGGACAAGCGGCGACAAAATACCCTCCGTTGGCGAGATTCCAACCTCACCACTCAAGCAGAATTTATTCACAATTTAGGAGTTATTATCCGCCTGGAAATTCCGGTGTCTACCGCGGCGAACTCCTTCGCCGTTTATTTATTTTACCTTAATACAAGTCTAAAGTCAATTGTCAGTCTTGTCCAATATGAAATGAGCCTGAAGCCGAAAGGGGAACCGTTCATGATGGGGGGGATGAAAACCATCATGAAACTCGAAGACTTAACGACGATTGAACCGCTTGAAGATTTCCTGTCAGGTACCCAGGCAGTGGCCTTTTCGGTGCTCAGCGACCGGGATGCCTGTTACCGCTGGA
>JALUYA010000054.1 GCA_027018875.1 Gammaproteobacteria bacterium
CGTATAGTGTCTCATCAGTGTCTCTCATTCTTGCCGGAACGAAAGGACTGGATGCTAACGCAGCTCGCCTCTCACTCCGATTCAATGAGTTGCACTTCCGAGTTGAATTCGCGCAAGATCTTCCACTGTGCTTGTCCGGGTTAGCCTGTTGCTGTCGATTGTGGTGTTTCTGACCTGTTCGAGAAGGCGGGGTAGATGAAATCTTGCTGCTTCGTTATTAATTCGTGGACACTTTTGTGACACGGCGCTGGGATCGAACCAGCGACCCCTGCTGTTGAGGGGAGCACGGACCAACTTGCCTGGATTTATTTTTGTGTGACGGCATCATGTGCCTCAGGCGCGTCGTTTGTGCTCACACCCTCTCGCCCGCTTGCGCGTCGAACCCTTAAGGTGGATGGCTTTCTAGTGAATTAGCTGGTTGAGGTCGAAGATCGGCAGCAAAATCGCGAGCACTATAAATAACACCACGCCGCCCATGAGCAGGATCACGGCCGGTTCCATGATCGAAAGCATGGCGGATATGAGCCCCGAAAGTTCCCGTTCCTGGTTGATGGCCGTGCGTTCGAGCATCGATTCCAGGGTGCCCGACTGTTCGCCGCTGGCGATCAAATGAATTGCAATCGGCGGAAATAGTTTGCGCTGAGCGAGGGCCTTGTGGATCGAGGCCCCTTCGCGTACCCGGTCGGCGGCCTCGGCGACAGCTTCGCGCATGGGGATGTTGCCGATTACCTCGCCGGAGATTCTGAGTGCATCCAGAACCGGAACACCGCTTCCGGCCAGGATCGATAGGGTTCGGGTAAAACGGGCCGTATCGAGACCGCGGATCAGCCGCCCGATGAACGGCAGCCGAAGCAACCGGGCATGAAAACGGCGTCGTGGTCCCGGGTGTTTGAGAGTTCGCTGGATGGCGAAAGCCGCAGTGATGAATATGATCAGAATCAGCCAGCCCCACTGGCGCAGGAGACCGGAAAAACCGATCAGGATGCGGGTGACCAGCGGGAGTTGTTGATGAATGCTAACGAAGACCTGTACGACCTGTGGTACCACGTAGGTCATCAGCCCGAGAACGATGCTGATAGCCACCACGGTGAGCAGCGCGGGGTAAATGAGTGCAAGGGTGAGTTTTTGGCGTAAATCCTGGCGATTTTCGGCGTAGTCGGCAAGCCGTTCCAGAACCGCGTCCAGGTGCCCGGTCTGTTCTCCGGCGGTGACGGTCGCCCGGAAAATTTCCGGGAAGACATGGGGGAATTCACCCAGCCCGCGAGCCAGCGAATGTCCCTCGAGTACTTTGCCGCGGATGGCCATCAGCATGCTGACCAGGCGCGGCCTTTCGTTTTGCTCGGCCGCCGCCGCCAGGGATTCTTCCAGGGGGAGTCCCGAGGCCACCAGGGTGGCCAGTTGGCGTGTCACCAGGGCAAGATCCGCGGGGCTGATACGCCGTTTCAGGCTGAAGCGGCCGCTGCTTGCCCGCCGGGCCTCACGTTCCGCCGCACCGGTTACGGACAGGGGGATAAACCCCGCCTCGCGTAACTTCTGTCGTGCTGCCCGGGGGGTATCGCCTTCGATGATCCCTTTTTTTTCGCGCCCTGCCTGGTCCAGGGCGGTGTACTCATAGGCTCCCATGGCTTAGCAGATCTCCGGACGATATGCAGCCTTTGCCGGGAAGCCGGCGGCTAATGAAGAGGATGCCGGTGACCGGTAGAGGAATTTCGTGGTTTCCGGACCGGAAGGAGTCAATCGGGCCATTAGTCCTCGCGCGTAACCCGCAAGACTTCCTCGACGCTGGTTTCTCCGGCGAGAATACGGTCTCGTCCGTTGAGGCGGATGCTGGGAGTGTAGGTGCGGGCATGGGCTTCGAGGGTTTGTTCGCTGGCTCGATCATGAATCAGCCGGCGCATGGTGGTATCGATCGGCACCAATTCATAGATTCCGGTGCGTCCGTGGTATCCGCTCTGGTTGCAGGCGTCGCAACCCGTGGGGCGATAAAAGAGCCGGGAGTCGTCCTCTACTCCAATCAGTTCCCGTTCTTCCACGGTAGGCGCGTAGGGTTCGCGGCATTTGGGGCAAAGCAGGCGTACCAGTCGCTGCGCGAGCAATCCGATCAGGCTGGATGAGAGCAGAAAGGGCTCGACCCCCATGTCGGCGAGTCGGGTTATGGCCCCCACCGCGGTATTGGTGTGCAGGGTGGAAAGCACCAGGTGCCCGGTGAGCGAAGCCTGAACCGCAATCTTGGCGGTCTCGAGATCACGGATTTCTCCGATCATAACCACATCGGGATCCTGGCGCAGGATGGCACGCAGGCCGCGGGCGAAGGTCATCTGTACGCGGCGGTTTACCTGGGTCTGGCCGATGCCTTCCAGGTAATATTCGATCGGATCCTCGACGGTCATGATATTGCGGCTGTGATCGTTCAGCCGCGTCAGTGAGGCGTAGAGAGTCGTGGTTTTCCCCGACCCTGTGGGTCCGGTAACGAGGAGAATGCCATGTGGCTTCGCAATCAGTTCCAGCAAGGTTTCCAGGGTGGTTCCGGGCATGCCGAGATGTCTCAGCGACAGGCGTCCCGCCCGCTTGTCCAGTAGCCTCAGCACAACTCGCTCGCCATGTCCGCAGGGGATGGTCGAGACGCGTACATCCACCGGTCTTCCGGCAATCTTGAGTGAGATTCGGCCGTCCTGGGGCAAGCGTTTTTCGGCAATATCGAGCCGGGCCATCACCTTGACCCGTGAAACCACCAGGGGGGCAACCGCCCGGCGCGATTTGAGAACCTCGCGCAGCACTCCGTCCACGCGCATGCGCACGACCAGGTTGTCCTCGAACGGTTCGATATGGATATCCGAGGCGTTTTCGCGTACGGCTTCGGTCAGCAGGGCGTTGATCAAACGAATGATCGGGGCATCATCATCGGCTTCGAGCAGATCCTCCGGCTCGGGTAATTGATCGGCGACGCTGGACAGATCCGTTCGCGCCTCCAGCGTTTCAAAGCCTTCGATAGACTGATGCTCCTCGTAGCTTGCCTGGAGCAGCTGATCGAAGCGGGCCTTATCGACGGGCTCAAGGCTGAGCGGACGATCGAGGACTCTTCGTAGTTCGATCAGCGCTTGTGGATCGACATTGTCGAGGTGGGTGATCACGGCTCCGGTGGAGGAGTATTCCCGTAGCAGCACTCCGTGGCGCCGCGCAAACCCATAGGGAATGCGCGCCTGAACGGTGATATCGGGGCGGGTGTCAGTTACCGTGGCCATGAGAATTCGTGGTTGCACCGGGACGAGATGCCGTGCCCGCGGCGGGTGCGGATTGGGGAACGGGGGCGGCACGCGGCAAATTCCGGCTTTCCGACGGAGGAACAAGCCGGGGCAGAACCGGTGGTTTGACTCCCGGCAACAGGGGGATATGTTCGCCCCGGCCAATCTCCATTTCCCGAATTTGATTGTACCGCGGCGAGGTCGCCGCGTTGGTATCGGCCGTATTGCGCAGAATGACCGGGCGCAGGAAAATCATCAAGTTCTGACGCTGTTTTTTCGAGGAGCGATAGCGAAACAAGTTACCGATGAGTGGGATGTCTCCGAGCAGGGGCACTTTTTGTCGGCTTTGTGACAGGTTGGTACTGATTAGTCCGCCGAGCACGACGATCTGCTTGTTTCTCGCCACGATCGTGGTCTTGATTTCCCGTTTGCTGGTAACCAGCCCGCTGGCGCCTTGTACGCTTGGGGCCAGGCTCTGGTCCGTCACGTTGATCGACAGCGTTACCGTGTTGCCTCCGTAGTTGATTTGGGGCTTGATCTTCAAACTCAGGCCCAGTTGTTTACGCTGAACCGTCTGGAACGGATTGATCAGGTTGTTTATCCCCGTGGTGGCGGTGCCCGTACCGGTATTGGTGTACTGGCCGGTTACCAGGGGTACATTTTGACCGGAGATAAGTTCCGCCTTTTGGTTGTTGAGGGTCACTAATGAGGGGGTGGAAAGAATGTTGGCCGAGGAGTCACTGGAAAGCGCATTTAGAAGTGCTGCGAAGCTGGTGCCGTTCTTGATCAGGCGCCCGACACCAAAAAGCAGCCCCCCGGGGATCTGGCTGGCCAGATTACCCGCCGCGGCTCCCAAGGCCCCGGCGGTTCCCGAGCCGCCGGCGTTTGCCAGCGAGCCGAGATTGACAACCCCGTTGGGGAAATTGGTCAGCCCGGCTACGCCACTGGATTCGGCGGCCCAGGTGATACCCAGTTGGGCGGCGGTTGCCGAGGAGAGTACGGCGATGATGCCCTGAACCAGGACCTGAGCGCGGCGAACGTCCAGGGCATGGATGATGTTTTTGAGTTCGGCCATGACCTTAGGCGTCGCCGTAACGATCAGGGCATTGAGCCCTTTGTCGGCGACCAGGTTAGTGGAAATTCGGTTGGCGGTAACCTGGCCCTTACCGCCGCTGGGCTGCTTTTGGGACTTGATAAAGCTTTGTAGTACCTTGGCCAGGGAAACCGCCTGAGCGTAGTGCAGGTAGATCACCTGGGTATTGCCTTGCGATCCCGTGGGTGAGTCGAGTTGCGTGACCAGGGCTTGTACTTCGAGCCGTTCGGCCGGGCTGCCGGTGATGAGAATGGAATTGGTACGTGGATCGGCGGCGAGTTTGAGCGGCATTTGGCCCTGAAAGGCCGGGCCTCGAAGCATGTTGGCCAGGATCTGGGCGACGTTGACGGCCGAAGCATGTTTCAGGTGGATCAGATCGAAATTAGCGTTGGACGGTCGGTCGAGTTCGTGGGCGAGGCGGGCTATTCGCCGCACGTTGCCGGCACGATCGGAAATGACCAGCATGTTCGATGGGGGATAGGCGGCGAGTTGTGCATAACTGGACATCAGCGGCCTGAGTGCCGGTACCAGTCGCGAGACTTGGACATTTTTCAGCTGTACCACCTCGGTAACCATGGCGTCATCGGCTGCGCGGGATCGATGCGGGCCGGGGACCCCCGGCATTTGCCGGCCCTCGATCGAGGGGACGATTTTCCAGGTGTTATGGCCTGCCGGCATGGCCGCCAGTCCATGAACCTGGAGCACGGACTGGAATACCGAGAACAGGGCCGATGCCGAGATAGGTTTTGCCGAAATCACGGTAACCCGGCCCTGGGCACGGGGATCGATGATGAAGTTCTTGCCGGTAATGGCGCTGACCATCTGGGCTACCTGGCGGATGTCGGCCCCTTTGAGGTTTAGGGTGATTTCCGAACCCGGTTGGCTCGGGCTCCGTGAGGCGGCGGCCGGGGCCAGGTGCGGAATGCCCAGAATGAGCACCGCGGTGAGGAGGCAGATCGGTTTGTGGATGCGGTGGTGCATTCAGCCTCCAGGGTTTATGGTAAGCGTGGTTTCTCGCCCTGCGCGCAATATTTTCAAGTGTATCGCCTCCCCGGGTTTACGTAACCGGCTAAGTGCCTGTGCGGCGCCTACCGGGCTGTCCAATTTAATGCCATCTATCGCCGTTACAATATCACCGGGACGCAAGCCGGCGCGCTGAAACAGGATGGGATCGGCCCCGGGATAGATCCGGTAGCCACGAACTTTTCCTTGATTTACATAGCGACGGAAGCGTATATAGCGTGAGGCTTCGCCGGGATTTTTCCTGAATTGGTGGCGCAGAATCGATGGGCGGGGCGGTGGAGGAGGGCCGATTCCGCGTTGGAATCGTTGCCGGTGGGCGAAAGGCAGCCCGGCGCTTTTCTGAGGCGGCGGATTGCCGAAGTTCATATGGGTGGCAAGGATCGAGGTGCCGGTGACGGGGAGTCGTAGCGCTTCAAAACGCCCATTATGAGAGAGAATAACCCGATCCGGGAGGATAGTGCGGATTTGGGTGCCGTCGGGCAGGGTCGCGCCGATCGAGTAGGTTTTTTCGATCCCGCTGGAGCCGCTGGCGATAATAGCCCGGGAATCGATTTTGGCGCCCGCGGCAACGCCTACTAGGGTGAGATTCAGGTTTGTTTCCGGGGCATTCATGAGGGCGGAGCTGGTAGCGAGGCCCTTCGCGGAACCATACAGGTGGGCCGAGGCAATGAGATCCCCCAGGCTCGATTTGGTGGCCTGGCGGCGGGGGTATGGCCGTTTCTCGCTTAGACCGGCGGCACTCGGTGCGGTGACACCTGCCAATTCCCAGGTCAGGCGGGCCGCCAGGTATCCGGCCAGCATCAGCAGGCCGAGGAACAGCGCAAAGGGGACGCTGTGCCGGAGCCGCTTTACCTGGCCGCTGTGTAATTTCACGTCCGATGTCCCGGTTTATTGGCAAGAATCTTGCGCATGATTCCTGGAAACGTCGTCCTTTGATTGAAGCTTAATCCTTAAAGTTTACGTTGCTTGCGTCTACATAACAAGGTCTGCCCCCTCCGGAGTACACCAGCGCCATATTGAGCTACAATCGAGCCATGGGCAATGCGAACGAATCCGAGATCACCCCGGGTGCAGAGGTTAGGGAGTCCCACTCTAACCTCAAGGAGCCCCCGCTTTACAAGGTCGTGTTACTCAACGATGACTACACACCGATGGAATTTGTGGTTGAGGTACTGGAGATGTTTTTTCATCTGGATCGAAACAAGGCGACTCAAATTATGCTCCATGTGCACACGAGGGGTCGAGGTATTGCCGGTGTGTACACGCATCAAATTGCGGAAACCAAGGTGGCACAGGTAAACGAATATGCTCGCAATCACCAACACCCTCTGTTGTCGATTCTGGAGGAGGACTGAACATGCTTAGCAAAGAACTTGAGTTCTGCCTCAATGCGGCATTCAAGGAGACGCGCGATTCGCACCAGGAGTTTATCACCGTTGAACATCTGCTGCGGGCATTGCTCGATGTGCCGGAGGTGATTGAGATGCTCGATGCCTTCGGCGTAAACCATAGGAGCTTGCATGAGGATTTATCTTTATATATCGCCAAGACCACCCCGCGGTTGAGCCAGCAGACCGTAGTTGATGTTCAGCCGACTCTCGGGTTCCAGCGGGTGTTGCAACGGGCCATTTTCCATGTCCAGTCCGCAGGCGAGAACGAGGTGAGTGCATTGAATGTGCTGGTCGCGATCTTCAGCGAGAAGGAGTCACATGCGGTTTTTTTGCTCAATCGCCGGCAAGTCAGTCGCCTGGATGTCGTGAATTATCTCTCCCACGGTATTACCAGGCGGGATACAGCGGATGAGACCGGCGAGAGTTCGACCAGGCAACAGGATGGAGCGGGGGCAAAGCAGGAATCGTCCGCGCTGGAACAATACACCCGGAATCTCAATCAATTGGCCCGCCAGGGAAAGATCGATCCGCTGATAGGCCGGGACGAAGAACTCGCCCGAGCCATGCAGATCCTGTGTCGTCGGCGCAAGAATAATCCACTGTTTGTCGGCGAGGCGGGTGTGGGTAAGACGGCGTTGGCCGAGGGGTTGGCGCTGAGAATCGTCAAGAGTCGGGTTCCGGATATCCTGCATGCAGCCGTGGTTTTTTCGCTTGATCTTGGTGCGCTGATTGCCGGTACCAAATACCGGGGAGATTTCGAGAAACGCCTCAAGGCGGTGCTGGGAGAACTCTCGGCCCACCCGGGCGCGATTCTGTTCATCGACGAAATTCATACGGTGATCGGGGCCGGCGCGGCCTCGGGGGGGGTGATGGATGCGTCTAATCTGATCAAGCCGGTGTTGGCTTCGGGGGAGCTGAAATGCATTGGCTCGACCACCTATCAGGAGTTTCGAGGCATCTTCGAGAAGGATCATGCCCTGGCCCGACGGTTCCAGAAAATCGACCTGGTGGAGCCGAGCATCGAGGAGACGGTGGAGATTCTGGGAGGCATTAAGGAGCGCTTCGAACAGTACCATGGCGTGCGCTATCCGCATAAGGCGCTACGTACCGCCGTTGAACTCGGCGCGCGTTATCTCAATGACCGCCGGTTGCCTGACAAGGCCATCGATATTATCGATGAGGCGGGTGCCGAAATGCGCTTGCGCCCGGCGGCCCGCCGGCGCAAGACCGTAACCGTGGCTGATATCGAGGCCGTGGTGGCGCGCATGGCCCGTATTCCCCCGAAGAGTGTTTCGCGTTCGGATCGCGATGCCCTGCGCACTCTGGAACGGGATCTCAAGCTGACGATTTATGGGCAGGATCAAGCGATCACCAAGTTGACCCAGGCAATCAAGATGGGCCGTTCCGGGTTGGGGCATCCCGAACGCCCGATTGGCGGGTTCCTGTTTGCGGGTCCTACTGGGGTCGGTAAAACCGAGGTGACACGCCAGCTTGCCAAGCTGTTGGGTATTCCGCTCATTCGCTTCGATATGTCCGAGTACATGGAGCGCCATACCGTCTCGCGCCTGATTGGTGCTCCGCCGGGCTATGTCGGCTTCGATCAGGGGGGGCTGCTTACCGAGGAAATCACCCGGAATCCGCATTCGGTGTTACTGCTTGACGAGATCGAAAAGGCTAATCCAGAGGTATTTAACCTGCTTTTGCAGGTGATGGATCATGGCACCCTGACCGACAATAACGGACGCCGCGCAGATTTCCGTAATGTAATTATCATAATGACCACGAATGCCGGGACCCAGGAGATGGCTCGCCACAGTGTGGGGTTTACGCCGCAGGATCATGCCGCCGATGGGATGGAGGTTTTACAGCGGTTGTTTACGCCGGAATTCCGCAATCGACTGGATGCGATTATCCAGTTCGAACCGCTTGCTCCCGCGACTATTTTACGGGTGGTCGACAAGTTTCTCATTGAACTCGAGGCGCAGTTGGAGGAGAAAAAAGTCGGTGTCGATACCGATGACGCGGCGCGCGCCTGGCTCGCCGAGCATGGGTATGATCCGACAATGGGCGCCCGGCCGATGGCGCGACTGATTCAGGAGCGGATCAAGGCGCCGCTTGCCGAGGAGTTGCTTTTCGGTCGATTGGCCGGTGGTGGGCAGGTGAAAATCGGGGTTACCGATGGAAAATTGCATCTTCAGATCGAACCTTCGGCCGCTCCCAGACGACCCGAGCCGACTTCGCTTGTCGATGGTTAATGCCTTATAGCGGCGTGAAGGTTGCCATGGGGGCGAGATGGGCGGTTCCCAAATACTCGGCAGAGCGCATTTCTTCGAGGCGGCTTGCGGTGCGCCGGAACTCGAAGTGGAAGCGCTTTCCCGAATAGAGTGAGTGCGGCTCAGCAGCGGCTGTAATCACGAGGATGGTATGGTTTTCGTAAAGGATATCCACGAGGGCGATAAAGCGACGGGTGGCCTCCAGCCTGTCATCGTCGAGTCGTGGTACGTCGGTCAGTAAAATTGTGCGGTAGCGTGTGGCCAGATCCAAGTAGTCGGCGGGTGCCCGTGGGCCTTCGCATAAGGTTGTAAAATCCATCAGTAGCGTATCCGCGCTTACCCCCATGACCCGAAGTTTGCGCAGGTTCACCACGAGTTCCCGCGCCACGGGCGCGACACCGGTCAAGGCTGAAAACAGCCGGGCGAGTGCGGCTCGCATGCCGATGCTGTCGGTGCTCACCCGGTAGGCCCCCGCGGCGCCCAGGTGCTCATGACGATAGTCGCGTGCGCCCGAGACATCGACTACCTGACAGTGTGCTTCCAGGGTCCGAATTGCAGGTAGAAACCGGTCACGTTGCAGGCCGTCGCGGTATAACCCATGCGGTGGTACGTTGGTGGTGGTAACCAGGGCTACACCTTGGGCGAACAGGGTTTCGAACAGCATCCCAAGCAGCATGGCGTCGGCGATATCCTCGACGATCAGTTCGTCGAAACACAGAACCCGAATCCGCTTGGCCAGGGATTTGGCAAGACGCGGAATCGGATCACGAACGTTGCCGAGTCGCCGGAGTTTTGCATGAACTTCCGCCAGCATGAAGGCATGGAAGTGTCGGCGCAGCTTGGCTTTAAGTGGCAAGGTTTGGTAGAAAAGATTCATCAGCAGAGTTTTCCCGCGTCCAACCGGGCCGTATAGATAAACTCCACGTATCGGGCGGCTACGGAAGATGGCACGTGGGCGGGAGGTCAGATCGCGTTCCAGGCGTGCCAGTGCGGCCAGCGCCTTTAGCTGGGATGGATCACTCGTGATTTTTCCCTTTTCTATCAGCGCGTGATAGGCCATTTCCACCCGGGCGGGCGGGAAGTCGCCACTCATCCAGCCACGGCCCTTGTGGTCGGTCGGGTCGGGTGAAGAAGGTAATTATGCATGGGAGTATTTTAATGGTTTGTGCATCTCGCCTGAATTGTGATGCAACTGGCGCATTGGCCTGGAGTTTTGTTTGTTCACCGATGGTATCTTGTTTTTACCGGGTGTAGCGGGTACATTTCAAAGATCATGTGGGAGGCTCAAGCTGGAGTCGCTCCGGCGAAAAGGCAATCCGGGGGTCGTAAAATGAGTTATCTCTTGGCCCTGGACCAGGGAACCGGCAGCAGCCGGGCGATACTTTTCGACACGGCGGGAAAGATTATTTCGCGCTCACAAAAGGTGCTTGCGAGCACCTATCCGCATCCCGGCTGGGTGGAGCAGGATCCGGAACAGATCTGGGAAACCCAGCTTGCGGCGGCCAGGGCCGCAGTGGCTGCAGCGGCGGTTCCGGCTGGGGATATTTCCGCCATCGGCATTGTCAACCAGCGCGAGACCACGATCCTTTGGGACCGGGCGAGCGGGCGTCCCCTTGCTCCGGCCATCGTCTGGCAGGATAGGCGCACCGCCGATGAGTGCCGCCGGATGCGCGGAGAGGGCCTTGAACCCCTGGTGCGCGAGCGCACGGGGCTGGTGCTTGATCCCTATTTTTCCGCGACCAAGATTGCCTGGCTGCTTGATCGGATTCCGGGTGCGCGCACCCGGGCGAAGTCGGGAGAGCTTGCGTTCGGAACGGTGGACAGCTGGTTGGTGTGGCGGCTTACCGGGGGGCGGGTACATGCCACGGATGTCGGTAATGCTGCGCGTACCCTGCTTTTTGATATCCGCAGGTTGAAATGGGATCCGGAATTGTGCGAGTTATTCCGCGTTCCGGTTGCCCTGTTGCCTGAGGTGCGCCCGTCTGCCGGTGATTTTGGCAGCGCTCGCATCGGCAATGCCGAAATTGCTATCCGTGGAGTGGCCGGCGATCAGCAGGCGGCCCTATTGGGCCAGGTCTGCCTGGAACCGGGGCAGGCGAAGAATACCTACGGCACGGGGGCCTTCGTTGTCATCAATACCGGGTCCGTGCCGGTTGCGGGGGAAGGGGTGCTGTCCACCGTGGCCTGGCAGGTAGCCGGAAGGCCCGCCGTTTATGCGCTGGAAGGTGCGATCTTCGCTGTCGGAGCCGCCGTGCAGTGGCTTCGGGATGAACTCGGGGTGATTTGCGATGTGGCCGATATCGAGTGCCTTGCCGCCCAGGTGCCCGATTCCGGCGGGGTGTACTTTGTTCCCGCTCTCGCCGGCCTCGGCGCGCCGTTCTGGGATCCCTATGCAAGGGGAACGATTGTCGGCCTGACGCAAGGTAGCACCGCGGCACACCTGGCCCGGGCGGTGCTGGAGGCCATCGCATTTCGCACCCGCGATATACTTCGGGCCATGGAGTCGATCCGCGGGGAACCCTTGGGTGAACTGCGCGTGGACGGCGGCGCCTCGCGTAATGATCTCCTGATGCAGATTCAGGCGGAAGTGATCGGTGTGCCGGTGTTGCGGCCTGCCGTTACCGAGACTACGGCGCTGGGTGCGGCCATGCTGGCAGGCATCGGTGCGGGGGTTATGGAACCTCGGCAGTTACGCGGAGTCTGGCGTGCGCAGAGAGTCTTCCGGGCGGCGCTTGATGGGCTCGCTCGTGAGCAGCGTTATCGGCAGTGGCTCCGCGCTTGCGAGCGGGCGCGGGCTTGGGTCGAGTAGAAAAACTGCTGCGGATATCCTCACTCGGTGATAAGTTCGGGGACGCTTGCGAAAGGCTTCCAGAAATCCGGGGTCGGCCAAGGCTTCGAGGTTATGGGTTTCACTTCTGTGGATGATTTTGCGCATGGCGGTTGCGGTAATTTTTTCGCCGCGAGGGTGTGACGGCTCGGGGGTTATTGCACAACGGTATATCGATACCACGCCATTATGACTTCTATATGTCGATGTTCACATATGCGGTTGATCCGCGAGTGGCCAGTCCCCTGGAAGTCTATTGCAAGTTCATCTCTGGAATATCGCCTTCGGCAACGAGATCGCCTTCGGTTTTACTCTGAATTTCCTCCACGCTTACACCCGGTGCCCGCTCCAGAAGATGGAATTTACCGGCGCGTATTTCCAGCACCGCCAAATCGGTGACAATTTTCTTGATGCAGTTGACACCGGTAAGCGGAAGGGTGCATTGCTTGAGAATTTTCGACACCCCGTGTTTATTGGCGTGCATCATGGTCACGATGATGTTTTCTGCGCCTGCTACCAGATCCATGGCGCCCCCCATGCCTTTTACCAATTTTCCGGGAATCATCCAGGAGGCGATATTACCGTTCTGATCGACCTCGAATGCGCCGAGAACGGTCAAGTCCACGTGCCCTCCGCGAATCATGGCGAAACTGCTGGAGGAAGGGAAAAACGCCGCCCCGGTAATTGCGGTAACCGTCTGCTTGCCCGCGTTGATCAGGTCGGGGTCGACTTCATCGGCGGTGGGGAAGGGGCCTACTCCCAGCAGGCCGTTTTCGGATTGCAGCAAAACTTCAATCCCGGCGGGGATATAGTTGGCGACGAGGGTGGGTATCCCGATTCCCAGGTTGACGTAGTAGCCATCCTTCAATTCCTGGGCGATGCGTTGTGCTATTTGATCCCGAGTCAGTGCCATCGTATGCTCCTTATTTCCAATTACGCTGGACGCACGGTGCGTTGTTCGATCCGCTTTTCGAAAGTTCCCTGAATCACGCGATTGACGTAGATACCTGGAACGTGGATGAAGTTCGGGTCCAGCTTGCCCGGTGCAACGATCTCTTCGACTTCGGCCACGGTGATTCTTCCTGCCGTTGCCATGTCCGCATTAAAGTTCAACGCCGTCTTCCGGAATACCAGATTACCCATGGTGTCGGCTTGGTAGGCCTTGATCAGTGAAAAATCCGCTGTGAGTGATCTCTCGAGAACATAATTTCTGCCATCGAACTCGCGGGTCTCCTTGCCCTCGGCAACCTGGGTACCATATCCCGTCGCGGTGTAAAATGCCGGAATGCCCGCGCCTCCGGCACGAATCTTTTCGGCCAGCGTACCCTGCGGGGTGAGAATGACTTCCATCTCACCGGATAGGAACAATTCTTCAAACAGTGCATTTTCACCGACATAGGAGGCGATCATGGTTTTGATTTGGCGCTGCTCCAGCCACAGGCCAAGTCCAAAGCCATCGACCCCGGCATTGTTGGAAATGCAGGTTAGTCCGCGAACCCCGAGATCGCGCACGTGGGCGATCAGGCCCTCGGGAATACCGCATAAGCCAAAGCCACCTACCATGACGACCATATCATCCGTGAGCCCTTCCAGGGCTTCGTTGTAGGTTGTGACGACCTTGTTAAATCCGGCCATTGTTTCTCTCCTTAGGCTGCTCCATTAGAGGTTTTTACAACTGGCACCCGGGCCGGATTTGCACCACGGCCCGGCAGAGCCGGAAGAATGGAAACCGTCCCGATGCCGGCGAGGATGGCACGGATCCCGGCCGCGCGGTACGTGCGCGCGGAATCGGGAGGGCGAGGCGGTTTCGGATTCATGAAGGGTTCTCGATCTCCTGTTCCAGCTCCGGCAGGATCTTGAATAAATCGCCGACAAGCCCGATATCGGCTACTTCGAAAATCGGGGCTTCGGGGTCCTTGTTGATGGCGACAATGGTGCCCGCATCCTTGATGCCGGTCAGGTGCTGAATGGCGCCGGAAATACCGACGGCGATATAGAGTTCGGGGGCGATGATCTTTCCGGTCTGGCCCACCTGCAGATCGCTGGGCGCGAAGCCGGCGTCCACCGCCGCGCGTGAGGCGCCGACCGCCGCGCCCAGTTTATCGGCGAGGGAATAGATGAGTTTGAAGTTCTCGGTACTGCCGACACCGCGGCCGCCGGAGATGACCCGGGAGGCGGATTGCAGATCCGGGCGATCGTTCTCCTCTTGCTCCAGGCGCAGGTATTCGGTATGAGTAGGCAAACAGAGCTCAAGCGTGGCCGGCTCTATGGCGGCTTCGCCACCGTTGCCCACGGGCCTCCACGAGGCGGCACGCGGACTTGCAAATACGGGACCGGTACCGGGGACCCGTACCGAGACGATGACGTTTCCGGCATAGATCGGGCGCCGGAATTCGCGTGGCCCCAGAACCTGCATGACATCGCTCACCATCGCCGCACCCGCGAGGGCGGCGGCGCGGGGAAGCACATCTTTGCCGCAAGTGGTGGAGGTCATCAGTACATGGGTGTAATCGGGAGCCAACGCGGCGATCTGCGGTGCGAGCAGGGCGGCCAACTGGTGCGCGTTTTCCGGGCGTTCGATCGTGATGACCCGCGAGACACCATCTAATCGGGCCGCGGCGGCGGCGATCGGTCCCGCTGCTTCGGCGAATACGGCCACGGTAATTTCGCCCCCGATAGCCTGGGCACAGGCCGCGGCGCGATAGGTGGCGGGGGACAGTTCCCTGGAGTTGTGTTGCGCAATGACCAAGATCTTGTTCATTCGATGACTCCTTTTGCCTTGAGTGTGGCAACAAGTGCGGCCACGCTATCGACTTTGTGCCCCCCCTGGCGTTTCGGCGGTGGTTCGTAGGCGAAGGTTTCCAGGTGCGGTGTCGGTTCCAGATCGAGTTCGACCAATGGACGGATCTCGAGCGGTTTGCGTTTGGCCTTCATGATATCGGGCATCTTGACGAATCGGGGCGTATTGAGCCTGAGGTCGGTGGTGATCAGCGCGGGCAATTCGACCCGGATCAGCTCCAGCCCCTCGTCCACCTCGCGGGTCACAGTGGCCAGGCCGGCGGCCAGTTCGATCTTCGAGGCGAAGGTCGCCTGCGGGCGGCCCCACAGCGCGGCCAGCATTTGGCCGGTCTGGTTTGCATCGTCGTCGATGGCTTGTTTGCCCATGAGGACCAGCTCGGGGGATTCTTGCTCGATAAGCTTGAGCAGAGCGTGGGCGAGCAGTGGGGGTTGAATCTGTGATTCGTCCTCGGTGCTGAGCAGCAGGGCGCGGTCGGCACCCATCGCGAGCGCGGTGCGCAACTGCTGCTGGGCGGATTGGGAACCGATCGAGACGACTAGAACTTGCGTATCTGTTCCCGCTTCACGAATACGCAAGGCCTCTTCCAGGGCGATCTCATCGAAAGGGTTGATGCTCATCTTCAACCCATCGGTGGCGACGCCGGAACCATCGCGTTTGATTTGAACGCGAACGTTATAGTCCACGACACGTTTGATGGCAACCAGTATTTTCATGTCAGTTTCCGCAAGGTAAAAAGTTGGGTTACCCGGTCCGGCATCTATTCCGGGACGGTTCTACAGGTTCGTGTAGTTCGGACCGGAGCCGCCTTCGGGTACGGTCCAGGTAATGATTTCATAGGGGTCCTTGATGTCGCAAGCCTTGCAGTGCAGGCAGTTGGCGGCATTGATCTGTAGGTGCCTGCCGGTATCATCCTCGATCATTTCATAGACCCCGGCGGGGCAGAAACGGGTGCAGGGGTTGGCATATTCGGTGCGGCAGCGGTCGATGCAGATCGAGGTATCGGCGACTTTGAGGTGTAGCGGTTGCGTTTCATCGTGCGCGGTCTGGGAAAAGAATACCGAGGCCGGGCGATCGCGGGGCGGGAGAACGCGCTTGGCCCAGCCGCGTTTAATTTGAGTGAACCGGCTTAGCTTGGTAAGGCTCGAGTAGTCGGTGTGATTATGCAAGGTCCAGGGAGTATGCCCTGCCAGCAGCGTTTCGAACGCCGCATTGGCGATGCCTCGCCACAACCCTTTCTTGAAACCGGGGCGGATATTGCGCACCCGGCGCAGTTCCCGGCCAATGGGCGAGGCGCGCAGGAGGGCATTGTAGCCTTCGGGAGTTTTCTTCTCCGCGTAATGTTCGGCGGCCAACATGGCGGAGTTTATGGCCATATGGATTCCTTTGACTTTGGGAACATTGAGGGTTCCGCCGGCATCACCGACAATCAGCATTCCCGGAATTTCCAGCCGCGGCAAGGATTGCCAGCCGCCCTCGACAAGGGTTCGGGCGCCGGCGGCGAGAATTTCGCCTCCCTCCAGGAGGGGACGTATGCTGGGGTGATGCTTGAATTGCTGGAACGCCTCGAAGGGCGAAAACATGGGATCCTCGTAGTCGAGCCCGGCGACAAAGCCCACATATACCTGGTTGTCGTTGAGATGGTATAGAAAGCTGCCGCCGTAGGTTTTGCGATCGAGTGGCCAGCCTATGGAATGCTGGATCAGGCCCGGTTCGGCGCGTCCCGGCGGCAGGTGCCAAAGCTCCTTGAGACCGAGCCCATATGTCTGTGGATCGCTCGCCTGGTCGAGGTTGTGGCGGGCAATGAGCGTTTTGGTGATGCTGCCGCGGCAGCCCTCGGCCAGTACCGTCAGGGGCGCGTGAATGTCGACTCCGGCGGTAAAGTTCGGTCCCGGCCGACCGTTTTTTTCACGGCCCATGTCGGCGCAGCGGACTCCGATGACGGCCCCGTTTTCGTCATGTAACGCCGCAGCGGCCGGAAATCCCGGAAAGAGATCTACACCCAGTGCCTCTGCCTGTTCGCCCAGCCAGCGGCACAGGCTGGAGAGAGAAAGAATAAAGTTTCCGTTGTTTTTCATGTGAGGCGGCACCGGCAAGCGCCAGCGGCCACCGCGGGTAAGATAAGTGAACTCGTCCCGCCTGGCCGGTACGCAGATGGCGGGTAAATTTTCACGCCAGTTCGGCAGCAGTCGATCCAGCGGTCCAGGTTCCATGACCGCACCCGAAATAATATGCGAGCCGATCTCGGCACCCTTTTCCAACAGGCAGATCGAGGCTTGCGGTTGCAGTTGCCGGTAACGGATGGCGAAGGCGAGACCGGATGGGCCGCCGCCCACGATCGCCACATCGTATTTCATTATCTCGCGCGCTGGATCCATTTTCCGGGCCTTACTTCGGCTGCATCCGGATGGCGCCGTCGAGGCGTATGACTTCACCGTTGAGCATTGCGGTTTCGGTAATGAAGCGTACCGTTTCGGCAAATTCTTCGGGCTTTCCGAGGCGCGCCGGGAAGGGCACCATGGCGGCGAGAGAATCCCGGATCTGCGGCGACAGGCCGGCCATCATGGGAGTGAGGAAAATTCCCGGGGCGATCGTCATGACGCGCACGCCGATGCGGGCGAACTCGCGCGCAAGCGGAAGAGTCATGGCGACGATTCCACCTTTGGAAGCGGAATAGGCTGCCTGTCCAACCTGGCCCTCGAAGGCGGCAATCGAGGCGGTGGTTACGATGACTCCGCGCTCGCCGTCCGGATTGGGGGCATTGGTTTGCATGGCATCGGCGGCGGCCTTGACGAGGTTGAAGGTGCCGATGAGGTTGACCTGAATCACGCGGGAGAACATTTCACTGGGCATGACCCCGTCGCGTCCCAGCACCCGTTTGTTTCCGAGTATCCCGGCGCAGGCGACCGCGAGCCCCACCGGCCCCCGTGCGGTGGCGGACTCCAGGGCGATGCCGATATCCGCTTCGGAGGTGACATCGGTAGGTATGAATTGCGCCTTGTCGCCAAGACTGGAAGCTGCCCGGCTCCCGGCCTCGGCGTTGATGTCGGCGATCACGACCGAACCGCCGGCGGTGACGATTGCCTTGGCTACGGCGAAGCCTAGACCCGAGGCCCCTCCCGTCACTACGGCATTGATTGCGGAAAAACGCATGGGAGCACTCCTTAGATGGATGAACTGAAGTCGTCGTTCGGACGCTATGGCTTTGGGGGACATTATAAACAGGCGCTCTCGTGTTGCGCCGACCCGGCCTGCGGTAAGTGAGTCCGGAGCATTGATATCGCCGGTATTCGAGTTTCCGATGCCGCAAGTTGTTCGCTGCCCGCCGCGGGTGCAGGCGGGCAGCGCCGGCGGTTGTGCGATCGCTTGCTTCGCCGAGGATGGGCGACGGTATCGGGGTTTGATTCCTGAATCCGGCGGCCGGTTTCGGTGCGCGAGGTTATGCCTTGCGGTCCGGTCCCACGGTTGCCCGGGGGGGCACGGCCTGGGCGGGTCCATGGGCAAGCAGGCCCAGGTTGGCAACCACGTACGGGGTCAGGAAGTTGAGAAAGATTTTGCCGCCAAGCCAGGCGTTCCAGGGGCCGTGAACCATGAAACCGCCCTCGTTGAACAAGCTCAGCCATAACCCGACCACGAGCGTGATCAACAAGATGCGTTTGCGATGGGTAGGATCCATCACGGTGCGAATCATCTGCTTGATCTGCATGGTCGTTCCTTTCAAGGCAGCATGTACTCCAGGTCCGAGCCGGCGCTGGGATAGGTGGTCACGAGCGCGCGAAGGGCGGTGACATCCAAACCATTCTGTACGCGCTTGAGGTCAAGCCCTGCGAGAGCCGGGGTACGCCCGGTGCTGTGAACCACGAGATCGGCGTCGATGCCGATCTCTCCCGTTGCTCCCCGGGCGCTAACCCGGTAGCTCTCCTCGCGGCGGTGAACCGCGGTAACCTGGTGGCCGAGCCGGATATCGACTCCGGCTGGCTGAAGCCGTTTAAGTGCCGCGACGGTAAGTTCCGGCTCGAATCCCCGCAGGGGACAGGTGCCGCCGAAGGGTTTTCCATCGCTGACGGCCACGTGCCATCCGGCGGCGCGGCAACGCGTGGCGATGCCGGTCGCCGCGGAGCCGGTACCCAGGATGAAAAGATCGTAGTCGGGTTTCATGTTCGATTCTCCTGCCTGGCCTGGTGGAGGCGCTATGCTTCGATTGACAATCTTATCCCTTCGAAGCGGGGCAGCGGTTTTCCCGCAGCCGGAATTTTCTGTAGCTTCATGTTAGGTTATGCTCTGCCTGAGTTTAAGTGCATTGATGAAGTCATCGGGAATGACAAGGAGAGAAGGGGATGAATACACCGGATTATTCGCCTAAATCACGGTTGGTAGCGTTATTGTTTTGCTTGTTGTTGGGTTATTGGGGTGTCCATCGCTTTTACGTGGGCAAAGCGGGAACGGGAATCCTGATGATACTTACCCTCGGTGGGTTCGGGATCTGGGTTCTGATCGATTTCATTATGATTGCGATTGGCTCGTTTACCGATAAATCGGGGCGGTTCGTTTTTTATTGGACCGAGCCCGGTTCGGTTCCCGGCGGGGCATAAAATTGGCTCGACCAAGGGTCGGTTCCGGTGACGGTTGGTCCAGGGGGGTATACGGCTATGGGCCGAGTCTTCTGGGGCTTGGCCGGGGGTTGCGAGGTAGCGGAGGAAAGAGTCGGTGATTGGCCGTGTCTGGATTGCCGGGAGTGCGATACCTGCAGATGCCGGCGCATAGGGGTACGGCGCGATCCATGAACAAATTGCCGCGCGAGTTTTACGATCGGCCGGCCGAACAGGTCGCGCGGGATATCCTGGGCAAGTACCTGGTACGCCGTGTGGACGGCGGGCAACGAGTCGGGCGGATCGTCGAGGTCGAGGCCTATCTCGGTCCCCACGACAAGGCGGCCCACTCCGCGAAGGGGCTGACGCCACGCACCCGGGTCATGTTCGGGCCCCCCGGGTATGCCTATGTATACATGATCTATGGGCTGCATTACTGCATGAACGTCGCCACCGAGGCCGCGGGCAAGGCCTCGGCGGTGTTGCTGCGGGCATTGGAGCCGGTAAGTGGTATCGAGGGACGTACCCAGGGCCCGGCATTGCTCACCCGGGCGATGGCGATCACCCGGGAGCTGAACGGCTACGATCTTTTGGGAGAAGCTCTGTTCGTGGCCGCCGGGCCTGAACCGACGTTTCGTATCGTCAGGCGGCCGCGGGTGGGGGTCGATTATGCCGGTGCCTGGGCGCGGAGACTGCTGCGCTTTTATATCCGTGGCAACCCATGGGTTTCGCGTCCCTGAGGGTGCGACCGAGGCTTAGGCGGCGCTGATCAGCGCCCGGCCAAGAGCGGCGGCACCGACCACGCCGGAGTCGTCGCCGAGCCTGGCGGCAACGAATTTGAGGGCCGGATTGGGAGCCATTACCCAGGGCCGGGTTGCCTTCCCGACCCGGTCTGCAAGTGCCTGCCCCATCCTGTCGGCCATGCCGCCGCCCAGGATTACGCGTTCGAGGTCGAGCACGTTCAGGATCGAGGCTATACCCAGGCCGAGGGTGTTTATGCCTGTAGCGAATACTTCTTGTGCGAGCGTGTCGCCTTCCTTCAGCGCCCGTGCCCACACCTTCGAGGTAGGCTGAGGTTTGCCTTCCGCTTTTTGGATCTTGAACAGGGAGGTCTTGCGCCCGGACTGGTATATGGCACGTACCGTTGCGCTCATCAGGTGCCGGCCGGCATAGGCCTCGACGCAGCCCCGCCGACCGCAACTGCACAGCGCGCCGTCGGCGCGGACGATCACGTGGCCGACCTCGCCCGCCGCGCCGCGGCTGCCGGTATAGGGACGACCGTCGAGGATCAGGCCGCCGCCGATTCCGGTTCCCATCCACACCCCCAGCACATTGTCTGCTCCCTTGGCGGCTCCGGCGAGCCATTCCCCAAGGAGTCCCACGTTGGCGTCGTTGCCCAGCGCAACCGGCAGGCCGAGTGAGGTGCGCAGGCGTTTCCCCAGGTCGATGCCGGCACTCCAGTGAGGCAGGTTCGGCACGGTAATGACCTTGCCCCCGTTTACCGCGCCGGGAATGCCCACCCCTACCGCCCCGGGTTTTTTCTTCAGAGAATCGATCAGTTCTCGAATGGTGTCAATGACCGCATCCGGTCCCTCTTTCGGGGTGGGTTTTTTGCTCCGGGCGACAACCCGATGCTTGTCGTTGACCAGGGCGGCTTCGGTGTTCGTGCCCCCAACGTCAACCCCGGCGATTAGCATAAAGGCACCCCGGAAGAAAATCGACGCAATCCGGGTTGGAAAAATACTAGTGCAAAAACCATCATAGCCTCCCGTGGGGGGCAGGGCTTTTTTATTGTAGCGCGGCAGCGGTTATCATCCCGATTGCCGTGCCTGCGGTTCAGTCCCATTTCAATCTTATCCTCCGGGGACGGCTGGGACATAATTGTCATGTGCGGGGGTTCTTTCACTATGGGCCTATGGATTAGTGTGCTATAGTACTAATACACATTGGCGGCCTATCGTCATGAACAGGATTTTGCGATCTTTCCCCATCCTGGCACTCGTCGCGTTGCCCCCCTTGGCATTGGCGCGCCCGCCGCTCCTCTACCATCACCTCACCAGTTTGGTGGCGCACCCAAGCGGCACCGTACGTCTGGGACTTTCCCTGCAAGATGTCGTAATCCACGTCTCAGCCGGTAATTCCGTGACCGTCAGCACCGAGATTTGGGCCTCTGCCGGTTCGGCCGATGCCAAGGCAAGGATCGTCAAAAGCCTCGCTCCCAAGATCGGTGATCGAGGCGGCGATATCTTCATCCGGGCACCTGGGATCGGCGGCTGGAGTCGGTACTTCAATTGGAGCGGCGGTCCGCGGGCTCGGGTGACCGTCACCATGCCAGGATCAATGGCCATTGACTACCGGTTGGGTTCGGGTGATTTCCGGTTTATCAACCCCGGCGCACCCAACCGGATCACAGGCTACAGCGGTTCCGGCGACGTGGCTATTAAATCGGCGTCCACGCGGATTATCGCCAAGGCGGGATCCGGTGATCTTACCATTGCCCTGGATCGAGCGACCCGGCAGGTGCAACTCGGCACGGGCTCCGGCGACATCGATTTTTCGGGAACGACGGATTCACTGAGCCTAAGCACCGGTTCGGGCGATATCGAAATCGGCAATGCCATGGCGAAGCGGATCTTGCTCCGCACCGGTTCGGGAGACGTTACGGCACACTGGCAAGATCTTGGTGCCGCCTCGCTGAAGGCTAGTTCGGGCTCCGGTGACTTGGTGATGTATTTTCCCGCCCGTTCGAAGTTGAGCGGCATCATATCGACCGGTAGCGGTGACGTGGACACGGATTTTGCGGCGACAATTCACGGTGGTCGGCATGTCTATATCCCGGCCGGAGGTACCGGATCCATTCGGTTGAATCTCGACACGGGTTCCGGTGACATCGCGCTGCGCAAGGGAGGCTGAGTTGGGGGGGCGAAACGCGGGTAGATCTTCTAGGTATCGGCACCGGAGGGTGGTAAACTCGCTCGCCGAGAAGGCCAACCCGGGCTACGACGTGGGGCACAATAACGTCCTGATGTTAATCGGGTCGGGGGCATTGCGCAAGATTTATGAAGAGGCGTCTCACTTCACCACGCTCATTGCCGCCATCCGCGAGCCACTACGCTGAGTGGAACCCATGCGGAATCCTGGCTTCACCTCCCGTAAGCGCTTGTACCATAAATGCCGTGACAAGGGACGCAGATCTGGGCTGGAATCCGGCTACCTGCGGCTTTGGGATGGGTCAAGACCGCTAGGGTACCCCATGCTATTCCCAAGCCAAAACAAAACCGGAGTCGGGAACAGGATACAGCGTAATGGATTTTTCTTGAATGCCGCGGAGAAACAACAACTATCTGGTGTAACCCATGGGCACCTACAGGGTGGGTCGGCGTGGAATACCGCGAGTTCGATAGATTTGATAAATTATGTTCAGTCCAGTTGGATGGATCTGTATAAGGCCTTGGAGATATGCCCAGATTTTCCGTGATTTTGCGCTTTGCGGTTTCGACCCTACTGGCCTCGGCCTTGGTGATTTTTGGTGGAGGCTGGCTGATAACCCGTTATGTCGGTCACCAGCCGAGCGAAACGGTGGGCTTGACCGTTATCCGGGGTATCAGTTTGGTCGAGCACATTCCCGGGCGCGAAAAAAAGGTCGGCAAGTCACAGGAACCGATGATAAACGGTTTTGTGCAGGTCGGCTACCAGGTGGGTGCCGATGGCCGGCCACGCGATATTCATGTCATTCGTGCCGAGCCACCGGGCATGTATGACCAGGCGGCAATTCAAGTTGTAGCCGCTAAACGGTTCAAACCTCCTAATGCCAAGGGCACTGCAACCCCTCAGACTCTAGTAGTGCATTTTCAGGTGCCGACTTCGGCGTTGGCGCATGATTCGAGTCAGAAGCCGCGGAATCCTCCGGGCGGTTGATTACGCTCACCTGTTGTGTTCTCCGGGCTGTGTGATGGAGAAGGGGGGAGGTGCATTATCGCTGTGGCCCGAGAGTGTCGGGATGCAAATTTTCTGTGCTGAGCCGCTTCCAGAGTAAGACCGAATGGATTTTTCCTACAGTTCATGAGTTTTTGAGATCGCTCCATTCGATGTAGTGGGCGGGTAAAACCCGCGGCCCGTTGTCGCAATCCTGGATTATCGCGTAAGTCTGGCATGATAGGTGTCCGCTACAGACAGAACCCATCATGGATATCGGCGTACTGGTCGCCCTGGTAGTGGTCTTGGGGATTGCGGCCCAGTGGCTGGCGGCACGGCTCAGAATGCCTGCCATCCTGCCCCTGATTCTGCTTGGCGTGGTTGTTGGGCCGGTGCTGGGAATCGTGCGCCCCGAGGCGCAACTCGGGCATGCCCTGGGTCCACTCGTCGGCCTGGCCGTTGCGGTGATTCTGTTTGAAGGCGGTTTGCGCCTGAGGCTACACGAGTTTCACCAGGCGGCGGCGGGGGTGCATCGCCTGGTCTATATCGGGGTGCCGCTCGCCTTTGCCTTGGGAACCCTGGCGGCGCGGTTTATCGGCGGGCTGGACTGGGCGGTAGCCAGTGTGTTTGGGGCGATCAGCGTGGTGACCGGCCCCACGGTAGTGTTGCCGCTGCTGCGCCATGCCATGCTGAATCGTCGAATCGCGGCATCATTGAAGTGGGAAGCCATTCTCAACGACCCGTTGGGGGCGTTATTAGCCGTTCTGGTATTTCAATTCTGGCTGTACCAGGCGGCGGGGAATTCGGGTATCGGGGTGCTGGTCGATTTTTCCCGTGGCGCGCTCGGGGGGGGGCTGATTGGATTCATCGCCGCCTGGTTTCTCGGCTTCAGTTTCAGGCGCGAATGGGTTCCCGAATTTCTCAAGCAGCCCGTGACATTGGCTCTGGTGTTGATGGTTTATGTGGTGGCGAACGAGCTACAGCACGAATCGGGCCTGCTTGCGGTCACGATCATGGGGATCACGCTGGGCAATCTGAATCTTCCGGTCATGGAGGAGATGCGCCGTTTCAAGGAATATCTTTCTACGTTGCTGGTATCGATCGTATTCATCCTGCTTTCGGCCAATCTGAATCTTTCTAGGTTGTCGAGTCTGCCCTGGTCGGTGGTGCTGGTCGTTCCGGTGCTGTTGTTTCTGGTGCGCCCAGTCACCGTGGCGTTGGCCACCCTGGGATCCGGGTTGAGTTGGCGCGAGCGTGTGGTGGCCGCCTGGGCTGCCCCGCGCGGGGTGGTCGCGGCCGC
Source organism: Gammaproteobacteria bacterium (assembly GCA_027018875.1). Classification (GTDB taxonomy): domain Bacteria; phylum Pseudomonadota; class Gammaproteobacteria; order JAKDMP01; family JAKDMP01; genus JALUYA01. The sequence goes on from JALUYA010000054.1 coordinate 24,451, forward strand.
TACCGGCGGGGTACTTGCTCCGCCCTTGATGGCTGCAGGTTACCAGGATGCGGCGGCGCTTGAGCCGTTGCTGTTTGGGTTGGTTTTTGCCAGTGTGATCTTGCAGGGGGGAACGCTGACCGGGTTGGCTCGCGCTTTGGGGCTTGCGGCCAGGTCGCGCAATCGTTTGTTGATCATTGGGGCTAATGCCTGGAGCCTAGGTATGGCCCGCGCCGTGACTGCGGCCGGCGGCGCGGTGCTTCTGGTGGATAATGTATGGCACCGGTTGAGTGAGGCGCGCCTGGCCGGGGTCGATGTTTATTATGGAGAAATTTTGTCCGAGCAGGCTGAAGTCGCACTGGAATTGACCGATGTGGGGATTCTTCTCGCGGCGACGCAGAATGATGCCTACAACGCCCTGGTGTGCTCCGGGTTTGCTCCCGAATTAGGGCGTGAACAGGTATTTCAGCTGGCCATGCATCGGGCAGAGAGCGCCGGGGGGCGCCGACTCGCCCGGCCACGGCGGGGACGGATCGCTTTTTCTCCCGAGTTGCGGTATGAGACATTGATCAGGAGAATGTATGGTGGCTGGCGGTTTCAAAAGACCACTCTGACCGGGCAATTTAATTATTCTGCCTTGAGGGAACGGTTGCCGGAAGAGGCCGTACCGGTTGTTTTACTGCGTGCCGGCGGGGCATTGCGCCTGATCGCCGCGGCAAATGCCGGTGGCGATCGGGGTGGAGGTAGGCAGGCGGAGGATAAAAAGCGCCCGGGGCTTACCCCCCCGGGGATCGAGCCGAAAGCAGGGGATATACTAATTAATTTTGTGCCTCCAAAATCAGGCTAAAATAACCAAGTCTCATGAGCACAAATATTTTGAGTTCCGGCAAGCGTATTTCCCGCGATATGTTTCTCGATGGTCCCGCAGGGCGGTTGGAATGCCGGCTTGATCTGCCGCGGCAACAAAATCCGGTGGCGGCGGCGGTGGTGTGCCACCCGCACCCGCTCTATGGTGGCACGATGCACAATAAGGTAGCCTATACATTAGCTCATGCCGCGGTCGATTCCGGTGCGGTCGTGTTACGGTTTAATTTTCGCGGCGTGGGGAAAAGTGAAGGTGCTTTTGGCCAAGGGCGTGGAGAACAGGAAGACCTTGCGACCGTCGAGACCTGGATTGGGAGCAATTACTCCGGTCTGTCATTGTGGCGCCTGGGATTTTCCTTTGGGGCGGCCATGGTGTTCATGCGTTCATTGCGCGTTCCCTGCGATCAGTTGGTCACGGTAGCGCCGCCCGTGGAGCGGATGGCGGAATATGGCTTGAATGGAGATCGGGAACCGATGTGCCGGCACTGGATACTGGTTCAAGGAGATGCCGATGAGGTGGTACCCCCGGGGACGACATACGCTTGGGCACGCGGGTGCCTGGTACCGCCAGAGCTGATTTCGTTTGCGGATACAGGTCACTTTTTTCATGGTCGCCTGACCGATTTACGTCGGGCTATAGTCAAGGGATTATCGGAGTCCCTGGCCTGATGGAAACGGGATTGACTGCCAGGTTGCGAAGCTGGTTTGGTGGTACGGCGGATGAGAAAAATGAATTATCCGAGGTGGCTCTTTTGAATTCCGAGTGGGTTAATGTGCCACATGCGGGTTGAGTTTCGAGAAGTCGAGCTTGCCGGCCAGGAGGAAGATCACGGTACGGATCGTGGCGAACTTGGTGTAGCCACGTGCTCTG